>NZ_JALLJA010000009.1:0-303678 GCF_023242385.1 Pseudomonas sp. MWU12-2345 | reverse complement strand
GCGGGTGATGATTTCGAACTGGTCGATATTGCTGGCGTTCAGGCCCGCACCGTCGATGGACACGCTGCCCCGATCAACCTGATACCCCGTCACCTGGCCGTTGGTGATCACCGGCTTGCCCGTGGTCAAGGTCGCTTGCGGGGTATTGATAAAGCCGCAACCGTTGCAACTGATGCCATAGGGGTTGGCCACGATCACATGAGCCGACTGCCCCGCCACTTCGGTATAACCGCGCAACTGGCTCGGGCTCGCGCCATTCACCTCGTTGAGAATGATATTGGCCGCCGTGCCGTTGAGGTTCTGGTTACCCAGAATAATCCCGCCCAATTGCGTCGACTGGGTCCGGCCCGTGGCGTTGTTGAGGATGACCCCGTTGGCCCCGACGTTGTAATCGGTGAACTGGTTATGCGACAGCCCCTGGGCATTCGGCGCGGCAATATTGACGATCGGTACGCCATTGCCCGCCTGCCCCAGCGTCGTACCCGGCGCACTGACCACGATCCCGTCCGCCTGAACCAGCAACGGCTGCCAGAACATCGCGTTCGCCAGAATAAATGCCAAGCCGCGCTTGGGCAGCCCCAGGCAATGCTCACGTTTTTTCAGGGCAGCAGAAGGCTGCCTAGCCAGAAAGGCAAACTGACGAACGTCCATGTCGATTTCTCAATGCAACGAGTGCGGTAAGTTGAATTAAAGGAAGAAGTCCATACGGAAATAGATCGGCGTTTCACGCTCGGTAATCGGCCCCGGTCGCTCCAACGAATGGGCAAAGGTCACGGTGGCGGCGAGGTGCTTGCCCCGGGCAAACAGCTCGATCGAGTCGCTGGTCATGCGCCCATGCTGTTCGGCGCTGTAGCGCCCATCACGAATCACGCCCTGGTCGTAACCGATACTGGTGCCGTATTCGGAAAGCACGGGCTGTAGCCAGTCCCAGGTCACTGGCCGGCTCCAGCGCAGGTCATTGCGCCAGTAACCGCCGCTGTCGCCCGACAGCGTCTGATCCTTGTAGCCACGAATGGAGGACTGCCCGCCCAGGCTCATGCGTTGCGAGCTGAACAGCACATCATTGGTGCGCTGGCCCGTCATCAGGCTGCTGAAACTGAACGACTCACCCCACAGCTTGAACGGTTGTAGGTAGCTGAGCGTGGCGGTGTATTTGCGATAACGGGCGTCGGGCAGGCCCTGCCGGAAATTCGCCACATTGTCCTGGGCATCGAAAGCACTGATGCCATCCTGCATCCCCAGATCCAGGTTGACGAAAGCACTGCCGATCCGCCGACCGTGGGTGATACCGAACTGCGCTTCGCTCATACGGTTGCTGCTGTCGGCCAGCTTGCTCTTTTCGATATAGTTGTTGGTGCGCAGGTAGGTCACGCCGGTATTGAGCGAGGTCTTGCTCAGGGCATCGCGGTAGATCACCCGCTCCAGCTTCACCTGGTGGTTCTGGCTATCACCGGTCGACTCGAAGTTGAAACCGCTGGCCTGTTGCTGGGTGCGGTAATCGCTTTCGCTGTAGGTGTAGCTCAGGTTCCACCAGCCGAATGGCAGGTTGTAATAGAGCATGGCGTTGCGCGAGTTCTTTTCCTGGTTACTGACGATGTCATGACCACCGCGCAGGGAGAACTGATCGGCCAGTCCCAGCGGACTGTCCCAATCGAAGGTCGCCCCCATCTGCTGCTCACCGGTACTTCTCTGGCCGTCGTTGCTGCGCGACAGCCCGGCGCGCCAAGGCTTCTGCGGGTTGTTCTTGACCAGCACCTCGCTACCACCGACTTCCTTGCCCGGCGCCAGTTCCATCTGCGCCTGGTTCGACGGCAGGCGGTTCAGTTGGTCGACCATCTGCTCGATCTCGCGCAGGTTGAGCAACTCGCCCTGCTTGCCCGGGAAACTCATTGCCAGTTCACGGTCGGACAGGCCGCTACCGTCGGCGCCTTTCAAACCTTCGAGTTTGCCCTCGACCACCAGCACTTTCAGGTTGCCCGTGGACAGGTCCTGTTGCGGCAAGTAGGCGCGGCTGGTGACCAGGCCTTTTTCGATATAGCGATCGGTGATGACCTTGAGCAACTCATTGAGCTGCGGCACGCCCAGGCACTGGCCAATGTAAGGTTTGAGCAGGCGTTCGCGCTCGCCCGCGGACAGGGCATTCGCCCCTTGCAGGTCAACGCTCTTGATCGGGAAACAGCGGGTATCGGCCGGGGCCGTTGGTGCTACCGGAGCCGCCGCTTTACCGGGCAGGTCCTTGAGCTCTTCGAGACGGCGGCGCTGCTCTTCGAGCAGGCGGTCCTGACGATCACGGATCAGGTCCGTATCACCGGGTGTAAGGGGGGCAGCGTGAGCGGTATTCAGGGCACAAATGCACAACAACGCAAGACACAGCCTCGTCCCGAAGACGAGTTGAGACATGTTCGATCCCTCGAAGCAGAGCTTGATATCAAAATAATGTCGCGATGCTAGACAGGCAAAATCATGACGTCAACGAATTGTTGCGAATTATTTCATTTTCGACACAACTGGCGCCAAACAAGCAAAAGCCGCTGGCGCATTGATTGGCAAGGCTCTGGAAGGGGCGGAACAGAGGGATGACAGGGTTCAAGCAGTGCCGTTTGCACGGCACCGCTCTTCAACTTCAAGCGCGGGTGGAGAACCCGGGCAGATTCAGCTTGCGCTCGGCCAACCAGCCAAACGTCAGGCCTACGGTGGTCCAGAGCACCAGCTGGATGCCCAGGGAGGCCACGCGGAACTTCCACAGCAGGACCGCCGAGAAAGCCTGCGGCACTTCATTGATGGTCGGGAACAGAGCACCGGCAACCGCCATGATCAGAATGTACAACCCCACCGCCAGGATCGAGCCGCTCCAGATGCCGAGGGCCGGGATCAGCTTACGCGCGGCATTGATCGCAATCACCGCCGCAATCACCGACACCAGCAACATCAGGAAGAACAGCTTGGTGCGCTGCGCGATGGTTTCCGGATCGCCAATTGACGGCGGATTGGACGGGTATTTCAGCCCGGGTACCAGAATCAACGTGACGAAGGACGCCAATGCCAGCAGCGCGGCCAGGCCACGCGGCCCGATCTTGCCGACACGCCCGAGGGAATAGGCAAACACCAGGGCGAAGATCCCGCCCAGGGAAACGCTGTACACCACCACACCGGTGAACAAACCGAACGTGCTCTGCACCTCGCGGCTCACCAGCTCCTCTTCTTCCGGAGCATCACCGTGCATGTGCGCCATGTGCTCTTCGAAGGCAATCGCCTTGTCGATTTGCGGCTCGCCAAACACTTTGGCAAAGCCAAAGGCAAGAATGCCGGCGAGCAAGCCCACCAGCATGCCGCGAATCAATAATTGACCGGTCATGTCATGTTCCTTGAATCAGTGGCAGGGGAAACCAAGCAGGTGGCGTCCGTCGTGCACGAATTCGTGGACATACATACCCTTGAACAAAGCCGTCGCGCCCTGCTCCGCACCGACGAAATAAATCGCCAGCATCAACAGCAGGCCGCCAAAAATGGCCCAGGGAAGGATTTCGCCCAACGGAATGGTGGGCAGGGAAACATCGGTCTGCGTAGCAGCGTTATAAGCCATATGAACCTCCAGGGAAGACGCGTCCCAGTACGGATTACGGATTGGAGAAACAGGGTCTGGCTTACGACTGATAAACAGCCGAATACAGTGGCGCGACCGCGCCGGATTTCAACCGGCTTCCTGTTTCTGAACGAGTTGTAAAACGCTCTAGTGAAAAAGCGATAGAACCCCGGCAGTGTACGCACTCCGGCTGACAGCAGCCATAAAAAAGCCGGAGCACGCTGACAGACTCCGGCAGGTACTTCAGGTGCAGGGCTTAGCGCATCACCCCAGTTCTGCACGCAGTTGGCGGGCGGCGCTGACCATATGCACCAGGGCAGCCTCGGTTTCCGGCCAGCCGCGGGTTTTCAGACCGCAATCCGGGTTGACCCACAGACGCTCGGCGGGAATGCGCTGGGCGGCCTTGCGCAGCAGGTTGGCCATTTCCGAAGCATCCGGAACCCGTGGCGAGTGGATGTCGTAGACGCCCGGCCCGATTTCATTCGGGTAAGCGAAGGCTTCGAACGCCTCCAACAGTTCCATGTCCGAACGCGAGGTTTCAATAGTGATGACGTCGGCATCCATGGCCGCAATGGACTCGATCACATCGTTGAACTCGCTGTAGCACATGTGGGTATGGATCTGGGTTTTGTCACGCACACCGGACGCGCACAGACGGAAGACCTCGGTGGCCCAGTCCAGGTAGTGCTGCCATTGCGCCCGGCGCAGCGGCAGACCTTCACGGAACGCCGCTTCGTCGATCTGCACGATCTTGATGCCAGCGCTTTCCAGGTCCACCACTTCGTCACGAATGGCCAGGGCCAGTTGACGGGCCTGCACTTCACGGGACACGTCCTCACGGGGGAAGGACCACATCAGCATGGTCACGGGACCGGTCAGCATGCCCTTCATCACCTTGTCGGTAAGGCCCTGGGCGTAGCGGATCCACTCCACGGTCATGGCTTTCGGACGGCTCAGATCGCCGAAGATCACCGCGGGTTTCACGCAACGGGAACCGTAGCTCTGGACCCAGCCAAAGCGGCTGAAGACATAACCCTCGAGTTGCTCGGCGAAGTACTCGACCATGTCGTTACGCTCGGCTTCACCGTGCACCAACACGTCCAGGCCCAGGCGCTCCTGGAACTCGACAGCGTGGCGAATCTCGCTCTGCATCGCTTCGGTGTATTCGGCTTCGCTCAACTTGCCTTGCTTGAACGACTGACGCGCCAGGCGGATGGCCGCCGTTTGCGGGAACGAACCGATGGTCGTGGTCGGGAACAGCGGCAGATTCAGGCCGGCGCGCTGCTTCTCGATACGGGTAGCGAACACCGAGTGACGCTGACTGTCCTTGGCGGTAATCGCGGCAACGCGAGCCTGCACAGCCGGCTTGTGGATGCGCGGCGAGGCGGCACGGCTGGCTTGAACCGCACGGCTCCTGGCCAGTGCTTGCAGGACTGGAGCCGCTTCGGGTTCGTTGATGGCACGGGCCAGAATCGCCACTTCTCCACACTTCTGCACGGCAAAGGCCAGCCAGCTCTTCAGTTCGGCGTCCAGCTTGTCTTCACGGCCCAGGTCGACCGGACTGTGCAGCAACGAACAGGAAGGCGCGACCCACAGGCGATCGCCCAGGCGCTCATTGGCGTGTTGCAAGACCGCCAGGGCTTTTTCCAGGTCGCAACCCCAGACGTTACGGCCGTTGACCAGGCCCAGCGACAGTACCTTGTAAGCAGGCAGACGATCGAGGATGGTCGGGTATTGCTCAGGGGCACGAACCAGGTCGATGTGCAGACCGTCGACCGGCAGATTGGCCGCCAGGCCGAGGTTCTCTTCCAGGCCGCCGAAGTAGGTGGCAACCAGCTTTTTCAGTGGATCGCGCTGGATCAGGTTATAGGCCCGCTCAAAGGCGTTTTTCCATTCCTGCGGCAGGTCCAGGACCAGGATCGGCTCGTCGATCTGCACCCACTCGACGCCTTGGGCCGCCAGGCGCTGGAAGATCTGACCGTACAGCGGCAACAGGCGATCTAGCAGATCGAGCTTGTCGAAATCGCCACCTTTGGCCTTGCCCAACCACAGGTAAGTCAGCGGACCGATCACCACCGGCTTGACGTTGTGACCCAGTGCCAGTGCCTCTTCGACCTCTTCAAACAGTTGGTCCCAGCCAAGCTGGAACTGCTGGTCGGCGCTGAACTCCGGCACCAGGTAGTGGTAGTTGGTGTCAAACCACTTGGTCATTTCCTGGGCATGGGCACCGCCGCAGCAGCTGTCGCTGACGCCACGGGCCATGCCGAACAGGGTTTGCAGGGAGATCTTGCCGTCGTGCGGACGGAAACGCTCCGGGATCACACCGAACATCAGCGAGTGGGTCAGCACCTGGTCGTACCAGGCGAAGTCGCCGACCGGCAGCAGCTCGACACCGGCTTTCTGCTGCAGGTCCCAGTGGGCCTTGCGCAGCTCGCTGCCCACGGCACGCAGACCCGCTTCGTTCAGTTCGCCTTTCCAGAAGGCTTCCTGAGCTTTCTTCAGTTCGCGGTCGCGGCCAATGCGCGGAAATCCTAGGGAATGAGCCAGTGCCATGACAAAAAACTCCAATATGTTCGATGGGAGCCATTGTCGACATTCAGCACATACTGAGACAAACTCATTTTAATATTGATGATCACAAGTTTCACTCATGATCATAAATCAATATTACCCATATGAAAGCCGCTCAAGCCCGAATACTCGCCTTTAGGTTCTACACTGGGCCGTAACCCGGACCACTCGAAAGGTAGCGCCCAGATGGAACGTCTCACCGCGAAAGACTTTGCCCCTGAACTGCTTGAGCTGTACGACTACTATGTCCACGGCAAGATCAACCGCCGGGAGTTTCTTGATCGTTCGGCAAAGTTCACCCTCGGTGGCCTCGCCGCCAGCAGCCTGCTGGCGGCGTTGAGCCCGAACTATGCGCTGGCCGAACAGGTGTCGTTTACCGACCCGGACATCGTCGCCGAATACATCACCTACCCCTCCCCCAAGGGCAATGGGCAGGTGCGGGCTTATCAGGTGCGTCCGGCCAAGGCCAGCGGCAAGGTGCCCGCTGTGGTGGTCGTGCATGAAAACCGCGGGCTCAATCCCTACATCGAGGACGTTGCCCGGCGCGTGGCCAAGGCCGGATTCATCGCCCTGGCCCCGGATGGCCTGTCATCGGTCGGCGGCTATCCCGGCAATGACGAAAAAGGCCGGGAGCTGCAACTGACCGTCGACCCGGAAAAGCTTATGAATGACTTTTTCGCTGCCATCGAATGGCTGATGCACCACGACAGCACCACCGGCAAAGTCGGCATCACCGGCTTCTGCTATGGCGGTGGGGTCGCCAATGCCGCCGCCGTGGCCTATCCGGAACTCAGCGCCGCCGTGCCCTTCTATGGCCGTCAGCCAAAGGCCGAGGAAGTGGTACGGATCCAGGCGCCCCTGCTGTTGCACTACGCCGAACTGGACAAGGCGATCACCGACGGCTGGCCGGCCTATGAGCAGGCATTAAAAGCCGCCGGCAAGGTCTATGAGGCGCATATCTACGCCGGGGTTAACCACGGTTTTCACAACGACTCCACACCGAGATACGACGAGGCGGCCGCCAAGCTGGCCTGGGACCGGACCCTGGGGTGGTTCCGGCGCTATCTGGTCTAGGGGGTTATGTCGGAGAAATCGTGGCCAGGAGGCCAATCGCAATTGTCAGTATGAGAAATCCACCCAGGAACATCGCCATCTTGGCCATAAGGCCTCCTCAACTATAAGGTCAGGGCATAACGCGGATTGCGTAATGAGTTTACGGAGCAGAGCAAACAGAGATCGTGGCCCAGCATCACAGGCTGTGGCCCCGAGCATCTGCACAAGGCTGATCCGTAGGTTCATTGTCGGTCGTGGGCCGAATACATTACAGAGGCAGATGACGATGAAAAATACGGATCAGAACAGCGGGCCGAGCACCCGCTGCACTTTCACCAGCGCCACCCGAAGGGTCTCCATGTCCACGGAACCCAAGGCCAGGCGGATCGCATGCGGCACCTGCACGGAGGTCGCAAAAGGCTCGGCGGTGGACACCGAAATCTGTTCGCGCATCAGCGCCATGGCGATCTGATCAGCCCGTGCCTCTTCCGGCAGGGGCAGCCAGAGAAAGAACGAAGAGCGATGGCGAACGGTGTGCAGACCGCCCAACAACTCGTCGGCCATGGCCTGCCTGGCCTGGGCATCCTTGCGCTTTTGCACCTCGAGCCGGGCAACGGTGCCATCCTCGATCCAGGCGGTGGCAATCGCCGTCAACACCCCCGGCGTGTTCCAGGTGGTCACCCGGATGGTGCGCTCCAACGCCGCCACCCGCGATATCGGTGCTGCGACAAACCCCACCCGCAAACCGGCGGCCACGCTCTTGGACAGACCGGAAACGTAGAGCGTCCTTTCCGGCGCCAGCTCGGCTAACGGCGGCGGCGCTTTCTCCGCCAGGTAGGCATAGGCTGCATCCTCGATAATCAACAGATCATGCTGACGTGCAATCGACACCAACTGTTTGCGCTGATCGGCCGCCATCACCCAGCCCATCGGGTTGTGCAGGGTCGGCATGCTGTAGACGGCACGCACCGGACGGCTGCGGCAGAGCTGCTCCAGGGCATCGAGATCCGGCCCCTGGTCGGAAACGGGAATCGGCACGATCTCAAGGTGCAGGGCCTGCGCCAACACCTTGAATCCGGGGTAGGTCAAGGCGTCCGCGGCGATCACATCCCCGGGTTGCAGAAACGCCATCAGGATCACCGTCAAACCATGCTGGGCACCGCTGACAATCAGCACCTGCTCGGCCGTCACCCTCAACCCACGCGCCGCCAGGTGACGGGCGACCGCTGCCCGCTCGTGCAGGCGCCCGGCATGGGGGTGGTAGCGCAGCAAGGACTCCAGGTCGCCGGACAACGCCAACTGGCGCAAGGCCGTGCGCAACTGCTCGGCCTGCCCCGGCGACGAGGGATAGTTGAAGTTGAGATCGACCATCCCCTGGGTAACGTCGGGCTGGTCGATGCCCAGGCCGGAAGGCAGGGACGTCTCCCGGACAAAGGTGCCGCGCCCCGTTTCCCCGCTGACCAGGCCCATGGCTTCAAGCTCCCCATAGACCCGACTGGCCGTCACCAGGGCCAGACCGTGGGTGGCGGCCAACTGGCGATGGGTGGGCAGCCGAGCGCCAGGCGGCAAGCGCCCCGAACGGATATCGGCAGCAAAAACGTCAACCAGTGATTTATACCGGGAACGGGGCATCGGCAGATGTATCCATGACAATATTTTGATTGTATCAATACTCAGTCATAGCATGCGCCTCAAGCAACCCGAACCTTGAGCGTGAAGCGAAAATGGAACGAACCTCGCCCCTGAACACCCCAGCGCTGGCCAAAAATACCAGCGGCTGGCTCAATGGATTTATCGGTGTGTTGATCTTCAGCGGCTCGCTACCCGCGACACGGGTGGCGGTGCTGGAGTTCGACCCGGTGTTTCTGACCGTGGCCCGGGCGAGCATCGCCGGGGTTCTGGCGCTGTGCCTGCTGTTGCTGTTCAGGGAGAAGCGCCCTGCCCGCAGCCAACTGCTGTCCCTGCTGGTGGTAGCCATCGGCGTGGTGCTCGGTTTTCCGTTATTGACGGCACTGGCCTTGCAGTACGTGACCTCGGCGCACTCCATTGTTTTCCTCGGTTTGTTGCCGCTGGCAACCGCGGTCTTCGGTGTACTGCGCGGCGGCGAGCGGCCCCGGCCGGTGTTCTGGTTCTTTTCCGTGCTGGGGAGTCTGCTGGTGGTAGGGTTCGCCGTGTCCCAGGGACTGAACGCCTCGCCCCGGGGCGATATCCTGATGCTGCTGGCGGTGCTGGTCTGCGGTCTGGGTTATGCCGAAGGGGCGAAACTCTCACGGACGCTGGGAGGCTGGCAGGTGATTTCCTGGGCGCTGGTATTGTCGCTGCCGGTGATGCTCGTGCTGACGGGATTGCTCACACCCGCCTCGTTCACGGGGATCAGCCCACCGGCCTGGTTGAGCCTGGCGTATGTCTCACTGTTCAGCATGCTGATCGGTTTTGTGTTCTGGTATCGCGGGCTGGCCCAGGGCGGGATTGCCGCCGTGGGACAGTTGCAGCTTTTGCAGCCGTTTTTCGGCTTGGCCCTGGCGGCGACTTTACTCCACGAGCACGTCAGCCTGGGCATGCTGGGGGTCACGGTGGCGGTAATTCTTTGCGTGGCCGGCGCACGGAAATTCTCCAAGTAAACGCCGTCCCTTGTAGGAGCCTGGCTTGCCAGCGATAAGGCCCTCAAGCCCTGCATCGATCATCCGGCCGCCATCGCCGGCAAGCCGGGCTCCTACATTGACCGCGTTGACCTGAAGACGGTATCTCCCGCCCTACACCCAGCGCTTGAACAACACGCTGGCATTGACCCCACCAAAACCGAAGCCATTGGAGAGCGCGTACTCCATGGGCAACTGCCGGGCCTGACCACGAATCAGATCAAGACCTTCGGCGAGCTCATCAGGGTTATCCAGATTGAGCGTTGCCGGTGCCACCTGATCACGCAATGCCAGAACCGTGAAGATCGCCTCGATCCCACCCGCAGCCCCCAACAGATGCCCCGTGGCGGATTTGGTCGAACTGATGGCCGGACCACCCGCTGTCCCGAACACCGCCTTGATGGCCGCCAACTCGCCCTTGTCGCCCACAGGGGTCGAGGTGGCGTGTGCATTCAGGTGCTGGACCTGGGACGGCTCGATACCGGCCTGGCGCAATGCCTGCTGCATGGCACGGCGAGCACCGTCGCCATCTTCCGGTCCGGCGGTCATATGGTAGGCATCGGAACTGGTGCCGTAACCCACCAACTCGGCGAGGGGTTTGGCACCGCGGGCCAGGGCATGCTCCAACTCCTCGATCACCAGCAGGCCGGCGCCCTCTCCCATGACAAAACCATCGCGGGCCTGATCGAAGGGCCGGGAGGCGAGTTGCGGCGTCTCGTTGTAATCACTTGACAGTGCCCGGGCCGCCGCGAACCCGGCCAGGCTGACCCGGTGGATGCACGCTTCCGCGCCACCGCAGACCGCCACATCAATCTCCCCCGCACGGATCATCCGGGCAGCATCGCCGATGGCCTGGACGCCGGCGGCACAGGCGGTCACTGGAGAACCCAGTGGCCCCTTGAGGCCGTAGCGGATCGAGACGTGACCGGCCGCCATATTGCTCAGAAAGGAGGGGATGGTGAACGGCGACAGACGCCTCGGTCCCTTGCTGTCCGTGGTGCGCACCGCTTCGGCGATGGCGGGAAAACCGCCGACACCGGAAGCAATGATGGTTGCCGTGCGTTCCTGCGCCTCCGGGGAATCGGGAGCCCAGCCAGCCTGGGCCAGGGCCTCATCCGCCGCCGCCAGGGCGAACAGGATGAAACGGTCCATCTTGCGCTGCTCCTTGGCCGCCAGCAGCTGATCCGGATCGAAGCCGGCTTCCGGGTCCTGGGCACGGTCCTGGACCTGGCCGCCGATACTGATCGACAGGTCGCCGATCAACTCCGCCGGCAACTGTCGGATACCGGACTGGCCGGCCAGCAGGCGCTGCCAGACCTGTTCGACTCCACAGCCCAACGGGGTCAGTGCGCCCATGCCCGTGACGACAATGCGTTTGCTCATGACGATCCAACTCCTTCCGTTTCTTGAGTGAGGTAATGGCTTGTGGACGCTACTATCATCATGAAAGTAACATACCTGCCTCACAAATATCCGCGCGCCCCGACAGGAGCCCCCATGCAACGCAAGACCCTGAGCCATGCCGAATGCCCGGTAGCCCGCAGCCTTGAGCGCGTGGGCGAGTGGTGGAATATCCTGATCATGCGCGATGCCCTGCATGGCCTGAAACGCTTCGACGAATTCTCCCGTAGCCTGGAGATTGCCCCGAACATGCTGACCCGGCGCCTGAATGGGCTGGTGGATGCGGGCCTGCTCGAACGTCAGCCCTACAGCCAGCGTCCGCTGCGCCATGAATATGTGCCGACGGCCAAGGGCGAGGATTTTCGCGTGGTGCTGATGGCGTTTGTCGAATGGGGCAATCGCCATTACGCGCCGGAAGGCGAAAGCGTGCAGATCGTCGAACGCGGGAGCGGACGACCGTTGCAATTGATGATGGCGGATATCGCCGATGGACGTCCGGTGCCGTTGGACCGTAGCACAGTGCAGGCCGGGCCGGCTGCCAGTGAGCAGATGCGCCAGCGGCTGGAATGATCTTAGGTACGAGAAGGAAAATGGCAGGGGCGGCTGGATTCGAACCAACGCATGGCAGGATCAAAACCTGCTGCCTTACCGCTTGGCGACGCCCCTGTAGCTGTTGCGACGAATGCTTGACACTCGCTTTTGATCTTGCAGCTTGCGAACCCGAGAAGGGTCACTGCAGGAGTGCGCGGAAATTTATCAACTTTCGCCTCGCCTGGGAAGCCCCAAGGTAAACAAATTTGTTTTAAAACAGCCACTTATTCTTGAGCGCGGTCGGGTACTGGCCGTTTGAGCTTTCTGAACGCCCGTGGCTCCCAGACACGCATGGCCAGCAGCAGCGCCGTGCCGCGCTTCTCGGACAAGGGTGCGCTCAGGGATTCGCTGTGAAGCGCTGCCAGCTTGCCGCGCAACCTGTGCATTTCGACCTGCAACTGGGCGTACGCCGCCTTCGTCAACATGCCATGGGCAAAGTCCAGGGTCTCGTCAGCAAGGTCGAAGCGGCTGGCCATAAAATCGGGTAGCCCCTGTTGCACAAAGAAGTGCCGGATAGGTCCGTCCGGCAGCCAGTCAAAATCTCGTGCGACAAGCAGCCGGATACGGTTGCCCGGCTTCAGATCCGCCAGCCCCATCCGCTCCAGCACCAGCAAGTGCTTGATGCACTCGGCCTTCGACAGGTGATAGGCCGACACCATGTCCTCCAGTGACCATTGGTTCAACGCACACACGGCCACCAACAGCAGCTTCTCATTTGAGACCAGTTGCGCTTCCTGTTCATGGGTCAGCATTCGCAGACGCTGTGCCGATGCTTCGGACTCCTGAAGCAGTTCCGCCATCGTCAGCCCCAGCAGGTCACAGAACTGGGCAAGGCGCTCGACCGTCAGCCGTCCGCTGGCCAACAGCCGTTTCACGCTGGGTTCCGAGAGGCCCAGCGCCTGGGCAACGTCGCGATAGGTCATTCCCGCTGACTTGAGGCGCTGCTTGATCGTCGCGATGAGCTGGGTAATTGGAGTCATTAAGTATTGGAATCCGATACTGAAGGTATCAGCATAAGGAAATGCAAAGGATAAAGGTGTGAAATATGCACCCTCCTCCCATACTGGCCCTTCAAGAGAACAAGGAGGCCAGCATGTCCATTAGCAGCGCAATGAACAGCGTCATACGTTCGAAGGGGGTGCAAGGAAGTGCGCACGTCGAGTTGCCTGTCGCAAGACCACCGGTGGGTGATCTGCAAATCGGCGACCTGGTTTTTATCCGCGTCACCGCGCGCCCCTTCCTCGAAGTGGCCAACGCCACGAACTCATGGACCAACCATGTAGGCGTCGTCGTCAGTAACCGTGGCGATGACCCCCTGATTGCGGAGAGCACTTTTCCTTTTGCCCGAACCACGCCGATGACGCGTTTCCTGGAGCGCTCCGAGCACCGACGCTGCGCAGTCGCGAGGCTGACCGCGCCGCTCAATGAGCGGCAGCGCAACGTGCTGGTGAGCGCGGCCGAGAGCCGGATGGGGACCTTCTACGACACCGGTTTCAATATCGGCTCACGACGCCAGTTCTGCTCCCGCTTCGTGCGTGAAGTCATCCAGGAAGCGACGGACATCCAGCTCGGCGACGTGGAGACGTTCGCCACGTTATTACGGGACAACCCCGATCCGAAGCTTGCCTTCTGGCGCTTCTGGTACTTCGGCCGGATTCCATGGCAACGGCATACCGTGACGCCGGCAAGCGTACTGCGAAGCCCGCATTTGCGCGTCATTTTCGACGCATAAGGAGATGCCTTGGGAGCAGCGCAACCTTGCGCAAAACGGGGTTGTTAATGCCGACCTACCGTACACCTGCGTGACAAGTCTCAGGTACAGATCAGGAAAGCCTTTGGCGCACTGGCATCCGGCCAAGGCTTGACGTTATTGTCGAGCTTTCCCGCCTCTCGATCCCGGAGCCTGCCATGAACCTGCCGACGCTGATCCTGTTTATACCGGCGTGCTTCGCCCTGAACATGGCTCCTGGCCCGAACAACCTGCTCTCGGTGAGCAACTCGACCCGTTATGGCTTTCGCACCTCTTGCCTGGCGGGCTTCGGCCGCTTGCTGGCATTTGCCGGCATGATCGCCCTGGCCTCCGCGGGCCTGGCGGTGGTGCTGCAGACCTCGGAGCTGCTGTTCTATGGCATCAAGATTCTCGGCGCGGCCTATCTGATCTACCTCGCCATCCAGCTCTGGCGCGCCAACCCCGATGCCGACATCCGCGCCCAAAGCGCCCCCGCCAGCCTGCGCGCCCTCGCCCGCCAGGAGTTCCTGGTCGCGGCCGGTAACCCAAAAGCCATCCTTATCTTCACCGCCTTCCTCCCCCAGTTCATCGACCCGACCCAGGGCATCTCCGCCCAGTTCGCCGTACTCGGCGCCCTGTTCCTGATGCTGGAATTGATCGCCATCAGCGCCTACGCCTATATGGGTGTGCATATGCGTCGCTGGTTCGCCGAACCCAAGGGCAAGCGCCTGTTCAACCGAGGTTGCGCGGTGCTGTTGTCAGGGGCGGCTTCGGTGCTGCTGATGGCGCGCAGAGCCTGAGCATTCCCGAGCGCCCCGCCTCCACACATCAAGCTTTGAGTGTTCCGGCCGATCTAACCTGTTAGAGGGCGGAAAAGCCCTCATATTTGCGGTTTGATATGGAGGAGATTGCTCAATGCTTGCACCCATCAACAGGATGCTGGAAAACATCAGCGTCAGGACCAAGCTCGCCATAGGATTCGGCGTGGTCATACTGCTGACCCTGTTGATTGCAATCACCGGTTGGTTGGGTATCCAGTCACTCAGCAACCGCAGTGACCGAATCCTGGATATCGCCAAGCTGAACGATCTGGCCAAGGACGTGCGCATCGGGCGCCTGTCCTACACACTGACCGCCGACCCACAGCATGCCGCGAACGTGGTCAAGCTCCTGGACAGTCTCGACAGCCACCTTGCCGAGAACCGCTCGACCTTCGTGGCCCCGCGAGATCTTGCGCAGATCGAATCTGCCGGCGAATCGGTCAAACGCTATCGCACTCACTTCAACGATTTCAGCCAGGCCATCCAGGCCCGCGATGCGACGCGCGCCGTGTTTGGCAATCATGCCGACGCCGCCGTGGCCGAACTGCAAAAGCTCAAGGACAGCGCCGCCTCGGCGAGCGGCAATCAGGCCCAGATCGACGCCGTGGTCAACGCGCAGATGCTGGTCCAGCAGGCAAGATTTCAACTCCGAGGCTACAGCTACAGCCTGAAAGCCGAGCTTGAACAACCGGCCAAAGAGGCCATCGACCAGGCCGGCGCTTATATAAAGACCCTCAACGAGTTGCTGCCATCGGCCCCGCCTGAAAGCCTGCAGCGCCTGCAACAATCAATGGCCGGCTATCGCGCCACCGTCGGCCAGTTCGCCGAGGCCCAGGTCAGGGCGGAAAAAATCCAGGCGCTGCTCAACGATGACATCGCCACTCTCTTCGCGGCGAACAAGCAATTGGCGCAGAACCAGGCCGAACAGAGTCTCGCTGACGTCCTCAACGCCCGCAATTGGCTGGCAGGTGCCTTTCTCGCCGCCTTGCTGCTCGGCGTCATCGCCGCCTGGACCATCACCCGCCTGATCGTCGGCCCGCTGGCGGAAACCCTGCGTCGGGCCGAGCAGGTGGCCGCCGGCAACCTGAGCGCCAACGTCACGGTGTCACGTCGCGACGAACTGGGTGCACTGCAACTGAGCATGCAGCGTATGACGCTCAACCTGCGGGAATTGATCGGCGGCCTGCGTGAAGGCGTCATACAGATTGCCAGTGCCGCCGAGGAACTGTCGGCGGTCACCGAGCAAACCAGTGCCGGGGTGAACAACCAGCGACAGGAAACCGACCAGGTCGCCACGGCCATGAACGAAATGGCCGCAACCGTCCAGGAAGTCGCGCGCAACGCCGAACAGGCCTCCACGGCCGCCGTCAGCGCAACCCGTGAAGCCCGCGAAGGTGGCGAAGTGCTTGGCCAGGCCATGAACCAGATCGACAAACTGGCTAACGAGGTCAATCACTCAACCACCGCGATGGGTGACCTCAAGCAGGAAAGCGACAAGATCGGCAGCGTTCTCGATGTCATCAAGTCCGTCGCCCAGCAGACCAATCTGCTGGCCTTGAACGCCGCGATCGAAGCGGCGCGGGCCGGAGAAGCCGGGCGCGGCTTCGCGGTGGTGGCCGATGAAGTGCGCAGCCTGGCACAACGGACCCAGACCTCGACCGAAGAAATCGAACAACTGATCAGCGGGCTGCACAACGGTACCGAAAAGGTCGCCAGCAGCCTCGAGAGCAGCCGCACACTGGCGCAAAGCAGTGTCGAATTCACGCGTCGGGCCGGCGTTTCGCTGGACGGTATCACCCAGTCGGTCCAGGCCATCGAATCGATGAACCATCAGATCGCCACTGCCGCCGAGCAGCAGAGCGCGGTAGCGGAAGAGATCAACCGAAGCGTGACCAACGTCCGCCAGATTTCCGAACAGACCTCGGCAGCCAGTGAGGAAACAGCAGCGTCCAGCATCGAACTCGCCCGGCTGGGGGTTCACCTGCAGACGCTGGTAGGAAAATTCACACTCTGAGAAATGGCAGAGCGGATCGGGTCGGTTTACTCGTAGACCGTCACCCGATTACGCCCGCCCTTCTTCGACGCATACAAGGCCTGGTCCGCCCAGGCGATCAGGTCGGCATGACTGATTGAAGGTTGGCTCAGGTCGGCCACCCCCAGGCTGATGGTGAAGCGGATGCTCTGGCCTTCGTGCACGACTTCCAGGGCTTCGATGGCCTTGCGCAAACGCTCGGCAAAAAAGCGTGCGCCGGCCTTGTCGGTGTCCGACAGCACCACGCCAAACTCCTCACCGCCATAACGTCCGGCCACGTCGCTGTCGCGCACATGTTCGCGGACCACATCAGCCACGTGCTCGATGACCTTGTCCCCGGCCTGGTGGCCATAGGTGTCGTTGACCCGCTTGAAGTGGTCGATATCGAACATCACCAGGCTCGTGGCATTGCCATAGCGCTGGTTCCGGGCATAGGCGGCCTTGAGGCTTTCCTCCCAGTGCCCACGGTTGTACAGGCCCGTCAGGCGGTCGGTGCTGGAGAGTTTCTGCAACTTGGCATTGGCCGCCTGGAGCTGATGGCGGTTGGTGGCCACGTCGGTGACGTCATAGATCACCAGGCAGATATGGGTGATGGTGCTGTTGGTGGAACGCAACGGCAGCAACGTGGTGTTCTGGTACATGAAGTCTTCCTGGCCGGTGATCGGCTGGTAGTTCTTGAACCGCACCAGGTAAGGCCGCTGCTCCCAGATGGTGAACGCCGGCGTGCCCAGGGTCGCGACACTCTCCACCTTGCGGCTGAACCATTCGCGATCGACTTCGGGAAACAGGCTGAAGAAGGACTGACCGCTGGCGTCCTTGGGCTGCACCCCGGAACGGTTTTCCATAAAGGTGTTCCAGACCTGCACGCAATAGTCGCGGTCCAGTACCACCACGCCGACGTCGATGCTCTGGACAATCGCCAGCAACCAGTGAAACTCGTTCAGATCGAGAGTGTCGTTCATGGCTCAGCTCATCAGGTAGGCGAGTTTGTCGGTCAACCGCTGGATGGAGTCTTCCGTGAACAACAACAGCAAGTCGAAATGAATATCGTGCCCTTCCAGGCTGTAGCTGATTTCTACCGCCAAGGTCTTTTTCCAGCGCTGCTGGTTGACCCGGATCAGTTCGTCGATGGCCGCGTGCTGCCCGAGAATCTGTGGGTGGCCTTGGGAAAACACCACGTCGATCTGCTCGGCAATACTGCTCAGGCAGGCGCCGATCAGTACGCTGGAGAGGTCCAGCAACATTTCCAGATCCGAATACTCGGTGCCCTGACGCTGCATCAACTGCGCCATGTCGGCGATTTCCGAGTCATGGAACATCAGCAGGGCTTCGCCGGCAATGCCGCTGCCGATAAAGCCCTGGCAAATGGCGGTGAGCTGGTTGCCGTTGCCGGCATCCATCAGCGCCATGTGCAACTCGCCCACTTCGAGGATATTCACGTTCGGCACCGGCAAGTGCACGAACACCCCCAGCACCTTGGCGATCAGCGCCGCCGCACGACCGATGGCCACGTTGACCGTTTCGCGAAAGGCGTCGCGAAAGCTGATTTCGGCCGTCGGTTCAGGGCGAGCGGCCAACGGCGCCGGACCGGGGGCATTGAGCAGCCCCAGTCCGTCGAGGGTCTCGCGCAGCTCGTCCTGGTCGAAAGGCTTTTTCAGGAACGCCAGCGCCCCCAATTCGTGCACCCGGCGCACGGCCTCTTCCTGGACGTCACCGGAGATCACGATCACCTGTGCCTGCAACCCTTCGGCACGAATCGCCGAGAGCACCTGATAGCCATCCATTTCCGGCATGGTCAGGTCGAGCAGCACCACTTGCCCCAAACCCTTGCGGATGGCCTCCATCCCCTGCCGGCCATCACTGGCCTGGGTAATCGAGACCTGCCACTCTGCCGGCAGCGCCCGTAAAACCTGCTTACGGGCCATGTTGGAGTCATCACACACAAGTAGGGGAATCACTGACACAGACCGGTGCTCATCTTATTGGGGTATCAGGGAAAGCATTAATGGCATGATGCCATAAGTTTTACAAAACATGCTCAGCGTATAGGTTTTATTGAGAACTACGTCCGATATTCCAACAGCTTAGGCGCAATCGAGCCTCAGGGGATGGCTTAGGTCAACGAAGTGGATCGACGGTGTACCCCGCGCGAGCTTATGGACGCACGGAAAAACGCTCGCGATAGGCCTGGGGCGTGATGCTCATGGCCCGCAGAAAGCTGCGGCGCAGGGTTTCCTCGCTGCCGAAACCGCAGCGGGTAGCAATCCGCTTGATCGGCAGCGCGGTGTCGCTCAGCAGGCGCCGGGCGGTTTCCACACGGATCTGCTCGATGGCCCGGGCCGGCGTCTGCCCGGTTTCGGCGCGGTAGTGACGGACAAAACTGCGTTCGCTCATGCCCGCCTGCTGCGCCAGGATCGGGATCGACAGGTCCTGCGCCAGGTGCTCGGCGATCCAGGCCTGCAAGTCGCCAAAGCGGCTGCCGGCCTTCTGCAAGGACAAGGTGGCGCTGAATTGCGACTGCCCGCCCGGACGCTTCAGGAACACCACCAGATGCCGGGCGACCTCCAGCGCCACGGGGCGCCCCAGGTCCGCTTCAACCAGGGCCAGGGACAAATCGATGCCTGCCGTCACCCCCGCCGACGTCCAGACCGGGCCGTCGTTGATAAAAATCGGATTGGGCTCGACCCGCACCTGCGGGTACTGCGCAGCCAATTGTTCGCAGCGGGTCCAGTGGGTGGCCACCCGCCGCCCGTCCAGCCAGCCACTGGCCGCCAGCAGGAAAGCCCCGGTGCAGACCGAAGCGACCCGGCGTGCGCAACTGGCCTGCTGGCGTACCCAGGCCACCAGCGCCGGGTCCTCGGCGGCCGCGTAAGTCCCCCAACCACCGGAGATGATCAGGGTGTCGCACGACACCCCCGTCGCCGGCAAAGGATCAGCCACCAGGGCCAGCCCCGCCGAACTCATCACCGGTTCGCGCTGGTCGGCAATGACGCTCACGGCATAAGGCAGCGGCAGGCCCTCGGCACGGGCCAGGTCGTTGGCCGAGGCAAAGACCTGCAACGGCCCCGTGACATCGAGCACCTGCACATTGGGAAAAGCCAGGATGCGGATCGTTCTGGGGGTATTCATGGGGATTGGCGTGAAACGTGGGGTCAATGGCGGATACGCCAAAGCCTACGAAACTAAAGTAGGTTCGTCCAGCCTCGCCGGACCCGTTTATCCACTTCCAAGGAGCTATCGCCATGACGCTGCATATCGGCTTTCTGTTGTTCCCCAAAGTCCAACAGCTGGACCTTACCGGCCCCTACGACGTCCTGTTCTCGCTGCCGGATGCGCGGATCCACCTGATCTGGAAAGACCTGGCCCCCGTCACCTCCAGTACCGGCCTGGTCTTTACGCCGACGACGACGTTCGAAGACTGTCCGCCCCTGGACGTGATCTGCATTCCGGGCGGTGCCGGGGTAGGCCCCTTGATGGAAGATGCCGAGACCCTCTCGTTCATCGTCCGACAGGCCGCCCAGGCACGCTATATCACCTCGGTCTGCACCGGTTCCCTGGTACTGGGTGCCGCCGGGCTGTTGCAAGGTCGCAAGGCCACCACGCACTGGGCCTATCACGACCTGCTGGCGCCTCTCGGTGCCATCCCCGTGAAAGACCGTGTGGTACGTGACGGCAACCTGCTGACCGGCGGCGGCATCACCGCCGGGATCGATTTTGCCCTGACCCTGGTCGCCGAACTGGTGGGGGCACAAGAGGCCCAGGCGATCCAGTTGCAGCTGGAATACGCACCGGCACCGCCGTTCAACGCCGGCAGCCCGGAGACGGCGCCCGCGGACGTGCTGGCCATTGCCCTGCAGCGGGTGGCGGAACCGCAAAAGCAGCGCGCTCTGATCACCGAACGTGTCGCCCGGCGTCTGCAACAAGCGGGTTAATCGCGCTCCCACGGCAGATCCAGCAACGCCGAGCCCAGGCTCTTGCCGTGGGCATCCAGCGCCAGGGAGCGGGTCACTCCGCCACGGAGGATGCCCGGCAAGACGAAATTCAAGGCCCGCACCCCCGGTACTGCATAACGCCGTACCGGTCCGGCTGCCGGATCGAGCAAGGGCGCAAAGTAGTCCGCCACCCGTTCGGCCGTCAGCCATTCGCATAACCCGGGGTAGTCCTCGGCCCGATAAGCGATCACCGAGATATTCGAGGTGTCGCCTTTGTCGCCGGTGCGCGAATGGGCAAAGGCGCGCAATTCAAGACCACTCATGAGCGTTCCTCCAGATGTACCGTAGCCGTCAGGTTTTCCCGTGGCAGCAGCAGCGACGCCACCGCTACCACCTGCCGCACACTCTTGCTCGCACCGCCACCGCCGGACGGACCATTGGTGTACAGCGTCTCTACTTCATTACCGACACGCAGCGCATCGGCCCGATCGACACAACGCGCCGCCACCCGCAGGCGCACTTCCCAGGGTTCGCCCTGCCCTCGCGCACTCAGCGCTTCGCCATACAGGGCATCAACGCCAATCAGCTCCGCACGGACCTCCTCGGTTTTCACACCGATGATTTCCAGGCGCTGCAAGACAATCTCCCGCGCCAGCCGTGCCCGGGACAAGGCGCCCGGACCACCGTAGGACATCTGCCCTTCACCGATCCAACCGTCCAGGTAACCGACCGAGACCTTCAACATCTCCGGACGCTGGCGCCCGCTCGCCCCCTGCACGCCGACCCGGTCCGCGCCCTCTTCGACAAAACTCACGCCCTGAAAATCCGCCGTGACATCCGGCGTCAGGTAGGCCGCCGGGTCATGCACCTCATAGAGCAACTGCTCCGTGCAAGTCGCCGCGTCCACCCGACCGCCGCTACCCACAACCTTGGTAATGGTCGCCCGGCCCTCGGCATCCACTTCCGCCAGGGGAAAGCCCAGGCGCGCCAGGTCCGGCACCTCCTTGACGCCCGGGTCGGCAAAGTAACCGCCGGTAATCTGCCCCGCGCACTCCAGCAGATGGCCGATCAGGGTGCCACGGCCCAGGCGCGGCCAATCGTCCGCCGCCCAGCCGAACTCGAAGCACTGCGGCGCGAGAAACAACGATGGATCGGCCACGCGGCCGGTGATCACCACATCGGCATCGGCCGCCAGGGCCTGGACAATGCCTTCCGCCCCCAGATAGGCATTGGCGCAGACCAGTCGCTCGCCCAACTGCTCGACCCGCAGACCGTTGTCCAGCCAACGGCTCGGTTCGGCACGCAGCACCTCAAGCACGTCGTCACCGGTCACCGCGGCAATCTTGAGCCCGGGCAAACCCAGCTCGATGGCGATCCGCCGGACCTCCCGCGCGGCGGCCAGGGGATTGGCCGCGCCCATATTGGTGATGATCCGCAGGCGCCGCCCAGCGCCGCCGACGAAGGGCAGCACGCGCTCCATCCGCTCACGCAACAAGGGGTCGTAACCGCCCTCGGGATCACTGAGCCGGGCCTGTTGTGCCAGGGCAATGGTCCGTTCGGCCAGGCACTCGAACACCAGGTAATCCAGCTCGCCCTTGGCCGCCAGTTCCACCGCCGGTTCAATGCGGTCACCCGAATAGCCGGCACCGGAGCCGATACGCAAGGTTTTCATCGCAAGGTCCCTCCTATCAAAAAATGCCCAGAAGCAACGCCGTCAGGGTCATCAACACCGAGGCGGCGAGCAGGAAAGGAATGGTGAAACGCTGGTGATCGGCCAGTTCGATCTTGCACAGGCCCACCAGCAGAAAGGTCGCGGGGGTCAGCGGGCTGACCGGAAAACCGGTGGTATGCACCCCCAGCAAGGACGCCTGGGCCACCTGCAACGGTTCCACCCCCAAGGCCTTGCCGACCTCGGCGATCACCGGCATCACGCCGAAATAAAAGGAGTCCGGATCGAACAACAGGCTCAGCGGCATCGACAGGAAACCCACCACTGCCGGAATCAGCTTGCCGTGGCCGGCCGGGATCTGCGCCACCGCCACTTCGGCCATGGCCTTGAGCATGCCGGTGCCCTGCATGATGCCGGTAAAGACCCCGGCCGCCAGGAGGATGCTGGCCATGGTCAGGGCGGTCTTGGCATGGGCGTCGACGCGAGCACGCTGGGCGTCGACATTCGGATAGTTGAGGCACAACGCAACCACGGTGCCGAGCATGAACATCACCACCGGGTCGACCCAACCGGCGATCATCACCGCCATCACCAGCACCGTCAGCAACAGGTTGGCCCAGAACAGGCGCGGGCGGCGCAAGGCTTCTGCCTCCTGGCTGATCACCCGGCTCGGCACGCTGCCCGTGGCCAGACCCACGCCCAGGCCCAGACGCCGCTCTTCACGCCGGCCCAACCACCAGGCACAGGCGAAGACAAACAGCAGACCGATGATCTGCACCGGAATCAACGGCTGGAACAGGTCCGCCACCGGCACATGCAAGGCTGCCGACGAACGCAGCACCGGGCCGGTCCAGGGCAGGAAATTCACCCCGGCGGCCATCGCCGCGACACAGGCCAGGATCCGTCGGTCAATGCCCAATCGCGTATAGAGCGGCAACATCGCCGGGATGGTCACCAGAAAAGTCACCGCCCCGGAACCGTCGAGGTGCACCAGCAACGCCAGCAAGGCCGTGCCCATGACAATCCGCGTGGGCCGCGTGCCCACCGTGCGCAGGATGCGATCGATGATCGGGTCGAGCATGCCGGCATCCGTCATCACGCCGAAAAACAGGATGGCGAACACGAACATGCCCACCACCGGGGCGACGTTCTTGATGCCGGTGACGATAAAGGCACTGGTTTGCAGACCGAAACCACCGAGCAGCGCGGCAATGATCGGCAAGGCAATCAGCGCGACCAGGGGCGAGAGACGCTTGCTCATGACAGCCGCAAGCAGACAGACGATGGTGATGACACCCAAGGTGGCGAGCATGGGAAGACTCCGGGACCGCTCAAGGGCGGACAGTTATTGTTTTCCCCAGAGTATTGGAACGCGGTTAAGCTTTGTAAATTGGAATGTTCACCGCCATACATTCGGAAAAACAGAATGAAGAACGCCGTCCAGCATATCCGCGCCTTTCTGACGGTCGCCCAGACCGGTAGCTTCGCCCGCGCCGCCACCTTACTGCACCTGTCGCCCTCGGCGCTGACGGTGCAGGTCCAGCAGTTGGAAGAGTGGCTCGGCGTCACCCTGCTGGAACGCAGCCCGCGCCAGGTCAGCCTGACCGGCGCCGGCCAGCAGGCCCGTGGCCCCATGGAGAAACTGTTGCTGGACCTGGACAATATCGTCAGCGGTTCCCGCGACCTGGCCAGCCTGCAACGGGGCGTGGTGACCCTGGCGGCCTTGCCGTCGATCTGCTCCGGTGCCCTGCCGCCGCTGCTCAAACAGTTTCGCCAGGCTTATCCCGGTATCGAAATCCGCCTGCGGGATGTGGTCGCCCAACGCATCGACAGCCTGGTGCGGGAGAACGAAGTGGACTTCGGACTGGGCGTACGGGCCCGGCTCAATCATGGCCTGGACTTCGAAGTGGTCATGGTCGACCGCTTGTGCCTGTTCCTGCCCGACGAACACCCGCTGGCGCACAAGACAACCGTCAGCCTGCCGGACTTGAGCGGCCAGCCGATGATCCTTACCGGACGCGACAGCAGCGTGCGCGAACGGGTCGAGCAACTCTTCGACGAACAAGGACTGACGCTTGTACCTGGGCTGGAAGCCAACTACATGTCCACGGTCCTGGCGCTGGTACTCCAGGGGCTGGGCATGGCGCTGCTGCCGGAATCGGCGGATGACGGTCTCAACGGCCTGCAAAAACGCCCCGTGGAACACCCCGGCGTCAGCCGCGAGATCGGCCTGATCAGCCGCAGCGGCCAGCCCCTGCCCCCCGCCGCCGAGTGCTTCGTGGCCCTGATCCGGGAACGTCTGGCCCCGACCCGGGTTCTTGACAAAACCTGAATCATTCCGGCATTGTCTGACAACCTGACTACCGAGCTTAGCCTTCATGCTGGAACTCCAACGCCCTGATTCCCTGGTTGAACGAGTGGTCAGTGCCATTCGCGCGGAAATCGATGCCGGGCGCCTCGCGGCAGAATCGCGTCTGCCCACCGAGCAGCAGTTGGCGGAACAGTTGAATGTCAGCCGCTCGGTGGTCCGCGAAGCCATTGCCCAGCTCAAGGCCGATGGTGTGCTGATCGCCCGGCGCGGGCTCGGCTCGTATATTTCCCAGACCCCGACCGGCACGGTGTTTCGCTTTCCCAAGAGCGAGGGGCGCAAGACCGATCTGGCGCAGATGTTCGAAATGCGCCTGTGGATCGAAACCCAGGCCGCCTCGATTGCCGCCCAACGACGCGACGAGGCGGACCTGCAACGCATGCGGCAAGCCCTGCGGGAAATGCACGACAAGCGCACCAACTTCGATGCGGCGGCCGCGGCCGATGTGGCGTTTCACCGGGCCATCGCCGAGGCCAGCAAGAACGAGTATTTCGTCGCCTTCCATGACTTTCTGCGCGGTCAGTTGGCCGAAGCGCGCCGCACCGCCTGGGAAAACTCCGCCAGCCGTTCCGTCGGCGGCTCGGCGGATGCCGGACGCGAACACCAGGCCCTGTACCAAGCCATCGCCGATGGCAATCGCCAGGCGGCGGCCGCCTGCGCCGAGTCGCACCTGCGGGCTTCGGCCAAACGCCTGCAGTTGGAACTGCCACCCATGAACTGAGCCGATCAGCCCTGCGGCGAACGGGCCGGCACGGCCCACTTGGCTTACCCACGTTAGTCTGACAACCTGATAACTAGACATGAACAATAACAAGGTGAATTCCCTCCATGATTTATGACTTCTGCATCATCGGCGGCGGCATCGTCGGCCTGGCCACCGCCATGGAGTTGCTCAAGCGCCAGCCCGGTGCCTCGCTACTGATCCTGGAAAAGGAAGCCACCCTCGCCCGTCACCAGACCGGCCACAACAGCGGCGTGATCCATGCCGGCATCTACTACGCGCCGGGCAGCCTCAAGGCCGACCTGTGCAAGCGCGGAGCCCAGGCCACGAAAGACTTCTGCCGCGAGCACGGGATCCGCTTCGAGGTCTGCGGCAAGTTACTGGTGGCCTCCACGGCCCTGGAAGTGCAGCGTATGCAAGCCCTGTACGAGCGCTCGCAACTCAATGGCATGCGCGTCGAGCGTCTCGATGCTGACGAACTGCGGCGGCGCGAACCGAATATCGTCGGCCTCGGCGGACTGTTCCTCGATGCCACGGGCATCGTCGACTACCGCGAAGTCTGCCAGGCCATGGCCCGGGTGATTCGCGCCGCCGACGGCGAGATCCAGCTCGACACCACGGTCACGGCCATCCAGGAAGACGCTGACAACGTCACCGTCAGCAGCCACGACCGCGTCTGGCAGGCCCGCAAACTGGTGGCCTGTGCCGGCCTGCAGTCCGACCGCCTGGCCAGCCTGGCCGGCATCCGCATCGACCATCAGATCATTCCCTTCCGCGGCGAATACTTCCGCCTGCCGGCGGCGAAGAACAACATCGTCAACCACCTGATCTACCCGATTCCCGATCCGGACCTGCCGTTTCTTGGTGTGCACCTGACCCGGATGATCGACGGCAGCGTCACGGTCGGCCCGAACGCCGTGCTGGGGCTGGGCCGGGAGAACTACCGGAAGTTCTCCATCAACTGGCGGGACGTCGCGCAATATGCCAGCTTCCCCGGTTTCTGGAAAACCCTGTGGCAGAACCTGGGCTCCGGCAGCCTGGAAATGAAGAACTCATTGTTCAAGCGCGGCTACCTGGAACAGTGCCGCAAGTACTGCCCGTCCCTGGTCCTCGATGATCTGCTGCCCTATGAGGCCGGAATCCGCGCCCAGGCGGTAATGCGCGACGGCACCCTGGTGCATGACTTCCTGTTCGCCGAAACGCCGCGCATGGTCCACGTCTGCAACGCACCGTCGCCGGCCGCCACCTCGGCCATGCCGATCGGCGAGATGATTGCCGACCGCCTGCTCGCCCCCCGTTAACCCGCAACCCCTCCCGCGTACGGCAGTACGCTCTCTCCGTTTGCCCGGCCAAGGCAGACGGGGCGCACCAGCGATCACTTGAAAATAACTATAAAGACCTGCAAGGAAACCACTGATGTCGGTATACGAAGCGTCCCGATCCCCCGTCGAAACCCCGCAACAGACCCGCAAGCGCCTGCGCAAAGTCGCCGCCGCCACCATCTTCGGCTCGATGCTGGAGTGGTATGACTTCTACCTCTACGCAACCATGGCGGCGATTGTCTTCTCGAAGATCTTCTTCGACGCCAGCAACCCGCAGACCGCCTCGCTGCTGGCCTTCTCGACCTTTGCCATCGGCTTTATCGCCCGCCCCTTCGGCGGCATCCTGTTCGGCTACCTGGGCGACAAGTTCGGACGCAAACAGGTGCTGGTCCTGACCTTCTGCATGATGGGCGTCTGCACCACGCTTATCGGGCTGATTCCCAGCTACGTGGCCATCGGCCTCTGGGCACCGGTCCTGCTGGTGGTAATCCGCATCATCCAGGGCCTGGGTGCCGGCGCCGAACTCTCGGGCGCCGCCGTGACCTCCTACGAACACGCCGCCCAGGGCAAGCGCGGCAGCCAGGGAGCCTGGCCGGCGCTGGGGCTGAACCTCGGCCTGCTCCTGTCATCACTGACCATTTACCTGCTGACCCTCAACGGCAATGAGTTCCTGCTCGAAGGCGGCTGGCGCATCCCCTTCGTCTGCAGCATCGCCCTGGTCGGTGTCGGCCTGTGGGTGCGCAACAGCATTCCAGAAACCCCGGAGTTCAAGGAACTGAACCAGCAGAAGCGCGCACAACCCAAGGTCTCGCCGTTGAAAGCGCTGCTGAAGAACGACCTCAAGGGCCTCGCCGTGGTGTTTTTTGTCGCCGTCGGCTACAACGCCCTGAGTTATATCTTCAAGACTTTTTCCCTGGCCTACCTCACCCAGTACAAAGGCGTCGATGTGCACGTGACGTCTTTGTCGGTGACCCTTGCCAGCCTGGTGGCCATCGTCGCCGTGCCGTTTTTCGGCTGGTTGTGCGATCGCTGGAGCAGCAAAGCGGTCCTGATTCTCGGCGGGGCGCTTTCGCTGCTGTTCGCCTACCCCTTCCTGATGCTGCTGGGCAGCGGTGAAAACGGGCAGATCTACCTGGCAATCGGCATCGGCACCGGGGTCCTGGCACCGATGATGTTTGCCCCGCAGGGTTCATTCCTCAGTCGTCAGTTCCCGACCCAGACCCGCTCCTCGGGCTTTGGCACCGGACGGGAAATCGGCACGGCGGTGGCCGGCGGGCTGGCGCCCCTGGGCGCCCTGTCACTGGTCTCGGCCTCGGCGACCCACTCCACCGACGGCGTGGCGCTGATCCTGGCGATCGCGGCGGTCTGCGTGGTGGTCTTCGCCTTGTGCGACCAAGGCCGGAAGCATTCGGCCTTCAAGAACTGACGGCCGCCTAGAACGTCAGTGAATGCTTGCGATCCAGGCTTTCGCCAAAGCCGCGAATCACCTCCAGCAGCGACTTCACCCGCAGCGGCAGACTCCCCGCCGGATACACCGCGTGCATCTGCGGACTCTCGCCACTGCTGGAGGTGAGCTTGTATTCGGGGCAGACCCGGACCAGGCGCCCCGCTTCCACTTCCGGCTCCGCCAACCAGTCCGCCAGGCGGGCAATGCCGACACCCGCCAGGGCCGCCTGGAACACCGCGGCACCGGAGCTGAAACGAAACTTCGGGTGCACCCGAAAGCTGATGGCCTGCTCATCACTGCGAAAATTCCACTCCTTGAGGATCCGCGGCGCGGTATGCAGGATCAGCGAATGGGCCTCCAGCGCCTCGATGGAATCCGGCATCCCGCGTCGCTCCAGGTACCCGGGGCTGGCGTACAGGTAACGTGAATAACTCCACAGCGGAAAGCCGATCAGGTCACTGGATTGCGGAAACGCACCGCGAATCGAGAAGTCCAGCTTGCTCTTGGCCGGGTCGATGGTCTCATCGGTGAAAATCACATCGACGTTCACGTCCGGATAATGCTCGCAGTACTGCGCGATCAGCCGGGGCAAGACCCCGTGCCCGAGAAATTCGGGGGCGGAAAACCGAATCCAGCCGTGGGCCAGGCCGCTGAGACCGGCCAGGTCTTCATCCGCCTCACGTTGCAGATCCAGCATTTTGTAAGCGTGAGGTAGGAAACGTTCACCCGCCTCGGTCAGACTCACGGCATTCGACGAACGATTGAACAGCTTGACCCCGGCACTTTCCTCCAAAGCCTGCACAGCACGGGTCAACGAGCTGGGCGAGCGCCCCAGGGTACGGGCCGCGGCAACGAAGCTACGCTTGCGTGCCACCGTCGCGAAGGCTTCCAGCTCCCCCAACATATCCAGGGCCATTTCCCCACCTCATTGCACTTTTCACAATGCGGCATTGCAACACAAAAAAGGCCCTTCCGTTAGCCTTCCCGTTCAACCCGCAGGGACGTAGGCAAAAAGGAGCAAACGGACGTGTCAAAGCTGGATGAAATAGTCGGGAAATCCGCGGCGCTGATCGGTGAAGAAATTCGCGAATGGTTGGGGAAAAAGTCCGCGACCTCAACCCGACAGGGGATCGCGCAGATTCATGTGTCGTTCGAAGAGCAGCGTAGCCTGCACGCCGGCCTGGCGACACTGGCCGTGGCCGACAGCGCTTCGGGCATCAACCGCATGCCGGCCCTGGGCCAGTTGCTGGAGAGCACCCTGTGCGCCGAGAAAATCCAGCAGTTGCGCGACTTCCCCAAGAGCCGTGAGGTGGCGATGATCGTCCGGGGGCTGCCGGTGGACCTGCAGCTACCGCCGACCCCTTACGACATGGAGCCGGGTATCGAGAACCTGCCGGTGTTGGCCGGGGCAATCCTGTCCGTACTGCAGACCCTGCAAACCCGTCCGGTGGCCTACGAAGGTGAAAGCGACGACACGGTATTCCGTCATGTTTCACCCAAGCAGCAGCGCGAAAGTGAAAAAAGCTCCTATGGCTCGCGCATGGACCTGGGCATGCATGTCGACAACCCGCACCTGCCGCTGACCTACGAACCCGTCGCACACCTGTCGGCCTGCCCGGAGTACCTGTCCCTGACCGGCCTGCGCTGCGAGCTCGACGTGCCGACGCGCATCGTCGCCATTGCCGACGTGTTGGCCATGCTGCCGGCCTCGGTCGAAGAAGAATTATCGCGGCCGCACTTCGCCATCCGCCGACCGGCCTCCTTCGGCAAACAGGGTAATGTGCTGGAAAACGTCCCCCTGCTGTACAGAAATGCCAACGGTGACCTGTATTGCCGCTACAACAAGGCCAGCGTCGCGGCAACCTGCGCCAACGCGCAGTTTTCCCTGCAACTGTTCGCCGCGGCCGCCAACCATCCCGATGTCATGCACCAGATTCTGCTGCAGCCGGGGGACATGCTGATCTTCAAGAACCAGCAAACCCTGCATGCCCGGGACGGTTTCGCCCCCCGCTACGACGGCCGCGATCGCTGGATGCTGCGCGTCTTCGGGGTCAACGATCCGGCGCGCGTGGTGCCGCTGGACCCTCACCAACCTTTCATCGTCAGAGCCTGATTTCATGGTCGATATTGTCATCCTTTGCGTGTTCGCCTTCGCCGCCGGCCTGATCGATGCGGCGGTGGGCGGCGGCGGACTGATCCAGATACCCGCGCTGTTCAACGTGCTGCCCACGGCATCACCGGCAGCGCTGCTGGGCACCAACAAGGTCGCGGCCGCTTGCGGCACCACATTTGCGGCCCGGTCCTTCGTACGCAAGGTGGTGATCGACTGGAGCCTGGTGGTCCCCGCCGCCGGCGCGGCCTTTGTCATGGCCTTCTTTGGCGCGGCCACGGTGTCGGCCGTGCCCCAGTCGGTGATTCGCCCGGCGGTGCTGGTATTGATCGTGCTGATGGCCATCTACACCTTCTGGAAAAAGGACTTCGGCGCCCTGCACAAGCCCATGCGCATCGGCACCAAGGAAAAGCTGCTGGCGATCGTGATCGGCGGGGCCATCGGCTTCTACGACGGGTTGTTCGGCCCCGGGACCGGCAGTTTCCTGATCTTCCTGTTTATCCGTTGTTTCGCCTTCGACTTCCTGCACGCCTCGGCGTCGGCCAAGCTGGTGAACATCGCGACCAACGTCGCGGCGCTGATCTTCTTCATTCCAACCGGCAACGTGCTCTACCTGATCGCCATCCCCATGGCCGTCTTCAACATCCTCGGTGCGCTGACCGGCACCTGGCTGGCGGTGCATAAAGGCGTACCCTTTGTCCGGGCGCTGTTCCTGGTGTTGCTGGTGATCCTGATCAGCAAACTGTCCTACGACCTGATTCTGCAAACCTGATCCTGTAAACCCGAGGAAAACTCCATGTATCCGATGTTCGATCGCCTGGTGGCGCTACTCGATGCCCGCGCCGCCTCCTACCGGGTGTTGATGCACGATGCCGAGGGCCAGTCGGCGCGGGTCGCCGAAATCCGTGGCACCGAGCCGGGCCAGGGTGCCAAGGCCATGCTCTGCTCGCTCAAGGGCCAGGCCGAGCCCTATGCCCTGGTGATATTGCCGGGGGACCAGAAGCTCGATATGAAGAAAGTCGGGGCGGCCCTGGGCGGAAAAAAAGCTGAACTGGTGAAAGCCGAAACCGCCATGGAACTGACCGGCTGCCGGATCGGTGCCATTCCGCCTTTCGTCTTCGATGAGCGGATTCAATTGATCGTCGATCCGGCCCTGACCACCCGCTACGGCGAGATCGCCTTTAATGCCGGCCGCCTGGATGCCTCGATGGTGCTCGATACGCAAGACTACCTGGCGATTGCCCAGCCGCAGTTGCTCGATGTGAGCCAGGCCTGAGCCCACGGCGGCATTGGTCTGCCCGTTTTAACCCGCAATGGCCCTTGCAAACCCGATCCCGGCTACCTTGTAATGCTCGCTGAAACCCGCACCGCGAGCGCCTGCCCCGTGAAAAACCTGCAATTGCTGCAATCCCTTGAAGGCGAGCGCTTGCTGCTGCGCCCACTCCAGGCCGACGACGCCGACGCCCTGGTGGCGGCCGCCCGGGACGGCGAACTGTGGAACCTGCCCTTTACCGTCATACCAGGGCCTGACACCGTCGGGTCCTACCTGCACAAAGCCCTCACGGGGCGGGAAGCCGGGACCGTGATGCCCTTTGTCATCGTGATCAAGGCCACCGGCGAAGTGATCGGCTCGACGCGCTTCTGGAAGATCGATCGCCAGTACCGCAAGCTGGAAATCGGCAGTTCCTGGATCTCGACCCGCTGGCAGAGAAGCTTCGTCAATACCGAGGCCAAGTACCTGATGCTGCGCCACGCCTTCGAGGTGCTCGATTGCGTGCGCGTACAGTTCACCACCGATGAGATCAACGAAAAATCCCGCGCGGCAATCCTGCGCCTGGGCGCCAAGCAGGAAGGCATCGTACGTAATGAACGGATCATGCCGGACGGACGCAAGCGCAATTCCGTACGCTTGAGCATCATTGACGAAGAGTGGCCCGATGTTCGCCTGGGGCTGGAAAAGAACCTGCATCGATAGCGCTTTCGCGGCCTTCCACGGAGCCCGGGACGATAATGAAAAAATTTTCAGGGGCGGCCGAAAAAACAGCCCGTTATTCACATACAAACCATTGAAAATATTAGATTTTATTCTTTAACGAATAAAACTTCTTTCACTGTGAACAAGGCCCGGGCTGTTTATATTTCTACCTGCTTCTTTGGTGAAACCTCTTATTGGCCCGCGCTCTTTGCGGGCCTTTTTTTGCCTGAAAAACGAGTAAAATCATCGGGGCAGGGATCGAACGCCTCAACGCAGCGGTCTAGGCTTTATACGAAATGAGTATCGCCTTCTCACCAGCACGAAGAGCCCGCCCTTGAAACCACCACGCCCTGCCGACCGCACCACCCTGCTCTCTAACCTGCGTAACGAAAAAATGGCCCGCTCGGCCCACGCCTATGTCCGTGGCAGTACGGTCCAGTTCTATGAGTGGTTGCACAGCCAGCGCGGCAGACGCTTGCCCCATGGCCCCAACGTGTGGATCTGCGGCGATTGCCACGCCGGCAACCTGGGCCCCACGGGTGACCGTCGTGGTGGTATCGATATCCATATCCGCGACCTGGACCAGACGGTGATCGGCAATCCCGCCCACGACCTGGTGCGCCTGGCCCTGTCCCTGGCGACCGCCGCGCGCGGTTCGGACCTGCCCGGCGTGACCACCGCGCGCATGCTCGAAGAAATGATGGTGGGCTACGAACAGGCCCTGCTGGACGAGACCGACCATACGCCCGAACGCCCGTCACAGGTCAAGGCCGGCCTGCGGGACGCGGTCAAGCGCACCTGGAAAAACCTGGCCCGTGAGCGCATGGAGAACACCAAACTGACGCTGCCGATGGGCCGGCATTTCTGGCCGATGTCCCGCAACGAAAAAGCCGAGATCGAGGCCTTGTGTGCCGGCGAAGAGATCCAGACGCTGGTGACCTCGCTCAAGGGGCGTCCCAAGGATGCCAGTGTCGAACTGCTCGACTGTGCCTATTGGGTCAAGGGTTGCAGTTCGCTGGGGCTGCTGCGCTACGCCGTGCTGCTGGGTGTCGGCGGGCATGACGAGCAGGATTATTGCCTGATCGACGTCAAGGAGGCCGTTGCGGCCGCGGCCCCCCGTGGTGCCCACGTGCAGATGCCACGGGACAATGCGCGGCGGGTGGTCGAGGGAGCACGCCACCTTTCACCCGGTCTGGGCGAGCGGATGATCGCCACCCGTTTTCTCGACCATGGGATGTTCATTCGTGAGCTGCTGCCCCAGGACCTCAAGCTCGAACTGGACACCCTCAATGAAACCGACGCCATGCACGCAGCGGGTTATCTGGCCCGGGTGATCGGTATCGCCCATGCCCGGCAGATGGATGAGGCGACGCGCAAAAGCTGGCGGGCGGAGCTGCAGCTCAATCGCTCGAAAACCCTCGATGCGCCGTCCTGGTTATGGACCAGCGTCGTGCAATTGGTGGGCAGCCATGAGCAGGGGTATCTGGAACATTGCCGACGCTATGCGCTGGGCACGGCGAAATGAGCGTAGCCCGCAGGCTACGCTCGGGAGGGTCGATTACGACAGAAAGCCGGTGCTGACGCCGACGAGGAGGAAAATCCCCAGCGCCGCGCGATAGATCACGAACGGCCAGGTGGAGAAGCGTTCCAGGAAGCGCATCAGGCCCCAGATCGCGCAGAACGCCGAGACACTGGCGACCACCAAGCCGAACAGCAGATGGCTCCAGGCCTCCGCCGGGATCTGCGCATGGTGCAACGTCAGCAACTCCTTGAGCCCGGCCAGCGCAATCGCCGGCAAGCCCAGCAGGAAGGAGAACCGCGCGGCCTCTTCACGCTTGAAGTTGAGGAACAGGGCCGCGGTCAGTGTCGAGCCGGAACGGGAAACACCCGGGATCAGGGCGCCGACCTGGGCGATACCGACGATCAGCGCATCCCGCAGGCGCATCTGGCCCACCACCCGCTGATGGCGGGCACTGAACTCGGACACCGCCATCAACACCGCCATCACCAGGCAGGAAATACCGATCACTGTCAGCCCGCGCAGGGGCGAGTCGCAGGCATTGAGTGTCGACGACAAGGCCAGGCCGGCGATCCCGATGGGGATGGTCGCCAGGATGATCGCCACCGCCAGCTTGAACCACGGGCTGTTGTAGTCGCCCTGGCGCACGGCGCCGATACTGCCACCGACCACATCGCGCACATCACGCCAGAAATAACTGACCACTGCCGCCAGCGCGGCCAATTGCATCGCGGCCGAAAAAGCCGAGCCCGGATCCTGCCAACCGAGCACTGCCGGCACGATGCGCATATGCGCCGTGGAGGAGATAGGGAGCAATTCCGTGATGCCCTGGATGATACCCAGGATGCCGATTTGCAGATAATTCAGCGAAGCGAAGCCAATATCGAGGCCGCTGGAGCAGACGTTAGACAAAATAATTTCCCGGAATAAGGCTAATTTCCCACCGCTCTCCAAGAAGCGCGGCGCAGACCTGTGAAGCTTAGACAGCTGCGGGAATGATGGCCCTGTTTTTTATGATTTTCCAGTCTCAGCAAAACCTAAAACGCAAGCTGGGAATTACTTCATTTTATGACAAGCCAACAGAGCACCCCGTAGAAGCCAGCTTGCTGGCGATGGTATCGACGCGGTCTCCGGTCAAACCGCGTCACCTGAATCGCCGGCAAGCCGGCTCCTACCGGGTCTGTGGTGTGTTCGAGGCGCCGCTGCTTAAACGGTCGCCGCCGTGGGCGCGGTGACCGGCGCCACATACCCGTATCGCCAGCAGCAATGATCCCGATGACCCGGCAAGATCACACAACCGCTCAGACTCAGCAGCAACACAGCTGCACCCAACAGTGAAAGGCGACGTGACATGGTGGTTTCCTCAGGAGGTTCAATAGGTAAAGCCGCTCAACCCACAGGGTCAAGGCACCTGCCGATTGCTACGGTTACCGGTTGAACGTGATGACGATGACCAATCCGTCGCTGCCCTCGAACAATTTCATCAAGTGCCCGCCTTCCCTACGCAATACTGCCCTCGCCCCCTCGGAATGTATCGATAAAAAAATGATTTTTTCTCGCGACGGATTTTCCCGGCACCTATCGTTCAACTCATCAGCAGCGTTCACTTTCGTACGCAGCCTGAAGGAGTTGTCATGAAACCTACACGACCCCTGGCCAAATTGCGCCATGCCCTCCTGCTGATCCCGCTGGCGTTCGCCGCGCTGACCAGTACGCCGAGCTTTGCTCAGACCGAAGTCATCATTCGTGAAGCGCCACCACCGATGCGCGTCGAGGCCGAGCCCATGGGGCGCCCCGGCTACGTCTGGGACCGTGGGCACTGGCGCTGGGAAGGTCGGGGTTACGTCTGGTTCCCTGGCCACTGGCAGCCCGTGATGCGCAATGCGCGCTGGGAACCGGGCCACTGGGAACCCCGTGGACCTAACTGGCGCTGGGTCGAAGGACACTGGATCCGCTGACCTGCGGGCCGGACGACGCTACTGCGCCGTCCGGCCTTGTCATACCCGAACCCATCACCGGACCGAGACTTGCCCGATTGAAAGAGATTGATCCGGACGTTGAGCTGCTGGCCCGTATTGGCAACAAGGAGCCGGCCGCCGTCAACGAGATGGTGTCGCGCAAGCTGCCCCGTTTGCTCGCCCTCGCCAGCCGGATACTGGGCGATGCCGATGAGGCCAAGGATGTGGCGCAAGAAAGTTTTCTGCGCATCTGGAGACAGGCGGCGAACTGGCGCAGTGGCGAGGCGCGTTTCGACACCTGGCTGCACCGGGTGGTGCTGAACCTCTGTCACGACCGCCTGCGCAAGCGCAAGGAGCGCCCGCTGGACGACGACGAGCCCGGCATTGAGTTGGTCGACAGCGCCCCCCGCCCCGATGAACAGCTGGAGGCGACGGCGCGCAGTGAGCAGATGGCCGCGGCCCTGGCCGCGTTGCCTGATCGTCAGCGCGAAGCCATCGTGTTGCAGTACTACCAGGAGCTGTCGAACATCGAAGCGGCGGCGCTGATGAATATCAGCGTCGATGCACTGGAAAGCCTGCTCTCGCGGGCCAGGCGCAACCTGCGCAGCTACCTCGCCGAAACGCACGGCCCAGATAGCCTAGGAAGGGGAAGATGATGACGCCCGAACGATTTGCTTACCTGGCCGACGCCTACGGCGCGGACCTGCAACGCTGGCCGGCCGCCGAACGCGGCGCCGCCCTGGGGTTGCTTGAGCGTGGCGATGCCGCGTTGCTCCAGGTGCTGCAACAGGCCCGGCAACTCGACAGCCTGCTCGACAGCTATCAACTGGCGCCTCCCGACCCGGCCCTGGCCCGGCGTATTGCCGCTTCAGCAGTCATGACCAAGCCGGTGTCGTTCTGGAGCCGTTATGCCGACTGGCTGTCCAGTGTCGGCTTCGTCGGTGTGGGCCTGGCTGGGATTGCCACCGGTATCCTGGTGGTCTCGCTGAGCCTGCCATTGTCCACTGCATCCGAAGCGCTGCCGAGTGTCTTCGACCAGGGCGATGCCGATATCGTCTTCACCGTAAACGCCGAGGAAAGCGAGCAATGAGTCAACCGTCCAAGACCATCAAGAACTTCCTCCTGATGTCGTTGATGCTCAATGTCTTCCTGATCTGTGGCATCGGTGGTGGCGTCTACCACTGGTTGGTCAATGCGAAACCGGCCATGGCCGCCGTCAACCAGCACGGCTTGCGCCAGGCCATGGTGCAGTTGCCGGAGGCGCGACAGCATGAGTTGCGCCAACTGCTACGCCGCAATCGAGCCGACAGCCAGCCGCTGATCATGGCAGGCCGCCAGGCGCGTCAGGATGTGATCAAGCAGCTTGAGGCGCCGACACTGGATCGGCCGGCCTTGCTGGCGGATCTGGGCAAAGCCCGTGAGGCGGATGTCGCGCTCAGGGCGCTGGTGGACAACACCCTGGCGGAATTCGCCGAGACCCTGCCCCAGGAGGAACGTCGCAAACTGGTCGACTCCCTGTATTTCCACACGCAAGCCAAAGGCAAGTCGATGCAAAAAAAGCTGTGAGGGCGACGGATTTTCCCTGTTGTGACGTTTAACCCTTACAAGCCCGCCCACCAGGCAACGACAAATGCTCTGCAAGGAGTCACGCAATGCTGCGAATATTCAAGACCGCGCTGATTGCCACCCTGATGGCCGCGTCACTGGCTGGCTGTATTGTCGAGCCGGTGCATCCGCGTCGACCACCGCCCATTGTCGAAGTCGTACCGGTCACGCCCGGACCGGGTTATCACTGGGTCGCCGGGCACTATCGCTGGGGGCATAATCAGTGGATCTGGGTGCCTGGGCATTGGCGCTACCAGTAGTGGAACAGCGATAAGACAAAACCCGGCGCAAGCGCCGGGTTTCGTTTTTCTGCTTAGGCCTGCCGCTTGCCCGCTGACACTTCAGCCGCCGCCAGCGCGCCATGAATCAGCGGCGCGTAGCGATTGCGGAATTCCCAGTTGTAAGGCACCTGCTGCCGGCTGAGCCCCTGGTCCCAGTTGATGGACCAGGTCATCAGCCCCTTGATCGAATGGCCGGCGGCATCCAGTCGCTTGAACGCATTGACCACCGCCGCCGGGTCGATCACGTAACCCGTGGCCGCCGCATCGTTATTGGTCGGCAGGCCAATGACGAACTTGTCCGGCGTAATCTTGGTAAAGCCCCGCGTTCCCGTGACCAGGCTATCGGTCAGGTAGTAGAGGAAATCCTCCTTCATCGCATCGTTGTTCTGCGCGATCCAGGCTCCGCTGCCACCGTTGGCTTCCGGCACCCAGACGCCATCGCCGCCCTGGTTGTAATACTGCGGCGCGATAAAGTCGTAGTAGCCGTCGAGGGCGGTGATGTAATCGATGTACTTGCCGTTGGTGGTGAGATAGGGGAACTCGGGGGCCATGCTGATAATGAAGTGCTTGCCCTCGGCCTTGTAGTGGTTGCGCACCAGTTTCAGGGCCGCGGGCAACACCGCCTTGTTGTCGGCATAGTCGATGGCACTTTGTTCCAGGTCGATATCCAGCCCATCGAAACCATAGGTTTCCACCAGGCGGATGATTTCGTTGGCCAGTGGCTGCTCGGAGCCCTTGTGCAGTTCGATATGGGCATCGGCACCGCCCAGTGAAATCAGCACGGCACGGCCCTGACCGTTGAGGACACCGACCTGGCGGCGGAACTCCGCGTCAGACAGGTTATACGGCTTGAACGTCGGGATGCCGTTGCCTTTCATAAAGGCCACGGCCACCACGTTGTACTCCATGGGCACATCCGTCAGCGCCAGGTTGGCGAACTTGCCGCCCTGGTAGCCATCGTTCGGCCCCGCGGCCCAGTTGTGCCAGAAGCCCATGAGGATTTTCTTGCCGGCAAGGCTCGGCATCGCCGACGCCGCATCGCTGGCCTTGGATTTGAGCAGTGAGAAGTCGATTGTGGTCACATTCCAGTCCTTTAGAAATTTACATGAGATCGATTGCCCAGAGGCAAGGTCATTTGAAGTCCACGTCAAACGCCTGGTAGAAGGCGTTGCCGGTATTGGCGACGATCCACAACAGGACGATGACGTGATGGCCTTTCTTGCCCGCCGGCAGTTTCACCTCGTGCTCCACCTTGGCCTTCAACTCATCGCTGTGCTGGTAGTAAGGCACCTGGGTGTAGAAGTCCTCGTAAAACGGCTTGGCTTCCAGTTGCCCACGGCTGATGCGTTGTTTCGGGTCCCAGCCGTCCTTGGTGATAAACCAGCGATAGCCCCGGGTGACGTGGGCGGCGGTGTATTCCCACTGCACCTGGAAGGCCTGCCCAGGGTTGACGTTCAGCAGTGGCCAGGCATAAGGGCGATTGAGCTTCTTGCTCAATTCCTCGTCGGTGAAGTTGATGCAGTCACGGGCATCGTTTTTCCCGCCACTGAGGATGTAACCGTCAGCGGGTGGAATGACGCTCTGGTCATCGGTTTCAAACGGTTTCGGGAAAGGCCCGGCGGTGAGCGCCGGAAAGTTCTTCCCGCCTTCCATTTCATTGACCTGCCAGGTACCGAGCAACCCCAGTTCCACGGCCACCGATCCACGGCTGGACGGCGAAACGACACGGCCATGTTTAAGTTCGGGTTTAGATAAAGGCTTGTTCATTTTTCTCACTCCTTTGAAAGAAATCTCTCCAACTCAGGGAGAACCTTCAACCTAGCTCAAACAACAAGAATGTCCATCTAACGCTGAAACAATGAACTTAATCTCTAATCTATAACCCTCTGAATAAATTGAGTTTTTAAAAAATAAACGACAATACTTACGCACAACACAGCGAATAGATTACATGCCCTATTCGCAATAAACTCTGGTCATACCGCTCATGAAAAAATTACCCACAAACGCTCATAAAACGTAACAAGATATTTTTAAACCCCCATGGATCACACCCCAAAGGCTGGGTATCCTGAGCGCCACAGTGCAATGGCGGGCCCTCCCTTTGAACTCCATACGTTATGCCTGGTTGGACAAGTACGAGATTTCCAGCACCGCCTGCACCGGCCTGAACTTCGCCAGGCACAGCCACGATGAGTGCGTGATCGGGGTCAATCTGCTGGGCGAGGAAAAGGTCTGGCTTGACCGGCGGACTTTCGGCGCCGGCGCGGGCAATATCACCCTCTACAATCCCGGCCAGATCCAGGGTGGAGGCGCTGCGCCCGGTACACCCTGGCGTTTCGTAAGCCTCTACGTCAGTGCCGGGCAACTGGCGACGGACCTGGGGCTGAACCATCTGGAGTTTGGTCGGGCGCTCTGCTACCAGCCGCAGCTCGCGGAAAAGTTTGCCCATGCGGTGGAACAGTCGTTGCTGCCGGACCCATTGCTCCGGGCCATCGCCGAGGAGACGCTGGTCGTGCTGCTGGGCGAGATCGTGGCACTGAGCGGGCTGCGCCTGCCGGGCACCACCTCAGTGGGACGCGGCTTGGTGAACCGGGCCCAGGAAATCATCGCCGAGCGCTTGCAGGCACCGCAAAGCCTGGAAGAGTTGAGCGACGAGTTCAGCCTGTCGAAATTCCATCTCCTGCGAGCCTTCCAGCGCGAAACCGGACTCAGCCCGCGACAGTGGGCCATGCAACTGCGAACCCGACGCGCCCAGGGGCTGTTGCGCAAAGGCGCAGCGCCTGGCGACATTGCCTACACCCTGGGGTTTACCGACCAGAGCCATCTGAACCGGCATTTCAAGGCGGCCTATGGATTGACACCCGGCCGTTATCAAAGCGCCGTGAAACGCTGAAAAGCGCAATCCGGTACAAGATCGTTTTCAGGTCTGCGTCGACAATGCCGCCAAACGGTTATTGGAGGCCTGCATGCTCACGATCTTCTTCTCCGCGCTGATCTTCGGCGTGGTGTTCTGCCTGTCGCCGGGGGCTGTCCTGGCGGAAACCTTGCGCCGCGGCTTGCTTCATGGTTTCAAGCCAGCGCTGCTGGTGCAAATCGGCTCGTTGGTGGGGGACGCGCTCTGGGCGGTGATCGGGCTGACGGGGCTTTCGCTGCTGCTGGAACACGAGCAGGTACGGATTCCGCTCACAAGCGCCTGCGCGGCCTATCTGGCGTGGCTGGGTATCCGCAGCCTGAAGGATGCCTGGCAACTGCCCGAGGCCGAAAGCGCGACCGAACGGCCGGGGACAAACGCCCTGATGGTCGGCGCGACCATTTCCATCGCCAACCCGAAAAATGTCGTCTACTGGGGCGCGCTGGGCAGCGCCCTCTCCGGCATCGTCGGCCAGACCCCGAGCCACGGGCAAACCCTGATGTTCTTTGCCGGCTTCATGTTTGCCTCGGTAGCCTGCTGCTTTGTCATCGCGGCCTTGGTCAACGCACTCAGGAAAGCCGCATCACCGGGTTGGCAGCGGCTCAGCCATGGGCTGTGCGGAGTGGCCCTGATCTACCTGGCGATACTGGCGTTGCGGGCGGTTTTCTAAAGCGAGGGGCGCCTGGGTATCGGATGGCTTTTGTTACTTACGCAACAGGCTGACAAGCCCCTCACCCAATTCACCGACAAAGCCTACACACCTGTAAGAAGCCTCTGCTTGAGCCAATGTATCCACGTCGATAACGTTTCAGGGTCGCCGCCCATCGACGACCGGTTTTGACAGACCGAAATAAAGATATAGGAGCGTCCAGGAGCTACACAAATGATGAAGAAAATTACGCCTGACTCGCCCTACCTTCCGATTAATCCGACCGGCGAAGATAAAGCAGCTTTCATTCGCCAAAGCATCAACGCCATTTTTTCACGACTGGATTCAGAACCATCGGCCAATGAAACACTGCGTTCAGGTACTGCCGAAGCACACCCGCCAATACCCTTTGAAACAGCCCACTCTCAGATCCCCTCGCTATTGGCGATTCGCGAAGACATCGGCCTACTGAACGTGCTGGCTAACGTTTCGCAGATACTTGAAACCGCCGAAGATACTGCCGACAACATCAACCTGGGCAATCACGAAACAGCTCACCATCAACTTTTGACTGTCATGCAGTCAGTGGAAATGGCCAAGGCGACGGTGGACTCGCTTCTGATGCTCGCACTTGAAACCCGGATTTAACATCCGACAACCAGAACACTCGGGCGGATCAGGAAATCCCCTGGCCGCCCGATCCCATTCCAATCTGCCACTCACTTCAACTGATTGGCAAACCGCCCCACCGCGCCCACCACCTGCTTGGCCCCATCCTGGATCTCGATGATCACCTCACCGGCCTGGTTGGCCAGGGACACGCCCTGCTCGGCCTTGTGCCGGCTGGTGGACACGTCCCGCACCGCCTCGTCCACCAGCTTCTGGTTCTGCTGAACCAGGGTGACGATTTCCTCGGTGGCGGCGCTGGTGCGCCCCGCCAGTTGCCGGACCTCGTCGGCCACCACCGCGAAACCACGGCCCTGCTCCCCGGCCCGGGCCGCCTCGATGGCGGCATTGAGCGCCAGCAGGTTGGTTTGCGCGGCAATCCCGCCAATGGTCTGGACCATCGAGGTAATCAGCATCGACTGCTTGCCCAGCGCCTCGATGCCTTCCGAGGCCGACTGCATTTCCTCGGAAATGGCCTGCATGGTCATCACCGTGTCCTTGACCACCGTGGCCCCGCGCTGCGCGGTCGTGTCGGTCTGCAGGGAGATGTCGTAGGCAATCCCCGCCGCCTCGCTGACCTCTTTCTCGCGCTCCACCTGGTCGGTCACCAGGCTGGCGAACTTGACCACTTTGTAGAGTTGGCCCTGGGCATCATGGACCGGGTTATAAGTGGCCTCCAGCCAGACATCGCGCCCCTGGCTGTCGATGCGCCTGAACCGATCCGCGACGAACTCCCCACGATTGAGGGTCGCCCAAAAGGCCTGGTACTGATTCGAAGCGACCTCTTCGGGAGAACAGAAAATACGGTGATGCTTGCCGACGATCTGCGCCAGCGAGTAGCCCATGGCCCGCAGGAACTGGTCATTGGCGGTAATCACTTCGCCCTTGAGATTGAACTCGATCACCGCCGTGGAACGCAGCAGTGCCCGAATAAAGGCCTCGTTCTCCTTCATGGTCTCGACGGTCTGGCTGACATCGCGAGCGAAACACCGGATGTGCAACAACTCGCCCTTCTCGTTCCGGACCGGCTGCCAACTGCCCTGCAACCAGGCCAGGGTGCCATCGGCGCGCAGGAAACGGTAGTTGTCGCTGACCGACTCGCCCTTGGCCACCGCAGCCTTGAGGTTACGGTAACAGTCCAGGGTTTTGACATAGGCCGGAACGATCTGCTCCAACGGTCGATCCCGCACCTGCTCGGCGGCATACCCCAGCAGGTCGAGAAAGCGTTGATTGAAGTCGATGACGCGGAACTGCGGGTCGAGCACCAGTGAAACCATTTCCGCCGTCATGCCATGGAACAACTGGTGCAACTTGAAAAGCTCTTCTTCTTTGCTCTCTAATCTCTTCTTCAGATGAGTATTGAACATGACTGCAAGAATCCCTTTTGCCGTGTTATTCCAAGACTATCGGTGTACCTGGGCAATCACTGAGACCATCGGTCGCCTCGAACTGACGCCGCAGATTGCTTGAACGCCAAGAGCCACTCGTCCCCCAGGCCGCAAGGTGCAGGCATGGTTATTAACAACATAGTTCAGGTAACGGAGTCGTGTTGAAAGGCCCGCGTGGGGCGACGGGCGGGGGTTTATTGTCGGTGCATTGCCGGGCCTGCGCTGGCAGGCCACCCCGGCGGCGGCACCACGAAACTGGCCTTCATGCGCTTGACCTCCTCAACCGGGCTGTTGCCGAACAGCCGCTTGAACTCACGGCCAAATTGCGAAGCGCTTTCGTAACCCACTTCCAAAGCAGCGCTGGCGGCGCTCACCTCGTTCCTGACCATCAGCAGCCGTGCCTGGTGCAGCCGGATCGACTTGAGGTATTGCAGCGGTGAAGTCTGGGTGACCGACTTGAAATGACCATGGAACGAAGGAACGCTCATGCCCGCTTCAGCGGCCAATTGCTCCACGCTCAGCGGTTGGCTGAAGGCCCCGTGAATCCGGCGAATGGCCCTGGCTATCTTGCCGAATTGGCCTTGCTGGGTGAGTGCCGCGCGCATGGCGCCGCCCTGTTCCCCCGTCAACGCCCGAAAGTAGATTTCACGGACCAGTGAAGGGCCGAGGATCTCCGCCTCCAGAGGCCGGTCCATCACCTCGACAAAACGCAGGACCGATTCGCTCATCACCCGGTCCATGGGGGTCGAGAACATGCCCTGGGGCTTGGACGCCGCGACGCCACCCTGCTGGTCGATTTGCAGGATCAGATCCGCGACAACATTGAAATCCAGATACAGGTAGATGGCCAGCAGCGGCGCCTGCTCGGTGGCCTGGGTTTGCATGGTGAACGGCACCGGCACTGAAACGGCCAGGTAGTGCTGTTCATCGTAGAGGTAGACCTGGTCGCCGAAGAAACCGCGCTTGCTGCCCTGGCAGACAATGACGATACCGGGCTGGTAAAACACCGGGGTCAGGCTCAGCGGCCGATTGGAACGCAGGAAACGCACCTGCGGCAACACCGTAAGGTTGTAGCCTTCCCGGGGTGTCAGCTTGTCCATCAGCGCAATCATGCGCTTGCGCACGTCGCAGGGGTCCCACGTCTCGCCGTTCACCTGATTCCCCCGCCCTCACTGACCCTGTCGTCGATTGTGCTCAAGGCCGGCCCGGAATAACAGACCGCTCATAGGAATAGGCTAGACATTCAGAGGAAGCGAGCTCTCCCTCGCGGCGCACGAGGACTAAAGTTGCGGCATTCGTACAGCGGAACATCCCGTTGTCGCCCCATCCCCTTGCCATGAGAGAAATCAGCATGTCGTCAGTCAAAACCCTGCTTGTCACCGGCGTCAGCAGCGGCTTCGGGCGAGCCCTCGCCCTGGAGGCGATTGCCGCCGGCCATCGCGTGATCGGTACGGTGCGCAACGAACCGGCCAGGCAGGCCTTTGAGGCCCTGGGCCCTTCACAAGCCTTCGGGCGCCTGCTCGATGTCACCGATTTCGGGCGGATCGACGCGGCTGTGGCCGAGATGGAATCCTCCCTGGGCCCGATCGATGTCCTGGTCAATAACGCAGGTTATGGTCACGAAGGGATCTTCGAAGAATCATCACTCGAGGAAATACGACAGCAGTTCGAGGTCAATGTCTTTGGCGCCGTGGCCGTGACCAAGGCACTGCTGCCTTATCTGCGTCAGCGTCGTCGCGGTCATATCATCAATATCACCTCCATGGGCGGGTTCATCACAATGCCCGGCATCACTGACTACTGCGGCAGCAAATTCGCCCTGGAAGGGATATCCGAAGCGCTGGGCAAGGAACTCAAGCCATTCAATATCGCGGTAACCGCCGTGGCCCCGGGATCGTTTCGTACCGACTGGGCGGGCCGCTCCATGGTCCGTTCGCCGCGCAGCATCGCCGACTATGACGCCCTGTTCGATCCCATCCGGACGGCCCGCGAAGCCAAGAGCGGCAAACAGCTGGGCGATCCCGTCAAAGCGGCCAGGGCCATGCTCAGCCTGATCGCCAGCGACCAGCCGCCGGCTCATCTGCTGCTGGGCAGTGACGCGCTCACGCTGGTTCGGGAAAAGCTCGCCAGCTATGCCGCGGAACTCCACGCCTGGGAGGCGCTGACCCGTTCCACGGACTTTGACGCGGATTAACGCTTCTTTTTCTGCAGGCTTTTCAGACGTAGCGTCGCCCGTTGCACCGCGGCCATTTTTTCCGGGCGCTTCATGCGCTTCCACTGCTTGATCTCTTCCTTGGAGCGGCCACAGCTCAGGCACATCTCGCTGTTGAGCTGGCACACGGAAATACAGGGATTGTCGATGTCCTTGGCCATGATTCAGTGGCGTCCCGGGCGTGGAGTGCGGGCAAGGTGCTGTTGCCAGTTACCGGCGCTCACCTGCTGGCAGTGCTCCTCGCTGTCGAACGTCAGATGAGCCGCGACCTGCTTGACCTCAACGTCCGCTTCGCGCAGGGCTTCGGCGGTCAGTTCAAGCATCTGGGCCGACTCGCCGGACATCGCCTGGTCACGGTTGGCCCGGGTGTCGAAAACCCAGGTCACCCGCAGGCTGGCGGGAAAGTGCGCGAAGTCCACCTCGTGGGTCAGCCAGGCAAACCCGACGATCCTGGCCTTCGCCGTCTCGCAGGCCTCGGTCAGGGCGGCAACCAGGCGACGCTCGATCTGCGCCTGCTCGCGTTTACTCAACAACATGGTTTGATCCTTTTCATCTCGACGGCGCAGAGTATGCCTGATCGTCGGCAAAGCCCGGTATCGACAGGATGACAGGTGGGTGGTCAGGCGGGCGCGCGAAGATTCGACAGTTCATTCGCTGCCCCCTAAGCTGAGCGAAGAAAAAGACAGGGGTGGTGGGCATTCGGTCGCCGGCCTGCCGTAGAAAAAACCAGAGACAGGAATCACCCTCCATGACGATGATTGACGTAGCTCTCTTGAAGCCCTACCTGATCGAAGCAGACAACGCCCGCGCGGCATGGCGCACGACGGTCGCCGCCTTGAGCAAGTCGCCCAAAGACACGCTGGAAGAAGGGTTCAAAGCCGTCAAGATCGCCGAGCGCACCTATTACCGATGCTGCGAAGAGTTGGCCAATGCCCTGCGCAGCGAGGTTGCGCGTGCGGAAGGGCCGAGCTGAGCAACGCACACACTCAATGCGCCAGGAATCACTCTCCCGTCACGGAGTGTGGTCGCTTACACATGCCCGATCATCCAGCCGCTTGAACAGGTGCTCTTCATCGTAAAAACGCCCCTCGAGAACTCAAACTGAGTTCAACCAGAATCCGTAGTGACAGACCTATAAGTCGAAGCCGCCCGATGAGCTTCTTCATACACACCCTTGATTTGTCTGAGTCCAAGGACGACCTCCTTGAGGTTGATACCACTGATTTCGCGTGAAAATTCCCCGAACAATATATTTTTGCGTGCCTCTGTATATTTTTCCGTATTCTCGCGACCTGCCTCGGTAACGCTGAGTTGCACCGGTCTATTCTTGAACGGTTGATATTTTTTTACCAACCCTCGTTCACTGAGCTTTGTAACACTGTAATTGATATTAAAATAATCAGAGCGATTCAACAGCTGCCCCACCTCCGCAATGGTTTTAGGTCGATCATTCATCCGAATAACGTGAAGCACCGCAAGCTCATCAACTGATATTTTATTATCGTTGGCCATCTTTTCGCACTCCAACTGCCAACGCTTGAAGGCATTAAACGCCCTCCAAAGCTGCAATTCGAACTCAGTCCAACTCACTTCACCATCAGTGGTAGCCAGATGCCACGTTTTATCAATCTGCATGAGGTGAACCTTCAGTCCTTGATTCAATCAATTTTCTACATACTTTGCCTAACTTGGCAATGGATACACCAAAAAATCAACCTAGCAGCACAAAACGATCCTCCACCCTACACACCAACAAGATTCGACCTACAAAAACATCAGCAACAAACGATATATCCCCCTATTGAACGACAAGTCCATTCGTTTTATAAATTTCAAAGCGAACCACAAAGCAAATCGCCCCGGGGAACAGAGGGAGCTTCTATGTGCCAAAATACACATCCGAACAGCATCAGGCTCCCGATCAGCAAGCAAACCCTCAGCCGTCATTTGTTTGAGCCATTGACTGACATCATGGAGACCTTCCGGAAGCTCAAGTCCGGAGCCAGGAAGACGGACAGCATGACCTTGGAACAAATGAAACAGTTTATGGCCCATTTCGAAAGAAGTTGCTCCGACCTTGAGCTGTCAGGTGCCGATATGCTTAAATTTTTTCAATGTATTGCAGAGCAAGCCAAGGAAACGACCTCTACCGACAGCCAACCCAAGCCAAGTGCCTGGCTCTCCATATTGATCGTCGACGATGATGAACGAGTGCGCGAGTTTCACTGCAAAATCCTGAAAAGCCTTAATTGCAGCGTCAACATAGCCAGTAATGGATATGAAGCCCTGGGCATGCTGTGCAAATCCTATGACGCCATCCTGATGGATATTCAAATGCCCGGAATGGACGGTATTGAGACCGCCATGAAGATTCGCCAGCAAGGGTTTGATCCGCAGACCACCCCCATCATCGCCATTACCGCCAACCCACTGGAGGAAGTTCGAAGAAAATGCCAGGCATCCATATTCAATGAGTGCATACAAAAGCCAATGGATATCAACAAACTCCAAAAAACACTCGAAACGCTGACAACCCGATAAGACTGAATGGCGTCTCCCAGCCCGTAACGTTTAAATACAACCCTATTACTGTAGGCTGATTCATACCAAACTTGTCCTTGCAGTCTGATTTTCGCCGATGAACAACGTCGCTACCATCGAAGTAGACCGTCCATCAATCAAGTTCCTACAACAGACCCTCCAGAGACTGAACACTTGAAGTGGATGACCGATGAAGCCCAGAGCGATCCCTGATCTCGCTCCTTGTCCATTGACCCTCGAGAGGCTGCCTGACCCATGACCCAGATTGCCCAACTGCCGACACCCCAAACCGACCGAGTGCTGATTCTACGCATTGAGTTGAAGTGGATAACCCCCACGATCTGGCGCCAGGTGGCGGTCCCCGAAAGCATCACCCTGGGCAACCTGCACCAGGTTATCCAGGCGACGATGGGCTGGACGGACACGCACCTGCACGAATTTGAAATTGCCGGTGACAGCTACGGTGTTTCCGACTCCAGCACCGGCTGGAAACCTCCGATCGTTGCGGAGAAACACACGACACTGATCAGCGCCCTGCGGGGGAACCGCACCTTCCGTTATGTCTATGATTTCAGGGATGGCTGGGAGCACTTGATCCGGCTGGAAAAAATCATCCCCGCCGACGTTTGCCCGCAACTGCCCTACTGCATCGACGGAGCCAACGCCCGGCCCCCCGAGGATATCGGCGGCATGCTGGGCTATGACGAGTTCCTGACGGCCCTGAATGACGCCAGCCACCCCGAGCATGAGAGCGTACTGGAGTGGTTCGGCGATAACGACTTTGATCCGACGACCTTTGATTGTGTGCGTATCAATCGGTCGTTGAAACAGATCAGGCTCCAGCGACCTTGATAACGACGTTGCCAACGGCACCTTTGGCGAGGTGCTCATAGGCGTCACACACGACCTCGAACGGGGTTATGGACGAACACCGACCTCGGCAACCTGCGCTGTCCAGGCTTTGACCTGCTCGCTGAGCGTCAGCCCCAGACCGGGACGGGTAGGCACGAGCATGCGACCGTCACGGGTTTCCAGACGCTCGTTGAACAGCGGCTCAAGCCATTCGAAATGCTCGACCCAAGGCTCGGTCGGGTAAGCCGCCGCCAGATGAACGTGCAGCTCCATGGCGAAGTGCGGCGCCAGCATCAGGCCCGCCTGCTCAGCCATGGCCGCCACCTTCAGGTAAGGCGTAATCCCCCCCACCCGCGGTGCGTCGGGCATCAGGAAATCGGCACCGCGCAGCTTGATGAACTCGGCGTGTTCGGCAACGCTGGTAAGCATTTCACCGGTAGCAATCGGCGTATCGAATTGCTGGGCCAGGGCGGCATGGCCTTCAACGTCATAGCAGTCCAGCGGCTCTTCGATCCAGATCAGGTTGTATTGTTCAAACTGGCGGCACATGCGCTGGGCCGTCGGGCGATCCCATTGCTGATTGGCATCCACCATCAAGGGGAAGTCGTCACCCAGGTGCTTGCGAACCGTGCTGACGCGCTGGATGTCGATGGCGCAATCCGGCTGGCCGACTTTCAGCTTTATGCCGCCGATGCCCTTTTCACGAGACAGGTCGGTGTTCTTCATCAGTTGATCCAGCGGCGTGTGCAGGAAACCACCGGAGGTGTTGTAGCAACGCACGGAATCACGTTGGGCACCGAGCAGGCGCGCCAGGGAAAGATTGGCGCGCTTGGCTTTCAAGTCCCACAAGGCCACGTCGAAGGCACCGATGGCCTGGGTCGACAGGCCGCTACGCCCCACCGAGGCGCCGGCCCAGCACAGCTTGGTCCACAGCTTGGCAATGTCACTCGGATTTTCGCCGATCAGCGCCGGGGCGATTTCCTGGGCATGGGCGAATTGCCCCGGCCCACCGGCCCGCTTCGAGTAACTGAAGCCGAGCCCACGATGACCATCGATGGTTTCGATTTCAGCGAACAGGATGACGATTTCGGTCATCGGCTTTTGCCGGCCGGTCAGCACCTTGGCATCACTGATCGGATTGGCCAGCGGCAGGATCACCGAAGACACACGCACCCAGGCAATACGGTCGTCGTCGGAGGATTTGATGGTGTGTTGTGCTGCGAGCATGGCGCTCTCCTTGAACGGTGATGAGGTCTTGAAAAGAGATCAGGTACGGTGCGGTGTCAGTTCGCTGTTCAGCGCGCCCTCTTCGACAGGCTTGGCCGGTGGATCCTCGAAATCATCGAATTCCAGGCGCTTGAGCGGCCCGACGATAAACAGATAGGAAAACGCCCCCAGCAACCCCATGCCGGCCACGTAGATCAACGCGACATCGAAAGAGCCCAACTGGTTGATCATCACGCCGATGGCGATGGGGGTGACGATGCTCGCGAGGTTGCCGCAGAAGTTGAACATGGCCCCGCTGACGCCCATGGCCCGGGCCGGCGAAACGTCACCGACGATGCACCAGCCCAGGTTGCCGACCCCTTTGGCGAAGAAGGCAATGGACATCACCAGGATCACCAGGGGGATCGACTGGGTGTAGTTGGCGACCATGATGCTGCTCGACAGCAACAGGCCACAGATGATCGGTGTCTTGCGGGCCGCGGTCAGGCTGAAGTTCTTGCGCAGCATCCAGTCCGACCAGACACCGCCGATCATGCCGCCCAGGCAACCGGCGATGGGGGGAATGGCGGCCACCAGCCCGACCTTTAACAGAGTCATGCCCTTGGCTTCGATCAGGTAGGTCGGGAACCAGGTCAGGAAAAACCAGGTGATCGAGGTCAGGCAGAACTGGCCCAGGTAGATGCCCAGCATCATGCGGTTGCCGCCGATGGCCTTCATTCTTTTCCAACTGAAGGGTGTCTTCACGTCGCCGAGGGTGGGCAAGCCCCCGCCCGCTTCGATGTAGTCGATTTCAGCCTGGTTGGTACGTTTGTCCTTGCGCGGCTCCTGAACCATGCGAAACCACAGCAAGCCGATCAGGATACCGGCCACACCGGTGACCCAGAACACGTGCTGCCAGCCCCAGGTACTGACCAGCCAGACCATCACCGGGGTGAACGCCGCCAGGGCAAAATATTGCGCGGACTGGAACACCGCCGTGGCCAGGCCCCGTTCATGGCGCGGGAACCACATCACCGTCAGGCGGTTGTTGGCCGGAAACGCCGGTGCTTCGGCCACCCCCATCATGAAGCGCAGGACAAACAGCACCAGAAAGGCCGAACTGAACAGGTCGACGTAGCCCTGCAGGAAGGTAAACACCGACCAGATGATCAGGCTCATGCCAAGCACCAGACGCGAGCCGAAACGGTCGAGAACGATGCCGCCGGGCAGCTGCATCCAGGTGTAGGCCCAGCCGAAGGCCGAGAAAGCGATGCCCATGGTCATGGCATCGAAGCCAAGGTCGGTGCGCATGCTCGGGGCGGCAATGGACAGCGTGGCGCGGTCAACGTAGTTGAACACGGTGACGATGAAGATCATCACGAGGATGAGATAGCGGACGTTGGTCTTCGCGACCGATGGCGTGGGCGTGATCACTATTATTTTCCTTATTGTGAGTGCAGCGGCGAATCCATGTGGCCCTTACGGCTCCTGATAACAGCATGATCGGCAAATGATTGCGCAATCATCGAAAGATTCAAAAAAAGGTCCCGCCCGACAGAGCAGATGACCTTTGCGCCGATACTACACTGATTGCGCAATCATTCAACCCTGCGATTATCGGAAAAAAGCTGTTTTCAGGATCAGGTGCTGGCGCGGTCGATCAGGGTGAAACCGGTGTCGATTCGCACGGGATGATGACTGCCGGCGGGATATTCGAAGCGCTCAAGCAGCGCCTGGGCCACTTGCAGGCCAATGTTCCTGCCATCGACGCTGACGGTCGACAAGGCCGGGTGCACCTGCGCCGCGCTGCTCAGATCGCCGAAGCCCATCACCGCCAGATCCGACGGTACCTTCATCCCGCGACTGGCGGCTTCGGCTAGGACACCCTGAGCCACGGTGTCGGAGCTGCACACCACGATGTCCGGCGGCACGGGCTGTTCAAGCAGGCGTCGCAGCCCTTCCCTGCCCACTTCGAGGGTGGCCGGCGGTGCCAGGATCTCCATCGGCACCTCTTCGATACCCTGGCGCTTGAGCTCGGCGATCAGGCTGTTGCAGCGACGCAGACCGCGAGGATCGCTGATGGTCACTACCGAGAAACGCTTGTAGCCCTTTTTCAGCAAATGCCGTGCGGTCTCCTCCCCGACTTTCTCATGGGAGAAGCCCACCAGCATATCCAGGGGATCTTCGCTCAAGTCCCAGGACTCCACCACCGGAATACCCGCCTGGGCGAGTCGCAGACGACTGGATTCGGTATGCAGCGTGCCAGTCAGGACAATACCGTCCGGCCGACGGCCGAGGACCGCTTCCAGCAGCTTTTCTTCCTGCTCGGCGGAGTAGCCGGTCAGCCCCAGCAGGGTTTGATAGCCGGCCTGGGTCAGGCGATCCATCAGCGATTGCACGGTATCGGCAAAAATGGAGTTGGCAATGGTCGGGAGGAAAATCGCCACCAGGCGGCTTTTGTTACTCGCCAGGCCACCAGCCAGCATATTTGAAACATAGCCGGTCTTGCGCACCGCTTCACGGACCTTTTCCCGAGTCTCCTCGGTCACCAGCTCCGGTCGATGCAAGGCCCGGGAAACTGTCATCGGCGAAACGCCGGCCACCTTCGCCACATCAATCAAGGTCAGGCTGGCGCCCTTCCTGGGCGCGGTGATCGATGTGTCAGTGGAGGACGCCGCTGGTTTCTTAGCCATGAACCTTTCCGAATCTGAAGCTCAGTCTCTGAAGCTGCCGTGCAAGGCAGGCTGTAAGCGCGGGGAATCTACCAAAACCCCGCGCAACATTCACGATACTTGGTTTTGGCTCACTCAGAGGGTAGCGATCAAGCCAGCGGTAATTTCCTCTTGTGCCCTGCCCCGGCCAATCAACCAGCGCTGAAAGGCCCGGCATTGGGATTTCTGCAGGGTGTTGGGGTGCCAGCTCAGGTAATACGGCGAAGGCAGCGGCATGGCGCGGCCCCAGGGAATGACCAGGCGCCCTTCATCAATATCGCGGGAAATCATCGAAAACTGCGCCAGCACCACCCCCTGGTGATCGATGGCGGCTTGAATCGCCATGCTCGACGAAGAAAAACTGCGACGGATGACAATCGCCTGCTCGACCGCCACACCTTCGTGCTCGAACCATTCGGCCCATGAGGGCGGCGAGTCGAATTTCGGCCGCGAATCGATACGGATCAGCGGGTATTGGAGCAGGTCAGCGGCCCGCTCCACCCGGCCCGGATAGCCCGCAAGGCTCAACAGCTTCGGTGAGCAGGCCGGCACCACACAATCGCGAAACAGCACGACGCTGTGCTCGGCATATTGGCCTGGCTCGCCATAACCGATCCGAAAATCGGCGTTTTCTTCCTCCGAGGTATCCGCCAGCGTGCTGTCCAGATAGATGTCGAGGTCGCCATGCTCATGCTGCCATTCGTAGGTCAGGGGCGCCAACCACCGGGTCATGAGTGAAGGCAGGCCACTGACATACAGATTGTTGGGATTTTTCGAACGCTCGACTTCGGAAACGGCGGCCCTCAACTCTTCAAAGGCCGTGGAACAGCGCCCATGAAAACGCAGGCCAATGGCGTTCAGCCGCAGGCGCTGTCCCTCCTTGACCGTCAGGCTCATGCCCAGCGCCTCCTCCAGCAACTTCATCTGCTGGCTCACGGCGCCCACGGAGAGGTTCAGGCGTTTGGCCGCCTGGGAGATACCGCCGCAGTGACCGACGGTTTCAAACACCTGGAGGGCTCGTAAAGGCGGTAGACGGCTCATGGCGGTACAAAGCTCTCGAAGGCATTTTAAGTTTAGAAATTCTATTAAAACTAACAGAAATTGCCATATTTTCTTCATCGATAAATCGCTTTAGCCTTCTCCCACGCTCAATCGAGCGATGGCCCGGCCGGGCCGGGTCCTCAATCATTTCGTTTCTCGGGAGTTCGCAATGACAGCTCATCCTCAGCAGATCACTCAGGTCGTGCTTGGCGACAGGGAACCTTCCATCGAAGAGTTCGTCGCGGTAGCCCGTTACTCCGCCAAGGTGTCGTTTTCCGAGACCTACAAGCATCGCGTAAACCGGTCCCGGGGTCTGGTCGAGCGTTTCCTCGATGAAAATCGCCTGGTCTATGGGGTGACCACCGGCTTCGGCGACAACGTCCGGCATGTGATTTCGCCACAGAATGCCAAGGAGCTTCAGGTCAATATCGTGCGCTCCCATGCCGTCGCCGTCGGCGAGCCGCTCAAGCGTGAACAGGTTCGGGCCATCCAGTTGATGGTATTGATCAGCCTGGGCAAAGGCTTTTCCGGGGTACGCCTGGAGTTGCTGGAGCTGATTGCCGGCCTGCTCAACCATGACGTCGTGCCGTTTGCGCCCGGCGAGGGGTCGGTGGGTTATCTGGCCGTCGAAGGGCACCTGGCCCTGGTCCTGCTCGGCGAGGGCAAGGCCCGGGTCAATGGCGGCGAATGGGTGGATGGCGCCACCGCCCTGCAACAGGTTGGCCTGCAACCGACGGACCTGCAGTGCAAGGAAGGCCTGGCCATGCTCAACGGCACCATGTCGGTGACCGCCATCGCGATTCTGGCCCTCTACAATGCCATGCAGAGCGCCGCCCTGGCCGACGTCACCGCCGCCCTTTCGCTGGAAGCACTGAAGGGCACGATTCGGGCCTTCGATCCGCGTTACCACTCGATCAAGGCCCACAAGGAGCAGGCGCAAACCGCCCGGGAGATCAAGGCAATGCTGCACGACAGCCAACTGATCGCCGAAAACATCGACTACCGGTTGCAGGACGCCTACAGCCTGCGGGCCATTCCCCAGGTGCATGGTGCGTCGAAACGCTTTATCGATCACGCCCGGGAAAATATCCAGAACGAAATCCACTCCTCGGGCGACAACCCGATCATCTACCCGCTGGAGGACGGTGACGGCATTGCCATTTCCGGCGCCAACTTCGACGGCAGCTATATCGGCATGTCGGCGGATTCGCTGTGCGTGGCGCTGGCCAGCCTGGCGAAGATTTCCGAACGCCGCATCGACCGCATGGTCAACTCGCACTTCAGCGAAATGCCGGCCTTCCTGGTGCGCAACCCGGGACTCAACAGCGGCTATATGATCCTGCAATACACCGCGGCGGGCCTGTATGCGGAAATGAAGGCGCTGTCATTCCCCTCCACGGTCGACAGTTTCTCGACCTGCGCCAACCAGGAGGACCTGGTCAGCCTGGCGTACAACGCCGCGATCAAGGCCTACAAGGTTTCCGAAAAGCTCGAGTCGGTGCTGGCGATTGAACTGCTGGTGGGTTGCCAGGCGTTGGACTTCCATGACGTGCACAAAGCTTCCAGCGTGACCAAGGCGGTTTACGACCTGGTGCGCAGTCGCGTACCGGTCGCCGACCATGATCGTGCCTTCTATCTGGACATGGTGAGTGTTACCGAGCAGGTACGCAGTGGTGAGGTGCTGGCCACGGTGCAGAAAAACCTCAAGTAAACAGGTTGACCCCGGGGCCGTCCTTTGGCCGTCAAGGTAGGTGTTTTGGCTACCTCTCGACGGCTGAAGGACGGCCTTTTTCGCTATACAAGCCCTCCCCAAAACGTTCCCCATCGCGCACTAACATCTCTCAAACTGTCACCGAGCGCCCCAACGTGGCGCAATTCCCAGCTCAGGTAACAACCGTTACCTCCTCGGCAAAGCTTCCAGAAAAAAAACCCCGCCCAGCAAAGCCTTGTCCTACAAGCGCTGCAGCAAAATCCCAGGTTTTATTGCACGGCGACCCGGCAAGTTGGCCGCTTGATTGCATATGCTTGTATGTACAAGTAAATGTGTGTGCGTATAAGTTGCCAGCACGATCTGTGCACAGCACCGGTTTACGTTCGAGAGCAAGGCCACAAACCTGCCGATGATCACGGCTTGATCGATCGATCAGGAGCACATGGAGAGGGGACGGCCAGCCAGGCTGAAACCATCAGGGGTGCGAATTAACCGGCTTGACTGGCGGGTTGGCTGTTTATGGTTTTGTCTTGTCTGCACAAGAACCGTTGCGCAGGCAAGCATTGGAGATTCGGCCTGAGCCGGATCAGTTCGCAACACTCCATTGATTAGGCAGGAAATTATCAAGATGTCGAAGAAATCAAGCTGGTTGGGTTCTGTAGCGCTCAGTGCAATGGTTCTGGCCTGTGCCCCGGCACTGCAGGCCAAAGAGTGGACCTCGGTGAATATCGCCACCGAGGGCGCCTATGAGCCCTGGAACCTGACGCTCCCAGGTGGAAAGATCGGCGGCTTCGAACCGGAGTTGATGGATATCATCTGCCCGCGCATGAAGCTCAAGTGCAACGTCGTGGTACAGAACTGGGACGGGATGATCGCCAGCCTCAATGCCGGCAAATTCGACGTGCTGATGGACGCCATCGTCATCAACGAGGAACGCCAGAAGGTCATGGCCTTCTCGACGCCTTACGCCCAGACCCCGGCCAGCTTCGTCTCGCTGAAAGCCGATCTGCTGCCGGGCAAGACCGGTGACGCCGCCGCCATCACCCTGGGCACCGATGCCAAGCAAGTCCGCGCCGGCGTTGAAGAGCTGCGCAAGGCCCTCAAAGGCAAGACCATCGGTATCGCCTCCGGCACCATCTACACATCGTTCATTGATGAGAACTTCAAGGATGTCGCGACCATTCGCGAGTACGGCAGCTCGGCCGAAGCCATCCTCGACCTGCTGGCTGGCCGTATCGACGTCGCTTTCGATGACGTGACCTTCTTCAACTCGGTCATGGACAAGCCAGAGAACAAACCGCTGGTCTTCACCGGTCCGGTCATCAAAGGCCCGATCTGGGGTGAAGGCGAAGCGCTGGGCTTCCGTCAGAAAGACCCGGAGCTCAAAGCCAAGTTCGACGCAGCCCTCAAGGAAGCCATGGCTGACGGCACCATCAAGAAACTGAGCGAGAAGTGGTTCAAGGCAGACCTTACCCCTAAGCAGTGATTCTGAATGGCCCGGCAACGTAACGGTTGCCGGGTTGCTTGAACCTTCATCATAAGTGGGACCTTCTATGAACCTCTTGCAGCTACTCAGTTTTGGTGACTCAGGCTGGGGAATGGCGCTGCTCAAGGCAGCAGGCATGACCGTGATATTGACCCTGGCGGCGCTGCTGGTGGGTGCGGTATTTGGCAGCCTGGTCGCGGCGGCCAAGCTATCCCGTCGGCGCACCCTGCGCTGGCTCGGGGACTTGTATTCGATTCTGTTCAGGGGCATCCCTGAGCTGCTGGTGATCTACCTGTTCTACTTTGGCGGCGCCAGTGTGGTCACCGCGGTGGGCCACTGGTTCGGCGGCGAAGGCTATATCGACGTGCCGCCTTTTCTGGTGGGCGCGCTGGCGGTCGGGCTGATTTCCGGCTCCTATCAGGCCGAGGTCTACCGTGGCGCTTTTCTCGCCGTCTCCAAGGGCGAGCTGGAAGCCGGATTGGCCATCGGCATGAGCCGGGCCATGCGTTTCAAACGGATCTTGATCCCCCAGGTACTGCGCTTCGCGCTGCCCGGGCTGGGCAATGTCTGGCAAATGAGCTTGAAAGACTCCGCGCTGATTTCCGTGATCGGCCTGGTGGAATTGATGCGGGCCAGTCAGGTCGCGGCCGGATCGACCCGGCAATATTTCACGTTCTACATCATCGGGGGCATCGTGTATCTGGTTCTCACTGGCCTGTCCGGTCGGCTTTTCAACATGGCCGAGGCTCGCGTGCGTCGCACGCAGCAGCGCAGCCCAGTCTAGTCAGAGTCGGAAGGACTACTTATGATCGATTTTCCGTTCCTCGCTGACACCATGCTCAAGCTGTTGGCCGCGTTGCCCACCACGCTGACGCTGTTTTTCTGCTCATTGGTGATCGGCCTGACCCTCTCCGTCGGCATTGTCAGCCTGCGGGTCAGCCGCTGGTGGTTCTTCAGCTACCCGGCGCGTTTCTACATCATGCTGTTTCGCGGCACGCCGCTGCTGATCCAGATGTTCCTGATCTACTACGGGCTGGGCCAGTTCCCAGCCATCCGCGACAGCTTCGCCTGGGTCCTGCTCAAGTCGCCCTATGGCTGCGCGGTGGTTTCACTGGCCCTGTGTACCGCCGGTTATACCGCCGAGATCATTCGTGGCGGGCTGCTCAGCGTACCCCAGGGGCAGATCGAAGCCGGCAAGGCCGTGGGCATGTCGCCGTGGGAATTGCTGCGCCGGATCATTGCGCCGGTCACCCTGCGCCAGGCCCTGCCGGCCTACTCCACCGAAGCCATCTTGCTGGTCAAGTCCACGGCGCTGGCCAGCCTGGTGACGGTGTGGGACGTGACGGGGGTCGCGCAACAGATCATCCAGCGCACCTATCGCACGATGGAAGTGTTCATTTGCGCGGCCATGATCTACCTGGTGCTGAATTTCCTGGTCGTCCGTGCAGTCGCCTGGCTTGAGTATCGTCTCTCGCCGCACTTGCGGGAGCGACCAGTCGACGCCATCAAAAAAGCCAGCCCTTCGCTGCCTACCCATTCCTGATTTGATACGGAGCCTGCCATGAGCACTCAGTCCGCCTCTGCCCTGTCGGTGACTAATATTCAGAAGTCCTTCGGCAGCGCCCATGTCCTCAAGGGCATTTCCCTTGAAGCCCACAAGGGCGACGTGATCTCGATCCTCGGCGCCAGTGGATCCGGTAAAAGTACCTTCCTGCGCTGCATCAACCTGCTGGAAACCCCCGATCAGGGCATCATCACCGTCAACGGTGAAATGATCGAAATGAAGCAGCACGCCGACGGCCGCCAGACCCCGAGCAACGCCCGCCAGGTCGAGCGCATGCGCAGCTGCCTGGGCATGGTGTTCCAGAGCTTCAACCTGTGGTCGCACATGACCGTGCTGCAAAACGTCATTGAAGGCCCGATGCGGGTGCTCAAGCGCTCCCGTGCCGAGTGCGTCGAGGAAGCCGAGGCCCTGCTGCACAAGGTCGGCCTGTACGATCGTCGCGACTATTACCCGGCGCACCTGTCCGGTGGTCAGCAACAGCGCGTGGCGATTGCCCGTGCACTGGCGATGAACCCGCAGGTGATGCTGTTTGACGAACCGACCTCGGCCCTTGACCCTGAACTGGTGGGCGAAGTGCTGCGGGTGATGCGCTCCCTGGCCGAAGAAGGTCGCACCATGCTGGTGGTCACTCACGAAATGGGCTTTGCCCGCCACGTGTCAAACCGGGTGGTATTCATGCACGGCGGCTTGATCGACGTCCAGGGCACGCCGACGGAACTGTTCGAAGGCTTGCCTACCGAACGCTTCAAGCAATTCGTCTCCAGCCATCATGAGCGCACCACCGAATAAAGCCGCTCGGCGCCATTACCTCGCGGAACGACAACGGCCCCTGATTTGGGGCCGTTGTCTTTTCCAGTCGGTCATTGATGTGGAATCTGGCAACAGTGTTTGTCCAGTGAGCCGCTATATGGGGGAATAACAAACACCTAATATCGTCTCTACCCAGTGAGCCAATGCAATAAGCATTAACCCCTCACGAGGTAAACACTCGAAACTCCAGACGACACGGTGAACATCATGAACTTCGCAAAAATGGCATTGGTTCTTATTCTTGGCAGTGCAGCGGCGCAGGCATTTGCCGACGACGGCTATTCAACAGCCGCCACCAGCCAGCTCCCGGTTGAAACGTACACCGCTGCAGCAAAACCCGATATCGAGAAAGTCATTGCCATCACCGAGGCCGCCGACCAATGCGCGCCGGTGCCCGTGCAGATGACCTATGACGACTCCCACGGCCAACGCCATATCCTGCAATACGATGTCATGGGTAGCGGCTGCTCGAACGGCTGAGTGCCTTTGTGGACGATGGAGGGTCGACACTCCTTCCCCGCACGGCCAGATGAAAAAGCCATTATCGTTATTGTGAACCGACAATTTCCTTATTGGATGCCAACAACTCCGGAATCGCGCCTTTGAGAAACTCGACCCAGGTTTTTATCTTGGCATCGACGAACTTTCGCGAGGGATAGATTGCAAACAGATTCAACTCTTCAAGATGATGGTTGGGCAGTACCCGCACCAATGTTCCGTTCCTCAGTCCCTCGACAGCCGAAGCAATCGGCTGTATCCCGATCCCCATTCCGCTTTTTATCGCAACGGTCATGCCGTCGGCGGTATTGATGTGCAAGGGAGACAGGGGTGTCGTGACGCTCTCCAGGCCTTCGGGCCCTTCGAATATCCAGTTTTCAGCCGGCATCACCGTGTTCACGATTCTCAGGCAGTCGTGTGAACAAAGATCCCCCGGAGACTCGGGATGCCCGCGTTTTTCCAGGTAGGCGGGCGACGCACACAGAATGCTGTAGGTGCTACCGAGCCGCTGGGCGACAAAGCCTGAATCGGGCAAATCCCGCGCCAGCACAATCGACATGTCATAGCCCTCCTCCAGCAAGTCAGGCAGCCGATTGGTCAGGACCAGATCAAACATCACCGAGGGATGGGTCTCTCGATACCTGGCAATGGCCTGGATCACATAGTGATTGCCGATGGCCGACATGGCGTGAATCTTCAGCCGGCCAGCCGGCATGACCTGAGCCGTACCGGCCTCTTCTTCCGCTTCACGCACCTCATCAAGGATTTTCTCGCAGCGCTGCAAATAACGCACACCGGCTTCGGTGAGGGCCAGGCGCCGGGTCGTCCGATTGATCAGGCGGGTTTGCAGTCTGGCTTCAAGGCTGGAGACGGCTTTGGAGACGTTGGCGGTGGTACTGTTCAGGATCTCGGCGGCCCCGGTAAAGCTGCCGCTTTGAGCGACCACCGTGAAAAAACGCATGGTCTGGAAGACATCCATCGTTTCCACCTCGGCAAATCAGCAAAAATACCATAGCCCAGCCTGGAAAATGGCTCGTAAAAAAGGGGCGGCCCTGCAACAGCCGCCCCCTGCTTATGCGTTATTTCTTGCGCGGAATAAACCCGGGCACGCCGGTTTCCACTACCGAGTTGAAGCGTATCCGGGTGGTGATATCGTCCCGGATTTCAGCCATGGCCCGATGCGGCAAGGTGGCAATATCGAAGTTTTCCTGGATATGGCTCGGTGTTGCGCTGGTGGTCAGAAAAGCGGTTCCCCGCTGTACCGCCCAGGCCAATGCGACTTGCGCCGGGGTTTTCTGCAAGCACTGGGCGATTCCAGTCATCACCGGTTCTTCCAGCACATTGGGTTCCATGCCATGCCCCAATGGCGCAAATGCCAGGAGGATAATCCCGTGCTCCTGGCAGAACTCGAGCAGTTCCCATTCAGGCAGATAAGGGTGGGATTCAACCTGCACGACGGCGGGTTTTATCCGCGCCACGGCCACCAGCGCTTTCAACGCGTCCAGGGTGATATCAGACAAACCGATGGACCTGCACCGGCCTTCATCCACCAGGCGCTCAAGGGCCCTCCAGGTCTCGATCAAGGTGACACCCGAATCGTAGATGACATGCCCCTGAAAATCCCTCGGGTCCTGGTCATCGCCGGGCTGAAAGGCAAACGGCGTATGGATCAGGTAGCAATCGATGTAATCCACCTGAAGTCGGCGGCAGCTGGCGGCAAATGCCGGCTCGACGCGCTCGGGACGATGGTTGGTATTCCACAGCTTGGTGGTAATGAACAGCTCTTCTCGCCGAACCTTGCCGGCCTGTAAAACCTCCTGCAGAGCAACACCGACACCTTCTTCGTTGCGATAGCGCTCCGCACAATCGAAATGACGAAAGCCCGTTTCCAACGCGGCCTTGACCGCTTGCGTGGTCACCGAGAGGTCTCGAAACAGCGTGCCAAAACCAACGGCCGGCATCTCGCCAGTTCCGTGGGCAATAGGGAATTTGGTGTCGCGAAGCGCATCGTGATAAGTCATGCCTTTACTCCATTGCCTGGGGCCACTACCGCAACCACGGCAGTGACCGTTCATAAAATTTCGGGAGGCCGGCCAGTTCGCGGAAACGGTCCGCCAAGACATGGCTCGGCTATGGGTTCGGCCTTGCCGCTGTCAGCGACCCGCCACTTTTTGCCCAAGTACACCGACGGAGTTACCGCCCAGCGCCACGAACAAGCGCACCGTGTCGAGATACCGCGCGGTCTTCACGCGGATCTGTCCCAGCAGCGCCTGTTGATACGCACGCTCGGCCTCCAGCACTTGAAGAACACTGTTCTCGCCTTGCGCATAGGCCTGTTGGTTCAAGCGCAAACTGGTTTCGGCGGCGCGCAGCGCGTCCCCTTGGGCGAGGTTTTCCTGCTCGTCATGATTGATGGCCTGCAACGTGTCAGCGACCTGGCCGAAGGATTGGATGACCGTCTGCTGGTAGCCGGCGAGAGACGCCTTGTAGCCGTCGACGGCTGCCTGGCGTTCAGCCTTGAGCGTTCCGCCATCGAAGATCGGCCCCGCCAGTCCCGCCGCAAAGCCCCAGAGCGCCGCGCCGCCATTGCCGGAAGCGGCCTGCGTCAACGATGCGGAAAGCTCGACATGCGGATACAGGTTCGCGGTCGCGATCCCCACGGCGGCACTGGCCATCTGCAAGTCAGCCTCGGCTTGCCGGACATCGGGCCGGTCGTGGGCCATTTCCGAGGGCAGGCTGACCGGCACACCGGAGGGCAAGGCAAATTCGGCCAGGTCGAAGTCCGGCGCAATCCAGTCGGCCGGCCCCTTCCCGGTCAGAATCGACAGCGCATGACGTGCCGCATCCCGCTGCTGGGCCAGGGACGGCAACAGCGTGCGATCCTGCGCCAAGCGTGTCTCGGCCAGCGCAACATCGACCTGCGTGGTGCTGCCATTGAGGTGGGCCATGCGCACCAGCTCAAGATTCCGGGTGTCATCGGCCAGCAGTTTCTCGACCGCCGCCATTTGCGCGTTGGCAGAGGCCACCAGCAGCGCCTGGCTGGCGACGTTGCCGGTCAGGCTCAGATACGCCGCCTCGTAGCGATGCGTCTGAAGATCAACCAAAGCCGCTTGTTGTTCGACCCGCCGCTTGTTACCACCGAACGTATCCAGGTCGAAGCTGACTTGAGGCCCGATGCTGTAGAAGTTGGCCACCGATGGGTCGGCGGCGGTATGGACCCGCTGGCGACCGGCCTGGGCGGCAAAATCGACCCGCGGATAGAGCGCGCCTTGCGCCGCAACCACGGACGAAGCCGCCTGCCGGAGCGTCGCGTCAACCGCCACCAACTCAAGATTGCCCTCGATTGCCCGACGGACAACCCGGTCGAGCTTGGGTGATTGAAAGGCCGACCACCAGTCACCGTTGATCTTCTGGCCCAGGTCAATCCGGCCCTTCTGACCGAGGCCCTGCTCGGCCTGCTGGTCATAGTGCTGCGACGCGCTTTCCGAGGGTGCCTTGTAGTCAGGGCCGACGGTACAGGCGGACAGGAAAAAAGCCGCCGACACCGCACCGACCGTCGTAGGGAAGAGGTGTCTGTTGAGGACGAATGCATTGGGTTTCATTTGCCAGACTCCACGAAAACTAGTTGGTCGGAACGGGTTTGCGAAGCAACACCACCAGCGGACTCACCAGCAGCATCACCCACAGCAAAATCTTGAATTGGTCGACGATGGCGATGAAGGCCGCCTGGCCGGTGATCATTTCGTTGAGCGCGCCCAGCGCCGGCAAGGACGTCGAGGCGGCCATGCGATACGCGGTCAGATGACTGGCCAGCGCCTGATGCATCGCCTGCGTGTTGTTGAAGAAACAGGCCTGCACCACTGCCACGCCCAGGGTGCTGCCGTAGACACGGGCCAGATTGAAAAAGCCCGTCCCTTCCGGGCGCAGCTTCGGGTCCAGGGTGCTGAACGCCACCTTGCTCAGCGCCGGCATCGATACCCCGAGACCGGCGCCCTGGAGCGAACCGGCAACCGCCACCGGCCAGCCGTCCATCAAGGGTGAATAACCGAGCATCAGCCAGTTGGCATAGATCACCATGGCGATGCCCCCCGCCACGAAAGGCCGGCGGTCGAAACGTTCGGGAACACGGCCCATCAGCAGGAACGCACCGACCAACCCGACACCCCGCGGTATCGTCAGGTAGCCCGTGGTGTCAGGCGGAAAACCGAGCAGTTCATCCAGCATCGGCGAGGTCAGCGCCATGGTCGACAGCAGCACAAAACCGAGGGCGAAAAACATCACGGTCGACAGCACGAAGTTGCGATCCCGGAACAAGCCCTTGCTGAGGAAATGCACCTTGGCGGTCAGCACATGCACCACGAACAGGTAGAGCCCCAGCGCACAGGCCAGGGCTTCCAGCCAGATTTCCAGCGAGTCGAACCACTCCAGGCGCTCCCCACGGTCGAGCAGCATTTGCAGGCCGATCATGCCGAGCGTGAAGCTACCGAAACCGAAGAAGTCAAAGGGCGGACGTTTCTCGGCCTTTTTCTCCGGCAACAAAAATGTCACCACGAGGAAGATGAACAGCGACAACGGAACGCTGATGTAGAAGATCGAACGCCAACCGTAAAGCTCGCCAAGCCAGCCACCGAGACTCGGGCCACTGACGATGCCCAGCAGCACAATGGCCGTCCATATCGGGCCAAAGGTCCCGCGCCGTGCGGGCGGTAAAGTCTCCATGGCAATCGCCATCGACAGCGGTGCCAGCACGCCACTCGCGGCGCCCTGGATAATCCGTGCACCGACGAACTCCAGCGGCGTCGTTGCCTGGGTCGCGAGCAACAAACCCAGGACAAAGCCGGCTATCGCGGCTTGATACACCCGCTTCAAACCGAATCTCCCGGCAAGCCACTGCGCCAGCGGCAGGGTGATCGCGCTCGCCGCCAGATACGAAGTGAAGACCCAACCCGCCTGGTCATCACTCATCGACATCGCCCCCTGGATAAACCGGAGCACCGCGTTCGGCAGCGGCAGGCTGGCGGACTGCATATAGGTCACGAACAGCGCGGCAAACCTGAGCGTAAGCGCGCCCTCCCCTCCGGGCTTGGCGTTCATTGGTCAGTCCCCGCGCTCAACAGCGCCGCGATCGGCTTCCACCAGGACGAGCGATAGCCGGTATCGACCTTGACCGTGGCGCTGGTGCCGGAGAACAACGGCAGATCCGGATCGGCTTGATCGAGTTCAAGTCGAACCGGAACCCGCTGGACCACCTTGACCCAGTTGCCGGTGGCATTTTCCGGTGGCAACAGGGCGAAGTCCGCGCCGGCCCCCGGGCTCATGCTGATCACGTGGGCCTTGAAGGCGTGCCCCGGATAGGTGTCAATACGGATCATCGCGGCCTGGCCCGGATGCATATGGGTCACCTCCGTTTCACGGAAGTTGGCCTCGACCCAAACCCGCCGAGACAGCAGGGCAAAAGCTGGCGCCCCATTGCTGACATAGTTGCCCACCTGCAAATCGTCGACCTTGGCGACGATGCCATCGTCCGGCGCATACACCGTCGCGTAGGAAAGATAGAGCTGCGCCTCATCCAGCTGCGCCTTGGCCTCACGAATCGCCGGGTGGCTGTCGACGTCGATATCCGGATTGCCGTTCAGCGCAACCACCGTGCTGGCGATCTGTTGTTCGATAGACGCCACGTGCTGCCGCGCCATTTTAAGGTCGGTGTCCGCGCGCTCATAAACAGAGCGCGAGACAAACTCGGTCGCCACCAACGCCTGCTTGCGGGTGAACTCCCGTTGATCGAAGCCGGCCGACTCCTTGGCCGATTGCAAGTCGGCCTGTTGCTGGCGATAGCTGGCCTTGAGTCCCTGGATACGCAACCGCGCCACGCTCAGTTGGGCTTCGGCGCGGTTGACCGCAATCTGGAACGGCTCCGGATTGATCCGAAACAGCACCTGGCCCTTGCGTACGGGCTGGTTGTCCTCAACGGCGATGTCCACCACCTGCCCGGAAACCCGAGGGTTGACCGAGGCCTTCGCCACCCGGGCGTAGGCGTTATCGGTCGAGACATAGGGTTCGCCGGCCAGATAGCGGGCATACCCGAGTGCCGCGAAAAGCACCGGAACACCGACCATCAGCAGTGGCCGCAACCGCTCGTTGATTGGTTTGCGGACAAGCGTGCCAGCCGGGTTCGGTCCTGGGTGCTCGAAGGTCTGCGAAGCGGGGATGTCGAACTGTTGGGTCATGATCGAATGCACCTTTAACCGGGAAATCGGAATTGCTGTGAGAAAGCAGTCCATGCGCGGTCTGGAGGGTTGCCCCAGCGCACCTGTTTCATCGCAGCACCACCCGGTTCGAGCTCCGCCACAACAAATCCGAGATTCAGGAACTTCTGGTTCCTTAATTTTGTGCGATGGTGTAAGAATATCCCCACGCAAGCCTTCACTCAAGGATTTTTATACAACATGGCACAAAATAAAATCACCGAAGCCAAAGGCCGCGGCCGGCCTCGTGCGTATGACCCGCAGACCGCGCTGCAGCAGGCGCTTGGGGTTTTCTGGAGCACCGGGTATGCCGGCGCGTCGCTGGACAGCATCGCCACGGCGGCCGGAATGAACCGTCCCAGTCTCTATGCGGCGTTCGGCGACAAACACGCCCTCTATATCAAGGCGTTCGAGCAGTATTGGGCGCAGGCCTGCGCCGCCGTGCACGAGGCCCTGACGGACAGCACGCTGACCTTGCGCGAGGCGTTGCTGGGTTTCTACGAGGGGCAGTTGTCGATCTATTTCTCGGGTGACGGCCAGCCGCGGGGCTGCTTTGTAATCGGCACGGCCACCACCGAGGCTGCCGAAGACCGTGAAATACGCGACCTGCTTGCGGATCGCCTGAGCCAGCTCGACGCCGATCTCGAAGCACGCCTGCGCCTGGCCGTCGCCGCTGGCGAATTGAAAAGCGATGCCGACCCGGCCGCCCTTGCCGTACTCGCCTCCTCCCTGCTGCACAGCCTTTCGATACGGGCTCGAGCGGGCAAACCCCGCGCCGAATTGACGGAGCTGGCACGCAATGCGGTCAAGGTGATCTGCGGATGAGCTTGAACGAGGTGCTCGGCACCCGCCGGGCTTGCGAGGTGTGGGGTGGCTGAAAGACTCGAAGACATTCTTGATGAAGGCCTTGCGGTGATTTTCTGCGGTATCAATCCGGGACTACTGGCCGCCGCCCAGGGGCATCACTTTGCCGGCAGAAGCAATCGTTTCTGGCGCACGCTGCATCTGGCCGGCTTTACCCCTGAGGAAATCCGCCCGGAAAACGACCGGACAATCCTGCAGCATGGGTGTGGATTGACCGCCGTGGTTGAACGGCCCACGGCGCGCGCGGATCAGCTGTCTCCCGCTGAATTCACCGCCATCGCCAGGGACTTTGAGCACAAGATCGCCCGCTACGCCCCGCGCTTCGTGGCCTTTCTCGGCAAGGCGGCGTACTGCGGCTTGTCCGGCCAACGAGACATCGCCTGGGGACTTCAGCCACAGACCTTCGGCCATGCGGCGGTCTGGGTGCTGCCCAATCCCAGTGGGCGTAATCGTGCGTTCAGCCTCGATCAATTGGTGGCGGCGTACCGTCAACTGCATCTGGCGGCACTCGGGCACCTTTCGGTCCTGAAAGCGGCTGAATCCTAATTTCTCGATATCCCAGCCTACTTATTAAATTGCGCCTGCCCATCCGCGACGGCCTAATTAGAGCTTTGTTAACCAAGGCTCCCGAATGGAACATATACGAGCTTCAAGCACCCACGCCGCAGGGTTGATGGTCAGTGTGGTGTTGGTCGCCCTCAATCTGCGGCCGTCGATGGCCGCGGTCGGGCCCTTGCTGTCGGCGATTCGCGGGGATATCCCCTTGAGTTTCAGCGCCGCGTCGTTACTGACCATGCTGCCGGTCATGGCAATGGGACTGGCCATGTTCCTCGGCATGCGCATCGCCCAGCGCTTCGGCGAACACCGCACCATCGTCCTGTCCTTGCTGGTCATCGGCCTGGCGACGGCTTCGCGACTCTACCTGGACAGCACCGTCGAGCTGATCCTCAGTGCGGTACTCGCGGGTCTCGGGATCGCCCTGATCCAAGCGGTGATGCCGGCGCTGATCAAGTCGCGCTTCAGCCACAACGTCTCGCTGTTCATGGGGATCTATGTGACCTCGATCATGGGCGGCGCGGCGCTCGCGGCGTCGTTCTCGCCGTTCGTCCTGGCACAGACTGGAAGCTGGCGGATCAGCCTCGCCATCTGGGCGCTGCTGGCGCTGGTCGGCCTGGTGGTCTGGTTCGCCCAGCGCTCGGCGGTTCCGCACTTGCCGCAGGCCTCGACGAGCCACCAACAGGAGTCATTCTTCAGCAATTCGAGGGCCTGGCTGCTGGCGATCTTCTTCGGCCTGGGCACGGCGTCCTACACCTGCGTGCTGGCCTGGCTGGCGCCCTACTACGTGGAAAAAGGCTGGAGCGAACAAAGCGCCGGCTTGCTGCTGGGCCTGCTGACCGCCATGGAAGTGGTGTCCGGCCTGGTCACCCCGGCAATCGCCAACCGCAGCCAGGACCGACGCCTGGTGCTGGCGGTCTTGCTGGCGTTGATCATCGCCGGCTTCTGCGGCCTGATCCTCAGCCCGGAACGCTTCACCCTGCTCTGGCCATGCCTGCTGGGCCTGGGTATCGGCGGGTTGTTCCCGATGAGCCTGATCGTTTCCCTCGACCACCTGGACAACCCGCGTCGTGCCGGCGGCCTGACCGCCTTCGTGCAAGGCATCGGTTATCTGATCGCCGGGCTCTCGCCGCTGATTGCCGGGGTGATTCGTGACCAGTTGGGCAGCTTCGAGTGGGCCTGGTGGTCACTGACGGCGGTGATGGCCGTGATGATCGTGATGGTCCTGCGCTTCAATCCGAAGCACTACGCACAGCACATCCACTAGTCGTCGCGGTCCTTTCCTGGCTGATCAGCCTGCCATTGGAAATGGGGTTCCATGGAAACGTCCTTCAGGGAACGAAGGGGTCATTTGCCCCTGCCTTCAACCACGGGCGCAGCGCTGTCGGATCCACCCGATCCGACAGGTACAGGGGCGCGCCGTCAGCGCGGTAGCGGACCAGGGCGGCAAAGGCGCCATAGTTGGCGACTTGCCGTTGCCCTTCGAACAAGGCCGGTAGCCCCGGGCAATGCTGGCCGGCGGCGTCCCGCCAGTTGGCAATATTCATGTTCATCCCGCGTGGGCCTGAAGGACCGAGGCGTCGCTGACGACCACAAAGAGGGAGATACAATCATGAATCATGGCGATTTTCTTCTTGGCAAGGATAACGCGAGGGCCAGGCCTTTATAGTGAAGGGGTCGCCCACAGGCTATTTAAAAAGCAAATTCCATCCCCTAATATGTCAATCGGCTGCTTGTCTACAAACATGAGCAAAAGTAACGCCTATGGAACCTGACCGAGACGGATTTTATGCTCAATAGCAATTTGCTCAGAAAGCTGGACATGCAGGACCTGATGGTATTCGTCGCGGTTTATGAGCAGAGCAGCGTCACCGAGGTTTCCGAAACCCTTTGCGTCAGCCAGTCCACGGTCAGCTACTGCCTGAAAAAGCTGCGGACCAGCTTCGAGGACGAGTTATTCATCCACACCCGTAATGCCATGTGGCCGACCAGCAAGGCCACCCGCATGTACAGCCACGTGGTCAACATTATAAAAAACATCAACCTGTGTCATTCCGGAGTCAACGTATTTGACCCGACTGAAAAAGAGATCACTTTTAATATTTGCGCACCGGAGTACTTCGAACTCCTGATCCTCCCCGACCTGCTGAAAAGCTTTATCAAGAGCAACCTGCCGATCATTGTGAACACCCACAAGTTCCACAAGGATGTTCCGGTCGAACAATTGGTCGACGGTCGTATTGACCTGGTGATTTGTGCCGGTCCGAACTTTCATCGTGACGCCAAGCCCTTCAAATCAAAGATCCTGCTGGACGACGATCTGGTGTGCGTGGTCGACAAGCATTTCACGCCGCCAGAGAACAGGTTCAACCTGGACACCTTTGTCGCGCGCCAGCATATCTTTCCGACGCCCTGGACCTCAGACACCAACATGGTGGACGGCTGGCTCGGCAAACAGGGCTATACCCGGCAGATAGTCGCCCGCGCCAACAGCTATGTGGCGGCACTTGAAATGCTCAGTGGAACCGATCTCGTTCTGATGTTGCCTCGCCGTCTCCAGAAGCGGATCTGTGACGAAACCAAGTTCGCGTTTTGCAAGCCGCCGGCGGGTTTGCCCAGTTTCACCATCGACATGTTGTGGGACAGGAAAGCCGAGCAAAACACTGCCAATACCTGGCTGCGCGAGCAGATTGCCAAGGTCTGTGCCTAGGGGAGGGTAAATGACGCCTGGAGTCCACGAGTGCTCATGGATTTGGAGTTTCTTTATCAGGTCGCATTATTTCGGACAGGACATTGGTCTCCAGAATGATTACGCATCGAAATTCGGAGGTTCACGCATTACCTCGCGTGGCACGATGTCCAAATCCACACCACCTAAAGGTTCGATCCGTGCACGAATGGCATCGACTAGCGAGCCGGAGCACCCGGACACTACTGACAATGCCGAACGCAGGATATCGCGCGCCTCCTCCTCCATGGAGCGACCATGTAGCGCCGCCTGCACTCGCAAGCGCGCTTTTAGCTGTTCATCAACATCACGAATCGTCATGCTAGCCATGGAACATCCTACCGTTCATCAATGAACGCATTTTGAGCATTGATTTCAATCAAGACAGTTCCTTTACGATCTTGAATGCATCTTGCAACCCATGCACCGTCAGCGCACCCCTCTGGCAACAGCCAGCAAAACACCAAAACCCACCAGCAACCCGCCGAACGCGCGGTCGATCCAGTGACGCACCGCCATCAACCGTTCACGCACGGCGCTCGCCGAAAAGCACAAGGCCACCACACTGAACCAGGCCATATGCGCACCCGAGATAAAAGCCCCGTAGCCGATCTGCACGGCCAGCGGCGTATCGGGACGTACCACCTGCATGAACAGGCTGATGATAAAGATCGTCGTCTTCGGGTTCAGGACATTGGTCAGGAAACCCGTGCGCAGCGCGGCAAAGTCCGACAGTGGTGCGACAGCGCTCTCGGCCAGCGTTCCGCTGGGCTGGGTTCGTAGCATCTTCACCCCCAGCCAGATCAGGTACGCAGCCCCTGCCAGCTTGATGGTGTTGAACAACCACAGCGACTGCTGGATCAGCAGCCCCAAACCAATCAGCGTATAGCTGACGTGGACCAGCACGCCCAGCCCAATGCCCAGGGCCGTGAGCACGCCCGCTCGACGGGACAACATCAGGCTGTTACGCGTCACCATGGCGAAATCGGGGCCAGGGCTGATGACAGCCAACAGGGTAATGGAGATCACCGCCAAGAGTTCCGCCATGGCCAATCCTCTGGAAAACGTAAAAGTTAGCGTGATCATAAACGAATAGCCTGCGGACCAGAAACGCTGATGACTCATATTTCATTGGGTGGCCGGGACCCGACACGCTATCGTAGCGCTCTAAAGCCCTGCTCTTTTAAAGTGATCCAATCCAAATCAACACTTGGAGTAACAGAAGATGATGGCGAGCCCATACAAACTGATCAGCACCAAATCCATTATCAACTTCACAGCCGCTATCACCATGACACTCAGTTGCACCTACGCCTTTTCACTCGATGCCAGCAAAGCACCAGGCCATAACTTTCCAACGCTGACCAGCTCGTACCTTCTCCAGGATTTCAATGACGCCAACCTGCCAGAAGAAATATCGATAACCGACAACTTGCAGAATTCATATTTCTACACAAACTGCTACACATCAAACAATTGCCACAAAGGCGTGCCTGAGGGCGCCATCATTTTCAGCACACCCTCAGGACTCAAAGCCACCGCCCACAGCGACTACCCCCGCGTTGAGCTGAGAGCCAAGAGAGAATTCACCATCGGCGGCCCACTGAATGCCAGCCAATCCGGTGAAGCCTATATCGTGCAGAACCCACACACCAAGTCCATTATCTTCGCGCAGATTCATGGGGATAAACCAGGTGGATCGGAGCTGCTCAAGCTCCGCTGGAAGGACGGCGCCATTATTGCGGGAACAAAAACGCACTATGGCGACAAAGAGAGCCGATCAACCTTGTTATCCGGCATCAGCCTTAACGACAAAATAGATTACACGATAGAAGCCAAAGGCTCTGACAATGAAATGACCTTGCGGGTTAAGGTGACAGCGGCGGGTCAAACATCAAGCAAGACGTTCATCTTTCCGAAGTCAGGATGGGACGGCGTAAATTTGTATTTCAAAGCCGGGAATTACAATCAAACCTCTGACACCACCGGGGATGTAGCTATTGTGGCGTACAGCGCCCTGAATATTAATTACGAATAAAAAATGGAAGAAGCGCAAACATTGGCACAGCGGCCAGTATCAGGGCACCGGTGTCAGGACAGGGCTTCCTGAGAAATACGCCGTCAGGTTTTCAATGACCAGCTGCAGCGTGGCGGTGACCGCTTCCGGTGAGCGCCCCGCTATATGCGGCGTCAGGATCAAGTTATTCAGGTTGGCAAATGCCGCCGGCACCTCAGGCTCGCCTTCCACGACATCCAGTGCCGCCCCGGCAATTTCCCTGTTTGTCAGTGCCGAGATAAGTGCAACGGTATCCACCACGCTGCCTCGGGCGATATTGACCAGATAGCCGTCGGGGCCAAGGGCTTTCAGTACCGTGGTGTCGACCAGATGAAATGTCCCCGCACCACCGGGCGTGGCCACGATCAGGAAATCGGCCCAGCTTGCCAAGGCCACCGGCGTATCAAAATAGGTGAAGGGCGAGTCGTGTCGTGGATGACGGCTGTGATACCCCACCGACATCTCGAATCCGCCGACGCCACGCCGGGCAATCTGCTGCCCGATATTACCCAACCCCAGGATCCCCAGTTTCTTTTTCGAGAGCATGGGACGTGGCTGTCTGGAGTGGGCCCATTGGCCGTGACGAACGGCGGCATCGGCTTGCGGAATGCCTCTGACAATGGCCATCAACAAGGCGATCGCATGGTCAGCGACCGAGGCGTCATTGGTGCCGGGGCCGTGTGTCACGACGATGTCGCGTGCACGAGCCGCAACCAGATCGACCTTTTCGTAGCCCGCGCCCTGGGCGCAGATGATCTTGAGTTGAGGCAGGGAGGCCATTTCGTCGGCCGAGAGTCCCGTAGACCCGTTTGTCAGAACGGCTTGAATCTGAGGGCCGAGCGCCTTGAGCGTGCCGGCCTTCACTTCAGCCGACAACGCCACATGGGTTTTGAAGCCGGCGGCTTCCAGGCGAACAAGACTTTCGGGAGCCAGTTCGATCAGAACCAGGAGATCTCGGACCATGGTCAGGTACTCTTGATTTAGCCTACGCATGTTGGGAGCGTTCAGCCCCATAGACTACATGATTCGTTGCAAGCGACCTGCCCCTCTCTGCTCTGGCAGATGCGCATTGTCGTGCAACCAACAACCGTCGGCGAAGTCAGCCTGACCGGTTTCATTGATCAAAATCAAAACTCGAAATCACATTGATATCACGCTGAACAGCACGGGTTGCGCCGGGACAACGCTCAAATCAGCATCGCCAAGCCCTGCAAGCGCCCCTACGGCAAAGGACCGCTGTTATCCACAATAACAATCCGCGGTTTACCCTGAGGTAGTCCTTGATGAATCTCTCTCATTTGCTCAACCGGACCCACTCCTCGTCGTCGGGCACCCTCAGCGTGCTCAGTACCGCCAGTGAACTACAGGCCAAGCTGCAGGCAGTTCGCCTGGAGCCGGTATTCATCTCCGGCTTCGTGTCCCCGCACCTGGACCTTGACCAGATCGCCCGCACGGTCCGCCAGCGTTTCCCGAGCTGCATCATCAGCCTGTGCACCACCTCCGGCGAACTCTGCGGCACGGCCAGCCAGCTCTACTGCCCTACCGGCGAACGCTGGGACCGGATCGTGCTGCAGTTGTTCGATCGCAGCGTGATCGCCAGCGCGGAAATCGCCATGGTGTCCCTGGAGTGCGCCGACATCCGCGGCGATAGCAAACGCATCAGCATGCGCGAGCGCATCTCCCGCCTGGTACACAACCTCAAGGCGGCGCAAGTCCGCACCCAGATTGACCAGCGTGACACCTTGGCCTACATCCTCTTCGATGGCCTGTCGGCGTCCGAATCCTTCTTTATGGAAGCCCTTTACGAATCCGGCCGTTTCCCCTGCCTGTTCGTCGGTGGCTCGGCGGGCGGCAAGGGCGATTTCAAGAAAACCCTGATCCATGACGGCAACCGCAGTTACGAGAACCACGCCCAGATCGTCTTTCTCAAGTGCTCGCCCGGTATCCGTTTTGGCGTATTCAAAAGCCAGAATTTCCAACCCTCGACGCTGACCTTCAGCGTCCTGACCGCGTCCCTGGAAGATCGCACCATTCACCAGGTCATCGACGCCCAAGGCAATATCAAGACCATGGTCCAGGCCCTGGCTGATGCGTTCAAATGCACGCCGCAGACACTGGAGCAGCACCTGGGCGACTACTCCTTCGCTATCCGCGTGGGCCAGGAACTGTTTGTCCGCTCCATCGCCCGCATCGACCCGGCGCAAGGCCTGGTGCACCTGTTCTGCGACGTGGCGCCGGGCGAAGAGCTACTCATGGTCAAACGCACCTCGATCCGCGACGCCACCCGTACCGACTACCAACGCTTCCTGCAGGGCAAGGGCGGCCAGCCGATTGCCGGCATCCTCAACGACTGCATCCTGCGCCGGCTGAACAACGGCTCGGAACTGGACGCCATGACCGGCCTGTTCGGCGACGTACCGTTGATCGGCTTTTCCACCTTCGGCGAAATCCTGGGGCTCAACCTCAACCAGACCCTGACCGCGATCTTTTTCTTCCGCGTCGCCAAGGGGGCCAGTTTCGAGGATGACTACGTCGACCGCTTCCCGATCCACTACGGCGAATTCAAGGCCTTCTTCCTGCGCCGTCAGATCAAGAAACTGGTGGGCCTCAACCATGTGCTGGTCAAGCAGATAGAAGCCTTCAAGAACAACAACTTCGTCAGCACCCTCGACGTGAGCGGCCTCGACGAAAACCTGCAACCGGTGTTCCACGGCCTGACCGACCTGGGCACCGTGCTCGACCAGGCCAACCGCCATCAGGAACAGATCGCGGGCCAGTTGCAGCACTATTCCCAGGAGCTGCACCTGTCGATGGACGACCTGGCCACCACCATCGACCGGCAACACGACGTCGCCGCCGAAGCGCGCTCGACCTTCGACGGCCTGTCCACCCAGGCCGACGAAGTGGTCGGCGGCGCCCGTGAGCTGGCGCAATCGAGCCTGCGTATCCAATCGATCGTGCAGGTGATCCAGCAGATCGCCGGCCAGACCAACCTGCTCGCCCTCAACGCCGCCATCGAAGCGGCCCGGGCCGGCGAAATGGGCCGAGGCTTTGCCGTGGTGGCCGATGAAGTGCGCAAACTGGCGGAGATCACCCGCAAGAATGCCGGGGAGATCGGCGTGGATATCGATCGACTGTCGTCCGAGATCCAGAAAGTCGCGGTGCAGATCGAAGACCAGTCCACGGCCGTGGGCACCCTGCGCAGCTTGCTCGACGCCCTGGAAGACTCCGGCCAGATGACCGAAGGGACCTCTCGGCGGACCAAGACAATTGCCGATACACTAACGGGGCTGACACGCCGCGGTTGAAGGCCCCCCAGCAATAGCAGACCCCGGGAACGATAGGGCCGCGTAAGCCACGCGCGCCCATCGTCCCCGTGCTTCACCCACGCTACAGGTATTCCCATGTCTATCCGGATCTCATCAAATGCCCACCCGGCCAAAGCCAACGCTTAACCTGCGCACTCTCATCCTGCTGATTGCACTACTCTCCGCAGTCACCACCCTGGCCAACAGTTTCTGGGTTATCTACAAGGTTCAGAAACAGGAACTGATTACCCACGCACTCGATAACAACAAGGACTATGCCTCAAGAATCGCCGCCGGTATCGAGCAAGTCCTCAGCTCCGACATCGACAAGCTCAAATACAGCGCCAGTGTTATCGGCAAGGGTTTTAACGACCAGGGACGCCTGGGTGACGAAGCCCTGCGATTGCTGAATCAGGACAACAGTTTCAACTCCATCCTGATGGCCAACGCCTCCGGCACGGTCGTGGCATCGGCGCCAGAAAGTCTGAACATCAATGGCCAGGCGCTGCGCAACACAGAGCCCTTGCAAAGCCGCGAGCCGAAGATCAGCAACGCATTCAAGTCGATCGCCGGCAATCTCGTGATCTTCATCTCTTATCCCGTATTCGGCGCCAGGGGAGAATACCTGGGCCTTATCGGCGGCACCGTCCGGCTCGACCAGGAAAACGCCCTGCACACCCTGGTCGATCAGCATGTCCGCCATGACGGGGCCTATGTTTATCTGGTCGACAAAACACGTCGCGTGCTCTATCACCCTCGACCCGAGAACATCGGCACCATCGTGGGAGATGACCCCATCGTGGATGCTGCCTTGCAAAACAAGAACGGTAGCCTCCAGTCCCACGATGCCAACGGCATCGAGATGCTTGCCGGCTTCGAAACCGTTTCCAGCAGCGGCTGGGGCGTGGTTTCACAACAGCCGCTCAACAATACCCTGGCGACGCTGAATCACCTGATGGCCAAGGTCGGCAAGGGAATAGCCCCGCTGGGACTGCTCGGCCTCGTGCTCATCTGGTGGTCGGGGACGAAGATAGCCAGCCCCCTTTCCCTGCTGGCCAGGTATGCGAAACGCCTGGATGCGCCTGACAGCTACAAGCGCATCAGTGCGGTTTCAGCCTTTTTCAACGAAGCCTGGCAAATCCGTCGGGCCCTGCTGTTCAGCGTCGGCCTGCTGCAGGAAAAGATCAGCCGGCTGAACCGGCAGGCCCAGAGTGATGCGCTGACCGGGCTGGCCAATCGCCGGGCTATGCAAGATGCGCTGACGCTCTGGGAGGAAACCGGTCATTCATTCGCCGTTGTGTCCCTGGACATCGATCACTTCAAGCGGGTAAACGACACCTTCGGTCATGGTGCGGGCGATGAAACCCTTCGAATCGTCGCCGACCTGATGAAACAGAACTCACGGGCGAACGACTTGCCCTGCCGGGTGGGCGGTGAAGAGTTTGTGCTGCTGCTCCCGGACAGCTCGCTCAAGACGGCGGCCGAAGTGGCCGAACGGCTTCGGGTCTCGATCGAAAGCAAAGCCATCGATACCGTCGGACATATCACGGTTTCGTTCGGCGTTGCCCTCTGGACACCAGAGAAGGAATCCGTCGCCGCGGTATTCGACAAGGCGGACAAGCTGCTGTACCGGGCCAAGCAGAACGGCCGCAACTGCGTGATGGTGGAAGAAGCGGAGCTACCCGAGAAAACCTAGACTGGCGCCGGGCCGACCACGTGATCGTTGCTCGGCACACTTGGCCGCCATCAGGGTACATCTCTGCGTCAGTCGTCCAGGCGCAGCCCCATTTGCTCTTCATCATAAAAGCGTCCGCCGACCCACAGCACGCGGGGCTTGATGCCGAAGGACTCGAAGCCAAGCGAGCGATAGAAGTTGCTGGCGGCGAAGTTCTCGGTATTGACGGACAGATGGAGCTGAATGACGCCAGTCGCCCTGGCCTGCGCGACGACGGCTTCGAAGAGTTTGCGCGCGACGCCTTGTCGACGATAAGCCGAATCAACAAAGACGCCCCATACAAAGCCGGTGTGCTCGGCCTGTCGAACAGGCTCACGGTGCAGGCTGGTGACCCCTATCAGGTGTTCTCCGACAAAGGCCCCGAACACAATCTCATGCACAGTGGCATGAAGCAGGGCCTCGGTTTGCGCCACGGGCCACGCCAGCTCTTCCTCGGCCGTTGGCCACATGGTGGAGGGGGCATCGACAATCGCGCGAAGGCGGATTTCCCTGTACGGTTGCGCATCAATCTCCGACAGCGGCCTGATGGTGATATGGCTGTCTTGCATAGACGCGAAACCTCTTCTGCGAATTGAAAGCCAAGTTCCGGCATGCGGTGTCAGGCCGGGTGCCTGGCTGTTGAGTCTGAGGACTCTATATAGGGGTATAGCTGAGACCGGCGATATTCGCTGATGCTATGAAACACCTCAAGCTTTCGAACATGAAACTTTTCGAGCAGGCGAAAGTGGCGTGCCGCCGCTCAGGAGAAGCTTACGGAAGTTACTCAAGCATGCACAAATCGACACCAGAGAACATGAAAAAATGTGTCAAAAGTAGCTACAATTTGATACACATCCATAAGAAGGCATTTATTAAAACTGTTGCCATCCCCAATAAATGATAGCAATCGATAAAAACAGCATCCCTAAGTAAAAAGGGACGACGAACCAGCGCCTGAGGGTTATTGGAATGGACTCCAACTCTTGCTCGGTAAGCCACCCACGTCGTATGCAACGCGTTGAAAACACGAAAAGCCCACCGATGGCAAACGTCCTCGCCATTCGGTCGTTGTAGGAGTTACCTCTCCAGTATCGGCGTTCCGCCATCACCACCACATTATCCTTGAGGTAAACCTCAGCCAGATCCAGCTTGGTTTTAGCGACATAGGCCGAAAGACCGAGACCAAAGAAAATCAGGAGCAGAACTAGAAAAGCACCCGCGATCTCTAACGTCATCATCAATGTGCCCCCTCATAAATCACATCCCCTGTAAACTCTCCCGCTCCTCCCCCGAGCAGTCCGCCGATATAGCCACCTGCGGCTCCACCAATGATTCGGCAACTCAACGCTCCCCATCCCCCTGATACGATGCCCAATCCAAGGCCGCAAACCAGCAGCCCCGCACGTGCTCCAAATTTTCCTCCGTAGTAAGAGCCCGTAATCCCGCCCGCCGCTTTGGCTCCTTCCACATAGCGCGCCTTCCTGCACTGTTCCTCCCGCCCCATCGAACACGCCTCCTGAATCGCCAACCCCGCCGCCCCCACGTCCAGCGCCATACCCACATAGCCACCTTTGCTCAGGAAACGGGAGGTGCTGGCAATCTTGTTGATCCGTTGTGCATACCCGTCGACTTCCTGGCGATGCAGGTAGCTCCGGGTGGAAATGCCGAGCATCTTCTTGATCGACTTGTTATGCCGCAGGCTGGTTCCGTAATGGCCGACGCCCTGGAGTTGCGTGTCCAACTTCTGGAACAGTACCTGCCGCTTGGCGATGAACTCAGCCCTGGCTGAAGCACCGCCTTTCAAATGCTGCTGATGCAGTTTTTCGATTTCCTTCAAGGTGTCCTCAACCCCACTCAAATGCCGTCCCCAGGCCGCCGTGGTGCTGCCGATGCCAATCGAGCTGTAACCCAGCAACCCCTGCAACAAATCATAGTTGTTCAGGATCTCGACACCTGCCCTGGGTTCGAGGCTCAGGGCCAGATCGACTTCCCGGGCCCGGGTCATCAACCAGGCTTCTTCAAAGGTGCAGGAGGCCGTGCTGTCGTCGGGTACGATCACCAGTTGCCCTGGGGTGACCATCGAGCGGCGCAGGTGACTATTGGTCGTGTCAAACTTGGTGAACGCATGTGAGCCGCGCTGTATCAGCAACTGGCTTTTTAGACTGGGGTAATGGGTGGTCTTTTCATTGATGAATCCGTGCGCCATGCTCCACATCCTTGATGTGTGAAAGATGACGACGGATATAAGGGCAGATAAACACTGAAAAAAAGAGCAGCTTCGCTGCTTAATACAGATCCTAACTAATTATCAGAAAAATCCTACTAATCAGCCAATACTGATAATACCTTACAAAATAGGAGCGTGCTCGCTCGACCGCGATCAAATAGCCCGTGATCATTTCGTTGAACGCCACGCCATGCCGCGTCAGGGCCTTATGCGCGATTCAACAAACCACAACACATCACAACCAGCTTGCAGACTCAATCCTGGATCGTTTCAAATCCCCCCCTCACTCCGGGACTGAACACCAAAGCCCTACCCTCGGAGATCTGTAGTGTCCCCAAAGCATTGGCGTTCCTATGTCAGGGTGTACAAAAAAACCGCCGATTAGGGCAGCTTTTGCTGATTCAAAGGTACTTCAGCCGGCAAGGCGGCCAACAGGCTCGAATTCGGCACCCTGAGCAAGGGCAACGTCAAGGAAACGGTTGCGCTTGTCAGAGCGCTTGACCAATGCGGCACGGGCCTCAGCCTGGAAGCGAGCGGCCATCATCGGCTTGGGTTCATGCTTAGGCTTTTTCATAGACACCTCACGGGTCATGAGATTTGATGGAGTAGCATTAATGCTCAACGGCAATAACAAGGCGGCCGATCGGAGGATCTGGTAGCGGTATCCATTTCCACGATTTTTAGACATGCAAAACCAATGGGACAATGCTGATTGCCGCCAGAATAACGCCTGAGAACTAGATGGGTTGGAGCCTTTCGTTTCGAGGCGTTACATAGAGCTTTCCGCTGACACCAATACAGAGTCAGCTAGGCTGGAATCGTTGGACCAAGGTGCAAAACGGTTGCGGGACCAGCCCTGAAGGTAGGGTTGTGTGTACCCGCCGCAATCATATGAGGCGTAAGGTCATGAGCCGCCAGGGCTGATGTCGATGCCCATCGCTCCATCAAAACAAACTGGTCGTCATTGCCAGCAACCCGATGAAGATCGTATTGCAGGCATCCCTCTTCATTTCTGACCAGTGGGGCAAGCTTTTCAAATGCATCAATCTGCGCCTGCCCTCGCCCTGCCTGGGTGGAAATCAAAACAACCAGCTTCACTTCACTCGACATAAACAGGCCCCATGCTGGTATTCAGAAGTTTGATTGCACATTGCGGTAATGCCACCGATCCGACGGATATGGCTGGAAAGCATGATTGGCGCCCGTACAGCAAGCCGGGTCGGAGTAGCACTTGCCCTTGGGGGCCATGCTGGCAATGTCTTTTCGGCATCCAGCCCTGAATAACCAATGGCATCAAATTGATATTGCAGCTTCAGAATTGTCAGCTAGCCTTATCGGCCAGGACGTTTGAAACCCCGACCCCAATAGCCGGCCCATAACGATGCTCCTCTTTCATGGAAGAAGACATGACCAGCCCAGGTGTCACCTCGAGTGTGCGACACCTCTTCTTCGCCCTGACAGCCCTTCCCCCGCCGAACCGGGTTGCCCCGGCCTTCGCTGACAGTAGATTTCTTTCTCCTGCACAGGCGCACAGCAGTGCGCGGGTACAGGCGCGGTCGACACCCACCATCTGGTTTCCATAGAGAGAGGCGACATCATGAAGTCATCGCAGCTTGCGCATCCTCCTGTTCCTGTTCCCATTCCCCCGTCCGAAGTGGTCCTCCACCTTCCCAAGGACCAGTACCTGCACGTCGGCGCACCGACTGAATGGTGGTGGCATACCGGCACGCTCAAGGCAGGCGAGCGTGTCTTCGGCTTTGAGATCAACACGGCGGCGTTCTATCCGTTGGGTTTCTTCCAGGTGATGCTGACGGATGTAGAGAACCAGAAGCACTATCAACTGACCTCCTTGATTCCGGGTATCAAGGATTGGGCGGAAAGCGACCCGAGCAAGGACTGGTGGGTGAAACAGACAGGCCTCGACGGTGTGTCCTATGTGACGATGAAAGCGCCGCAGGCTGATCCGACAAAAAACATGCAGGTAGAAGCCGTGATCGTGGACACGGACACCAAGACGGTCGTGAAGTTTTCGTTGAGGATGTCACAGGAAGGACGCCCGCTGTTTGTATGGGGCCATGGTGTGCGGGACTATCCGGAAAAACCGGGTGGCCTGAAGCAGAACAACTACTACTACTCGCTGACACGGATACACACGGAGGGGACACTGACCGTCGGCGACGATGAGTTTGCGGTGAAGGGGCTTACGTGGATGGACCACGAGTATGGCAATTTCGGAGACGCTGCCCACCCGGTCATGTGGTTCCTGCAGGCCATGCAGTTGGACAACGGAGTGCACATCTCGCACTACACGACATTCAGCAAGAGCGCTCCTGCGCCAAAGCTCGATGTGCCGGTGCCGAGCAAGGCAACGATCGAGTTCCCCGATGGAACCACCTACTTCCAGACGGATTGCACGATGACGCCGACCGGAAGAACCTGGACCGGTCCGACCGGCGTGGTGTTCTTCATGGAGTTCAAGGTCGAGATTCCATCGTTCGATGCCGTGCTCCATGTCGTCAGTTTGGTGGATGCGCAAGACTTTCCCTTCCCCACGCTTCCTGGCACCAAGCCCAGTGATACCTATGAAGGCGTGGCCAAGGCCAGCGGTACCTTCAAAGGCAAGCCGGTGCAGGGCACGGCCTGGAACGAGCAACAGTCGTAGGGGGATGGCCCCGATGTCTTTGTTTCAGGCATCGGGGCCGGTCTTGCTCGGAGGAGAGATCAATCGATCGACGCTCCCACGTTGGGCACTCCGCTGTCAGCTTCTTATACGTTGCTCGACGACCCGCAACACATCACAACCGTCTTGCAGCAACAACGCGGCCACGCCAGAAATGCGCATCAAATCGATGCCGTCCGAGTGATGAGTGCTCATGCACGACACGCTGTCCAACATATCCCGCGCAGACGTAATGCGTTGGGCGGCACAAGCCAGCAGATCATGCAGTGGGGCTTGTCTGTCGATGAAGAGGATGGTGTGTTCGGTGGGTTTGGATGAATCGAGAGGGGTGTAGTCCATTGAGTGAAGCTCCCGTTGGTTGCCAAGAGCTGTTGCCATTCCGACCGGCCAAAGTCGTTCGCGGAGTTTGCCGCGAAGGCCAACTGTAGGCCGCAGGGTATGGCGATGCAACCGAAAGTAGTGGTGCAGCAACCTTCAGCAACACTCACACATTCGGAGCTTTGTACTCACTCTACCGCCGCTTCTTCGTTGACCAGTACGACGTCACCACGATGATGGCTTGGGCAGCTTAATAGCTCTTCCCCCTGCTTTACCTAGGCCAGGTAACGACTCCGGCAAGCCCAAAAATCACCAAAATGATCGCGGCGATACCACCTGCATCTGTGACCACATATCAGCGTAGGTAATCAGGTCGATTCCGTGCAAAAAATCCGCCTATTTTGAAGAAAAATTTTTCGCCCTAGCGTGATTTTTTTGTTGATATTAGTGATTGCAAATTGCCATTATACGCCATTAGGGAAAGCTGAGAGGGCATGATGCGAGTATTAACTAAAGAAACTGCTATCGGTAAGTACACTCAGGGATCAATTTTCAACTGCCTACAAGTTTCAGATGGGAGTGAGCGATTTGGAATAATCGTAACGGCTCGATGCGACATCGCACATCAAAAATCACGCCCCCTCGTATGCTTGCCGATCTATCATCTGTCTGACTGGATGCAACACAGAGGAAACAATGAAGTCGCAGAGCAATCTAGATCCGCAATTCACAACCTAATTTCAGACATACTTAAGAAATACGACATTTCAAACAAAGCGATTGAAATATACGGCCTAGATAAAACATTGGAAATTTTAGACCAAAAAAAAAATCAAGAGCGCAGACAAACTAAAGCTACAAGAACTTGAAGGTTTTATCAAGAGAAACGAAGTAACAACAAAAAACAAAACAATAAAAGAAAATCGAAAAAAATATTTAGACACCATAATTCAAAATCTACGAAACGATACATTTTTTTTGGAGCGAATAATTCACAATAACGAACCTCCAACAGGTTACGTAATAGACTTGTCAGAGCCTATCTGCCTTTCAAAAAAAACTCTAGGCGAGATATCAAAGGGGCTTGAACACATAAAATATGAAAGAGAAAAAGATACAAACTATAAAAACATAACCATAAAGCAAGGCGAACAAGCATACTTCATCTCAACTCTAATTTCCCCTTTTGTAGAGCTACTACTTCAACGATTCTCACATCTCTACAATAGAATAGGCACCCAAGACATTGCAAAAACCGATCTAACTACAGTAAGGAAGCTATATGAAATTGACTGAATTTTTAGGCATAACGGAAGAGTCTGCAAAAGCGATAATAAGCAATAGAGAGCTGCAGAGTATTGATTTTGAAACCTCTCTTTCACTAATCAACATACTGTGTGGGCGTGGAGAGCCTCAAGATGCTGGCGCTATAGGTTTAAGGCTTACACCGTATAAAAGTGGACAGATTCTGCTTTCCCCAGGCGAACAATATAACGCCGAAAAAAACACAATAACCATTGACTTTGAAACACTAAGTTTTTCTGACGTATCGCCGGCCATGATTTTAACTGCGATACAAAAACTATTAAGATTCGCAATAAAATTCTGGAATAATTTAAATCTTAACAACAATGAGTACTTACCACCAGGCTCGACAAAGGCGATAATTTTTCCATTCCCAATTACAGCCGGAACATCTTACAGGCTAACCATTGAGCGAAATGCAGGAGAGCGCAGGCTTTCAAAACGCTTTTTAGGGAAGCACTTATTAACGTATAAGTTTGGGACCACTGAAGGCAACGGCGCAAAAGAAGAGTTCTCCACCACAAATTTCAACAAGTCAATTGAAGCAATATTTGATAGAACCTTATATAAATCTGAACCTGAGCCATCCCCTCAAAGCAGTTTGGTCTTCAACACCACAAATTTAGACGGCGAACAACTTTCAACCTCCCTTTTGTTAGGAGCGGAAGATCCTTATAAAAAACTATCTTCAAAACAAATTGAGTTCATAAACAAACCTTTCAACTTACCATCTAGAATCGAGGGACCAGCGGGTAGTGGAAAAACAATCTGCTTGGTATTAAAGTGCCTACACTGGCTTAGAGAAGCACATGGATCGGGAAACGCTGTAAAATTTCTGTTTATTGTACCAAGCCAAGAAATGGCACAAAACGTCCAATATTTTTTTGAGATTTTAGACCGAAATCAAAGCTTTGATAAAAACAACGACTATCAGAAAGTGGAAATAAAAACACTTCAGGACGTTTGCAGCGATTTTTTAAAAAACGACATTCATGAATCTGAGCTGTTAGACGAAGACACATTCGAATCAAAAAACATTCAACTCCTTCATTTAGTCGAGGTACTGCAAGAGTACATATCAGATTTAGCAGGCCACAAGGAATTTATCTCAAAAGAGCTGTACGAGTTTTTTGAAAAGGACGACCTGTTCAAGATTGCCGAACTAATGCGGCACGAAATAAGCGTAGTAATAAAAGGACGCTGCGACGAAACATTTGATAATTATCGTTTAGTCTCCAGACCTGCCTACGGCCTTCCAATCAACTCGGAAGAGGATCGTCGGTTCATTTTTGATATCTTCAACAAATACTCAGAAATACTAAACAAACTTTCACAGTTCGACGTAGACGATATTGCAATATCAGCCATATCCAAACTAGACTCACCAATATGGCGCAGGAGACGGAACCAAGAAGGGTATGATGCGATCTTTATAGATGAAGTCCACCTCTTCAACATGAACGAACTTTCGCTCGTTCACTTTCTAACAAAAAACTCCAAAACGACACCTATAGCGTACGCAATTGACCTATCTCAAGCATTAGGCGATATTGCATGGAACGATGCCGAGTTCTATGAATCCATAGGAATTACTTCATCTGAAGAAAAAACCACATTAAGCGCAGTTTTTAGGTGTTCGCCATCTATCACTGACTTAGCGTTCTCTATTACGTCTCACGGGGCGAATATTTTTACAAATTTTGACAACCCCATATCACAAACCCCTTATATCTATGGAGGCCTTGTCGAAGAAGAAGCACCACAATATTTCATGCTGAACAATCAGAAAACCCTGCTAGAGCAGACATTCAAAGCGGCGGAAAAACTACGCACCACGAAAGGTCTAAAACGGCATCAAATTGCAATTATATTTTTTGATCGATTTCTTTTTTCAGAAGCAATAAAATACGCGTCAGATAACAAAAAACCCATTTCTCAGATTCTAAAGCGCGGAGATATAGAGGCGATAAAGACAGCTGAAAAAAGCTCGGCGAACATAGTTGCTATCTCAGACTATGTAGGCGGATTAGAATTTGAAGCAGTTATATTAGCAGGTGTAGACAAGGGCAGAGTACCTAACACAGCAAACATCACATCAACGGCAAGTAAAATGTACCAAAACTACATATCACATAACAGACTTTATGTTGCAGTGACACGGGCAAAAAATATCGTATGGATTATAGGAGAGGAAATTCGCGGCTCTTCTGAAGTCCTCGAATCAGCAGTCCACAACAACAAGATAATAGTACAGAAAACTTATAGTTTCTAAAACAGCCTTGCCTAGATGTGGCAGCCAAAATAGAGCTGTCACATCCGAGTCTAGATAGCGATGTTACTTACACAACGCACCCTAGACGCCCCCATTACTCCGCCTTTAATAGTGCGTCGAGTGATTCTTGGCTATGCCACTGACTAGTCGCTGATAATGACACAGACGAAAGTACGACTCAGCCGTAGACAACGATGAGAAAACAGGTTCAACCGATTAGGTGGTATAGAAAAGTTGACAGATTTATTTAACCCTCACTGATAGCCAACAGGCGCGAAAATGAGATGGATCGATTTAACTTCAGAGACAGCCTTCAAGCACCAGTAGCGGAAAAACTGGAAAATAAATCCGTTCTATTCCCCACGCTCTACGCCATCAGACGAAACCAATCTTTCAAAGTCAATTTTGGAAATGGGGACGGATTTATTTAACTCAGGCTGTATCAGCCCAACGCGCCCACACTTTCACGAACACCGGATGCGAGATCCTCCAGGCTTGCTCCAACATGAGATGTTCTGCGCATGACATAATTATCGCCGACTTTATCGAGATCAAAAGTCATCAATGTATCGGGAACAACAAGATCACTATCAGCGACATTTATTTTCACACAAAACACCCCCATCATATGCAACTGAACGAGAACATAAACATCGCTTGCAACGCACACTGTTGCCAGAAGATAGCTAAAATTCAATTCTACGGGGAAAGCGGTAGGCAACAATTGCAACTGCAATACCGGCCCATTCCACGCCATCGACGAATCGATTTTCCCGTTAAGAATATATTGCCTCATAGACTCGAACTCATCACCAAAGCGGCAGCTTTCATCAAGTACGCTGAGCAAGTAAGTGAACGCTATTTTCGATAATCCTCGATCACGATAGCCGACACTCCAGTCCAAAGAAAAACTCATAGAAGCATTTCCTGTAGCTAAGCAACTTGCCATTGCTAAGAGCTGACGCCGATTCGCCCAAGCTACGAACATTTCTAAAAGGTCACGCCAGCCGTTAGCCGTTATGAGGTCGCCGTCGGCCCAAAACGCGACGCCGACCGCCGTCTCTGGTACGTCATTCACGACCTTATCAAAGAAGTCTAGAGCGAGCGGGCGCGAGAGGGTATCAGGAAGAAAAAAATAGCTGATCGGCGCTTTATCGGCACTGGTCAAAATCACCTGTGGCGGCCGATAAAGTCCCGATGCCCCTAACCCCAATCGGATCGGTGGAAATCCAGGCTGAATCTCTAGACTCAGCGGATGCCCATGTTGGTCGAACCCAAAAATAGGAGCGTTACGTCGTCCTCGCAATCCTAGTTGAGCCCGTATCATCGAAATGAAATTCGATCCTTTCAAAAATTGCTGTTCGAAAGAGGAGTTACAACGCGTCTGACATCCATGGCATGATGCGCGCTTCAAGAGAAAATTACTGGCAAGAGCTTTAGGAATTATGTGCTCGTCGGTGAGCATGTCTTTTTCTTCACAACAAAAAATGCACTGCATATCTTCCTCCAACAAGTTGCATCATGCCGCCCCTATGTTACAGCTTGTCAACCCAAACAATTGCAGTATGACCAACGAACCAGCAAACTTAAAATAACGCATCCCCCTCCCCCCCTTGCCAAACACTGCTTACTTAAGCAACCGAGTATCCAGCCCAAACTGCTCCTGCGACACAAGCCTGAACTGCTCAGCCGCCAAATCGCAGCTCACCAGCAAATTCCAGGAATGCCGAGTCACCGCCGAAGGGATCAGCACGAAGGGATGCTGCGCCAACAACTCATCAGCAAACTGTCGCTGATTGGGCGAGGGTAACGAAGGGACAAGCCAATTCGGGTTCGGCACATCTTCTGGCTGCACAACCTTGATAAGCGACGAATCCAGCACCTCAAAGCACGTCAGCACATGGGGCACCCTATCCAGTGCATCGACCCCCAAGTGGGCCGCAACTTCCAGAATAGCCGTGGACGGGTCGGACGACGCATAAATCACCCGGCGGCCGGGTGGGTTCCATCGGCCACCGGATCGTTGCGCACCAATGCCACTGTCCCAGGTGTCCTTGTAGATCTCTCGGTCAAGGCGCCAAGCGTGCCACCGCCCGTCCCAGGGCAAAGGAATCATTGGTAGACCCCGTGTTCAATCCGGGTCAGGTAATCCTCCACCACCTGGAAGCCAAGCGAGTTCTCGATCAGTTCCAGCGGGACATTACCGTCCAGGTACTTGCAGGGTTTCTTCAGCCAATCCTCAGCCAACTGCTGGCTGCCAAACACGTTGGTGGCGTGCTCCAAGGTCTGGGCATACTGAAACGCAACCGTACTTTGCTGCTGGTTCAGGCGTACCGGCTTGGTCTCTTTCGCCAAACGCTGGACGGTCCTGACAGACTTCCCTGTAATGCGCTGAACCAGGTCGTGCTCCATGTACAAAGCGGATGTTGAAAGCATGTCCCTGACGTCACTCAGGTCAAAGCCTTCCTGCGTGTACCGGATAATCAGCATGCGCTCATCACCTTTGCGGCCATGTAATAGCACCTCAGTAGGTTTTCTGGTAACACTCTCTGTCCTTGGCACCGTTACTCCTTTTCCTGTGGATTTAACGGTTGGCTTGTTAGCTGGCTTCGCTGCAGACATGGCGGTGACCTCCCTACGACATTTGGCACAATCATAGCGCCAAATGTCGCGATGCGAGCAGCTGAGTTTACCGGCCTAAGCGTCGCGCCCTTCATCTGCTTCCAGCGCGGCATCCAAGGAGAGTGCTTTCGCGCAATACAGCAGAAGGGAGAATGGGCAGCAACAATAAGGGTAGTGGGGCACTCGAAGCGCTCAAGCCAGCATTTGAAGCGAAACATTTCAAACGCCTGCTGCCCTCGCCAGCCCCGGCGATCAAACCCATTTCCTGATAAACTGCGCCCCATTCAGCCTCACGCCACTCAAGCCCGCGCCCTGCCCCATCCGCGCCGGCTGCGCCTACAGCGACAGACCTTCCATGCCTTTGAACGACGCTACACCTTCCCGCTCCGAGCCATCTCGACGCTTTAGCGTTGCACCCATGATGGACTGGACTGACAGACATTGCCGATTCTTCCTACGCCTACTCTCCAAGCACACCCTGCTCTACACCGAAATGGTCACCACGGGCGCCATCCTTCATGGCGACCATGAGCGGTTCCTGCGTCATAACGAAGCCGAGCACCCACTGGCCCTGCAATTGGGTGGTAGCGTGCCGGCTGATCTCGCCGCCTGCGCCCGTATGGCCCAGGACGCCGGTTACGACGAAGTGAACCTCAACGTCGGCTGCCCCAGCGACCGGGTGCAGAACAATATGATTGGTGCCTGCCTGATGGGGCATCCGGAGCTGGTGGCCGATTGCGTGAAAGCCATGCGCGATGCCGTGTCGATTCCGGTCACGGTCAAGCACCGTATCGGTATCAACGGCCGTGACAGCTACGCCGAACTCTGCGATTTCGTGGGTAAAGTGCAGGAAGCCGGTTGCCGCAGCTTCACCGTGCATGCGCGGATCGCGATTCTGGAAGGTCTGTCGCCGAAGGAGAATCGGGATATTCCGCCGCTGCGGTATGACGTGGCGGCTCAGTTGAAGCAGGACTTTCCGGGGCTGGAGATCATCCTTAACGGCGGGATCAAGACGCTGGAGCAGTGTCACGAGCATTTGCAGACGTTTGATGGGGTGATGCTGGGCCGTGAGGCGTATCACAACCCGTATCTGCTGGCTGAGGTGGATCAGCAGTTGTTTGGCAGTGCAGCTCCGGTGATTTCACGGGCTGAGGCCCTGGCGCAGTTGCGGCCTTATGTGGCGGCCCATATCGCTGATGGCGGTGCGATGCACCATATCACCCGGCATGTGCTGGGGCTGGGTACCGGGTTTCCGGGGGCGCGGCGGTTTCGGCAGTTGCTGTCGGTGGATATTCACAAGGCCAAGGATCCGCTGGCTTTGCTGGATCAGGCTGGGGAGTTGTTGGAGGGACGGTAGCGTGATCGGCTAGAGACCGCGTTATCGTTCATCGCTGGCAAGCCAGCTCCCACAGGGGACCGCGTCAAGCCGGCACCTCCAGGTTCGGGAGAAGCGCAAAAAGGGCGGCACCTGGGAAGGTGTCGCCCTTTTTTGTACGCGCTCGGCGTCAGTCGGTCAGGAACGCTCCAGCGCATTCACCAGGTCGTGGAAGGCTTCGCGGTTCGAGTCGTTCAGGCCCATCAGGATCTTGTGCGCTTCCAGCACCTTGACCCGCACCACCTCTTCCGACTGGTCCTGCGACGGCAGGTCGGTCAGGCAATCCGTGCACGGGATCGGATGGTTGACGATGTTGAAGACCTGGTCAAAGCCCATGGACTGCAACAACCGGGTGATGTCTTCGTGGGTGGTGACCACGGTCGGCAACAAGCCCACCTTCTGCCGCGACAAGATCGACAGTTTGGCCAGCAAACCCAGCGTGGTGCTGTCGATGCTGCGGGTTTCCGTCAGGTCGATCACGATCGCCGAAAAGTTCAGCGCCGTGAAGATCCTTTCAATTGTTGCATCCAACGCTGAACAGAGGGTCAGGCGAACTTCACCGACAAACTTCAGAACGAAGGTGCCATCCTGCTCGGCGAACTGGATTCTACCGGTACTCATCAAATGTTCCTGCTCAACACTAACAGGGCGATATCATCCGGCATCTCCCCTAGCGTGGCCAATCCAAAGACCTGGCGCAAGCCATCCAGGCTGCCCCCGGCTGTTTTTACCAGTTCAGGTAAAGCAGCCTCTTTCTCTTTGAGTGTATCTTGCTTCAAAAGGTCCAGAATGCCATCAGACATTAGCGTCAAGCTGAACGTCGGCGGCAGTTCCAGGATGTGATCTTCATAGGTGGCCTCGTTGAACAAGCCCACCGGCAAACCACGCCCTTCCAGGTAACGCACGCTGTCCGGGGTGTAGAGCACCGGCAACGGCAAATGCCCACCAATGCTGTAGGTCAGCAATCCGGTTTCTTCATCGATCACGCCGCCGACCATGGTCACGTGCTTGCCCAGCTTGCAGTTGATCAGGCCGCGGTTGATATGGCCCAGCACCTGCGACGGGGTGAACTCCGGCAAGGTGCCGTTGCGCTTGGATTCGAACAGCAGGCGCGTGGTCATGAATTTCAGCAGCACGGTGACGAACGCCGACGATGCCCCATGGCCGGACACGTCCGCCAGGTAGAACGCCACGCGGCGCTCATCGACGCGGAAGTAGTCGACAAAATCGCCCGACAGGTACAACGACGGAATGATCTGGTGCGCGAACTGGAAGTCGTCGATGCTCCACGGGCTGGTCGGCAGCATGTTCATCTGCACCTGGCGACCGGCGTTCTGGTCTTCCTGGAGCAGGTGCAGGCTGGCTTCGAGCTCGCGGTTGGCGGTTTCCAGCTTCTCGCGGTAGCGCTGGTTCTCCAGCAGCAGCCGCGCACGATCCAGCGCCCGGCGCACGGAGTGCTCCAGGACGGCAAGGTCCTCAAGGGGCTTGATGAGGTAGTCCGCGGCACCCAGGCGCAACGCTTCGACAGCGTCGTTCATGACGCCCGCGCCGGACACCACGATAACCGGCGTCTGCGGCGACAGGTCGGTCACCTGACGAATCAGCTCGAGGCCGCCCATCTGGGGCATGCGCAGGTCGCAGATCACCAGATCAGGCTTGGACTGCTCGAATACCTCAAGACCCTGCAAGCCATTGCCGGCCTGCAGGACGCTGAATCCGCTGTCTTCCAAGTAGGCCGCAAGGCTTGCACGCACTACTTCGTCGTCATCAATTATCAGCAGCGTGGCACTGGTTTTTTGCATGTGGGCAAACGGCGCCAGAATTAGGTTGGCGTAGACAGCAAGGCAACGTGCCCGACTCGTACTACTGGATTCGCTTTCTAGCCTCTCTGTCCCGAATCGGGTCGGACGATCACGTCCGGTGCATCGGTATCAGAGGTGCCCTTCTAAGGCGCAGACGGTACTCCCATCCGCCGGGCGTTTCAAGCTCATGCCGATGGTCGCCTGACGTCTTTACACCTCAAATCACCGGGAGTTATAAGAACAGTGCAAACCACAACGGAATCGAAGGACAGAAGTGATGAGCCGAACCGATCAGGACTATAGTGAAAAGCGCGATTACATCCGTATGCGCGTCGACGCCGACGTGACGCTGATCCATGCCGGGCTGGAGATTTCCGCGACCTGCCTGGACCTGTCGAGCAGCGGCATGCAGATCGCCGCGCCACGGGCCTTCAAGGCCGGCGACACGTTGCTGGTGCGTATTGATTCCGACCATCCGGCGCTCAAGGGCCTGGAGGCCGAGACGGAGGTGGTCTGGGTCCAAGACGAAGGCGGCGGCCAGCGGCTGGGGTTGCATATCCTCAAGATGAACTGAGGCCCGCCAGGCACAAAAAAGGCGACCTCGTGAGGTCGCCTTTTTCATTTACCCGACAAGCCCTTAGAAATCGTCTACAACCTTGCCGTCCTTGACCTTGAACTCGCGGTTCTGCAGGTAGGCGTTGCGGATGAAGATGTACTTGTCGCCGGTGATCAGCTTCTCGCTGGACAACAGGCTGGTGCGGGTGTCGATCACTTCCGCGCCGAGCGCCATGTTGCGCGCCGGAATGTCGTTCATGTAGCGCCAGGGCTGGGTGTAGGTGTCGACGTACTTGGACGGCGCATCACGCAGGGTGCTCGGGCCGAAGAACGGGATCACCACGTACGGACCGCTGCCCACGCCCCAGTGTCCCAGGGTCTGGCCGAAATCTTCGTCGTTACGCTGCAGCCCCATTTTGGTGCCGACATCGAAGAAACCCGCGACACCGAAGATGGTGTTGAAGAAGATCCGCGAAGTATCGACGCCCGCCGCGTGCGGCTTGAGCTGCAGCACGTCGTTGGCCAGGTTCTGCACATCGCCGATGTTGCGGTACATGTTGTGGATGCCGTCGACCACGAACTGCGGCGTCACCGCCTGGTAGCCCTGGGCCAAAGGTTTCAGTGCGTAGGTGTCGAGCACATCGTTGAACTTGAAGATGGGGCGGTTGACGCTCTCCCATGGATCTTCGTCTGCCGCCTGTGCGGCAAATGGCACCAGCGCAACGCCGGCACACAGGGACAGTTGAGCTAGACGATTGATCCAGCGCATAAAAAGAACTCCTTGGATAACACGGGGCTGGGCAACCGCACCCTCGAAAAGCGGCCAGTATAAAGCGGATAACTTCGATTAGGCAGTCTGCTCGAGACAAGTCCTGCAAAGATTTACAGATGACACGGGGGCAGGCCGCCGTCATCCTACTGTCATGGCAGTGTCTTAACCTGCGGAGTCATTTCAGGGACGTTGCCATGCCATTACCCGCCGCCGTACCGCTGCCCGCGCCCACCGCCCTGCTCTTTGGCCTGAGCGGTTGCCTGGTGGATTTCGGCGCCCGCGCCCGACCTCATCTGGACCCGGGCGAGCACAACCACGCGACACCGGGCGCCCTGGAAGTACTCCAAGGCCTTCAACAACGCGGCGTACCCTGCGCCTGGCTGGATGAATTGCCCCACAGCCTCAGCGCGCCCCTTGCCGCAACCCTGCCGCACTGGGTCAAAGCCTCCCGCCCCCCGGCCAATTGCGTTCAATGGCCGGCGCCCAACGCCTGCTGGCATGCGCTGATGACCCTCGGCGTGGGTCAACTGGACGGCTGTGTGCTGGTCAGCGGTGAGCCGCGCCTGCTGCAATCGGGCCTGAATGCCGGGCTCTGGACCATCGGCCTGGCCTCCTGCGGGCCCTTGTGCGGCCTGTCGCCCGTGGAGTGGCAGGCATTGCCGCAAAAGGAACGGGAACGCAAACGCGGCAAGGCCACCGTCGAGCTGTTCGGCCTGGGCGTGCACTCGGTGATCGATCACCTGGGGGAACTGGCGACCTGCCTGGACGATATCGCCCTGCGCCGGCTCAAGGGCGAGAAGCCCTGACGCGGCGATCTTGATCAAGGTCATGCAGGCCGCGCGCGAGTGGATTACTCTGACATCAGGTACAGACCTTTATCGCCACATGGCGGTCTATGTGCCAGAGATTATCCAAAGAGGAAGTACCACAATGCCTGCCCGCGAACTGCAAGACCAACTCAATACCCTGCGCGTGCAACTGGAGCAGAACCCACCGCTCTCACCGGAAGAGCGTGAACACCTGCACGTGCTGATGCAGCAGATCGAAGCACAAATCAAACTGGAAACCCTGAGCCAGGACGCCAGCCTGGCGGACGGCGTCAACCTCGCCGTGGAGCGCTTCGAGATCAAACACCCCGCCATCGCCGGCACCTTGCGCAACATCGTGCAAACCCTGGGCAATATCGGTATCTGAACAGGGCCATGCACCGGCCCGTCCCCCTCCGACGCAGCAGCGGCTGTGTTCAAGGGACGGGCTTCACAGGTCTGAACTCTCGGGCACCTGCTGCGCACGGTCCAGCGCGCTCTGGGTGATCCGCACCTCTCCGGCCTTTCGCTCACGATCGATCTTTTCGAGCGCCTGCTCATACACCGTATCGCTCATTTCCCGGCCCATGGGAATGTCCCCTTCGGCGATCCCCAAGGCACTCGCCCCCTGCCGCACCGTCTCGGTCCAACGAGTGATGTCTCGCGTCGAGGCTTGTGGCTGGCGTGCCAGCTCTTCCAGCGCCTCACGCAGTTCTTCCAGGGTTTGCAACTGCTCCTGTGCAACGACCCCATGGCGTTCCGTCTCGGGCAGGGTCTTCAGGTAATCTTTCCACACCGGCTGCTCAAGCAGCAGCTCGACCTGCTTGCCGGGTATGTTCTCGGCCGCCAGGATGCGATCACCCGCTTCCTGGGTCATATCCCGGGTGACATTGCTGGAACCCCGATACAGCATGGCCAAAGGTTGCCAAGGGAGCGCCAGGCGTACCGCGAGATCGACACGGTAGGCCAGATAGATTTCGACCTCATCGACATGGGGCCAGCGTTCATCGGCGGCCTCGGCAGCCACACGCCCAGCCATCTCGATATCGGCCTCGCTCTGGTGCCGCTCGCGCGCCGCGGCCATGGCCTGGGCCCTGGCGTCGTCGATGCGGGCGGCCCTGGCAATCTCCTGGCTGGAGGTTTCGACTTTGGAGATATCGTTCAGTCGCGCCAACCGCGAGCGTCCCCGGGCCAACGCGAGGTACGCCGCTTCCCTGGCATCGCCCACCAGTTGATTCGCCTCGTAGAGCAATACCTCGCCGCCCAACCGGCTGAACACCTCGGTAAAGCCATCGGCACAGGTGTCCAGGTCGGTCGTCCAGTCGAACAGGATCTGACGCAAGGTGGTGCTGGCAGTCGCCGCCTCGATCATTCGCCAGACACGTCGGCTCAACTGGCCCCGGTATTCGACGCGATAGTCCGCCGAGGTGCGCAGTGCGGCGATGGACTCCAGGAAGGTTTCGCTTCCAGGCTCCTGGGCGACCAGTTCCCACAACGCCCTTTTGCGCTCCTGCTCCTCAATCGAATAACTGCTGTCCAGCCAGCTTTCCACGAAAGGCGTCAGCTTCGGCACCCCCTGCTCCGGGATGTCGGTGTCCCCCGGCAAGGCGAAACGTATCGAGGGTCGATCCATGAACTGGGCAATCGTATAGAGCGTCGTGTTATCAAACGGATTGCCGTAGAGCAATACCGTTCGCATCCTGCGACTGCTCAGGCTGAAAAAGCTCCAGGGGATGGAGGTCAGTTGGTTGCCCTGCAAATCCAGCACCGCCAGATCGAGCAGCTCCAGTACCCCGGTCGGCCAGGCGGACAATTCGGTACGCTGCAACTGCAGCCCCTGCAACTGGAGCATGCCCCTGGCACTGAACAGCCCCAGGGGGTTGCCATTCAGGTTCAGCCGCTTCAGGCGCGCCATACTGCGCAATTGCTGCCCCAGTAACGAGGTCCAGGCGATCCGGTTGTCGTTGAGCTGCAACCTGCGCAGCTCACCCATCGCGCCCATGCTCGAAGGCAACTGCGTCAACCTGCCCCCGGTGATCTGCAACTCACGCAACTTGGGAAAACGCTTGAGAAAGGCATCGAAGTCACGCCGATCCCGACGTCCGACCAGGGTCAGCTTCAATGAGACCACATGCTCGAAGCTGCCTTCTTCCAGTTCAGGCAACTTCAGCAGGCGCTCACTCGACAGGTCCAGCTCATACCCCAACGGTTGGCCACTGGCGTCGAGCAGCAATTGCGATTCCCGGCGCCAGCACTTTTTTATCCGGCTCGCGACCCGTGACTTGGAAGCCCGGCTGACCAGCCAACTGCCTGTGCCGCTACCGCCATGCTCATACTCACTGTCGATGCTCCAGTATTCGAGCGCCAGTTTCAGCTTGTGGTACTCGACCTGCTGCTTCTTGAGGACCTTCAGGAACGCCTTGTCATTCTGCCCTTCGAGCGACAGGAACTGTCGAACCGTCTCCAGATCCCTGCCGGGATAAAGCTTGTCCACCAGCAGCCACAAATGACTCGGCGACACCGCCTGCGCCCCCGGCTGTCCACCCAGCGTATAACCGAATCGCCCATCGCTCAAACGCATTGGCGACCTGAACCCGGGCTTGATCGCCTGTATGTTCAGCAACGCGCGAATGCGCGGACGGGACAGCATCAGGTGGTTCACCACCGCCTGCTTGAACAGCTCCGGGCGGGTTGTACGCGAGAATCCAAGTGCCCGGAGCTGGTTATTCGGCAGAGCCTGCAATAGCGTCACCTGGAGGTTGCCAGGCAGGTCCTGCCCTTCGATCTCATAGCCCCCCGACTTGCGCAGCAACTCCAGCGGTGCTTCGGAGGAGGTCGCCCCCAGGCTGTCGACCAGGCGGCGCCCGCCCGGTGCCAGTGCGGAAGGCTCATACAGCTCGATGCGCAGTTTTTTCGACCAGCCCGGCAGGTTTTCCAGTGAGTGCAGGAACAATCGATCAGCATCCAGACTGACCGATGATTCGATGAAAAACCCTTCATAGGCCCGTGCGATACGGACCTGTTGCGCATACCAACGACTTTCCTCCGCCAACCGCAGCGGCACCCTCCCCGCCTCCAGCGACGCGACCTCATAGCTGTTGGCCGCACTGGCCAACTCATCGGCAATCACCGTCGGCAAGCTGGGGAAATCTTGCTTGAACACGGCGACAAAGGCATTTCGCGAACGGGTACGAAACTCGTAATAGGCCTCGAACAGCGCACTGCGCTGGTTCTGCGCCTCGACGGCCAGTCGCCGGTTCAGCGCCGACAGTTGTTCCGTGCTGGTCAACCGCGCCTCACCCGGCCGACGCCCGAGCAATAGATTGACGTCGTCATGATCAAGCCCCTGCAACACCACGTTCAGCAGTTCGGCGTCATGGATCTGGGCTTCGCTGACGATCACCACCGGCAACCCCGCGTTAGCCACCGGGCCGTATTCCTTCAACACCCGCCCTTCGCCATTGACGAAGCGCAAGACCTTGGTCGGCGGCCACAAGGCCTCCAGCAACTGTTCCTGGATACGCCAATCGACAACGCCGCCGTTGGTGGTGCCGGTCTCGATAAACCGCTGGATATCGGCATCGACCCTGAAGCGCTCCACCGTATCGCTCAGCAGCGCCGGCCGGCTTATCTGGTCCAGGTAGACCGGACGCAACTGATCGACCTCCACGCCGCTGATGGTCATGATTCGAGTCGCCTGCTCCGGGGAGAAGTCCGCCAGATCAGGCCCCAGGCGTTTGAACAGCTTGAATGCGTCCCAGCGCAACGGCTCCTCCAACTCATGGGTCCAGGCACCTGAGCCGTTATGGCTGAACAGCGGTGAATAGGTCGCCCGGGTGGGATGCTCGGCGCGGAACTCATGGCTGACACGGCTGGGCTTGAGCTTGTAGTAGTCGCCGTCCAGATCCAGGAAAGTATTGCCATTGCGCACATGCAGCCCTGACTCGTCGGGCTTGAGCCCCTCGGGCAAGGCCGGTTGATGTCGATAGGGCGCCAGGTCGGCTTTCCATAACCGCTCTCCTCCATCCGGCAGCTTGACCCGCTTGAGGGAGTCAATAAAAGCCGCCGCCTCGTCGTCGCGCGCCAAGACCTGCATGAAGGCGCCGAGCTCCAGGTTCAGCACCACACCGAGAAACACCAGCACGGCCTGCTTCTTGTCGCCGTGCTCCCACTCCTCGATCCCCTCGTAGAGCTGGACGAGCATCTGGGCACCGGCTACCGCCAACATCGCCTCGCCAAGCCCCGGCACGAAAAACAGCAGGTTGACGCCCCAATCCAGAAAGGCATGCCAGCGAGCGCTACGGCTCTTCTTGTCCTCCGCATCCGTCGACACCGCCAGCATCCGGGCATCATCGAGCATCTTGTCGGTGTGGTGCACATAGAACTCGAAGAAGGGATCTCCGGTTACCCGGGCGAGTTGCAGTTGCAGGCGCGCCTGTTCATCGGGCATACGCCGGCGCGTCTCGGCACTCAAGGGATTCAGGCGTTCGTTCAGCTCGGTGAAAAAAACCGGTTGCGTGCGCAAATGGAGATAGCGCCGAAATGCCTGCTGATAGCGCTGATCACGCAACCTGCGCCTGAGGTCATCCTCGAAGGCCGCCAGGCTTGAATACTGCTTGAGCGCCTGCTCGGCATCACCGGACAGGTACACCACACAAGGGCAAGACTCGCGGGATGCCGAGACGTCGAAACGGATCAGCAGTACACCCTTGAGCAAGGCGCCTCGATAGCCGCTTTCGGGAATACGCACATCGAGCATCTTGATCTCATGAAACTGCACGGCATGCTGGCTCCAGAGTGGGCTGGCGTTCCCACTCACCCACTGCTTGAGCATGCGGTAGGCCGAGTCGTCGATATGCCCTTTCATCACGGCAATATCGGCCTGGAGCGCCAATTCGGAGATCTCCTGGGCCACGAACAATCGACGAAACTCATCATCGCGCTGCCCGGAAGCACTATTGCGCAACAGAAAAGACTCGATATGTTCCTTATATTTCCCGCCCAGATCCAGCTCACGGCATAACCGCGCAAACGCCCGTGGCGTAAACGCCTTGAGCAAGACACCCTGCCCCTTGCGAAGTATCTGCGAACCTCGATCGAAGCCAAAGTAAGTCGTTTCACTTTCTTCGAAGTTCTGCAAGGCCGCCTGTAACAACGTCTGTTGCGTCAGTCGTTGCTGATAAGATGTGGAGGGGGTTTGTGCCGATAGTATATGAACATGCCTGAGCTGATCCTCATACACATCCAGGCCAGTGCCGAATTCCTTGTCCAGGGCACCTTGCAAGAGCGGTGCGGCAAAGTCCTCCGGGCTCTGCAAGCCCTCCAGATAAGCGCTCAGGTCGGCCTTGCTCGCCTGATTGCGCTGCATGTTGCCCACGTAGGAACTGCGGGTTTCGAAGGGCGCGGCCTTCAGCCAATCCGGCAGTCGACTTTTCACCAGGGCATGATATTCCTCACCCTCAAGAGCCACTGCAACATCCGATGTTTCAAGCGTGGATACAGCCATCTCCAAAAACCTTAAATAACTTCAATCTTTTTATACTAATCTTCATCCGCACGATAAAAAGTTCAAATAACCAATCACTTCCTCTACCGTCCCATCTACATTACCCACCCATGACATAGATATTAACGCCCTCCAACAGCTCAACCCGTGAACGGCTTTCGGTTGATCACGAAGCCCTTTATAAAACCGCGAACATTCTTATATCGTTCTAACAAAAAAAGCCCCGACTCTCACGAGCCGGGGCTTTTGGTTACCACTTGCTTCAGGCTATCAAAGCACCGGTTGACCGCTCAATGCCAGGTCCATCAGCTCACGGTTGGCCACCGCGTACATGGCGTAGTCGGTGCCGCTGGCGGCACGGATCTCCACCAGCATCGAACGCCAGCGCTCGGCCATGCTCGCGTTGCGCTCAAGCCACAGGGCCACGCGGGCTTCCATGTCTTGCGGCGCGTCGGCCAGTTTCAGCACCGAGATGGTGATCGCACGTTGCTGCCAGTCCACATCGTCGCGGAAGGTTTCACGGGCCTGGGCCTGCCAGTTGTTGCTCACGCGCAGGTCACTGATCTGCTGGGAGTACCAGGTCAGGTCCAGCTCACTGCCCACCGCGAAGTAGGCCTTGGCCACTTCGGCGGCATCGTGGCCGGAAACGTCGGCGGCTTCGATGATCGGCAACAGGGTGTACAGGTGCGTGGTACCGGCCACCATGCGTGCCAGCAACTCCGGCACACCGGCCTGGACATAAGCCTGGTAACGGGCCTGCCAGACTTCCCGGGTCGGGCCTTCCAGCAGTTCGTCGAGTTTCAGGCCCAGGGCCGCCAGGTGCGGACCGAAGTGCGCGACATCACGGGCAGCATCCTGCTCGTTGCGACGGCTGCGCAGGAACCAGCGCGTGGCACGACGGCCCAGGCGCATCAGTTCATCCATCAGCTCCAGCTGGGTCTCGGCCGACACCTTGTAATCCAGGGCCTCGATCTGACGGAACCAGTGCGGGAGGTGGAAGATGTCACGCACGATCACATAAGCACCGGCCACGTTCGCCGGGCTCATGCCGGTGGACTCCTTCAGGCGCTGCACGAAGGTGATGCCCATGTGGTTGACCAGGTCGTTGGCGATCTGGGTGCTGACGATCTCGCGCTTGAGGCGGTGACGGCGCATGGCGTCGGCGAACTTGCTCACCAGCATCGGTGGGAACGCGGTTTCCATGTCGCGGGTCAGGTACTCGTCGTCCGGAACCTTGGACTCGAGCAACGCCGCCTTGAGGTCGATCTTGCTGTAGGAGATCAGCACCGACAGCTCGGCACGGGTCAGGCCCTGGCCTGCCGCGACGCGCTCGACCAGTTGCTCTTCCGACGGCAGGAACTCGATGGCACGGTCCAGCTTGCCACGGGCTTCCAGATCACTCATCAGGCGCTTGTACTCGGCGATCCGCTCGACTGCGCGACGGGCCGCCAGGGACAGGGCCTGGGTCTGCTTGTAGTTGTTGCCGAGGACCAGGCCGCCGACTTCGTCGGTCATGCTGCCCAGCAGCTGGTTACGCTGCTTCTCGGTCATATCGCCGGCCTGCACGACTTCGTTGAGCAGGATCTTGATATTCACTTCGTGGTCGGAGCAATCCACGCCACCGGCGTTGTCGATGAAGTCGGTGTTGGAACCGCCGCCATTGAGGCCGAACTCGACGCGACCGAGCTGGGTCATGCCCAGGTTACCGCCCTCACCCACGACCTTGCAGCGCAGTTCGTTGCCGTTCACGCGCAGTGCATCGTTGGCCTTGTCGCCGACATCGGCGTGGCTTTCAGTGCTGGCCTTGACGTAGGTGCCGATACCGCCGTTCCACAACAGGTCCACCGGTGCCTTGAGCAAGGCATTGAGCAGTTCGGTCGGGGTCAGCTTGTCGGCGTGGATGTCGAAGCGCTCTTTCATCTGCGGGGAAATCGCGATGCTCTTCGCGCTGCGCGAGAAGATCCCACCGCCTTCGGACATCAGGCTGGCGTCGTAGTCCGACCAGGCCGAACGCGGCAGGTCGAACAGGCGCTGGCGCTCGGCGAAGCTGCTGGCCGGCTCCGGGTTCGGGTCGATGAAGATATGCAGGTGGTTGAAGGCCGCGACCAACTTGAGCTTGTCGGACATCAACAGGCCGTTGCCGAACACGTCGCCGGCCATGTCGCCGACGCCCACCACGGTGATGCTGTCTTCCTGGACATTGATGCCGCGCTCACGGAAGTGGCGCTGTACGCCGACCCACGCGCCCTTGGCGGTGATGCCCATCTTCTTGTGGTCGTAACCGGCCGAGCCGCCGGAGGCGAAGGCGTCGCCGAGCCAGAAGCCGTAGTCGATGGCAATGCCGTTGGCGATGTCGGAGAAGGTCGCGGTGCCTTTGTCCGCCGCCACCACCAGGTAGGGGTCATCGTCGTCATGACGCACGACGTTGGCCGGTGGCACCAGGGCGCCGTCCTTCAGGTTGTCGGTGATGTCCAACAGGCCCGAGATGAAGATGCGGTAGCAGGCGATGCCCTCGGCCGCGATCTCGTCACGACCGCCGCCCAGTGGCAGGCGACGCGGCAGGAAGCCGCCCTTCGCACCCACCGGCACGATCACCGAGTTCTTCACTTGCTGGGCTTTTACCAGGCCCAGGACTTCGGTGCGGTAGTCTTCTTCGCGGTCCGACCAGCGCAGGCCGCCGCGGGCGACGTTGCCGAAACGCAGGTGCACACCCTCGACCCGTGGCGAGTAGACGAAGATTTCGAACTTCGGTACCGGCTTGGGCAACTCGGGAATCGCGTGCGGGTTGAACTTGAAGCTGAAGTACGACTTGTTCTGGCCGTTGGCGTCGGTCTGGTAGAAGTTGGTCCGCAGGGTCGCCTTGATCAGGTCAAGGTAGCGACGCAGGATGCGGTCTTCGTTCAGCACCTGGACGTCGTCCAGGGCGGTCAGGATCGCTTGTTCCAGGCGCAGTTGCTTGTCGTCGAGGTCTTCGACGCTGAGCTTGCGGGCCAGGTAGAAACGGGTCTTGAACAACCGGGTCAACTCGCGGGCGATGTCGGTGTGGTTGTTCAGGGTGCTGGCGATGTAACCCAGGTCGAAGCCCAGGCGGATCTGCTTCAGGTAACGGGCGTAGGCCCGCAGCAGCGCCACATCGCGCCATGGCAGGCCGGCGGTCAGCACCAGGCGGTTGAACGCGTCGTTCTCGGCATCGCCACGGACGATGTGGACGAAGGCGTCCTGCAGGGTGTCGTTGAGCTGCTGGATATCCAGGTCCAGGCCTTCGGCGGCGGTGAAGGCGAAGTCATGGATCCAGAACTCGCGACCGTTGTTGTGACGCAGGCGGTACGGGAACTCACCGAGCACGCGCAGGCCGAGGTTTTCCAGGATCGGCAGGACATCGGACAGGGCCAGCGGCGTATCGGCGTGATACAGCTTGCAGTGCAGCTCGCGCTGGCCGGACACCTGGCCCAGCGGCTGGTAGAAGCTCATCACCAGCGGATTGCTGTCGCTCAGGCTCAGCAGGTGCTGCATGTCGACCACGGCCGAGTGCGCGGCGAAGCGCTCGCGGTAGCCGGCCGGGAAGCCTTTCGGGAAGTCCGCCAGCACATTGGTGCCCTGGGCCTCGCCGAAACCTTCGACCACCAGGCTCTTGTAGTCGTCCTGCCAGCTGCGGCAGGCCTGGATCACTTCGTTTTCCAGTTGCAGCGGGTCGATATCGAGACGGTTCTTCGGATCGACCCGCAGGATCAGTTGTACACGGGCCAGCACGGACTCGGAGAAGAAGGTCCAGAACTCGCAGTCGGTGGCTTTCAGGCGATCCATCAGCACTTGCTGGATCTTCTGCCGCACTTCGGTGGAGTAGACGTCACGCGGCACGTAGGCCAGGCAGTAGCAGAAACGACCGTACGGGTCTTTGCGCAGGAACACGCGGATCTTGTTGCGTTCCTGGATCTGCACGATCGACATCACGGTGTTGAACAGCTCGTCCACCGGGGTCTGGAACAGATCGTCGCGGGGCAGCACTTCGAGGACCTGGGCCAGTTCCTTGCCCAAGTGGGCCTTGGCCTGGAAGCCCGAACGGCGCTCGACTTCGGCGACCTTGCGGCTGATGTAAGGAATGACCCGCACGCTTTCGCCGTACACCGAAGAGGTGTAGAGGCCCATGAAGCGGCATTCCTTGATGACCTTGCCGTCGGCGTCGATCTCACGGATCGAGACATAGTCCGGGTAGGCGTTGCGGTGCACACGGCTCGGGTGCGCGGCCTTGGCGAACGACAGCGGCGTCGGTTCGCGCAGGTAGTTGACGGCGTAGTCTTCGATGCGGGTGTCGTCGGGGGTCAGGCCGGCGCGGAGCAATTTGGTCAGACCGAGGAAGGACTGGGCGTCATATTCGATATGACCGCCGTCCTGCTCGTCACGGACCACGAACTCTTCGTAGCCGAGGAAGGTGAAGTGGTTGTCCACCAGCCACTGCAGGAAGGTCTTGATCTCGGTTTTTTCTTCCGGGTCGATGGCGAACTGGCTGGCGTCGATACCGGCCAGCAGCTCCTGGACCTTGGTCTTCATCGGCTCGAAGTCGGCGACGGCGATACGCACTTCCGTCAGGACCTGTTCCAGCTCCTTGGACAGCACGCTCAGCTCGGCGGCGTTGGCGCAGCGATCGATTTCCAGGTACATCAGGGATTCTTTGTCGATCCCCTCGCCCTGGGTGCCCTTGGGCAGGACTTCAAGCAACTCGCCCTTGCTGCCGCGACGCACGCTCAGCACGGTGGTTTGCAGGGTGTGGATGCTGTAACCGCGGCGGTTCAGTTCGGTGCGGACCGAGTCGACCAGGAACGGCAGGTCGGGGTGCAGGACCTCGACGGCGGTGTGGGTCGACTGCCAGCCATGGCGTTCATAATCCGGGTTGTAGGCGCGAACCTGTGCCTGGGTGTGGTCAAAACGCTCCAGCAGACGCCAGGCCGAAAGGGTGCAGCCGGCGAGATCGGAGAGCCGGCGCTGGGTCAGCTCGTCCAGGGAAATGATGCCGAAGAACTGCTCAGCGAACAGCGCCACTTGTGGCAGTGCCTGTTCGTTGATGTGCTGCGCCAGTGCCGCCTGCAGTTGGTGCTGGAAGTCGGCTTTGCTGGCTGCGGTGAAGAACGCCATCTGTGGTACTCCGCTTGGGCTTGTTATATAGAGAGAAGCGTCGCGTTTTCTTCCCCGGAAAAGGGGACCTGCATCACTCTGCAGGGTAAAGCTGGGCAGTACAGAGTGACAGGTTGATGAAGCTGGCCGCGACCCAGGGGTCACATTCACGTTCAAGATAGTCGCACACGATGGCAACGGCCGGGTGCACAGGCTGTATTTTCGTGGACGACGCTCCGTTGCGCAGCTTAACGAGTGCGCGAACGCCGCTGCTTGCGACGCTGCGACATATTCGGACATTGGCAGGTAGTACGGGGAAAATCAGGCGTTCGATACGCTCGACGCGTGCGCCCCCCAGGCAGGATGCCCCGTGCTCTAGGGGGACTTCATCGCCCAGTGTGAGGGCCACCCGCCGAGATCGTGCTCGACGTCGATGCCACCGATGGGGCGGTGCATGGTGAGCAGGAGGGGTCAAAGCCAAAAAACACTTATAGTCCGGAGGACTTGACCCACTCAAACGTATCTTGAATGCCTTGAGAAAACTCAACTTTAGGTGTCCACTTCAACACTTCAGCAGCTTGCGCTATATCTAAAACACTGACCGGCACATCCATATTACGTCGTGGCATATAATTAATTTCTATTTTTTTTCCCAGCACATTTTCCAGCGTGAGTATGATTTCATTAATACTCAAACCTCGGCCCGAACCAATATTGAATATTTTTTTATCAGTCCCATTTAGAATAGCTAATTCAATGGCACTCACAACGTCATCAATAAAAATATAATCACGAACGACAGAACCATCCCCCCATACATCTATAGGCTCACCGTGAATGGCACGCCGTAAAAACGCAGCGATCACACCTTGATTTTTCTTATTCGTTTGATACGGTCCGTAGGGATTGGCCACCCGCAAAATAGTATAATCAAGGCCGTAAAGATGACGATAAAGAAAAAGGTATTTTTCAATGATCAGTTTACTGACACCATAAGCCGTAATAGGATCATTATCGGCCGTTTCCGGGGTAGGCACCACGGAGGGGACGCCGTAGACAGTGCCCCCCGAAGAAATGAACACTATTTTCTTGACCCCCGAACTAACACACACATCCAGCAAGTTCAACGTAGAAACAACATTGGCCTCTAGATCCATCACTCTGTTGAGGTTCGCACTGGCGGGCGTTGTTGCATTAACCAAATGGATGACTGTATCGCAACCCGCAATAGCATGGGCAACTTGATTGATATCAGAGAAATCGCCCTCAATCCATCGACACCGGCTAAACGCCGAGGGGTACAACGGATTTCGACCGAACGCTTTAAGGTTTGGAATTTTAGCGCCCATTACCTCACACAGCCTTGAACCGATAAACCCGCTCGCGCCAAGAACAATGCACAGCTGGCCATTAGGCATTTTAGCTCTCCAGTGTCTCGGAACTTGATATCGAGGCCAGCGCTCGGCTCAGTTTAAATGCTTCTCGCTCCCAACTTGAAAAATTGGCAACCCGAACACCTTCTGCCTTAATACGAGCATGAAGCGCTGAATTGGTCAGCAGCTCACAAATACCATTGGCAAGATCTTCAACCGTTGCCTTGGCCAAAATAGAGTTTTCATTAGTGAGAAGCCATTCCGTGCACGGCGATCTGTTACTGACCACTGGAACGCCGCAGGCCATCAACTCGAGCGGGAGAAGTGAAAGATTGGTAAATGACAAAACCAGCGCAACGTCACATTGATTATAAAGATCCGGCAGCTCTGCAACATCCAGCGTCCCCGCATTTAAATGCTCGAACGGAATCTCATAATTCGACACGTCCCAGCCTGCAAAAACAACCTTCACGTAAGGAAGCCGCTTCACCACCTCATTCAAGGCAAGCAACCCCAACTCAAACGCACGACGTTGGGTAGGCGGTCGAGCATAGAAAAATACTCGTTTTATTTCTGGCTCGCGTCGAGGCATTAACCGATAAAGATCACGATCATAAGAAAAGCTAATGGGGAACGTGTGCGCCTGGTATTCATTTGTTAATTTTTCCGCCAACCAGCCCCCGGCGGTGATTGCGCTAAAACCAAAGGAATAAGTCGCCTCCGCCATTGCGGACTCAGAACCCACAGCATAAAAGTACGGTTCAAAATCCTGCACAAAATAGCATTTATATTTAGTCGATTGAAAATTCTTGACATAGTAAGCCGTTTGCCAAGATGTCGCCACACTATAAAAAGCGGCCGGCACCCCCTCAGTCCCGTCATAAACAGGAGCTGCCAAAGGAAAAAACCACTCAGCAATCTGAGACTTCGCTTCAACCAAATCATACCTGGAGTGACCACCCACGATGATAATGCGACATTCATACCCGAGGCGCTCCAGCAAAAAAACAAATCTGAATATATTAAGGTGCCCGCCCGACCCGCGACCATAAGGAGGAATAAACCAATTGATAGTTTTATTGCCCACCTCACCATTGAACGTTGAACCGAATGGCCGTTCCAAAACAAAATCGTAAAACCCCAACACATCAGTTTTTTTAAACAGCGTGACGGAAGAGTCTTGAATAATTGCATTGACTTTACGCAGCAGCGCAAAAAAACCATGCACTTTGCAATATGAAAATGCCTGCTTTGCTTTATGCACAACCCTGTAAATATTCATTCAACCCCCTTACTGCGCAAGCAGTTTTTTGTCCCTAGAGATCTGTTTCCTTAAAGGCGTTGGTATTTTTTCTCCGCGACTACCTAAATAGTGCCCTAACAGGCGCATCACATTGTCCATCACTGCGTGCACGACTTGAAGTGGAGCCCGTCTTAACATCCCAATACTTCTAGCGTACCTAACATCCCTTCGGCTCAGCGCCACAACAGACTTAAACATCGATATGAGATCAGGACATAAGATATAGCCAAAAATTCGCTTGAATGCGTAACTCTCATCGAAGCTTCTTTGCAGGCGTTCAAAAAGACTGTAGTCATGCGAGTGGTACACAGCCCCGGCGTCAGAATAAGCCTTATAGTACCCAGCCTCTATTATAGATTTTGCCCAAGACTGGTCCTCCGCAAAATCGACATCCGGATAGGGGATTGTTTCCCATACTGAGCGACGTAACAACGCATTGTTATCGGAGAAAAAGTGTAAAAACTGCCGATAGCCCACATCCTCAGCATAGCGGTTGGCATCGTCCAGATGCACAATGGGCGCTTCCTTGAAACCTGCAAAGTGCAGCTCCAACTCTCGACGAGTAAAAACAGAAGCCTGCGGATAAGCGATATGTTTACCAAAGACGCCCGCGATTCTGGTATCGGACTCAGCAATCTCCACCAAATGCTGTAGCCAGTGCGGGTCTACAGGCTGCGCGTCATGGGTGATGACAGCGGCATACTCGCCAACCGAGTTGGCAATGGCAGTATTTCTAGAGCGACCATGACCAAATTCATGAGCCGGGATTTCAATTAACTTCACATTGGCCTTGCTCCTGACGAATTCCACTGTTCCATCCCTGGACCCGGAATCGATGACCACCACTTCGAATGGCCAATCAGTCAACTGACTCAGTACAGAGTCAAGGACAGGTCTAAAAATCTCGCCTGGATTCTTGGTGGGTATTATCACTGAAGCCTTAATATTACTCATAACATGCCTTTCCAACCCTATAATGATCATTGTTATCAAGCACTATTTTTTTTCAGCCTGCTCAGACAGCAACAGCTTTTCTTCCATAGCCTTTATCAACAGATCTCTATAGTTAATCTGCTCAACCGCATTTTTCTTTTCAGCGGACAGCAACGTTTCTAAATCTCTAATCAGCAGATCCCTGTAATTAATCTGCTCAGCCGCGTTCATTTTCTCGGCTCGGAGCTGAGCCTCCTGACTGGCCAGCTGATCACGAACAATCGACTCACGAGCGCAAGATTGACCATGAGCGGCCTTGTAAAGGCGGTCAACCGCTATAGAAAACGAAGACAGCTCTTTACCATCACTTTGCAAAAGCTCTTCCAAAAACAGCATGATTTTTTTATATTTTAGCTCAATCAATGCCGCTTTATCTGAAGTGTCCCTCAGCAGGCAGTCCAGCACAGTATGAATCTGATGTTTAAGCGCCGAAAAATCTTCAAACAGCACACCATGGCCTGCCTCTGAAAAATACTCACTTATTTTATGAGAGTACTTGCCAACGTAGGAAACATTATTGATTCCGTACGCATTGGAAATAATATTGCCATGCAAACTGGAACCGATAAAACCAGAACTGCATGCCAGCACCGATATCTTCTGCTCGATTGTTATACCTGGATGGGTGACCCTGCTTATAAATGGGTAACCTGTGACTGTCGCGAGCTCTCGAAGGTATTCAGTATCACCAAGACACCCGCCAATTTCTATCAGGACAAAAGGCTTATCAAGCGCCTTTTCAATCTCTTTTAATACGTTAGCCACGTCTTCAACCGAGGCACACACATCAGCATGCCCCTGAAAACAAAGATACCCGCCATCATATCCAGCCAGCACATCAGACATCATGGATTCGCAGGCTGCCTTATCTAGCACATACGGCAAGGAATGCACAAAATCGGGCACGATAGCGTAACTAACACCCGTATGCTCCTCCAAGAGTTTGGCACTCCTGACATCTCTGACGCCCGCAGATACCACTCTTGAAAAACTATTCGTCAAGAATACCGAAAACACATCATCGACATCGTAGGGTAGCCCTACCGCCAGTAAGGCAAGTCGACGGCTGTTCGTTTGGGTGGGAGACAAAATTTGCGTAAAGGTCAATTCAGGTGAATTTTCGCCATACACCTGATACAGAGAATAATCGTCATTACGAATTAAATCTCCCCCTCCCATTAAAATAAAATCGAATGGCGCTACGGCATCGTCATGATCCAACTGAGAGATAGCTGCATAAGGCACCTGATCCGGATACAAATATGCCTCAGGACGAGTTGGGCTATAGAAACAAATTTCCACCGTCGACCTCGAGCCACAAACAAGATGAATCAATTTCTCCGTAACCCAAGGAAACAACAGGTCACCCAGATTATCCAAATCAAATGTACCGATCTGTGCAATTTTCATTTAGCTAGATACTCAACACTGACTTTAGAGTTCAAGTCAACCAACCCAATCACCGTTTTATCCGCCAATATCGTCAGCTTGGCAGCTTCGTACCTGCGATCAAGCGGTGTGCTGACGCCATCAATAAAATCTGACAATCCTAACGATAAAGAATACTCGCCTGGGGCCAAGCTCAGTATCTGCCTGAACGATATACTCATCACAGTCCCTTTGGACTGACTCCCGAGGGGGCAATTGAGATAGTGAGTATTGCCGCTGTACAACTCGATGCCCCGTCGATCCTTTATGTAAAACCCAGAGACAGGACTCAATACATCTTTTAGAAATTCGATTTTTAACCTGATTTCAATACACTCATCATTTTGTACAACCCCGTCAACTTTATTTCCGTCGGTTTTATACAACCCAAAATCAACAATCACAGCACCCTTCGTACCATACCTATACTCTGAACCCTCCTCTAACGACGTCTTTTCCAGCTCTGTTTCCAAGGCCACGCTGGCCTCGTCTTGCTGATCCATCACCTTCTCTACAGCAGCCGTCTCACTTTCACCATGGGAATTTATTTTAATATATTCATTCACCACAGCCTTGGGTTCTCCGATTTTAATCAGCTCTCCCTTATGCAACAAAATAGCCTTATCACACAACAGCTTTACGGAAGTCACGTCATGTGAAACAAACAACAGAGTGATGCCCGATGCCTTGAGCTGCTTGAGTCTTTCAAAACATTTTTGCTGAAAAAAAACATCACCGACCGCCAGGGCTTCATCAATGATAAGAATCTCAGGTTCGCTATGAATCGCTACAGAAAAAGCAAGACGAATAAACATACCACTTGAGTAGGTTCTCACTTGCCGATCAATATAAGCCTCAATTTCAGAAAAGCCGATGATATCCGCAAGCTTGTTATCGATCTCTTTTTTACTTAGCCCCAAAATTGAACCATTCAAATAAATGTTTTCCCTTCCGGTAAAATCGGGGTTAAAACCCGCTCCCAATTCCAACAGCGCCGCAACCCTTCCATTTTTAGTAATACTTCCAGAGGTCGGTGTCAGGATGCCGCAAATCATCTGAAGCAATGTTGATTTGCCAGACCCATTCCGGCCAATGATCCCCACCGAATCTCCTCTATTCACTTTAAAGCTGAGAGGGTTCAGTGCCCAGAAATCACAGTAAAATACCTTTTTCTTTCCGTTAAGCCTGGTATAGACAAACTGCTTTAGCCGATCTTCAGGCTTGGCATAGACATGATAATTTTTCGAAACATTATCCACTATGATAGAGGGCGCGACAGTACCCACTTGCAGTTTAGAGGACATCGGCAAAACCTCTTCGTGCTTTTTGAAACAAGAAATAACCTAGCGCAAAAACAATCAAACTCAGCGCCAGTGACATCGAATATTGCACCCCATCGATAGAGCGCCCCTCAATCAGCACCAACCTCGACTGTTCGATGATGTTAGTCAACGGGTTCAAGCGCAGCCATGTTTGATATTTTTCGGGTAGCGCATTGACGGGATAAAAAATCGGACTCAAGAACATCAGTACGCTGGTCAACACCGTCATGACCTGACCGATATCCCTCAAATACACACCGGCGGCGGACAAAACCCACAGAATACCGGCAGTCGAAAACATCAACGGCATCAACACGACTGGAAATAGCAGCGCCGTTATCGGCACCCCCCCCTTCACGACCCACTGCACAACCAACAACACAACACAGCTCATTGCCAGCTGAAACAGCGACACACCTATAGCAATAAACGGCAAGATTTCCAAAGGAAATACTATTTTTTTCACATAACTTGTATTCGACGTAATAATTTGCGGCCCTTTGAGTAGGCACTCTGCAAAAAAAGTGTACACCATCAAACCGGCAAATAGCATAATGGCGAAATCCGATTTGCTTTCGGGCACCCCATTACTCCAACGGGACTTAAAAACCTCGGAAAAAATAAATGTATAAACGCCCAACATAAAAACAGGTGTGAAAAATGCCCACCCCAGGCCAACCAATGAATCTTTATACTTAATCTGAATCTCCCGCCGAACCATTCCATAGATCAGCTGCCTATGCGTTGAAAACGTCTTAACAATTGCAAGCATAACGCCATACTCCTATCCAATAAAAACAGCGTCAGGAATAGCTTTCACCGCACAGGGGACATCGACGTTGAAAGCGTTTTCTGTTTCATCTTGCGTACATTAATGAGGCTGATAGTGATAAACGGACTACTGATAATTCCAGTCGACACAGGATCGCGATGCGACCTGATCAACAGGGCTTCGTGGCACCAGTGCAGTGGTTTGTGGTCATGTTGCTCGCCGTCGGCGATCGCGACCTGGATCACATAGTCGCCCTTGGCCAGCCAAGGCATGAAGAACTCGAACTGCGCCGATAACAGCGAGCCCGCCGGGGCAGTACGATCCTTGCCGATCCAACTGATATAGGTGTTGTCTCCGAACAACGCCTGTCCCAAGCGATCCTTGAAAAAAAACTCGATAATGGGGCCGTCCAGCAGAACAAAGGTCTGCGCCTCGACGCAGAGCGTCACACGCTCACCACCCAGCACCCATGTCAATTCAGCACCCGAAGCGTCGTTGAGCCTGACGTCGACAATGCGCGCGTGGTCCCCACCAAATGCATCTACGTCAGGCGCCTGTGGGTCGAATCGGAAAACTTCCAAGTCATTTGAATTGATCGTGTCGGCACGCTGGTCACGCCACTCCAAGCCATCATGGCCGTGGCGCTTGATCATGCTGGTATGCCCGTCGGCATGAACAATCACCGCGTCCGTGAGTTCGTCATCCATCGAACGACATAAATCGTCCAGGTACGCCTCGCAGACCCACTGGGATGGGCCCGCCTGCTTTTCTTCTCCGTGGTCCAGCCAGATCACCCGATCACACAAATGGATAATGGCCGCTGTATCGTGGCTGACAACAACCAGTGAATGTTCTTCCTTGAATGTATGGAGAAAACGCATGCACTTCTGGAAAAAACAGGCATCCACCATGGAAAGGGCTTCGTCAATCACCAGAATATCGGCGTCTACGTGAGCAATAACCGCAAAAGCCAAGCGGATGTACATCCCGCTTGAGTAGGTCATGAGCGGTTGCTCCATGAACCCGCCGACATCCGCAAAAGCGGCAATTGCGGAAAAACGCAGATTGATTTCCTCATGGCTCAGCCCATACAGCGAAGCCGCCATATAGACATTTTCACGCCCGGTGAACTCCGCATTGAAGCCGGCCCCCAACTCCAACAGTGCCGCAACACGTCCCTGAACACGGAGATTTCCGGAGGTAGGGCTCAAGGTTCCATAGATCAATTGCAGCAGGGTTGACTTGCCAGAGCCCTTGTGACCGATGATGCCAATGGCTTCGCCCTTTTTCAGCTCGAACGAAACATTCTTCAACGCCAAAAGCTCCCGATAACGACACTTTCGCCCCGGCGACAGCACTTGAAAGAGCCGATCACTGGCTTTGTGGTAAATCAGATAGCACTTGCTGAGCCCTTCAGCGCAGATGGCAATATCAGAGGACATCGGCAAACCCTCCACGGGTTCTCTGGAAAAAAGCCAGCCCGAGGCAGGCAACCACGCCACTGACCAGCAACGACAGGCACCAGGATCCGAGACCAGGAAGCCTGCCCACAATCAAAACCAATCGGGCATTTTCAATGACCTGAGCCAATGGATTCAGATACATGAGCGCCTGGAAGCGTTCGGGCAATGCAGTGACGGGATAAAAGATCGGTGACAGAAACAACATCGCGGTGACTAACACACCCACTCGGCGACCGATATCGCGCAGGTAAGTCCCCAATGACGCCACGACCCAGGACACCCCCAGGGTAAATAGCAGCAAAGGCAATACCACCAGGGGTAGCAGCAGTACCGTCAGAGGCGGACGTTGGAAAAACAGGATATAGAACAGCAGCCAAACACCTAGATTGAGCAGAAACTGAAACAGCGCCCCCGCCAGCAACACAACCGACAGCACTTCAAGAGGAAACACAGTTTTCTTGACATAGCGGCCATGGGCTAGCACCACGCCCGGCGACCGACGAATGCACTCAGAGAACACATTGAAAACCATCATGCCGATAAAAAGAACCAGGGAAAACTCCAACAATGAACTATTGCCCATTTCCCAACGAAACTTGAATATCCCACCAAAGACAAAAGAGTAGATAGTCAACATGAACAGGGGATAAACCAGCGACCTGAGTACACCCAGCAACGAACCTCGATAGCGTCCGATAATGTCACGCCGCGCCAACATCAACACGAGGCCTCGGTGACGCCACACGCCCCTCGACATCTCCTTCGACCTGCTGGTGAATTCATCCATGCGGTCAATGCCTCTGAAAATCAAAAAACGACGACCTCTCGGCCAAGCGAAACAAACAACCCATCACAAAAGACGTTCAGATTTTTCTGATCAAGGCAGCAAACAGCAGTCCCAGATTGCCGCCGAGTGTCTGTCGATAGACGCCGGAACGGCGAATACCGGCGAGCCGAGGGAACAGTGGCTGATCGCGAGCCGCTTTAAAGTTTGAAAGGATTTCAACACTCTGCTTATCCAGGCGATGGCTCATCACTTCCAGCGCTCGGATATTTTTCCTGCTCCACTCATGAAAGCGCCCATGGAGCACCATCCACAGTCGATAAAGACGCGCCCACCAACTGGCATTACTGCCCACCAGATTGCTCTTGTGCTGACGATAGAGGGTCTTGGCATGGGGATCGTAAAAGACCACGCCGCCCTTGGCACCGGACACCAGTTGATAAGCCCACCAGTCATGGGAAACAATGGCGATATACGGGCCCGCTTCGCGTAGAAGCTCCCGGGCGGCATGATTGAATACCATGGTATTACCACCGCCGATGCACTGTACCAGGGCATTGGCAAACTTCGGCGGCTGGGAAAACTTCGGCGACTGGCCGGCGGCGATGCCCAACTCACTGATCAATTGGGTGCGACCACAATAAAGTGCCGGGACCTGCTCAGGCACACTTTGCAGCCACATCAGCGCCGTTTCGAGTTTGTCCTCGTTCCAGATATCGTCCTGATCGGACCAGGCGTAAAAATCCGCCTGAACTTCAGCACGACAGGTCAATGAGAGAAAGTTGGCCGCAAAGCCCTTCTTCGGCCCGGAAAATATTTTCAGGCGATCTCGCGGCCAATCACTGGCACAACGGCGGACGACTTCCAGAGTGTTATCCGTGGAGCCGTCGTCGGATATTGCCAGGCTCCAGTTGAAATGGCTTTGACGCTCAAAGGAGTTGATCTGTTCGGCCAGAAACCGCTGGCCATTATAGGTACACATCAAGATTGAGACTTTCAAGGCCCAGTCCTCCGTCAAAAGATTCTTACGAAAAATCTTCAACCGGACGACAAATGCTGGAACTCGGCTTGACAGTGATTATCAAGACTTCCGGCGGCAACGTCTACTGTCAGAAATGACAGGTCTGTACGAGTGCCCCTTGATGATAGAAATAATCAAACCATACCCGGATGCGTCTTATAACCATTAAGCTTTCCAGTCACTCAACCCTGAAAAATATCCCGAATACAGGCAAAATAGCGCTCCCCCCGCCCAGACAGGACATTCCCCCATGCAGCTCAGCACAGCCCACCTTATCGCCAACCCCTGCGACGATGAAGAAGACAACATGGCCATGCTCTGCTGCCATAGCGACAAGGGCGAAATGTTCCTGATGACCCGCTATCCCGACGAGGATGAGCTGGAGATCACCCTCGATGGCGAACCCTCCACCCTGGACGGCATCAAGGTGACCCTCAGCGCCACGCGCCTGCTGATCGAAATCGCCGCCGCCGATGCCGATGCGCTCAACGGCGACGATCACCTCGAGATCCAGCACCAGACCGCCGCGGCCGACCTGGCCGAAGTCGAGCAGACCCTGAAAAATATTCTCGCCGGTACCGGCACCTATATCAGCGAACTGGGCTGACAGCCGATTGGCTTGAAACATCCGCGATCAGAATCGACACAAAAAAGCACGAAGAGCTGGTTTAGAGTGTCCCGGTTTTTACTTCTGATCAGGAAAGTGGCATGAGCAAGTGGCTGAAAATTTCAGGGCTGGTGTTGGTGGTCGCTGTACTGGCGGCGGGGTCCTGGCTGATCTGGGGACTCGGCAAAGGCAATGCGCTTTGGCAGATTGTCGGCCAGCAATGCGTGCCCCATCAGCAGGACGCCCAGAACCCCGCGCCGTGCCTGAGGGTGGATCTGCAGCAGCACGTTGCCTTGCTCAAGGATCGCCAGGGCCCGCTGCATGACCTGACCATTCCCACTGACCGGGTCACCGGCATCGAGAGTCCGCTGCTGCTCGAGGACAATGCCTACGCCTTTTTCGCCAGTGCCTGGCAGCAACGTGGGCGCCTGTCCGCCGAAGCCGGCAAACCGATCAAGGACGAGTTTCTCTCGCTGGCCATCAACTCGCCGTATGGCCGCTCCCAGGGCCAACTGCATATCCATCTGGCCTGCCTGCGCCCCGGGATCTACCAGCAACTGGTCGAACAAGCCCCGCGGGTGACCCAGGCGTGGCAGCCCCTGGCGGTCAGGCTGAACGGCCATGAGTACCTGGCGAAACGCCTGAACGGCCAGGACCTGAAACAGGAAAACCCGTTCAAGGTGCTGGGTGAATATGCCCGACAACAGGGTGACAGCCTGTCCCACTATGGCCTGGCCCTGGTGGTAGCGCCCGGCGGTGACCTGTTGCTGCTGGCGAACCGTTTGAGCCTGGTCGGTTTCAGCCGCGGCTCCGCCGGCGAGATCCAGGACTATGGCTGCGCACTGGCCCAATAACCCGTGACGCGAGCGCCCCCCCGCCCGGTGAGAAATCGCCTGGGCGGGGCTGCTTACAGGAGATGATTCCCAACCAGGTAAGACTTTTCCTCAAAATCCATAAAAATCCCCATAGCCGTTAGTCGCCACCACCCCCGATGCATTAAAGTAACGCCCCCAGCCGTGACATTCATTCGAATGCCGTCGGCCACCCTCTCCAGGAACACTCATCGATGGAACATCGTGAAGCGCTGCTTGCGCTGCGAACCTTTCTCTCAGCCCAGATCCTCGGCCAGGAAAAACTCGTCGAGCGCCTGTTGATCGCCCTGCTGGCCGACGGTCACATACTGGTCGAAGGCGCCCCGGGCCTGGCCAAGACCAAGGCCATCAAGGAGTTGGCCGAAGGCATCGAAGCGCAGTTCCATCGCATCCAGTTCACCCCCGACCTGCTCCCGGCCGACATCACCGGCACCGAGATCTATCGCCCGGAAACCGGCAGCTTCGTGTTCCAGCAAGGCCCGATCTTCCACAACCTGGTGCTGGCGGATGAAATCAACCGCGCGCCGGCCAAGGTCCAGTCGGCCCTGCTGGAAGCCATGGCCGAACGCCAGGTCAGCGTCGGGCGCAGCACCTACGACCTGTCGCCATTGTTCCTGGTGATGGCGACCCAGAACCCGATCGAGCAGGAAGGCACCTACCCGCTGCCCGAAGCCCAGCTCGACCGCTTCCTGATGCACGTCAAGATCGGTTTCCCCGATGCCTCGGTCGAACGGCGCATCCTGCAACAGGCCCGGGGCGAAGCCCTGAACGGCGAAACCAAGCCCGAGCGCCGGGTCAGCCAACAGGCGATCTTCGCCGCGCGCAAGGAAATCCTCGGCTTGTACATGGCCGATGCGGTGGAGGAGTATCTGGTGCAACTGGTGATGGCGACCCGTACGCCGGCCAAGTTCGACCCGGAGATGGCCGAATGGATCGCCTACGGCGCCAGCCCTCGCGGCTCCATCGCCCTGGACCGTTGCGCGCGGGCCCATGCCTGGCTGGCCGGTCGCGATTTCGTCAGCCCCGAGGATATCCAGGCGGTGCTGTTCGACGTACTGCGCCACCGTATCATCCTGTCGTTCGAGGCCGAAGCCGCCGGGATCGACCAGGATCGGGTGGTGCAGCGCATCCTCGATGTCGTCGCCGTCGCCTGACCCGGACCATGATCGCGCCCCTGCCCGCCGAACCCGGTATCCGCACCACCCTCGCCGAACTGATCGAGATGCGCCATCGCGTGCGCGAAGTGCAGCTGTTCTCGACGCCGAGCCAGCGCAGCCCGCTGATCGGCCTGCACCACTCGAAACTGCGCGGGCGTGGGGTCGATTTCGACCAGGTGCGGGTCTACCAGGCCGGCGACGATGTGCGCACCATCGACTGGCGCGTCACCGCCCGCACCCAGGAACCCCATACCAAGCTGTTTCACGAAGAACGCGAACGGCCGATCTTCATTCTGGTGGAACAGAGCCGCCAGCTGTTCTTCGGCTCGGGGCTGACTTTCAAGTCGGTGCTCGCCGCCCAGGCCGCGAGCCTGATCGGCTGGGCCGCCCTGGGCCACAACGACCGGGTCGGTGGCCTGGTCTACGGCGACAACGAGCACTACGAGATCAAGCCGCGGCGCAGTAAGCAAAGCCTGTTGCAACTGCTCAACCGCCTGGTGCGGGTCAACCACTCGCTGCACACCGAAACCGCCGCCGATCCCAATGCCCTGGGCCTGGCGCTGATCCGCGCGCGCAAGGTGCTGCGCCCCGGCAGCCTGGTGATCGTGATCTGTGACGAGCGAGCCCTGAGCGATGCCGCCGAACAACAACTCAGCCTGCTCTCGCGTCATTGCGACCTGCTGATGCTGCCGGTCTCCGATCCCCTCGACCATGCCCTCCCCGCCGCCGGCCTGTTGCGTTTTGCCGAGCGCGGCGCGCAGTTGGAACTCGACACCCTCAACCTGGAGCTGCGCCAGACCTACCGCGCCCAGGGTGAAGCACGGATTGCCCGCTGGGAGCTGCTGGCGCAGAAACTGCGGGTGCTGTTGATGCCCTTGAGCACCCAGAGCGAAATGGTCGAGCAGTTACGCGAGTACCTGAACCCCCAGCGACCGGGGAAACAACCATGAGCAGCCTGGAGCAACTGCAACCGCTGATCACCCCGCCGATCCAGGGTTTCTGGCCACCGGCACCGGGCTGGTGGCTGCTGCTGGCACTGATTCCGCTGCTGGGCGTCGGGCTCTGGTACCTGCGTCGCTTCCTGCCGGCCAAGCGCCCCCTCGCCCGCGCCGAACAGCCCCTGGACCCGGTGCGCCTGGCCGCCCTGGCGGAACTCGCGCAGTTGCCCAAGCCCTATGATGGCGCACCGGCCGGAGCCTGGCTGCAACAACTCAACGGCCTGCTCAAGCGCCTGTGCCGCAACCATTACCCCTACAGCCAGAGCCACACCCTCAATGGCCGTAAATGGCTGGCATTCCTCGACAACCGCTGTCCAGCCGCCGGCCTGACCCGCTGGATGGTGCTGGTGGAAGGCGCCTACAAACCCGAATGCAAGCTCGACGACAAGGCCATCGCCGGGTTGAGCCAGGCGATCGACACCTGGATCCGCAAACATGTTTGAGTTCGCCTGGCCCTGGCTTTTTGCCTTACTGCCGCTGCCCTGGCTGATGCGCATCCTGCTGCCGGTGGCCGACAGCGGTGAAGCATCGCTGAAGATCAGCTTTCTCGCCGACCTGGAAAGCCTGGCCCGCCGCCGGGCCCGGGTCAGCCTGCCGAGCTGGCGCCAGCAACTGCCGTTCATCCTGCTCTGGCTGCTGCTGTTATGCGCCGCCGCGCGGCCACAATGGCTGGGCGACCCCTTGCCGCTGGCCGCCAGCGGTCGTGACCTGCTGGTGGCGGTGGACCTGTCCGGCTCCATGGAATACCCCGACATGCGTTGGCAGGACGAGGACATCAGCCGCCTGGGCCTGGTCCAGCACCTGCTCGGCGATTTTCTCGAGCACCGCGAAGGCGATCGCGTGGGCCTGATCCTGTTCGGCAGCAAGGCCTATGTGCAGGCTCCCCTGACCTTCGACCGACGCACCGTGCGCATCTGGCTGGATGAAGCGAAGATCGGCATCGCCGGCAAGAACACCGCCATCGGCGACGCCATTGGCCTGGCCATCAAGCGCCTGCGCCTGCGGCCGGCGCAAAGCCGGGTGCTGATCCTGGTCACCGACGGCGCCAACAACGCCGGCGAAATCGATCCGATCACCGCCGCGCACCTGGCCGCCGAAGAAAGCGTGAAGATCTACACCATCGGCATGGGTGCCGATCCGCAACAAACCGGGACCCTGAGCATGCTCGGCCTGAACCCGAGCATGGACCTCGACGAGCCGGCGCTGAAGGAGATCGCCAGCATCACCGGCGGTCGCTATTTCCGTGCCCGCGACGGCCAGGAGCTGCAAGCCATCAAGGAAACCCTCGACCAGCTTGAACCTGTCGCTCAACAACCCACCCAGGCCCGCCCCGCCCGAGCGCTGTATCACTGGCCGCTCAGCTTGGCCCTGCTGATCAGCGTGTTGCTGGTGATCCGCGAGCGCTGGCCGGACAACCTGCTGCAACGCTGGCTGGCACGCCGGCAGTTCCTGCCGCAGCGCCCGGAATGGCGCCAACGCCTGGAACGCCTGCGTCTGCGGAGGCGTCGATGATCGAAGCCCTCTGGCCACACTGGTTCCGCCCTATCTCGCTGTTGGTCCTGCCGCTGCTGGGTTGGTTGCTGTGGCAACTCTGGCACCGGCAGAAGCGCGCCGGCCGCTGGCAGATGATCCTGCCGACGGCGTTCCATCGGGTCCTGCTCAATGGTGGCAGCCGCAACAGCAGCAAACTGCACCTGATCGCCCTCGGCCTGGGCTGGACTCTCGCCGCCCTGGCCCTGCTCGGGCCGAGCTGGCAGCGGGTCGAAGAGTCCACCCAGAAACCCTTGGACCCGCTGGTGGTGCTACTCGAGCTGACGCCGGACATGCTCGCCACCGACACCCCGCCAAATCGACTGGAACAGGCCCGGCGCAAACTGTTCGACCTGTTGCGCGCTCGCAGCGACTCGCAGACGGCGATCATCGTCTACGCCGGCAGCGCCCATACGCTGGTGCCGCTGTCCGATGACCTGGGCACCAGCCGCAATCTGCTGGACGCGATCAAACCCTCGATCATGCCCGAGGAAGGCCATCGCGCCGACCTTGCAGTGAAAAAGGCCCTGACCCTGCTCGAACGTGGCGCCCTGGGCGAAGGCCGGCTGCTGCTGATCGGCTCGTCCCTCAGCGAGCAGGAACGCCAAGGCATCCGCCAGGCCCTGGACGGCAAGCCCCACAGCCTGCTGATCCTCGGGATCGGCACCCGCGATGGTGCGCCGGTGGCCCAGGAGAACGGCGGTTTCCTCAAGGACGCCCAGGGCACGATCCTGGTGCCGCATCTCGACAGCCAGAGCCTGAAGGACTTCGCCGGCGAAATCGGCGGCCGCTACCGCCAGGCCCGCCTGGACGACAGCGACCTGCGCGGCCTCGGCCTGCTGGACGGCCCGCGCCACCTGCGCAAGGACGGCCAGACCGTACAGCTCGACAGCTGGGCCGACCAGGGCTACTGGTTGCTGTTGCCGCTCCTGCTGCTGGCCGCCTGTGCCGGACGGCGTGGCTGGTTGTTCTGCCTGCCACTGTTCTTCCTGTTCCCACAGCCAAGCCAGGCCTTTGAGCTGAGGGATCTATGGTTGCGGCCAGACCAACAGGGCCAGCAGTTGCTTGAGCAAAAGCGCCCGCTCGAAGCGGCACAACATTTCGAGGACCCGCAATGGCAAGGCCTGGCCCTCTATGAAGCCGGCGACTACGCCGCCGCCGCGAAGAAGTTTGCCGAAGGCGACGATGCCAACGCCCACTACAATCGGGGCAACGCCCTGGCCCGCAGCGGCGAGCTGGAAGCAGCGCTGGACGCCTACGAACAGGCCCTGGAACGTCAGCCGGACTTGCGACCAGCCTTGCAGAACCGGACACTGGTGGAAGAGTTGCTCAGGGAAAAACAGGCCAAGCCACCGGTTGAGCCAAGCAAGCCCGCCGACGCCGCCACAACCGGCAACGAACAAAACGCCGCGCAATCGGCCCCGGCCGGGACGAATTCGTCCAGTACTGCCACGACGCAGTCCGCGCCCCAGGAACAGAACCCGGCGACCGGCAACCAGCCGCCGGACGCCCAGGCCAGCCAAGCGGGCAATCAGCCCGGCGGCAACGAGGTACCCGGCAGCGAGCTGGGCGACGAACAGACCACCCACCCGCCCTTGCGGGCCGCCGCCGATATCATCGACGGTGAACGCCACCAGGCGTTGGAACAATGGCTGCGACAGATCCCCGATGACCCGGGAGAACTGCTGCGGCGCAAATTCTGGTACGAACAACAGCTCCATCAGGACAAGACCCGATGACCCTGCGCTTCTCCCTGTTCCTTACGCTGCTGCTCTGCGCCAACCTGTCGGCCCATGCCGAGGGCTTGCTGGCCAGCGTCGACCGCACGCGCCTGAACTCCGGCGAGTCGGTGGAACTGACCCTCGAATCCAAGGATGTCACCCAGTTCGGCAAACCCGACCTGGCCCCGCTGGACCCGCAGTTCGAAGTGCGCGGCACCCGCCAGGTCAACCAGTTGACCACCCTGGGCGGCGAAAGCCAGGCCACCACGCGCTGGATCGTCACCCTGACGCCAAAGGCAAACGGCAACGTGACGATCCCGGAATTGCACCTGGGCGAACTCAGCAGCGAGCCGATCACCCTGCAGGTGCTGCAAGGCGAGGACCAGGCCGCGGCCAGCAACCTGGCGCCGGTGTTCATCGACGCCAGCCTCGACCAGGACAGCGTCTACGTCCAGGCCCAGGCCGTGCTGACCCTGCGCATCTATCACTCGGTGTCGCTGTATGACGACAGCAGCCTCACCCCCTTGCAGATCCCCGATGCCCGTATCGAGCAGTTGGGCGAGTCGCGCACTTACGAAAAGCTGATCAATGGCGTGCGCCATGGCGTGATCGAGTGGCGTTATGCGATCTACCCGCAGCACAGCGGTGAACTGACGATCCCCGCGCAGGTGTTTACCGCCACCCTGGTGGACGCCCAGCCGAATCAAAACCAGGGCCAGGTGCCCCAGGGCGCCAAACCCGGCAAATTGATGCGCGTCAGCTCCGAGCAGATGCGCTTGCAGGTCAAACCACAGCCCGATACCTGGCCCGCCGACGTGCCGTGGCTGCCGGCCCGCAGCCTGAGCCTCAGTGAAAGCTGGAGCCCGGAACCGGATCACAGCCAGGTCGGCGACTCCCTGACCCGCAGCCTGACCCTCAAGGCCGAAGGGCTCTCCAGCGGGCAACTGCCGCCGCTGCCGGCGACCACCCTCAATGGCTTGCGACGCTACCCGGACCAGGCGCAACTGAGCAACCAGAACACCGAACGCGGCCTGATCGGCACCCGCGAGGAACGCGAGGCGCTGGTGCCGACCCACAGCGGCAGCTTCGACCTGCCGGCGGTGGAAGTGACCTGGTGGAATACCCATGAAGAGCATATGGAGCGCAGCACACTGCCGGCGCGGACCCTGCAAGTGGCGAACAACCCGAGCCTGGCGGTGGACACGCCGGTGAGCAGTGCCGCCAACAACACGCCGCCGCAACCGCCGCTGCTGTGGGCCTGGAAGCTCAGCACGCTGATCCTCGCCTGCACCACCCTGCTGGGTTTCGGCCTTTGGTGGCGGGCCCGCTCGCAGCCGGCGGTGCACCGCGCCGCCCAGACCGGCCCGAGCCCACGGACGCTGCTCGACGACCTCAAACGGACCTGCCTGGCCAACGATCCCCAGGCCACCCGCCAGGCCCTGGATGCCTGGGCCCGGCAGCAACCGGAAACCCTGGCCGACATGGCCGCGCGTTTTGTCACCCTGTCCGATGCCCTGGACGGCCTCAATGGCGCGCTCTACAGCGAAAGCGGCCAGTACTGGCAGGGTGAGGAACTGTGGCGGGCGATCCGCGCGATCCCGGTCGCCGAGCGCGTCCAGGACCCGGCCAGCGACAGCAGCCTGCCGCCGCTCTACCCCAAATAATCGATAAGTTGGAGTTTGCCTTGCGCCTGTTTCACACCTCCGACTGGCATCTTGGCCAGAACCTTCATGGCCAGGAGCGAGATTTCGAACACGCCTGTTTTCTCACCTGGCTTCTGGCCCAACTCAAGCAACAGCAGCCCGATGTCCTGCTGATCGCCGGCGATATCTTCGACACCGTCAACCCGCCGGTCAAAGCCCAGGAGCGCCTCTACGACTTTATCGTCAGCGCCCACGAACAACAGCCGCTGCTGACCATCGTGATGATTGCCGGCAACCACGACTCCGGTTCCCGTATCGAACTGCCCGCACCGCTGATGCGCCGACTGCGCACCCACGCCGTGGGCCGGGTGCTGTGGCTCGACGATGGCGAGCTGGACAGTGAACGCCTGCTGCTGCCATTGCCCGCCGCGAACGGTGAAATCGCCGCCTGGTGCCTGGCCCTGCCCTTTCTGCGGCCCGCCGAAGTCACCGGCACGCAGTTGGGTGACCACTACCTGAAGGGTATCGGCGAGGTGCATCGCCGACTGATCGCCGCGGCCAACGCCAAGCGCCAGCCGGGCCAGGCCCTGGTCGCCATCAGCCACGCACATATGGCCGGCGGCTCGATCTCCGAGGATTCGGAGCGCAGCCTGATCATCGGCAGCGCTGAGGCTCTGCCGGCAAGCCTGTTCGACGCCAGTGTCAGCTATGTCGCCCTTGGCCATCTGCACAAGCCGCAGAAGGTCAACGGCGAGGAACGTATTCGCTACTGCGGCTCGCCGATTCCGCTGTCGTTTTCCGAAATCACCTATCAGCACCAGATCCTCGATATCGTCCTCGACGGCGAAACCCTGGTCAGCGTCGACAGCCGCCTGATTCCCCGCGCCGTGAACCTGCAGCGCCTGGGCCCGGTGCCATTTGCCGAGATACTCGAACAACTGGCGCAGTTGCCCGATGTCGACCTGCTGGCCGACCTGCAACGCCAACCCTGGCTGGAAGTGCGGGTACGCCTGGATGAGCCGCAGCCGGACCTGCGCCAGCAAGTGGAAACCGCCCTGCAAGGCAAGGCCGTGCGCCTGGTGCGGATCGCCGCCGAGTACGCCGGCTCAAATGGGGGTGAAGGCGAAACGGACAACGAGCGACTGATCAATCTCGATCAGCTCAGCCCGCAGGAACTGTTCAGCCGTGCCTGGCAGGACAGCTACGGCAACCCGGTGGACGAAGCGACCCTCAATGACTTTGCCCTGCTGTTGCAGGAAGTCCAGTTGGAGGGCGAACAGCCATGAAGATCCTCGCCATCCGCCTGAAAAACCTGGCCTCCCTTGCCGGCCCCTTCGAACTGGACTTCACCGCCGAGCCCCTGGCCAGCGCCGGCCTGTTCGCCATTACCGGCCCCACCGGCGCCGGTAAAAGTACCCTGCTCGATGCCTTGTGCCTGGCCTTGTTCGGCGCCGTACCCCGGCTGAACAATGCGTCGCGCGATGCCAAGGTGCCGGACGCCGATGGCGAGATCGGCACCGGCGACCCACGCACCCTGTTGCGTCGCGGCACCGGCGCAGGCTATGCCGAAGTGGATTTTGTCGGTATCGACGGCCGCCGCTACCGCGCACGCTGGGAAGCCAACCGCGCCCGGGACAAAGCCGGCGGCAAGTTGCAGGCCAGCCGCCAGAGCCTGCGCGATCTGGACAGCGACCAACTGCTGGCCAGCCAGAAAGGCGAATACAAGACCCTGCTGGAAAGCCGCCTGGGCCTGAACTTCGAACAGTTCACCCGCGCCGTGTTGCTGGCCCAGAGCGAGTTCAGCGCCTTTCTCAAGGCTGACGACAACGAGCGTAGCGAACTGCTGGAAAAGCTTACCGATACCGCGCTCTATACCCGCCTCGGCCGGCGTGCCTTCGACAAGACCAAGCAGGCCCGCGAGGCCCACAAGCTGTTGCTGGACCAGGCCGGTGGCATCGCGCCCATGGACGCTGAAGCACGGGTCGAGCTGGATCGACAATTCGGTGAAGCCCAACAGCAACTCAAGACCGGGCAAGCCCAGCTCAAGCAGCTTGAGCTACAGCACACCTGGCTCAAGGAACTGCTGCAACGACAGGAACAACACCAGGCCGCCGCCGAGCAACTGCAAGGCGCGGAACAGGACTGGCAGGCCCATGGCGCCGAGCGCCAGCAACTCGCCCGCCTGGAACAACTGGCGCCACAACGGCATCAGTTCGCCCGCCAGCGCCAACTGAACGAGCAACTGGCGCCACTGGCCGCGCAGATCCAGCAGCATCTGGACCAGCAGGCCGACTTGCAGGCCCGTCAGCAGCAGCTTGAACAGAGCCGGTCGAATGCCCATACCCAGTTGACCGAAGCCCTGACCCGGCAAAGCGATAGTGCGCCACTGCTACGCCAGGCCTTCGATGAACAGGCCACGCTGACCCACCTGGGCAAGGACCTGGACGATGCCGAGCGGCAGAAGCAGGCCGCCGAACAGGCCGGCAGCGAAGGCCGCGCGCAACTCACTTCACTGCTGGAGCAACAGCAGCAGGTCGCCACGCGCCTGGAGCAAATCGCCGAACAGTTGCGGCACAGCGCCGCCCTCGCCCCGTTGAGCGAGGCCTGGAACGCCTATCGCGATCGCTTGCAACAGTTGATGCTGATCGGCAATCGACTGAACCAGGGCCAACGCGAGCTGGAGCAGTTGCAGGCACGGGTCGCCCACACCGACCAACAGCTTGCTGAGCAGCGTGGCGCGCTCGAAGTGCTGTACAGCGAAGCCGGAGCGGAACCGGCCGCTGTCGGCGAACAGATCCAGATTCTCGGCAGCCTGCTGCAGGACAATCGCAAGCAACTGCGCGCCTTCGAAGAACTGCAACGACTGTGGAGCCGCCAGCGCGAGCTGGACCAGCGCACCCAGCAGTTGCAGGAACGGCAGCAGAACGCCCAGCAGCAACGCGATGAACTCAACCGCGAAGGCCTGCAGGCACGGGATGAACTCAAGGTCGCCGAGCAGGCCCTGACGATTACCCGGCAGTTGCTTGAACGCCAGCGCCTGGCCCGCAGCGCCAGCGTCGAAGAACTGCGCGGACAGTTGCAGGACGACCAGCCCTGCCCGGTATGCGGCAGCCATGAACATCCCTACCATCAACCCGAGGCCCTGTTGCAGAGCCTGGGTCGTCACGACGAGAGCGAAGAGGCCGCCGCACGGCAGGCCGTCGACACGCTGACGGAAAAGCTCAGCCAACTGCGGGAAAAGGTCGGCGGGCTGATTGCCCAGCAGAAAGAGCTGCTCACCCAGCAGGAACAGCTGGCCCAGCAACATCAGGAACTGGCGCCGAGCCTGCAAGCCCATCCGCTGCACAGCGCGCTACTGGAACAGGATGGCGCTCGCCGCGAGGCCTGGCTCAACCAGCAGTTGCACCAGTTGCAGCAGAACATCGGCCAGGACGAGCAACGGCAAACCGCCCTGCTCACCCTGCAACAGGATGCCGCGCGGCTCCAGCAACAATTGCAGGCCGCCACCGAAGCCAGCCAGGCCGCGCGCCAGCACTTGCTCGATCAGCAACGCCAGATGGGTGCCGATCAGGAACGACTGGAACAGGAACTGGGCACCTTCGCCAGCCTGCTGCCGGACGAGACCCTGCAAGGCCTGCGCAAGGATCCGGCGGCGACCTTCATGCAGCTCGATCAACAGGTCGCGCAACGTCTCGGTCAGTTGGAACAGCAGCGCGAGGAGCAGCAGGAACAGCGCGAGCGCCAGGAAAAAATCGAACTGGAGCAAGTTCGTCAGCAAACCCGAGAACAACAATTCGAAGAGCTGAAACAACGTTGCGCCGCACTCCTTGAGCAGCAGCAGGCCAGCCAGCTCAAGCTGGTCGGCCTGATCGGCGAACACGCCAGCGTCGAAGCCTGGCAGCAGCAGATGGACCAGGCGGTGGAGCATGCGCGGCAGGCCGATGCTTCGGCCAACCTGCAGTTACAGGAACTCGGTAGTCAACTGATCCAGCTCGGCGCCGACATCAAGGCCCGCCAGGAACGCCGGCAGGCCCTGGAACAGGAAAGCCTGGAACTGGCGCAACAAGTCGCGGACTGGCGTGCCCGCCACCCGGAACTGGACGACGCCGGACTTGAGCAACTGCTGGCCTGCGACGATGAACATGTCAGCCAACTGCGCCAGCAATTACAAGTCAGCGAAAAAGCCGTCGAGCAAGCCCGGGTGCTGCTGCAGGAGCGGGAGAAACACCTTCAGCAGCATCAAGCCCAGCACAATGGCAACCTCGACGCGCCAGCACTGGACGCCGCCTTGAGCGATCTGCAAACCCAGCTGATTGCCAGTGAACACCACTGTGCGGAATTGCGCGCGCAACAAACCGAAGACCAGCGCCGCCAGGACGCCAACCAGGAGCTGCAACAGCGGATCACCGAGGCCAACAACGAGTATCAGCGCTGGGCACGCCTGGACGCGCTGATCGGCTCGGCCACCGGCGATCGCTTCCGCAAACTGGCCCAGGCCTACAACCTCGACCTGCTGGTGCACCATGCCAACGCGCAATTGCGCCAACTGGTGCGGCGTTATCGCCTCAAGCGTGGCGGCAGCATGCTCGGGTTGTTGGTGATGGACACGGAAATGGGCGACGAACTGCGTTCGGTGCATTCGTTGTCCGGCGGCGAAACCTTCCTGGTCTCGCTGGCCCTGGCCCTGGGCCTGGCGTCGATGGCTTCGAGCACGCTGAAGATCGAATCGCTGTTTATCGACGAAGGCTTCGGCAGTCTCGACCCGGAATCCCTGCAACTGGCGATGGATGCGCTGGACGGCCTGCAAGCCCAGGGCCGCAAGGTCGCGGTGATTTCCCATGTGCAGGAAATGCACGAGCGGATACCGGTGCAGATTCAGGTACGCCGCCAAGGCAACGGGCTGAGCACCCTGGAGGTGAAATGACGCCGGCCACGCTGTATTCGTTCCGCCGCTGCCCTTACGCCATGCGCGCACGCATGGCGCTACGGTATTCGGGGGTGGCGGTAGACATCGAGGAAGTCAGCCTCAAGAACAAGCCGGCGCGGATGCTGGAATTGTCGAGCAAGGGCACGGTGCCGGTGCTGGCGTGTGCTGATGGGCGGGTGATCGAACAGAGCCTGGAGATCATGCACTGGGCGCTGGCCCAGCATGATCCGCAGGATTGGTTGCTCGGCAGCGATCCCGTGACGGCACAGGCCACGGGGCTGCTGATCGAAGAGAATGACACGGTTTTCAAACGGTGGCTGGACCGCTACAAGTACGCGGTGCGCTACCCGGAGTTCCCCATGGAGCACTACCGGGAACAGGGCGGGCAATTTCTCTTGAAACTGGACGGTCTGCTTGCGCATAACGGCCATCTGCTGGCCGAACACCTGAGCCTGGCGGACATTGCAGTCGCACCGTTCGTGCGTCAATTTGCCCATGTGGATCAGGTGTGGTTTGCGCAAGCGCCGTACAAACATCTACAGAGCTGGCTGGAACAGTTCCTGGCATCGGAACTGTTCAACTCCGTCATGGCCAAGCCCTGACAGGGGCTTGTTCACTTGAAAGCGCTCAATCTGAAACCTGCAACATAACCCGAACCTGGACACATACCTTGTGGGAGTGGTGTGGGAGCGGTGCTTGCCAGCGAAGCTTTTGGTGGCCCCAAGGGCCTCTTCGCGACGGTCCAAACTCCCACAAGGTATGTGTCCAGGCGTCGGTGCTCAGTGCTGGGCTTTGTGATCCAGGGCGGCGTAGAAGTTGGCGCTCTGTTGCAGGTATTTCTGGGTGTAGCTCTGGGTGTGGCTTTTAGGGCTGTTGATTTCCACGTTGGCGCTGGCAGGCAGGGCTACGGTGGCGGAAACAGCGGAAGCGGCGATGATGGAGAAAAGATTGAAGTTCATGATGGTAACCCTCGATGTCAGTTGGCTTGCTTGCCCTTTCAGGCCGTGAGTCAAAAGTACATCCGAGGGTGGACATCGTTGAAATTCATTGCAGCAGTAGCGGATATCAGCGTCATTAATAGAAGCGCAAGTGCCTGATTCATCAGGGTCTGCGGTCTATTGTCGCAGCGCGCGCACCTCGGAGGACGAGGTGAAACGATGCAGCTGACGCCTTACTCTTCTTCGTCGCGACCGGTGAAGGCGCTCATGCAGACCAGCCGATGCTCGCTGTAGTCGTCGCTCAGGGTCCAGCTTTGCAGGGCCTCGTCGAAAGTCGCCGCTTCAAGCTGGGCACGGGTGAAACTCCAGCGTTTTTCGGCCCGGCCATCCATGCATTCGATCAACAGGCGGCTGTCGTCGAGGGTGAAATCGAAGGCGTGCAGGCCGTCGACTTCGAGCATGTTGCTGGTTTCGAGGGCATTGAGCAGGGTGTCGGTTGCAGCGGTCATGGTGTTCTATCGTGTTTGGGGAAGTGCTCATGATAGGCGATATTGCCCTGGGGCCGGGTGATCGTTTATCACGATCACCCGGCCATCCGCCTCCTCAATGGGAAAACAACGACCCGCCCACCTTCCCTGCCAGCTTCTCCGGCTTGATCAGGAATCGCGCCAGCGCCGGCAGCAGCCACAACGCGCCGAACATGTTCCAGAGCAGCATGAAGGTCAGCATCAGCCCCATATCGGCCTGGAACTTGATCGCCGAGAAGATCCAGGTGCAAACCCCGATCGCCAGGCACAGGCCGGTGAACAACACCGCCTTGCCGGTGGATTTCAGCGTCTGGTAATAGGCTTCCTGCAATGGCAGCCCGGCACGCAGGAAGCTTTCCAGGCGACTGTAGATGTAGATGCCGTAGTCCACGCCAATCCCCACACCCAGCGCCACCACCGGCAAGGTCGCGACCTTCACGCCAATGCCCATGAACGCCATCAACGCATTACCCAACACCGAGGTCAGCACCAGCGGCAGAACGATGCACAGGGTCGCCGCCCAGGAGCGGAAGGTGATCATGCACATGGTCGCCACGCAGACGTACACCAGGATCAGGATGGTCAGTTCCGACTCCTTGATCACTTCGTTGGTGGCCGCCTCGATCCCGGCGTTACCCGCGGCAAGAAGGAATTCCAGGCCGTCCTTGTTGTTCTCCTTGGCGAAGTCCTGCACCGCATGCACCGCACGGTCGAGGGTCGCGGCCTTGTGGTCGTTGAGGAACACCAGCACCGGCGCCAGCGAGCAATTGTTGTTGTACAGGCCATCGGCCCGGGAGATGGAGTTGTTCAGCACATCCGGGTTGCGCGACAGGGTTTCCCATTTCAGGTTGCCTTCGTTCATGCCCTTGATCATCTGCTTGGACACGGTCACCAGGGAAATCGCCGACTGCACGCCCTCGGTGTTCTGCATCTTCCACATCAGTTCATCGATGGGCGCCATCGCCTCATAGTGCGAACAGCCCTCGGGCGGGGTCTTGACCATCACCACCAGCACATCGGAACTGGTGGAGTAGTTGTTGATGATAAAACTGTTGTCCTTGTTGTAGCGCGAGTCGGGACGCAGCTCCGGCGCGCCCTGGTCGAGGTCGCCGATCTTCAGGTTCTGCCCGTACCAGAGGCCGCCGCCCAGGGCCAGCAGGGCCAGGACGATGGACACCGGGGCGACCCTGGGGCTGGCGAAGTTCGCCAGCAGGCGCCAGAACGGATGCTCGCGGGTCGCATCCTTCTTGCTGCGCTCGACCGCCCGCTTGCTGATGCCGACATAGGAGATGGCCACCGGCAGCAGGATCAGGTTGGTGAACACGATCACCGCCACGCCGATGGAAGCGCCGATGGCCAGTTCGCGGATCACGCCGATATCGATGATCAACAGGGTGATAAAACCCACGGCGTCGGCGAGGATCGCGATCATGCCCGGCAGGAACAGTTGCCGGAACGTGCGCCGCGCCGCCGTCAGGGCGTTGTCGGCGTCGCTGGACTGCAAGGCGATGCCGTTGATCTTCTGTACGCCATGGGAGATCCCGATGGCGAAGATCAGGAACGGCACCAGCATCGAGTACGGGTCCAGGCCGAAGCCGAACGCGTGCATCAGCCCCAGTTGCCAGACCACCGCCACCAGGGTGGTGCTCAACACGGCGACGGTGCTGCGGATGCACCGGGTGAACCAGTACAGCAGCACCAGGGTGATAACGAAGGCGACGCCGAAGAACAGCACCACCATGACCAGGCCATCGATCAGGTCACCGACCTTCTTGGCGAAGCCGACGATATGCACCTTCACATTGGGGTTCTGTGCTTCGAATTTGTCGCGGATCTTTTCTTCGAGCTGGTGGGAGAACTTCTGGTAGTCCAGTGCCAGCAACTTGCCCTGGTCCTTAGGGTCGGGATAGGACTCCAGCAGCGGGATATCGACGATGCTCGACTTGAAGTCGTTGGCCACCAGGCGCCCGACCTGGCCGGACTTGAGCACGTTGTTGCGCAGTTTTTCGAGACTGTCGGCCGAGCCGTTGTAGCTCTGCGGGATCACTTCGCCGCCGGCAAAGCCCTCCTCCGTCACCTCGGTCCAGCGCACGCTGGGGCTCCACAGGGACTTGAGGCCGGAGCGGTCGACACCCGGAATGTAGAACACCTCGTCGTTGACCTGACGCAGGGTCTCCATGTAGTCCTTGGTGAAGATATCGCCGTCCTTGGCCTCTACCGAAATCCGCACGGTGTTGCCCAGGTTGGCGAGGTCGTTGCGGTGCTCCATCATCTTTTCAATGAACGGATGCTTGAGCGGAATCATTTTTTCGAAGCTGGTGGACGGCCGGATCAGCGTGGCCTGCCAGAACAGGAAGACACTGACCAGCAGGCAGATAACAATCACTGCCGGGCGGTTGTTGAAAATCAGGCGCTCGAGAAACGTCGCCTTGTCTTGATGATGACTTTGCTGACTGCTCATACATTCCCGCCTTTCTTGTTATTGGCCCAGCTCAGCGCCCGTGGGCGTGGTGGTGTGGGCGCCGCCCTGGCCGACGAGGATCAGGTTGCCGTTGCCGGCCGCCGTCACCGCCGACAGGGAAATCCGGTCGGGACGGTTGAACACGCTGAAGGTCACGCCGTCATCGGTACTGCGGATCACGCTGCCGCCGTTGCCGACGATCACCAGCGAACCGTCATCCAGCAAGGTCGCGCCGGACAGGCCGAACTCCAGGGCACCACGGGCGGCCTTGAGTTCCACCGGTTCCCAACTGCTGCCGAAGTCAGTGGAGCGGTAGAGGTTGCCGCGCAAGCCGTAGGCCAGCAACGTGGAGGGCTGAGCGGTGCCGATCACGCCGAACAACGACCCCTGGTAAGGGCCGTCGACGTGTTCCCAGGTCTGGCCCCAGTCGGCGGAGCGGAACATGCTGCCCTGTTCGCCAACCACGAACAGCCCGGCATCCTTGACCGCGGCGATGGCGTTGAGGTGGAACTGATCGGGGTTGTCGATGCGGTCGCTGACGTTTTCCCAGTGCTGGCCGCCGTCGGTGGTTTCCAGCAGGGCCCCGTAGGCGCCCACGGCAAAGCCGGTGCGGGCGTCCTTGAACCAGAGGTCGAGCAACGGCGCTTCGCGCTTGAGGTCCTGGAACTGGCGGGTCCAGGTGGCGCCGCCGTCGCTGCTGGCGAGAATCTGCGCGTCGTGGCCGACGGCCCAGCCGTGCTGGTCGTCGACGAAATAGACCGCGGTGAGCATCTGCCGGGTCGGGACCTTGGCCTGGGTCCAGTGGCCGCCCTGGTCGTCGGAGAAGAGAATGTGCCCGCGATCGCCGACGGCCACCAGCCGCTTGCCGGCATGCACCACGTCGAGCAGCAGGCTCTTGATGGCCTTGGAGGATTCGATGGAGTAGACGGTGTCGGCAGTGGTGGACGCTGCCGCGTATACGCTGGCCGGCAGTGCCGCCAGTCCCGACAGCGAAAGCGCCGCCACCAGCAATGCCGTACCGCGCCATGTCGGCGGACAGCCAGAACCCGTAGGCCTCACAGGCTCATTCATAGACCTTTCTCCCCATTATTATTGTCAGGTCATCCAACCTATCAGGGCGCCTTCGAGGGCATTTTCATGACGGCCGGTTCGTCTGAAACCGGCAATCTAGAGCCCCTTCTAAAGCTGGAGCTATCCTATCGGGCTTTGGAATCGTCTGACAATCGACGCCACGTTATCTTTTGTTAACCCGGGGCGTTGAGGGGGAGCCTGAATGATGGGGCATCAGGTGAGGTGATGAACAAAGGCCACGAGCGTGGCCTTTGCGGGTGTGAATCAACTATCAGGCCAGGCTTTTGCTGACAACCTCGTACACATCGGCCGACAACTCGCCCGAACCGCGAATCCGCTCCAGCTCGGCCTTCATCAGCGCCTGGCGGGCGTCGTCATACTTGCGCCAGCGGGTCAGCGGCGCCAACTGCCGGGAAGCGATCTGCGGGTTCAGCGCATTGAGCTGGATCACCAGGTCCGCCAGGAAGCGGTAGCCGGAACCGTCCGCCGCGTGGAAGTTGATCAGGTTCTGCCCGGCAAAGGCACCGATCAACGCCCGCACCTTGTTCGGGTTCTTGATGGTGAACGCCGGGTGTTCCATCAACGCCTTGACCCGCTGCAAGCCACCCGGCAACGGGCTACCGGCCTGGACGCTGAACCACTGGTCCATGACCAGCGGATTGTCCTTGAAGTGCTCGGCGAAACTGGCCAGCGCCAACGCCTTCTCGGCCTCGAACGGCGAGTTCACCAGCACCGCCAGGGCGGTCAGGCGTTCGGTCATGTTGTCGGCGCTTTCGAACTGCTCCAGGGTCGCCGCCAGCACTTCAGGCTTGCCGCTGAGCATCAGGTACGACAGCGCGATATTCTGCAGGGCACGCCGGGCGAAATGCTCGTTCTCGGCCACGTAAACCGTGGTTTTCGACACCGCGCGATTGGCCTGGTAACGCTGCCACAAACCGTCGAACAACTGCTCGGCCAGCTGCCGGCGAACGAATTCGCGAGCGGTGTGGATCGCCTCGACATCCGCCACTTCGCTGATCTCGGTGAGGTAGGCCTCGCCCGGCAACGAGAGCATTTCAGCAACCATCGCCTGATCAAGCTGCTCGTTGCCCAGCACGCTGCGCAAGGCCGTGACCAGACGCGGATCAAGCACCAGTGTTTCACCCTTCTGATGCTGGGCGATCAGTTCCTGCAACACCTGCACCGACAATTGCTGGCCGGCGTCCCAACGGTTGAAACCGTCGCTGTCGTGCTGCATCAGGAACATCAACTGGTCGCGGTCGTAGGGGAAGCTCAGCTTCACCGGCGCCGAGAAACCCCGCAGCAGCGATGGCAGCGGCTTGGCGGCGATGCCGACAAAGGTAAAGGTCTGTTCGGCTTCGGTCACCGAGAGCACACGGCTGGTGGCGCCGGCGGCCACTTCACCCGTCAGTTGCAGGGCGATTTCAGCACCCTGGGCATCCAGCAGGCCGATCTCCACCGGAATCACGAACGGCAGTTTTTCCTGTTTATCCGGAGTCTGCGGGCAGCTCTGGCGGAAGGTCAGGCTGTAGGTCCTGGCGCTCGCATCGTAGCTTTCGCTGACAGCAAGACGCGGTGTACCGGCCTGGCTGTACCAGCGCTTGAACTGGCTGAAGTCGACGCCATTGGCATCCTCCATGGCCTTGACGAAATCGTCGCAGGTCACGGCCTGGCCGTCATGGCGTTGGAAATACAGGTCGCTGCCTTTGCGGAAACCTTCGGCACCCAGCAGGGTGTGGATCATGCCGACCACTTCCGAACCCTTCTCGTATACGGTCAGGGTGTAGAAGTTGGAGATCTCGATAAAGCTGTCCGGGCGCACGGCGTGGGCCATGGGACCGGCGTCTTCGGCAAACTGGTGGGTGCGCAGGTAGGCGACATCCTGGATCCGCTTGACCGTGGCCGAGTTCATGTCGGCGGAGAAGCCGGCATCGCGGAACACCGTGAAGCCTTCCTTGAGCGACAGCTGGAACCAGTCGCGGCAGGTCACGCGGTTGCCCGACCAGTTGTGGAAGTATTCATGGGCGACGATCGCCTCGACCCGCTGGTGCGCGGCGTCGGTGGCGGTTTCAGCCCGGGCCAGCACGGCGCTGGAGTTGAAGATATTGAGGCCCTTGTTCTCCATGGCGCCCATGTTGAAGTCGTTGACCGCGACGATCATGAAGATATCCAGGTCGTACTCGCGACCATAGACTTCCTCGTCCCAGCGCATGGACTTCTTCAGGCTGTTCATGGCGTGCTGGCACTTGTCGATATTTTCCGGCTCGACATAGATGCGCAGCGCGACGTTACGGCCGCTCATGGTCGCGAAGCTGTCTTCGACACACCACAGGTCACCCGCCACCAGGGCGAACAGGTAGGCCGGTTTCATGAACGGGTCTTCCCAGGTCGCCCAGTGCCGACCGTCGTCCTGGGGACCATTGCCCACCGGGTTGCCGTTGGACAACAGCACCGGGTAGCGATGCTGCTCGGCGATCACCGTGGTGGTGAACTTGCTCATCACATCCGGGCGGTCGAGGTAGTAGGTGATCTTGCGGAAGCCTTCGGCCTCGCACTGGGTGCAGAACATCGAGCCGGACTTGTACAGGCCTTCCAGGGCGGTATTGGTTTCCGGGTGGATCTTCACGCTGGTATCGACGCTGAAGTGCTCGCTGCCCGGGTGCAGGGTCAGGTGGCTATCGTCGATTTGGTAGTCGTTGCTCGACAACACGCGGTCGTCGAGTTGCACCGACAGCAGTTCCAGCAGTTGGCCATCCAGCACCAGCGGCGGCAGACCGGCACCGGCAGCCGGGTTGCGGCGCATCACCAGCTGCGCATGGACCAGGGTATGGTCCTCGAACAACTCGAAGGTCAGGTGCGTCTCGTCGATCAGGTAGTCCGGTGCCTGATAGTCCTTCAGATAAATCATCTTCGGTTGTTCGGTGCGCATGAGGGTGTCCTTTTACTGATGCACGGCGAGCTGGTAAGCCGTGTATTTACGGATATTGATCACGCCGGTGTCAAAGATCAGGTACTGGCCCTTGATCCCCATCAACGTGCCTTCGGCAATCGGGTCTTTGTCCAGGTTGAAGCTGACCACCTTGGTCGGGTAGTGCTCGATCGGATAGCGGATTTCCAGCGGCTCGACATCATGCACCGGCTGGATCGCCTGCAGACCGAAACGCGCCTGCAAGGCCGTGAAGCCCTCGGCACAGGATTCGAACAGTTGATCACGCACCGCCTTGAGGTCCACCGCTGGCGCATCGCCCTTGAGCAAGGCGCGCCAGTTGGTCTTGTCGGCCACCTGGCTGCGAAACAGGTCCTCGACGAAACCGGACTGCTGACGGGTCGCCACACGGACAATCGGCAGCGCCTGACTGGCGCCCTGGTCGAGCCAGCGGGTCGGCAACTGGGTGGCGCGGGTGATGCCGACCTTGATCCCCGACGAATTGGCCAGGTAGACCACGTGGTCGGTCATGCAGAATTTTTCGCCCCAGGACGGTTCGCGGCAGGTGCCGGCGTCGTAATGGCAGCGCTCGGGACTCATGATGCAGGTGTCGCACTGGGCCAGCTTGGTCATGCACGGGTAGCAATAACCCTGGCTGAAGCTGGTCTTGGTCTTGCGTCCACAATGGGTGCAATGAATCGCCCCGAGGAATTCCAGGCGCAGCTTCTGGCCGATCAACGGATTGACCGGCACCTCGCTGTCACCCAGGCGAAAGGCATACTGCACATTCGCGCCTTCAAGGCGCGTCGACATCTTGCTGATTGCACCGCGGCCAAGCTCGATCAATGGATGGCATCCGACTTGAACAGGATGTTCGGCACCGGCGCCGACTTCGAGGCGCATTCCTGCGCGCCCATGTAGCCGGTACGCTGGTCTTCCGGCAGGTTCTGGGTTTCCCAGGCGATCATTGCCTGCAACGACAATTCGCGCTGCTCGGCGCTGAGCTTGCGCCCGTCCGACCATTTGCCGATTTCCACCGCCAGTTTCAGGTTCTCGTAGATGTCGGGGGTGATGTTTTCAATCATTTCGATAAAAGAGGACATGCGCTCTCCACGCTTGAAAAAAGTCGACTAGATGGCCAGTTTACGACGAGACCAGAGGCCGCCCAACAAACCGCTGAAACATCCGATGAGCAGTCCACCGACATGGGCGCCGTTGGCGATTTCGCCGAAGCCGATCATCGAGACCAGGCCCGACAGGCACAACAACAGCCAGACCAGCATCATCACCAGCACACCGCGCGGCAGACGATAGACCGGGTTCGGCGACACCCATTGGTAGATCCAGCAATACCCGAGCAAACCGTAGAGCACCCCGGACAGGCCGCCGAACAGGGTCGGGCCGCTGACGTAGTACTGCGTATAGTTGGAAACCAGGCTGAACAGCAGCGTCAGCCCGATCAGGTTGATGCTGCCCTGGCGCAGCTCGATGCGCCGGCCCAGCTCCCAGTACCACATGCCGTTCATGGCGATATGCAGGATGCCGAAGTGGATCAGCATCGGCGTCACCAACCGCCACCACTGCCCCGCCGCCAGGCCATCGGCCAGGGGCGTGAACTGGACGTAGTTGCCGTTCACCCGGAAGTCGAGGAAGGTCAACCAGTGCAGGGTCTGGAGGTTGTCACCGAGCAGGGTCACGCCGGCGACGATCAGGCACAGCAAGAGGATGGTGGCGGTGGCCGGGCTCTGACGCACCTGGGTGAGAAAGTTCGGCCGGGTCATGGCCACGGGCTTGTCCGGGACTTCCAGGTGGTTATCCGGGTCGCCAGCGGGGAAACGCTGGTACAGCGACAGCACATCGGCACTGATCGACTCGGGCACCCACAGCACCTGCTCGCCGGATTCCTCGTTGACCCGGTGCGGCACCTGCATGCGCTCCAGCAGTTTGACGAAGCCACTCAAATCAGTGGTCAACGGCAGGCGTAAGACAGCAGTGGCACTCATCGCAAAGCCTCGGGACGTTCGACGTCGACCCAGACGAATTTCTGCGGGTCGAGGGTGGTTTCCTGGTCCAGCCGGTAAGCCGCCAGCTTGCCGTAGAGCACGGCGCTGTAATCCAGGCAGGCCAGGTTGGGACGGATCGGCGCGGGCTTGCCGCTGCGCCAGTAGTGACCGACGAACAGCATCGGTTCTTCGAGACCGTAGCGCAGCAGGGCATTCTTTTCGGTCGAGGACAGTGCTTTGCTCGCCACCAATTCAGGCAAGGCATCCGGCTGGAAGACGATATCGCCGTAGGTCTGCGGGTCGTCTTCCCAGAACTTGGTGCGGAAGAACGCCCGGGTCAGGCCGTCGCCGCCGGTCAACGTCAGGCCGTCCGGCAGGCGCATATCGGTGCCGCGCAGCAGGCGGTCGAACACCGTCGCGGCAAAACTGCCGGGCAGCGCCGAATCCTTGAGGAAGGCTTCGTCGATCCGGCCGTCGGGGTGCTGCGCCCGCAAAGGCGCGATCAAGCCGCCATCCCAGCAGGCATGCACCACGCGGAAACGTCCGGCATCGATGAACAGCGGCAGCTCGTAGAACCAGGCGAGAAAGTCATGCCAGTCCGCCGGGTGCTGTTCGAACTGGGTCAGGGTTTCATTGAGCAGCCGGGCATGCCGTGGCGTGTGCTCGCGGACGAACTGCTTGCCGCTGCCCGCGGCGGCCGGGGTGCTCCAGCCCAGGGCGTTGAACTCGTGGTTGCCCATGATGCACAGCGCCTGCCCGGCCTCGACCATGTCATGGACGATATGCAGGGCTTCGCGGATACGTGGGCCACGGTCGATGATATCGCCGAGGAACACCGCCATGCGCGACGGATGACGCCAGATGCCCCCCAGCTTCTGGTAGCCGAGCATGTCCAGCAGATGTTCGAGGGTATGGGCGCAACCGTGCACATCACCGATCAGATCGTAGCCACGCGCGGGATCGAGCATCAGTCGCCTCCACCACCCAGCCGACTGCCCCAGCCGAGCTTGGTGCGGCAGACTTCGTAATAGTTGTGATCCAGCGGGTGGATCAGCCGCAGCTTCTGCGGTTTCTTGCTGATGGTCACCGTATCGCCGGGGGCACAGGTGAAATGGTTCTGCCCGTCACAGGAAACCTGCGGGTAGATCTGCATGTCCTTGGACACCACGATTTTCAACTCGCTGTTGCCGTCGACCACAATGGGGCGGCTGGACAAGGTATGGGGGTACATGGGCACGATCACAATGGCATCGAGCTTGGGATGCATGATCGGACCGCCGGCGGACAGCGCATAGGCGGTGGAACCGGTGGGTGTGGCGACGATCAGGCCGTCGGCTTTCTGGCTGCAGACGAACTGGCCGTCGATATACAGCTCGAACTCGATCATCCGCGTCGACTTGCCGGGGTGCAGGACCACGTCGTTGAGCGCATCGCCCTGGCCGATGGCTTCGGCATGGCGGCGTACTTCGGCCTGCAGCAGGAAACGGTTCTCCACCAGGTAATGGCCGTCGAGGACCTTGGCCACTTCGACCTCGAGGTCGTCCGGGCGGATATCGGTGAGAAAGCCCAGGTTGCCGCGGTTGATCCCCAGTACCGGGATATTGTGCCGGGCCAGGGCGCGGGCGGCGCCGAGCAGGCTGCCGTCGCCGCCGACGACGATGACCATGTCGCAGACTTCGCCGAGCATCTTGCGCGACGAGGTTTGCAGGCCGTGGCCCGGCAGGACCTCGGCGATGGTGTCCTCGAGGATGACGTGCAGGTGCCGCGCCAGGAGGAATCTCTTCAACCGGCGAACGGTTTCCAGCACCTGCGAACTGCCCAGGCGGCCAATGATGCCGATATTGCGAAATTGCTCCATGGGGCTCCTGCGGGGTCTGGGACGGGCAAAGGGGAGATTATGGGCGAAAGCCGGCCCGAGACAAAACCCTTTCAGCTATGCTCGCAGGATGATCCTCTTCCCCGACTTGCTCAACCTGCCCCGACAGTTGCGCCATCCCGAAGTGCGCGACCTGGCCTGGGTCATCCTGGCGCCACCGATGCTGGCAGACACGCCGTGGCCGCAGCGCCACCCGTTGGCCGGCAGTGACTGGGTGCAGGCACCGGACCTGTTGGAGCGGTGGTTGCATGGGCTGGATCGCAATCCCGTCGAGTTGCAGGGGTGGTTGGTACGCGGGGCGACCCGGCGCCTGGGGCTGTATTACGAGCGACTGTGGCAGTTCGCGGTACAGGAGGCGCCGGGGATCGAGCTGATCGGCGCCAACCTGCCGATCCGCCGCGAGGGCCACACCCTGGGTGAGTTGGACCTGCTGTTGCGCGATCGCGATGGTGTGCATCACCTGGAATTGGCGATCAAGCTGTACCTTGGCCCGCAACACGGCGGCGGCGAAGACCCGGCACGCTGGCTCGGCCCGGGCTGCCATGATCGGCTGGACCGCAAGCTGGCGCACCTGAGCGAGCACCAGTTGCCGATTTCCGCCCGGCCGGAAAGCCGCGAGGCCTTGGCGGCGCTGGATATCCATCAGTTCAGCGCACAGCTGTGGCTGGGCGGTTACCTGCTGTATCCGTGGCCGGGGACGGCGCGTCCGCCCCGGGGGGCTCATCCGCAGCATCTGCACGGGCGCTGGCTGCATCAGCGCGATTGGCCGGACTTTATCAAGCGCAGCCCGGCGGGCCGCTGGCAACCCCTCCCCCGCCATGCCTGGCTGGCGCCGGCGCACTATGCCGAGGCAGACGCCTGGTCGCGGGAGCACCTGGCCCGGTGGCTGGAGGAGCTCGACCCGCACGCGCCAGCGCAGTTGCTGGTGCGCCTGACCCAGAATGCGCAAGGCGACTGGGAAGAGGCCGAGCGCTTGTTCCTGGTGGCCGATCTCTGGCCGAATGTGCCGGGTACCGGCTGATCGCCAAAGCACATCACCACCCGTCAAACCAGTGACAAACGCAAGGCCAGGGCCGCCAGGGTCACCAGCAGCACCGGCAGGGTCAGGACGATCCCGACCTTGAAGTAGTAACCCCAGCCGATACGGATATCCTTGCGCTCCAGCACATGCAGCCAGAGCAAGGTGGCCAGGCTGCCGATGGGGGTGATTTTCGGGCCCAGGTCGCTGCCGATGACGTTGGCGTAGATCATCGCCTCCTTCACCACGCCGCTGGCCTGGCTGGCATCGATGGACAAGGCGCCGATCAGCACCGTCGGCAGGTTGTTCATGACCGAGGACAGGAACGCGCTCAACAGCCCGGTGCCCATGGCCGCGCCCCAGATCCCGTAGTTCGCGAAGTGATCCAGCCAACCGGCCAGGTAAGTGGTCAACCCGGCATTGCGCAGGCCATAGACCACCAGGTACATGCCCAGGGAGAAAATCACGATCTGCCACGGCGCCTCTTTCAGCACCTTGCGGGTCGAGATCTTGTGACCCCGTGCAGCGATCCCCAGCAGCAAGGCCGCGCACACCGCCGAAATCGCGCTGATGGGAATCCCCAAGGGCTCCAGGGCAAAACACCCCACCAGCAGGATGATCAACACCCACCAACCGGCAATGAAAGTCGCCTTGTCGTGAATTGCGCTGGCGGGCAGCTCCAACTGCTGCGGATCGTAGTCACGGGGAATGTCACGTCGGAAGAACCACAGCAACACCAGCAGGGTCGCCGCCACGCTGACCAGGTTCACCGGCAGCATCACCGAGGCATAGGCATTGAAGCCGATCTTGAAATAGTCCGCCGAGACGATGTTCACCAGGTTCGACACCACCAGCGGCAGGCTCGCGGTGTCGGCGATAAAGCCGGCGGCCATGACAAATGCCAGGGTCGCCGCCTTGGAAAAACGCAGGGCCAGGAGCATGGCGATCACAATCGGCGTGAGGATCAACGCCGCGCCGTCGTTGGCGAACAACGCCGACACCAACGCTCCCAGCAGCACGAAGGCGGCGAACAGCTTGCGTCCGCTGCCCCGCCCCCAGCGCGCCACATGCAGCGCCGCCCAGGCAAAGAAGCCGGCTTCGTCAAGCAACAGGCTGATGATGATCAGGGCGATAAAGGTGCCGGTGGCATTCCAGATGATCTCCCACACCAGCGGAATATCAGTGAGATGGACTACACCGCAGAGCAAGGCCAGCAGCGCGCCCAGACAGGCGCTCCAGCCAACGCCCAGGCCCCTGGGCTGCCAGATCACCAGGGTAATGGTCAGCAGGAAAATCAACGCGGCAATCAACATGCACAACAACCTTCAAGGTTAGCAAGAGGGGGAGTAAACGCTCAGCAACAGCGCAGTGGTCGGTCGTTCATGGCCTGCAGGCGCCGGATATCCGCCGCAAGCCACTGCTCGCTGGCCTGCAGGGTGCCTTGCAGCAAGGTCGAAACCCATTGCGGCAGCTCCGGGTGCAGACGATAAAACACCCATTGTCCCTGACGTCGGTCAGCCAGCAGCCCGCCCTGGCGCAGTTGCGCCAGGTGCCGGGAGATTTTCGGCTGGCTCAATTCCAGGGCGGCGGTCAATTCGCACACGCAGAGCTCACCCTCACGAGCCACCAGCAGCACAACGCGGCTACGGGTTTCGTCAGCCAGGCATTTGAAGAGTTCCACAGGGGAGGCAAAACAGGACATCGCGAGCCACTCGATACATATGTTTTATCGAATATATGGATAAGCATATATAAAAGCAAATCCCAGTTGCGGATAATGCAGGTCCTTCCTTGAGTTGCCTTGGGCGAAATGCTGCTAAACCTATTAAAGTGTAGGGACTCCGTCGCTCAAGAATGGAGGTTCCAGCCCTGATGATTCGAGGAACACCGTATGCCCTGGAAAAATACCGACAGTCGCTACAGCAGCCTGTCGATTGCACTGCACTGGTTGATGCTGGTGCTGTTGGCGGTGGTTTACGCCTGTATCGAGTTTCGCGGGATATTCCCCAAGGGCAGCGGCGGCCGGGCGCTGATCGTCGAGGCGCACTACATGTTCGGCCTGACCGTGTTCCTGCTGGTGTGGCTGCGTTTGCTGGCCCGTGCCCTCGGCGTGGCACCGAAGATCGTCCCCGCGCCGCCGGTCTGGCAGATGCTGATTTCCAAGCTGATGCACTGGGCTTTGTACCTGTTTATGATCGCTACGCCGGTCCTGGGCTGGTTGGTCGTCAGTGCGCAAGGACATTCGGTGCTGTTCTACGGCGTCGAGCTGCCGGCGCTGACGGGGGAAAACCTGGATTTTGCCAAAGAGATCAAGGGCTGGCATGAACTGCTGGCGACGATCGGCTACTGGCTGATCGGCCTGCATGCCCTGGCCGGTCTGTATCACCACTACTTCGTGCGGGATAACACCCTGCTACGCATACTGCCCAAGCGTCGTGCTTGAGCCCCGATGCCTTCTTGCTCGCAACGATAACGCGAGGTCTCGGAGCCCTGCGCAACCTGTAGGAGCATGGCTTGCCAGCGAAGCCTTTGGCGATCTTGAGGGCCCCTTCGCGAGCAAGCTCTGCTCCTACAAGGACCGGGTTTACAAAGTAAAACCTCGGCGACCCTGTAAACCACCGGTGTGCACGAAGACCAGGCGCGTGCCAGGGGCAAAACGTCCGGCGTTCACCTCTTCCTGAAGCGCCAGTAAAGCCTTGCCGGTATACAGCGGCTCCAGCGGTACTGCGCTCTGTTGCTCGCTTTGCACGATAAAATCCAGCAGCGTCGGATCGACCTTGGCAAAACCGCCACGGCAGGCGTCGATCAGTTCAAACGCCGGGCTCATTACCCCGCCCTCCTCCAGGATCGCCGCGACCAAAGGTGCCACGCCATGGTCAGCCGGCACCGCCAGGGCACCATATACCGGTCGACGCCCGGCTTCGGCCAGCACCAGCCCGGCCAGGGTGGTGCCGGTTCCGGCAGCCAGCCACCAGCCGTGATAGTCATCCCAGCCGAGTGCCGGTAGTTGCTCATGGACCTTTTCCAGCAAGACCCCACAACCACGCGCGCCCATCAAACCGCCACCGCCCTCCGGAACGCCGCGCAGATGTGGATAGCGTTGCTGCCACGACTCCCAGAAGCCTGGCGCATGCCGCGCCCGATAACCGCCATAGCCGAGCCAGTGCAGCTCCATGCCGAAGGCCTGGAGATCGACGACGGTGGGAGTTTGTACCGGATTGCCACGCAGCAGGCCGACGGTGGGGAAACCGAAACGCTTGCCCGCCGCCGCCAGGGCGTGCAGGTGATTGGAGTGCGCGCCACCCAGGCTGATCAGGCCTTCGGCACGGGCCTGCCGGGCCGCCGCCAGATGTTCGGTGAGCTTGAACCACTTGTTGCCGCTGATCAGCGGATCGATCAGGTCGAGGCGCAGTATGGCCACCTCGACCTCAGCCTGGGTCAGCCAGTCCAGGTGCAGGGGTTCGAGGGGGGCGTGGGGGTGCCAGTCGGCAGGGGGTAGCATTGCGGGGTGGTCCGATGGGAGCAGACCCACCAGTTTAACAGTTCAGGTCTTGTGGCGTTCTCGAGGGCCTCTTCGCGGGCAAGCCCTGCTCCTACAGATTCGAGCCGATCACAAAATTTGCGCACGACACAAGGTTGTAGGAGCAGGGCTTGCCCGCGAAGAGGCCCTTAAGCCTTGCAGCGCTCATCGAGGCGCCATCGCCAGCAAGCCGGCGCCTACAGGAGAAAGGCCGCGTTCAGTCTGCTCAGACCTACAGCCCAGCCGCCAACCGCGAACCCTGGTCGATCGCCCGCTTGGCATCCAGCTCCGCCGCCACGTCCGCGCCGCCGATCAGGTGCACATTCTGCCCCGCCGCCACCAGCCCGTCCTGCAACTCGCGCAACGGGTCCTGCCCGGCGCAGATCACCACGTTGTCTACCGCCAGCAACTGCGGCTCGCCACCGCCGATGCTGATATGCAGGCCCGCCTCGCCGATCTTCAGGTACTCGACGCTGTTGAGCATCTGCACCCGCTTGTTCTTCAACCCGGTGCGGTGAATCCAGCCGGTGGTCTTGCCCAGGCCATCGCCGACCTTGGAGGCCTTGCGCTGCAACAGAAACACCTCACGGGCCGGTGCATGGGGTTCGGCCTTGATTCCGGCCACCCCGCCACGCGCCTCAAGGTGGGTGTCGATACCCCACTCCTTCCAGAACGCCTCGCGATCCAGACTGGTGGCCACACCTTCATGCACCAGGAACTCCGAAACGTCGAAGCCGATACCACCAGCGCCGATCACCGCCACCTTGTGGCCCACCGGCTTGCGCTCCAGCAGCACATCCAGGTAGCTCAGCACCTTGGGATTATCGATGCCGGGAATCGCCGGCAGCCGTGGCGCGATGCCCGTGGCGAGAATGATCTCGTCGTACCCGCCAGCCACCAGTTGCGCCACATCCACCCGTGTATCCAGGCAAACCTCGACATGGGTGGTCTGCAGCTTGCGCTTGAAGTAACGCAGGGTTTCGAAGAACTCTTCCTTGCCCGGTACACGCTTGGCGACATTGAACTGGCCACCGATCTCACTGGCCGAATCGAACAACGTCACCTGGTGCCCGCGCTCGGCCGCCACGGTGGCCGCCGACAGACCCGCCGGCCCGGCGCCAACCACGGCGATTTTCTTCACCTGGGTGACCGGCAGGTAATTCAGCTCGGTCTCGTGGCAGGCCCGCGGGTTGACCAGGCAGGAGGTCAACTTTCCGCCGAAGGTATGGTCCAGACAGGCCTGGTTACAGCCGATGCAGGTATTGATTTCGTCGGCACGCCCTTGGGCCGCCTTGTTGACGAACTCCGGGTCGGCCAGGAACGGCCGGGCCATGGAAACCATGTCGGCGTCGCCCTCGGCGAGGATCTGCTCGGCCACTTCCGGGGTGTTGATCCGATTGGTGGTGATCAGCGGAATGCCCACCGAGCCACGCAACTTGGCGGTGACCTTGCTGAACGCAGCGCGCGGCACCTTGGTGGCAATGGTCGGAATCCGCGCCTCGTGCCAGCCGATACCGGTGTTGATGATGGTTGCGCCGGCCTGCTCGATGGCCTTGGCCAACTGGACGATTTCGTCCCAGGTACTGCCGCCTTCCACCAGGTCGAGCATCGACAGGCGGAAGATGATGATGAAGTCCGAACCCACCGCCTCACGCACCCGGCGCACGATCTCCACGGGCAGGCGCATGCGGTTCTCGTAGCTGCCGCCCCAGCGGTCGGTGCGGTGGTTGGTGTGGGCCGCGAGGAACTGGTTGATGAAGTAACCTTCCGAACCCATGATTTCGACGCCGTCGTACTCGGCATTCTGGGCCAGGGCTGAACAGGTCACGAAATCGGCGATCTGTTTCTCGATACCTTCCTCATCCAACTCTTTGGGCTTGAACGGGTTGATCGGGGCCTGGATCGCACTCGGCGCCACCTGTTTCGGGCTGTAGGCATAACGCCCGGCATGGAGGATCTGCAGGCAGATCTTGCCGCCGGCCTGATGCACCGCGTGGGTGACGATGCGATGCTGGTCGGCTTCGGCCTGGGTGGTCAGCTTGGCCGCGCCGGAATACACGCCGCCCTCGTCGTTTGGCGCGATACCGCCGGTTACCATCAGGCCGACACCGCCACGAGCACGTTCGGCGAAATAAGCCGCCATGCGCTCGAAACCACCGGGCTTTTCCTCAAGACCGGTGTGCATCGAGCCCATCAGGGTGCGGTTGCGCAACGTGGTGAAACCCAGGTCGAGCGGGGCCAGCAGGTGCGGGTATTGGGCGGCGGTCATAGAAACTCCACAACGGGCAAGATCACGGGATGCGGGAAGCTCTTCGGCCCCCGTCAGTTGTATGACTGGCACATTAAAGACGCCCAGGCCCTGGCTCAATGACCGAAACTGACAACTTATTGATCCAAATGTGCAGCGCCCCTTGGCAAGCACGCCCGTGGGCCCTACCCTAGTCGACGACTCCCGCACACGGTCGTTCGTTATCCGCTCCCATGCGTAAATTCCTGCTCTTCTTCCTATCGGTCCTGCTGCTCGCCAGCGTCGTCGGTTATGGCGTGTGGACCCAGCAACGCGGCAGCGGCCACTACCTCTCGGACCTGCGTATCCGCCTGGCCGTGAACCAGGGCGTGGCGGGCGAGCACGGCAACCTGCTGGGCCTGCAACCGGAGCTGTTTCCCAACGACTACCAGAGCCCGGCGCGCCTGCACCGCAAGTTGGCGGCCTATCTGCAACAGGCCCGTGGCCTGGGACTGCTGAACGCCAAGACCATTGTGGTACTGCCCGAACACATCGGCACCTGGCTGCTGCTGCGCGGGGAAAAGGATGACCTCTACCAGGCCCTCGACCAGCAGGAGGCGATGAACTGGCTGATGCTCGGCAACCCGCTGAAGCTGCTCGGTGCCCTGTTCAATGCCAAGGGCCGCAGCTTCCTCGAAGACGCCCGCCTGCGCATGAAGGCCAAAGGCATGGCCCAGGATTACCAGGCGGTGTTCGGCGGCCTGGCGAAAGAATTCGGCGTCACCCTGGTGGCCGGCTCCATCGTCCTGCCGGATCCCAGCGTCGAGCAAGGCAGCCTGAAAATCGGCAAGGGCGCGCTGTACAACGTCAGCCTGGTCTTCGCCGCCGACGGCCGTCCCCTCGGCCAGCCCCAGCGCAAGCTCTACCCGACCTTCGACGAACGCGGTTATATCAAGGGTGGCGAACGCCAGGAGCTGAATGCCGTGGAGACCCCGGCCGGGCGCCTCGGCGTACTGATCGGCAGTGACAGTTGGTACCCGGACAACTACCGCCGGTTTGACGAACTCGGCGTGTCACTGATTGCGGTGAGCGCCTCGCTGCCCGGCAAGAACAGCTGGGAACAGCCCTGGCGCGGCTTCAAGAACGCGGCCACGCCGGCGGAGATCAGCCTCAGGCCCGGCGAACTCGGCGAAGGTGAAGCCTGGCATCGCCTGACCCTGATCAGCCGCGCCCCCGCCAGCCAGTCCACGGCCGGCATGACCGTGTTTCTCCGTGGCCAGTTCTGGAACCAGCGTTATTCGGGACAGAGCTTTATCAGCCGGGACGGGCGCTCCATCGACGGGCAGGACGGCAGTGATCGCGGCGCCCGCCTGCTGAACCTGTGGCTGCCATGAAGCCGGTATCGATGCGCCTGGGCGACCTGTCCGTGAGCTTCGTCCACAGCCTCGCGGAGGCGGTGAGCAGCCATGACCAGGACGCTGGGGCGCTGCTGGAGCAATATGGGCTGGACCCGGCGCGCCTGGCCGAGCCCGGCGCCCGGCTGTCGATTCCGCGCTATATGCGCCTCGGGCACGCGGCGATCCAACTGACCGGCGACCCGGCCCTGGGCTTGCGCATGGGTCGTTTCAGCCGACTCCCCCAGGCGGGCCTTGCCGGTATCACCGCCGCCCAGGCACCGACGGTACGTGAAGCGGCGCGAACCCTGACCCGCTTCGAAGCGCTCTACGGCTCCAATTATCGCGGGCAGTCGAGTTTCCACGAAGACGCCGACGGTGCCTGGCTGCGCTTCTACTCCATCAGTCCGTACAACACCTATAACCGCTTCGTGGTGGACTCGATCATCGCCGGCTGGCTACAACAGCTGACCAGCGTCGGCGGCGAAACGCTGCACGCCGAACGCATCGACATCGAATTCGCCGAACCGGACTATGCGGCGGCCTACAAGGGGCTGGGTGACTGCCAGGTGCACTTCGCCGCCGAGCACAATCAATTGCGCCTGAGCCAGGCCAGCCTGGGCCTGCGCAACCCGAACCATTGCCCCGGGACCTGGCGGCACCTGCTGCAACTGTGCGAACGGGAACTGGAACAACTGACGCGCACCCGCAGTCTGCGTGAACGTATCACTCAGTTGCTGGGTCCTTTGCTCAATGGCGGTCGGGAACCCGACCTGGAAGAAGTGGCGGCACGCCTGAAGCTGCCGACCTGGACACTGCGTCGCAAACTGGCCGAGGAAGGCACGCAATTTCGCGCCATTCTCAACGATACTCGCCGTGACCTGGCGATGACCTATATTCGCGACACCGAACTGGCTTTTGGCGAAATCGCCTACCTGCTCGGGTTTGCCTCAGCCGAGGCCTTTCAACGGGCTTTCAAACGCTGGAACGGCCAGACACCCGGCGAGTTCCGCCGCAGCCAGCGGCATTCGGCCTGAGCCGAAAAACGACCGCTTACAGCTCGGTCGCGTCTTCAGCCGGCTCAACGGGGTCCAATTCGAAAGCACTGAACTCCAACAGCTCTTCTTGATAGTCATCCATCGTCAAACTCCTTTTTCGCTCGTGGGTAAACCGCTGTCTTGCTGACCGCGCCTTTGGGAACGGGCTGGATCCAGCATAGGGGTCCCATGTGAAGGAAAAATGAAGCACCCCGTCTGCCCAGGCACTTGAATAAGGGCCTGAAATAAAAAACTAGCAGAACGGTCAGAATTTACCCACTTTTATTTTGCGGGCCGCGTCCCCTGTCACAAGGTCACGGGATCGAGGTCGACAAACCCGACCCCGCCACCTTGTGCTCGGCTTACTGAGCCGCAGGCGCCGGAGCCGGAGCCGCCGGCTCGCTGGCCGCTGGCGTCGGGGCAGGCGTCGGCTCGGCAGGGGTTGCCGGGGCGGCTGGAGTGGCGGGAGCCTTCTCGAGCGGCGTAACCGGAGCGGCTTCGGCTGGCGCGGCGACCGGTTCGGACGCGGCAGGAGCAGCCGGAGTGGCAGGGGCTACAGGAGCTACAGGAGCACTATGCACAGGGTCCGCGGCCTTCGCTGCCGGCGCAGGCGTCGGGTCCGCCGCCTTGGCGTCGGCAGCCTTGTGCTCTGCCGCCTTGGGATCCGCCGCCTTGGCCGGCACCGCTTCGGGCATCCCCAGTTCGGCCTTGGGTTTCTCGTCGGTATGTTTTTCTTTTTTCACTTCAGGTGGCAGGAACAGCTCCACCAGGGTGAAGAAACGGTCATAGAAGGTCGCCGAGGACACGGTCTCGCTGGCCACCTTGACCATCGAGTCATCCGTCGAGCCGATCGGCATCGACACCGAGCCCAGCACGCCCACGCCGAGGCTCGCGGAGTTGTTGACCTTCTTCAGCGCATAACGGTCCTGCAGGGCGTTGGCGAACATGGTCGAGCGATGATTGGCCGCGCCATCCGCCGCACAGACCACGCTGAAGCTGATCTGCATGTGGGTATCGCCGGTCTGCTGGAAGCTCTTGTTGCCGCTGATCAGCTTCGGGTCGCTGCTGGTGATGATATAGCCCTGGCTGAGCAAGGCACGCCGGGCCGCTTCACAGGACGCCGCGTCGCTCACCCCGTAATTGCGCGAGAACGTGCCGGCGTCGTCGAAATTTTCCCGTTCGTAAACGGCGGTCTTGGTGGTCGACGAGCAGCCCGCGGCGCCCGCCAGCATCAGTGCCAATGCAACGGCACGCAAGTGGAATGATGTCGACATTGAAAATCCTGAGGAAAAACGGTCCGGGGCGTATTGTGCATCAGTTCGACATCGCTGAGCGCACACTGAACAGGTTGTGACAGCGAATTTTCAGGAAAATGCAGATCAGCGCCCCTCCATCTGATAACGCACCTTGTACAACTCGTTGTCGCCACGCAGTCCCAGCTTGCGAAAGGCCGCCTGCTTCTGGGTACTGATGGTCTTGATACTGCGTGAGAACTTGCGCGCAATATGGCTTACCGACAAGCCGTCCAGGCAGCAGCGCAGCACCTCGTGCTCGCGCACCGTCAGTTCGGAGGTCCTGGCCAGCACGTCGAGGCTGGCGACCTCGGATTCCGAGGCCGGCGTGGCGATGTCGAGCCGCGACACCTCATGCACCTGCAACGCCTCTGCCATGTCCGGGTGCAGGTAGACCTTGCCGGCCGCCACCTGACGAATGGCCAGGACGAACTCGTCGGAATTCAGCTCCTTGCCGATAAAACCGCTGGCCCCGCAGCGTAGCGCCAGGGCTACCGTCGCCGGTACATACAGGGACGAAATGATCAGCAGCCGCAGCTTGGGAAAGCGGATCTTCAAGGTACGAATCAGGTTCAGGCCGTCGACCTCGCCCGAACGCAACGAGTAGTCCATCACCACCAGGTCGACTTCCTCCTCGCGCAAGGCGGCCATCAGCGTCGAACCACGGCTGAAACTGCCCAGCAAGAGGAGATCGGCCTCGGCCTGGATCTTGATCTCCATGCCGCACAGGACCAGGCTGTGGTCGTCCAGAATCATGAGGCGGGTAGGCTTTTTCTCGAGCATGGACTCTCCTGCACTGCTGCCAATGAAAAACTGACTCGGCAGTGGCCAGGTCCGACCGACGCAAAATCGTTGTGCGGACCGCCACCCCTTCACCATGGCATCCTGCCCAACCGATACATCCCCTGATCCGCAGGGCCCCTCACCCTGCGCCAGACTCCCACCCGGCCAGCCGCGCCACGATGACGATCGGCGCCTCTGGCGTGGGCTATGGGAGGTCATGCTAAACAGTCGTCGGCGCATCCGACATAGGATATTTCCACGGGCCCATTACGAAACCGACCTTCATGGTGCAGGACAGGCCAAATACCGACAGTCGCTACGTCGATGGGCATCGGAAATCGCTGAGGATCTTGCGGCCGAAGGGATGGTCAAGGCTGGCGCTGCGCAATTGCAGCACCACCTCGACGTCCTCGAAGCCCAGGGTCAACCAGTAACCTTCTCCGCTCGGCGCCGGCACCAGGCGCCCCTGTTCCATAAAGCGGAACCAGGCCCAGGGCCCTTCGGCCGAGCGCACCAGGGTCCGACCGTCGATCAGCGTGACCACCATCCTCAACTGGCTGCCCAGGGCCCGGGTCGGCCAGGTGAACAGGCTGGGACGGATCGGACCGTGGGCATAGCTGAGCTGCAACTCGTCCAGGGTCAGGCGCACCTGGGCGATGCTTTCATCCATGGACACGGGACTGAGCTCGAAATCGACCCGTGCAACGTCGGACGCAGCCGGGAAGAACGCCCGGCGAATCTGCTCCGCACGTCGGAACTGCGCCGCCACTTTGCCCTCCAGTAGCGTGACGTCCGGATGGCTGCGCTGGAAATCCTGCAGCAACCCGGCAGGTGCGAACAAGCGGTTGAAGTCCGCCAGCGATAGCTGCTCCCGGGCCTGCCGGTCAAAGGGATAGCGCTGGGCGAGCAGCCGCGAGCATTCGGGGCCCAGTTGCAGGTTCAGGTTGGCACCGACCGTCGCCACCGTCTTCTGATGCAGATGTTGCCGGCCGACACTGACGATATCGGCGAACAGCGGATGCAGCAGCGGCGGCAGGCTGTCGATCTGCCGTCTCAGCTGCTCCAGGGCATCCACCGGCGGGCTCGGCAAGCCCATCGCCAAGGCTTGCTCGCGGGCCTGGAGGTAAACCGCCGCCTGGGCCAGGGCTTCGCGCAATGCCTCAAGCCCGGCGGCGCTGCCTTCGGTCAGCTGTTGCAGCAGCGCAAAGTGCCGGTTGACCGGGTGCTCCTCGGCGGCAATCGTGGCAGGCAGCGCCTTGGCCACCTCCGAGGAGAAACCGGAGGCCAGTGACGACACTTGCTGACGCGCTCTGTCGACCAGACGCTGGGGAACCTCGGGGATCTCCAGGCGGGTTTCACGCCCTGCCGCGCGCAGCAGACTGAACAGCGCCGAGTCGGCCCGCGACAACCGCTCGAGCCTGAGGGCCAGGGATTCGGGCTGGTCGAGGCCAACCAGTTGCAAGTCGGCAAAGAAGTTTTCCCAGTGACGGATATAGTCCTGTGCATAAAGCGCCGACACTTCGTTGTGCAAGGTCAGTGCGTCCAGCCGCAGCCCCTCGCCCATGACCCAGTCTTCATCCTTGAGCACCTCGGCCACCAGTAGCGGCAGGCGGATCCGCAGTTGTTCATAGCCCTTGGGGCTGAAGCGTGCGGGAACACCTCGGTTCAAGGGCTCGCCGCTACGCCGGGCAAGACTCAGCAGCCCCTCGCTGCCGCTGACCGCGACGACACTGAAATCCTCCGCGTCGGCACTGGCCAACATCGCGCTCAGTCGAGCGTACAAACGCTGTTGTTGCGGCTCGCTACGCAGTTGTCGACGCTCCCGCTCGACCCACTGCGGATCGACGCTCAGCACCGGCCCCGTCGCCAGCAGCGGTATCAGTGCCCGGGCATGAACCTGCAATTGCTCGCGTTGCTCCGGGGCCAGCGACTGACCGAGATCGCCCCGCACCCGGGCCAACAGCCAGTCGTCGAAGGCCGCCGATTCGAAGCGGCCCTGGCCGCCCAGCATCAGGTAAAAGCGCAGACGCTCCTGGCGCTCGCTATACGGCTCGTTCAACGGGGAATACTGCAAGCTTTGCACAACGCCAGGCAGCAATTCTTCGAGTAACGCCCGCTGGTAAAGGCTACGGGTCTGGCCCAGCAAGCGGCGATACTCGCTCAACCAGAAGCCGGGCCACAACCCGGCGCCCGAGGGTGGATAGGCTAGGTTCCTGAAGTGCGCCAGGCGTTCGAGCAGCGTCGGCGTCACACTCGCTCCGGTAGCGCTGGCCGGTAACTGCTCAAGCAAAACTTGTTGCTCGGTCAGCCACTGCAACTGCCGGGCCTGCTGCCAGTAACCGTTGCCGAGCAGCGTTGCCAACAGAATGACCAGGGCCGCCGCGCCGAAGACCAGCAACCAGCGCGCCCCACCCGCCCCCCGCGACAAGAATCCCCGCCAGCGCCCGTGACGTCGACTCTGCTGCAGACAACGGACCAAGCGTTGGCTGGCAGCCCGGGTGCCCGGTTCGAACCGCAAGTGGCCGCTGCAATGCAGCGATTGCAGATGGGCCTGCGCAACCCGCGGCTGCTCGAAAAACGCCGTTTGCAGATAAGGCTGCAAGACCTCGCCGAACTGTCGCCACAAGCGCGGGAAACCGTAGAGTTGAACCCGCGCAGCGGTCTGTGTCTCTCTCTGCAAACGCTCGGGTATTGTGTCTTGCACCGCCGCGAAGGCGCGGACAAGGCGCTCGGCCAGCCCCGACAGGTTCTGCCGATTGCGCCCATGGGCAAAGGCCAGCGCCAGGTCTCGTTCCTCGGCCGGCAAGGCCAGCAACGACGGCTCGAATCCCGGCAAGCGATCACAGTGGGTGACGATCACCTGCACCGGCAAGCCCTGACCGAACCGGGCGCCCAGCTCTTCCAGGCGCGCCCGCAGGATCAACGCCTGGGCATCGCGGGCGGCGGGCGCCAGACGCAACAGATGCACCGCATTGAGCACCAGCACCGCTCCCGCAACCCCCAAGCCGTGACGATGCGAGCGGCTCAGTTCATCGAGCAGGCAACGCCATAACCCTTTGCCGTCAGGATCGGCCTGGGTCAGCAACGCGGCGCTCACGGCCATGACGGAAAAAGCGCCGATACGCCCCGAGTGCAAATCATCATGCGGCAACTCGTCGCCCGTGGGTGCGCGACGGCCCTTCTCTCCCATCAGACTGCGCTTGCCGGCACCGGTCGCCCCCAACAGCAGGAACACCGGGCCGCTGGCGTTGGCCTGGCTTTCCAGGCGCCAGTGCTCCAACCGCTCGCGCAAGCGCCGTTCCCGGGTGCCAGGAGGATTGAGTTCCTGCAACGCCGACTGCGCCGCCTCGGCGCGGAGCAACTCCCGACGCTTGCGCCGTCGCCGGGCCCACCCGAAAAAAATCAGCCCCCCAAGGTACAAGGGGCCCAGCAACAGCCACTGCTGCCAGTCCTGGGCCAGCGGCGCAACACCATCGATGGACAAGCGCGGACCATGATCGCGGACCAGCAGGGTCAACAGATAAAGTCCCCCCACCAGCGGCAGCGCCCGCAACAGGTTTTTCAGCAATCTCAAGAGCATGGTGGCAGTCATCCGGCGAGGGCAAATGGGGTGACGCGCTCCCTGGCGGGGCGCTGGCGGTCACAGCGGTTCGAGCACAATCTCCACCCGACGATTGCGCGCCCGGTTGTCCGCGCTGTCATTCGGCACCCGTGGTTCACTGGCACCACGCCCCAGGGCCTGGACACGCCCGGGGTCGGCCGCCGCGCCGAACATCTCGACCAACACCGCGCGGGCGCGCCGCAGCGAGAGCTGCTGGTTGGAGACCCGGCCCTTGCCCACCGGTGTGTCGTCACTGTGGCCGATGATCCGGATACGCCCCGGCCAATCCGCCAGCACCGTGGCAGTACGCTGCAAGGTGGCTCGATTTTCTGGCGCGATCACGCTGCCGCCTGGAGCAAACAATTGCCTGGTACCGAGCAACAGCCGCACGGCGCCGGCCTCCTCCTGCAACGTCAGGCGTCCGGCGCGGATATCCTCGGCCAGGCGTTCAGCCAGCGTGGGCAGGGCTGCCGGCACAGGCGGGAGTGCCGCCACGGCTGACGACAGCCGCGACAACCCAAGCCACTGCTGGGCGGAACGCACCTGCAAGTCATAGGCACCCGCGACGGCAAGGCCGATCAGCAACACCAGCAGGCCGCCCAAGGTCCAGCGCAGCGCACGCCGTGGCCAGCGGCTCGGCAGCGCGGTTTTCGGCGACGGACGCGGATAACGCTCGCGGTGCAGGCGCAGGGTTTCGTAGAGTCGGGCACGTTTGAGGATCAGGATCGAACGGCCTTCGCGTTCGATTCGATAACGGCCCTCCAGGCCCAGGGCCAGACACAGGTACATCAGTTCGAGCAGCGCCAGGTGCTCCACCGGCTTGAGCTGCGCCTCGTCCAGATAGGCGAAGAAGCCTTCGCCGCCTTCGGCTTCCTGATGAAAAGTCATCAGCAGGCTGTGCCGTGACCAGGCGCCCCGGGCCCATTCGCTGCTGGCGATGATTTCATCGAGCAAGGTGCACAGGGCATAACGGGCACGCAACACGATGCGTGATTCGATACCGCAAGCCAGGGCCTGCTGCTGGAAGGTCCGCAGCCGGGCGATCAGGCGCAAACGCAGCGCCGGCAGGTCGGGCTGGCGCTTCAGGCGCTGGAACACCACCACCTCATGCAGCAGGTCGTCAGCCAGCACGCAGAGGTTTTCATCGGCAACCGCCGGCCCGGCCTGGACACGCTCGCGGACGTTTTTGCGCGATCCGCGAGCCGTTCTGGCAAACGCCATCACGCCTCCCTGATGGCCCAGAACGCCAGTTGCAGTCCCGGAAACGAACCGGCCACATGCAGGCCGAAGCCGCTGGTGTCCACCAGATCAGCCCACAAGGGATGGTCGTTCGACAGCTGGAAATAGCTGAAGCCGGGGTAGTAAGGCAGCTCCCTGGGCGCCGTCGGCAACACCTGGATCGCCAGCCCCGGCAATTGCAGGTTCACCAGGTCGTGCAGGCGCTCGGCCGGACCGATCTTCAAGCGGCTGGGGAAACTTTTGCGCAGTTCCTCGTCGGGCACCTGCGCACGCACCGCGAGAATAAAACGCGCCGATTGATACAGGTTGATATCCGGCACCTGGGCAAAACGGAAACCAAAGGCACCGCTCTTGAGCGCCAGGGCGACCACGTCGGCACCGGCCACCGCACTCAACGCCTGCAACAGGTCCTGGATCAACGGCACAAAGCTCTCGCCCAGGCGGTCATGGCGGTACGGCGGATACGCCCTGGGGCGCTTGCGCTCCTGGCCGAAAATCGCCAGTTCGCCGGCCAGCCGCACCAACTCGCGGTATAGCAACTCGGGGTGCAGCGCCGGCTGGCTGGCCAGGTGCATCAGCAAACTTTCGGCGCGATTGACGCTCTGCAGCATCACGTACTGCTGGATCTCGGTCATCCCGCCGAGCCCGCCCTGGCCCAACCCGCCGGCCAGGGCCACACCGCGTTGGCGGGCGCGGGCGATCAGTTCGTCGACGGAGCGCGCCAACACCGGCGAACTACGCCAGGCCAGTAACGGTGCCACCTGTTGCCGGTCGAGCACCACCAGGCCGGCGGCCGTGCGCTCCACCACCCGGGCCACCCGCAAAAAGACATGGGAGGCGGCGACATCCGCCTCCCGCGCCAGCTTCAGGTTCAGACGACAGACCTGCAAACAGGCCGGCTCGCCGCCCTCGGTATTGGCGTCGGCCACCAGGACTTCACTGATCCGGTAACGGGCCAGGCTGTCGTCTCCAGGGGCGGTTTCGGTGTCCGCCGCCCCAGGGCGATTGAGGGCCAGGGCCAGCACCAACTGCACGTCACGCTCGCCGTCGGCCACCGGATAGCGCAGCCGGACCAGTTCCTCGTCCGTCAGGGCGAAGGGACTGCCATCGGGCATGATCCCTTCGCAGGCGCTCAGGGCCAGGGTGCCCAGCGCCAACTGCGCGGCATCGATTTTCAGTGTGGCAAAGCCCCAGCCATGGGGTTGCACGGCGCGCAGGACCTGCGCCAGCCGGGCCCGGTGATGGCGCTCTTGCTGCTGGAAGTGTTGCGGCAGCAGAAACATGCCTTCGGACCAGACGACGCCGTCGTGACTACTCATCGACGTTCTCCTCTGCCGGCGCCGACGTCAACGCCACGCGCTGGCGAGCGATCTGGGCCCTCAGCCGCGAGGGGCGCGTCGGGTCGATTTCGGCCCAGGCCCACCACTGGGCATGGTCGATATTGCGGTACTCGGCCACCAGCGCGATAAAGCGGGTGCCGGGCACGGGAAGAAAGTTCTGCTCCTGCTGCTGGCCCGGGCGCAGCAGCAACGATTCCTGGCGCAGCAGATCACGGCCCAGCGCCTGCTCGGCCGCGGCTTCGGACTGGAACAGCTCGACCTGTTCCAGGCGCTTGCTGTCCGCCAGTTGCAGCAGCCTGACGATCACCGGAGACGGCCGCCCATGCAGGTCGGGATTGCTGTCCAGTGCCGCTTCCAGGGACAACTCGATACGCGGTTCAGGCGGCGGTTCGTCCGACCAGAACCAGGCACAGCCCGGGAGCGTCGACACCAGCAGCAGGCACAGGGCGCGTCGAAACACCGGCTTAATCGCGACCATCGTCGGCCTCCTTGGGCTGTTTGGCCTTCGCAGGTGCCGCCGCCTTGGCCGAGGTGGTGGCCGCGGCGGCGCCGCCATTGATGTCGACCGAGGCGGTACCGTCGAGGGTCACGGTCTTGCCGTTGATCGCCACACCCGCGGCGCTGAGTACCAGGGTACTGGCACCGACCTTGAGGGTCAGGCTCTTGCCGGCTTCCAGCACCAGCTTGCCGTTGGCCTTGAAATCCATATCGGTAGCGCTCGACTGCCATTGGCCGGCAATCCGACAATGGCTATCGCCACCGATATCCAGCGATTGATCGGCGTCGACCCGAGTGTTGCGCCGGCCGCCCACGGACTCATGAAGGTCATCCTCGACCTTGAGAAACTGATTGGCGCCCACCGTCAGGTGCCAGTCGTTGCCAATGCTGGCGAACGCATCGTTACGCACCGTCAGGTCCTGATTGCGTCCGGCATGGATCAGCAGTTGCTCGTGGCCCTTCCTGTCGTCGAAGCGCAACTCGTTGTAGACATCCTGCTCGCCCAGGGACTGTGATTTGAGACCACTGCGGGCCGCCTGGGCCGGCAGCTCCCAGGGTGGCCGGTGACCGGCGTTATAGAGCCCGGCGGTGACCAGGGGCCGGTCGGGGTCGCCGCCGAGGAACTCCACCACCACCTCCTGCCCGACCCGCGGCACGAACAGCGCCCCCCAACGCTTGCCGGCTATCGGCTGGGCGACCCGGACCCAGCAGGAACACGTCTCGTTGCGTCGCCCGCTGCTGTCCCAGTGAAACTGCACCTTGATCCGACCGTACTCGTCGACCCAGATCGGATCGCCTTCCTTACCGACCACAAAGGCCGTCTGTGGTCCGGCGATCAGCGGACGCGGTGTCTGGATCGGCGCGCGAAACACCTGGGTGGTCGGGATCGCCTCGACTTCGCAGCGTAACCCAGCCCCTTCATCGAACTGCAAGGTCGCGGCAACAATCAGGTAATCGCCGTTCTGCTCGGTTCGAGGATGATCGACCAGGCTGAAACACTGACCGGGCACCAGGTAAGGCGACTGGCTGACACCCCATCGCGACTGCTGGCAGACCTGCGCGGCTTCGAGCTGAATCCGTGCCAGGGCTTCGCCGGACCGGCGTCCCTTGAAGCGCCCCGGAAAACCTTCCTGGCGATAATCACCATGGCGCGACGTCGCCGCGCTCGCGTGGCTGACCGAGAGAACGCTGGCTTCACGGTTACTGGCCTTGGAGAAATCGAAGTCCACCAGGCTGAACAACCCAGGACGCAGCTCGGCGCGGGACTCCCAGCGCTGCATGATGCCCGGGTTGTTGTCCAGGTTGGGCCGATAACTCATTTCACGCAGGTGTTGCACCGGCTTGTGCATCCCCATGGAGTCGACGATGACCAACAGGTGAACCTCATCCTGGTCTTCGAAGAAGTAGTACAGTCCCGCGTCCTCCAGCAAACGACTGAAAAAAGCAAAGTCGCTTTCAGCGAACTGCACGCAGTACTCCATCGGCTCCGTAGATTCTTCGGCCCGCCAATCGAAACAGTCGGAATAGTCCTTGAATACGTCCTCCAGCACCTCCTTCAAGGTCATGTCCTGGAAAATCCGGTGGCGCCGCGACTGCGCCAGGAACCATAACCAAGGCCTGAGCGAAACCCGGTAGCGCGCATCGCGACCGACTCGCCCCATGGCGCTGAAGGCACTGATATAACCCTGGATGAAACGTCCCCGCCCTTCCTCGACACCCAGGCCCAGTGCCAGGGGTCGCCCGAGCAAGTCATCGGCCTGTAAGCCATCGTCTGCACAGGAGAGCGTCAGCTCATACTCGCCGAGCCGGCTCAACCCCTCCTGGGCGGTGAGCGCCAGCAGCAATAGTGTGGCATCGACGCCAGGCACCTGGACACGGTGGTAGGTGTTTTCGGACATGGTGACAAGGGCTCGCTCAGGCAATCGTGGTCTTGAGGGTGGCGCTGGCATTGACGCTGATCTGACCACCCCAGTTGCACTGGCAGGTGCAGCAGTGGTCCAGCGCCGGCAGCTTGGCAATCCGTGTTCGCATCGCACCGGGCTGCCAGGGCGTCAGCGTGGCGGGCACGCAGGGCATCGGCGTCAGCACGCCCATGGCGGCGGCCGTCGCCGCCGCGACCTGGGGGTTGGCCGGGCTGCGGCAGAGGCCGAAGGCAGGAATATTGACCATGGGTTGATGATCGAGAATGTTCGCCGCCAGCCGACCTTCGACCTTGACCCGCCCCAGCGGCAGGACACCCAGGGGAGCCGGCGCGGCGCCAAACGAACAGGAAAGCAAGGCGCCCATTACAACTTGCTGATTCATGCGTGCTCCAGACAGACATCCGTGGAAAGCCCGCGCAGTGTCAGTGAAGGGTGCCCCGCGGGGTATCGGATAACTCCTAAATCAGCCGACGTGGCCCGGTGCGGGTCGCTGAAAGCGCGCAGGTTCGAAGCGCCATCCCGCTGCCGTCGCGCCCTTGTGCCCCAACCAGCAGGCCCGCCCCAGGCCCTGCCCCGCGCCCAGTTGCAGGCCTGGTCGCTGCCCTGCCTCCAGACACACATCGAGATCCCATTGAAAGGTCGGTCCGACATAACATTCGACCAGTTGGCACAAGGGTTCGAAGTAACGTCCGCCGGGCAGCAGGTGCTGGTAGTCCGCCCAGGACAAGGGCCCCAGGTGCAGGCAGAAACTGTGCTGGATATTCCACAGCCGGCGCCCCAGCAACGCGGCCCCGCCCAGCCGCGCCGACTCGCGCCGCCGACCCAGCTGCAAGCGTTCATCGGATGCCAGGACAGTCCGATGCCGGCCCAGGCTGCTGAGCGCCACCGGCAGGCGCAGCAGATCCCGGACCAGGGCCAGCAAACCGGCGGCACTGCGGCGCTGATCGATAAACTGCGGCGCGTAGTAGCGCGTGGCGTTGGGCAAGGCGCGGGGCTGGCCCGGAGAGAACGCCGACACATAGTCGGCGAAACGGTCGTCGGCCGGACGATCGGCCCAGACCACCGGCCGCACCCGCGCCCAGCTTCGATAAAGCAGGCTCAGCAGACGGTGGTGAAACACATCGAGAAAGTGCGCCAGGGTACTGTCGCCATGGTTGATCTGGCGCGACAGCACATCCTCGCTGAAATGCAGGGGCATCGGCCCGTTCGCCCCCGTCAGGCCGAAGAAGTTCACCGCCAGCAGCGCGGCACGGCCCTCGCGCAGGCGCAGCTGGGCGATCATCGCCGGCTCGAACGCCAGCGAGACGTGCTGCGCCAGACGCAACGGATCGTCGCCCAGGCGCTGCGCCGTCCCCCAGCGCGGCGCATCAGGGTAAGTGCGTTCCAGCAAACGCATCGCGGCAAAAAAATCGTAGCGCCAGGGCTGTTCGACCAACTCGGGCGGTGGCGCTACCAGATCATGCATTGACCCGCCCTCGCCTGCCAGGTCTTGATAGGGCCTCGGCTCACACTGTGCAACTCGGTCTGCATAAAGGCATTGAGCGCGGCATAACGCACAAAAAAACGCTCCAGCGCGGCGCCGAACAGATAGGTCCCGGTGCCTTCGCAGGCGGCGTCATCGAGGACCAGGGTCAGGTTCAGCCCGCGACCGAACGCCACCGGCCCGGCCCCGGGCAAACGCCGGGTGACGACCTGCGCGCGCAACGAGACGATGCCTTGCAGCAACTTGTGCCCGCTGCTATCACCCTCGGGCAGGTAATGCGCCAGCAACTCGCGCAAGGCCCGGGCCCCGGCCGCCCCGTCGTGGTGAGCCAGGGGCAGGTAGTTGCGCGACAACTGCCGCACCACCTGCCATTGCCGGTCGCCCTGGGACGGCGCGGGGAGCGGTCGCGAAGGCCCGGCCACACAACGGATCGCCAATACCGGGGCGCCCACGTCGAGGACGAAGTCGGTGTTGCCGGCCCCCAGGGGCAGGCGCAACGGCAGGTCGCGGTTGGAACACAGCACGTCCACCGCCAGGCGCTGCAACTCGGCATCCGCCTCCAGCGCCACGACCAGGCTGGCGTCACAACCGCGATAACGCCGCTGCCCGTCGACAAAACGCTGTGGAACGCGACTGGGGGTGCGCTGCATCTGGTAGAACCCCGCCAGGCGACGCTCGTCTCCATCCAGCCGTTGCGGGGCATACAACGGCAGGATGACCTGGCGTTCCTTGGAGCCGGCGGCATAGCCATGGACCGCCAGCACCTCCTGGATCTCGTAGGCGAGTGGCCGGGCCTTGTCGACCACCAAGGGCAAGTCATGCCGATAAGGATCGACGACGATTCGCTCGACCCGCTTGTTGAACAGATTGATCACCGGTACACAGAACAACCCGAAGTGGCTGGCATTGAGCAGCGCCGACAAGGGTTGTGACAGGGGCGCGAACACCACCACCAGCTCCACGCTGCGCGCCGGACAATCGCGCAACGCCGGCCCCAGGCCACCCAGGCTGACAAAGCGCTCGCCCTCGGCGAAGGCGAGAAAGGTCTTGAGTTGCGCGCACACCGCGTCACTGTTCAACGACCGTGCATACTGGCTGGAGACCGGGTGCGCAGGCGGTTGCCGGATATGCTCGGGGTCGATTCGCGGGCTCCATCCGCCCTCGCCTTCGCCGCAACGTACGAACAGACCTTCGGCACGGGTCAACAGGGCTTCCTGGAGAGCCAGCGGCAGCGAGCCATCGCCGCGCAGGAACAGCGTCAGCTCCTGCAGTGCCAATTGATCGAAGGACACCCCGGCGGTGGTTCGCAGACGCAGGCGCAAGGCACCACCTTCCTGCTTGACGACGCTGGCGGGCAAGCCCTTGAGCAGTCCCGCGCTGGGCAGGTACTCGGCCGAGTCCAGGACCAGGGGCCAGAGCGTCACCGGGCGCAGGCTGCGAAACTCGCAGCGCGGGTCTTGCCCGCCCGCCTCACCCACGGAGCGCACCACGCTATCGGCCGGCAAGGTGAACCCCGAGGCCAGCGAGCCCTCCTGCAAGTCCGGGGAAAGCTGCAGTACCGCCATGGACGGCACCGGCAGCAACTGCTGCGGCTGCACCAGTTCCAGCAGGCTCTCGGTGAAACGCGGAAACTCGGCTTCCATTTGCAGTTGCACCCGGGCAGTGAGAAAACTCAGCCCCTCCAGCAAACGCTCCACCGACGGATCGGTCACCTCATCGGGGCGCAGCCCCAGGGTGGCGGCGATCTTGGGGTAGTCCTCGGCGAACTCGGCACCGGCTTCACGCAGGAAACTCAATTCACGCTCGTAGTGCCGCAGCAGCCGCTCATCCATGGGTGGACGGTCGACCATAGGGCCGGACCCGCACCTCACCACTTTCGGTGTTCCAGGCCGACTCCAGGCGAAAGGCGTGCAACGCATCGAGGCCGCGGATCTCGCCCTCGATCAGAAAATTCAGGCTGGCACTGCAGGACGTCACCGGCAGCAGTTGCACCGCGACGCTGTAACGCAGGATGCGCGGTTCGAAATCCAGGACGATTTCACGGATGCGGCTCTCGAGCTTCTGCGTATCGATGCTCGACAGCACCACGCCCGCCAGGTTGCCCAGGCCATAGTTGAGCACTGAACGGGTGACATGGGGCTGGCTGCCCAACGGGCAGATCGCCCCGAGTCCGGTGGCATTGAACAGCAGCGTCAAATCTCGGCACAGGTGTTCCAGCTCTTGCTGCGCACCGCCCCCCGCCCGGCGCCGGGTCATCTCATCGCCAGGATTGGCGGGACGCAGCAGACGTTCGAGCAGCGGTGTCATGGAAGTGCTCATGAAAATCCTCCCGAAAAAAACCCGGCGCCGACGGCCCCCGCAGCATGCTGCGGGGGCCGTCGGCGTTCGATCACACGGTCGTGTTGCTGAGCAGGTCGTAGCTCTTTGCAAGGGTCGCGACAGCCTTGCCATCAACGAAGTGCTTGTACTGGTACTTGATGGCGGTGAAGCTAATCTGGATGGTTTCGCTCGGGCGATCACCGCTACCGCTGATGGAGTAGCTGCTGATGATCGGCGCCGTCAGCGTGAACTCGACGTAGGGTTCGTTCTTGCCCGTCGAACTACCGCTGGTCTGGATGATGCGCAAGGTCGCCTCGTCCAGGGACTTGCCGCTAACCGACTCGATAAACAGATTAGGCGAAGCGACGTCAGTGGTTTTGTTCAAGGTTATCTCGGTGACATGCCCGACACTCGGCTCACGGTCATTGCCGATGGAGATGGAACGACCACTGCTGAACCCCCAGGAGTCGATGACGATCCAGTCCTTGTGATCCTTCTCCTGGCAGTTCCCCTTAATCTCGGTTTTGAATTTCAATACAATCATGCGGACTCCAACATCTGTTTATTTGAATGGTTAAGTACCTTTCCGGGGACAAGGCCCCGGTCGGGCATGAACCCCTCAGCCTTTGACCGAGGGCAGTCGGGAGACCAGTCGCAGGGATACGCTCAGGCCTTCCAATTGATAGTGGGGACGCAGGAAGAACTTGGCCTGGTAAAAGCCCGGGCTGCCCTCCACTTCCTGCACCACCACTTCGGCACCCGCCAGCGGCTTGCGCGCCTTGTCGGCGTCGCTGGCGGTCGCCGGGTTATGCTCGACGTACTTGACAATCCAATTGTTGAGCCAGATCTCCATGTCTTCGCGCTCACTGAAGGAGCCGATCTTGTCGCGCACGATGCACTTGAGGTAATGGGCAAAACGACAGGTGGCGAACAGATACGGCAACCGCGCCGCCAACTGTGCATTGGCGGTGGCGTCGGGGTCGTCGTATTCCTGGGGAGCGTGCAAGGACTGCGCGCCGATAAACGCCGCCAGCGAGCTGTTCTTGCAATGCACCAGGGGCATGAAGCCGTTCTTGGCCAACTCCACTTCGCGCCGGTCACTGATGGCGACCTCGGTCGGACAGGTCATGTCGACGCCGCCGTCCTCGGTCGGATAGGTATGCACTGGCAGCCCGCTGATGGCGCCGCCGGACTCGATGCCGCGAATCCGCGAGCACCAGCCGTACTCCTTGAAGGAGCGGTTGATATTGATGCCCATGGCATAGGCTGCATTGGCCCACAGGTAGTTCTGCGCCTGGCCTTCGGTGACCTCCTCGAAGGCGAACTCCTCCACTGGCGCGGTACGCGCGCCGTAGGGAATACGCCCGAGAAAACGCGGCATGGTCAGGCCGATATAGCGCGAATCCTCGGAGCGCCGCAGATTGCGCCAGGCGGCATGCTCGGGAGTGAGGAACAGCTTGCTCAGGTCGCGGGGGTTGGCGACCTCGCGCCAGGAGTCCATCAACATCACCGCCGGCGACGCCGCGCTGATCAGGGGCGCATGGGCCGCGGCGGCAATCTTGGCCAGTGACGCCAACAGTTCCACATCCGGTGGGCTGTTATCGAAATAGAAATCGGCGATCAGCACACCGAAGGGCTCACCGCCCAGTTGGCCGTACTCATGCTCGTAGATTTTCTTGAACAGCGGGCTCTGGTCCCAGGCCGCGCCCTTGAACTTCTTCAGCTCGCGGGCGACTTCGTCCTTGGCGACGTTGAGGAAACGGATCTTGAGTTTCTCGTCGGTCTCGGTATTGCTCACCAGGTAGTCGAGGCCGCGCCAGGCAGATTCGACGGCCTGGAAATCCGGGTGATGGAGGATGTCATTGACCTGCGCGGACAACTTGGCGTCGATTTCACCGATCAGGGCCTGGATGGTGCCGAGGGTGTCGTGGGCAATCAGGTGGGTCGTGCGCAGCGCCTGTTGGGCCAGGGTCTGCACCGCATTTTCAATGGCTTCGCGCACCGGCTCGCCGCGGGGCTTGAACTCGCGTTGCAGCAGGTCGTTGAATTCACTGGGCGAGAGCTCGGCCGTCGGGTCGATGCCGGACTGATTCTGAGATGTGGCGGACACGGATATTTACCTGTTTCAGGGAGCGATCATCGAAGGCATCAGTCTTCGGACTCGGTGGCCGCCGGCTTGGCGTGGGCCAGCAGCGACTGCATCAGGGCCGGGTTTTCCAGCAACTTGGCCATCAGTTGCTCGGCGCCACTCTTGCCGTCCATATAGGTCAGCAGATTGGCCAGTTGATTGCGCGCCTCCAGCAGTTCACGCAGCGGCTCGACATTGCGGGCCACGGCGCCGGGCGAGAAGTCGTCCATGCTCTTGAAGGCGAGCGACACCGCCATCTGCCCTTCCCCCGTCAGTTGGTTGGGCACACTGATGCGCACCTGGGGTTCGATGGCGGCCATGCGCTCATCAAAATTGTCGATATCGATTTCCAGGAACTTGCGCTCGGCCACCGGCGGCAGGTCGTCCCGGTTGGCCCCCGAGAGATCGGCGAACACGCCGTTGACAAAGGGGATCTCGATGGTCTTTTCGGCGCCGTACAACTCGACGTCATATTCGATCTGGACCCGTGGCGCACGGTTGCGCCCAATGAATTTCTGGCTGTTGTTACTGGACATACAGATAAACCTGAGCAGGGAGGGAAAGGTTAGTCATCGGTGATACCGCCCAGCGCATGCAGGTCGGCAAGGCTGCCTGGCACCAGTTCGGCGATCGCTTCGAGAAAACTCATGCTGGCGAGCCGACGCGTCCTGGCCGCCAGCAAGGGCACCGGGCTCGAAGGTTCGTGCTGGGCGTAGTAAGCGCAAATGGCATCCAGGGCGCGGACTACGTCCTCACGGGACTGGCAGACACCGCTCCAGGTGGCTGGAGCACGACTTGTCACATCGGTGGCCAGGGCCTGGGGCAAATCATCGCCTGGCGGCGGCAAGACGACATCGCAACGCTCTTCGGCGATGCGGCACCACTTGTCCAGGGCCCGCCCGAGGCCGTCCAGCGGCGAAATACCGGGGGCCGCGATTTTTTCCTCCAGACAAGCGCCGATCCGCGCGATCAGTTCGACCAGAGCCCTCAACAAGCTCAGGTTCTCGATCAGCTCAGCACGGGCCTTGGACTCGATCAGCGCACCCAGACGCGCCAGTCCTTGTGTCCGGACCTCCTCCTCGGCGGACTCGGCGATGCAGGCCAGATCGGTCACACGCAGCGGTTCAAGGCCCATGGCATTGCCCAGCTGCTGACGCTTGAGCACCTGGACCACACTGGTGGGCACCGCCAGCTCGGCAAGGGTATTGAGGCGCATCAGCGGATCGTGATCGTCTTCGGCCAGGAGCTGCGGGTGAACATCCTCCCAGCGCTCACGCAGCAGACTGTCGATCAGCCGCAAGCCATCGACAAAGCCGGGCAGCCCGTGCAATTCCAGCAAGGCCCGCGCCAGGCAAACCGCCACCCGCAGGTCGAGAGCATCCTCCAGCAGCGTCAGGCACAGCGAGCGTACCCGTTGCCAGTCCACCGGCGTTGCGGGGTACACATGATCGCCGTATTGAACTTCGTTGCCGCCGTCTATTTCTTCTAACAGTTGAATAAAGTCCGCGCGGTATTCCAAGTTCGGACCGCAGGGCCTGTCTGGCAGGGTATTAATATAAGGAATCAGTTCTTTTATCGACATATTCCAGCCCCATGAAAATGCCCTTCAGGCACGCCAAACCAAAGTGAAAGACGTTAAACCTCAGCGCCCTGCGCACACGGCAAGCCAGGCGCTGCGTGGATTCACTCTAGTCAAAGGGGGGGGCCGAAAACATAGGAATCGTCCTAGATCGGATAACCACGAAGTGCCGTTGCAAAGGAAATAAATAACGAAAGTTTGCAACTTTCAAAGGAAGAGCAAAGAAGGAACTTTCATGACACTTTTTTAAACATTCGCAGCGTATTTAAAACGTGTCACAAGAGAATCGAAGGGGACGACTTCAAGTCAGCACAAGAAGCCCAGGCAGTGGCGGGCAAAAAAAAGGCAAAAAAAAGCCCCGGCAAGCCGGGGCATTTTCTTTGCTTCAAGGAGTTCAAGGGCCTTGAAGCGGTGTATGGCGCAGCGGACGGGACTCGAACCCGCGACCCCCGGCGTGACAGGCCGGTATTCTAACCGACTGAACTACCGCTGCGTATCGCTCGGACTTGCGTCCGTTTGAAATCTTGAAACCCGTGATCGAAAAGCTTCGGTGCCTTTCAATCGCAGACCGCACAAGGCGACCTGTACAAATATGGCGCAGCGGACGGGACTCGAACCCGCGACCCCCGGCGTGACAGGCCGGTATTCTAACCGACTGAACTACCGCTGCGCGTCGGTTGGAAGCTCCTTGCGGAACATCCGATTCTCTTGCGAGAAGCTCAACGAGTGGTGGGTGATGACGGGATCGAACCGCCGACCCTCTGCTTGTAAGGCAGATGCTCTCCCAGCTGAGCTAATCACCCTTTGCTTCGTTGAGGCCGCGAAATTTACGCAGGTAGCGGACCTAAGTCAATAGCCTGCTTGAAGTTTTTCAGAAAAAGACAGATTCGTGTCACAGGCAAGACCATCAAGCCCTGCTCTCTGTAGGAGCGAGCTCGCTCGCGATGGTAGCCGGAACACTACGGGCTAGCAGACTTCCCGCGTTATCGTTGACGTCCATCGCGAGCAAGCTCGCTCCTACCGGTAGATCATCTTGCGGCTCATGCCACCGTCAACCACGAATTCCTGGCCGGTGACAAACCCCGCATTCCTCGACAGCAACCAGGCCACCAACGCCGCCACATCCTCGACCGTCCCTACCCTTCCCGCCGGATGTTGGGCATGGTCGGCGTCGCTCAACGGCTCGGCCCGACGTACCGAGGGATCGCGGGCATCGATCCAGCCCGGACTGACCGCATTGACCCGGATCTCCGGCCCGAGGCTGATCGCCAGGGCGTGAGTCAGGGCCAATAGACCGCCCTTGCTCGCCGCATAGGCCTCGCTGTCGGGTTCCGACTGCGCCGCACGGGTAGAGGCCAGGTTGACGATCGCGCCGCAGTGGGCACGCAGATAAGGCGCGCAGTGCTTGGCCAGCAACATCGGCCCGCCGAGATTGACCGCCAGCACACGATTCCAGTGCGCCAGGTCGAGACTTTCAAGGGTGATGTTGTGCGGGTCGGCAATCGCCGCGTTGCACACCAGGGCATCGATCCGGCCGAAACGGCCCAATACCTCGGCAACGCCCTGGGCCACCTGGGCTTCATCGGCCACATCCATGCCGATGAAACAGGCATTCTCGCCCAGGATCCGGGCCACCTTGGCGCCACGGCGACGATCGAGGTCGGTGAGCACCACCTGCCAGCCTTCGCTGATCAACCACGCCGCGATCCCCAGGCCGATACCACGGGCCGCGCCCGTCACCAGGGCGACACGGCCGTTATTGGCAACGGCCGTGTCCAGGGACCACTCGATCACAAGGCCGCCAACCCGCGAGCCAGGTCGGCTTGCAGGTCGGCCACGTCTTCGAGGCCGACGGCGACACGGATCAGGCTGTCGCGAATCCCCGCGGCCTCACGTTCCTGCGGCGCCAGGCGGCCGTGGGAAGTGGTGCTCGGGTGGGTGATGGTGGTCTTGCTATCACCCAGGTTGGCGGTGATCGAGATCAGTCGGGTGGCGTCGATAAAGCGCCAGGCGCCCTCTTTGCCGCCCTTGACCTCGAAGCTCACCACCGCACCGAAACCGCGCTGCTGACGCTGGGCCAGTTCGTGCTGCGGGTGGCTCTTGAGGCCGGCGTAATGGACCTTCTCGATACCGTCCTGCTGCTCCAGCCATTCGGCCAGGGCCTGGGCATTGGCACAGTGGGCGCGCATGCGCAGGTTCAGGGTTTCCAGGCCCTTGAGGAAGATCCAGGCGTTGAACGGGCTGAGGGTCGGCCCGGCGGTGCGCAGGAAACCGACGACTTCCTTCATCTGCTCGCCACGCCCGGCAACCACGCCGCCCATGCAACGACCCTGGCCGTCGATGAACTTGGTCGCCGAATGCACGACGATGTCCGCGCCCAGCTTCAAAGGCTGTTGCAGGGCCGGCGTGCAGAAACAGTTGTCCACTACCAGCATCGCACCCTTGGCATGGGCGATTTCAGCCAACGCGGCGATATCCACCAGTTCAGCCAGCGGATTGGACGGCGATTCGACGAACAGCAGCTTGGTATTCGGCCGGATCGCCGCGTCCCAGCCCGACAGGTCGGCCAGGGGCACGTAGTCGACGTCAACACCGAAGCGCTTGAAGTACTTCTCGAACAGACTGATGGTGGAGCCGAACACACTGCGCGAGACCAGCACATGGTCGCCGGCACTGCACAGGCTCATGACCACGGCCATGATCGCGGCCATGCCGGTGGCGGTGGCAACCGCCTGCTCGGCCCCTTCCAGGGCGGCGATGCGCTCTTCGAAGGAACGCACGGTGGGGTTGGTGTAGCGCGAGTAGACGTTACCCGGCACTTCCCCGGCGAAACGCGCCGCCGCATCGGCGGCGGTGCGGAACACGTAGCTGGAGGTGAAGAACATCGGGTCGCCGTGCTCGCCTTCCGGCGTGCGGTGCTGACCGGCACGGACGGCCAGGGTGTCGAAGGCTACGCCCTCGAGATCGCTGTCCAACCGACCGGCATCCCATTCCTGACTCATGCTGCCACTCCTTGTTCGACTTTCTTGAAGATTAAAACCGGTTTTAAGGGGGGACACGACCCCTGTAGGAGCAGGGCTTGCCCGCGAAGGGGCCCTTGAGACCGCCAGAAGCTTCGCGGGCAAGCCCGGCTCCTACAGGGTTGCGGTGTTTTCAGGACCGCGGCCACACCCCAGAGCCGGTTTTTACTCAGTTGTTGTACAGGTCGATGATCGCGCTGACCGCCTGGGTCTTGACCTTGGACGCATCGTTACGCGCCTGCTCGATCTTGGCCAGGTAGTGCTCGTCGATGTCGCCGGTGACGTACTTGCCGTCGAACACCGCGCAATCGAAGTTCTCGATCTTGATCTTGCCACCACCGACGGCCTCGATCAGGTCCGGCAGGTCCTGGTAGATCAGCCAGTCGGCGCCGATCAGGTCGGCCACGTCCTGGGTCGTGCGGTTGTGGGCGATCAGCTCATGGGCACTCGGCATGTCGATACCGTAGACGTTCGGGTAGCGCACCGCCGGGGCCGCCGAGCAGAAGTAGACGTTTTTCGCGCCGGCTTCGCGGGCCATCTGGATGATCTGCTTGCAAGTGGTGCCGCGCACGATGGAGTCGTCCACCAGCATGACGTTCTTGCCACGGAATTCCAGCTCGATGGCGTTGAGCTTCTGCCGCACGGACTTCTTGCGGGCCGCCTGGCCCGGCATGATGAAGGTCCGGCCGATATAGCGGTTCTTCACAAAGCCTTCGCGAAACTTCACGCCCAGGTGGTTCGCCAACTCCAGGGCCGAGGTACGGCTGGTGTCCGGGATCGGGATGACCACGTCGATGTCATGCTGCGGACGCTCGCGCAGGATCTTCTCCGCCAGCTTCTCGCCCATGCGCAGACGCGCCTTGTATACCGACACGCCGTCGATGATCGAATCAGGACGCGCCAGGTAGACGTGTTCGAAGATGCACGGGGTCAACGACGGGTTGGTCGCGCATTGACGGGTGTGCAGCTTGCCGTCTTCGGTGATGTACACCGCTTCGCCCGGTGCCAGGTCGCGGATCAGGGTGAAACCGAGCACGTCCAGGGACACGCTCTCCGAGGCGATCATGTACTCGACGCCTTCGTCGGTGTGACGCTGGCCGAACACGATCGGACGGATGCCATGGGGGTCGCGGAAACCGACGATACCGTAGCCGGTCACCATCGCCACCACCGCGTAACCACCGACGCAGCGGTTGTGCACGTCGGTCACCGCGGCGAACACGTCTTCTTCGGTCGGTTGCAGCTTGCCGCGCTGGGCCAGCTCGTGGGCGAACACGTTGAGCAACACTTCCGAGTCGGAGTTGGTGTTGACGTGGCGCAGATCCGACTCGTAGATTTCCTTGGCCAACTGTTCGACGTTGGTCAGGTTACCGTTGTGGGCCAGGGTGATGCCGTACGGCGAGTTGACATAAAACGGCTGGGCCTCAGCCGAAGTCGAACTGCCGGCGGTCGGGTAACGCACATGGCCGATGCCCATGTGTCCGACCAGGCGCTGCATGTGCCGCTGATGGAATACATCGCGGACCAGGCCGTTGTCCTTGCGCAGGAATAACCGGCCGTCATGGCTGGTCACGATACCGGCAGCGTCCTGGCCGCGGTGCTGGAGCACGGTTAGCGCGTCATACAGCGCCTGATTGACGTTCGACTTACCGACGATACCGACGATGCCACACATGCGACGCAACCCCTACTTAATGAATCTGAACTGAACAGCTCTTACTGAGGCGTTTTGGCCGGCAAGAGATGTTCCTTGAACGGAAGGTCAGCGGGTACGCTGATTCCGCTGGCTAACCACCGACTGCTCCACCCCAGGATGAGGTTCTTGGACCAGTCGGCGACCAATAGAAATTTTGGCACGAGCTGGGAGCCCTGCCACCACGAATCCTGTTGGACCGGCCCCAGGCTCAGCAGCCCGACGGCCACCACCACCAGCAGCCCGCCACGCGCGGCACCGAAGGCCATGCCGAGGAAGCGATCGGTCCCGGACAGGCCGGTGACGCGAACCAGTTCGCCGATAAGATAGTTGACCATGGCGCCCACCAGCAGGGTGGCGACGAACATGATTGCACAGCCCGCGATCACGCGTGCCGAAGGTGTCTGGATATAGTCGGTCAGGTACACGGACAACGAGCCACCGAACATCCAGGCGACCGCGCCTGCAATGATCCAGGTGAGCAGGGACAGGGCTTCCTTGACGAAACCACGGCTCAAGCTGATCAACGCAGAAACGACGATTACCGCAATAATCGCCCAGTCAACCCAGGTAAATGGCACAGTGCAGCCTACAGACGGATAAGGCGGCGCATTTTAGCAGAGCGCCGCCCCACTGGTAAGGCGATTGTCAGAGCATTTCGATACAAAGCCGCGGGCTTAACCGCGTTCCGGTTGGAAACGCACGACAAAACCCTTCAGATTCTGCTGGCGACCCAGCAGGTCACGCAGGCGATCGGCCTCGGCACGCTCGATCAGCGGGCCGACAAAGACCCGGTTCTTGCCATCGGAGGAACGGATATAGGCGTTATAACCCTGGCTGCGCAGGGTCTTTTGCAGGCTTTCAGCACTGTCACGGCTGGACAGGCTGGCCAGTTGCACCGACCAGCTGATCGGCAGGCCGTTGGGGTCTACGCGGTTTTGCGTGGTATCGAGCTTGGCCGGCGCCACTGCAACCACCTGGGCCGGTGTCTGCGCCGGGGCCGGAGCCGGTTTGGTGGCGGGCGCAGGGGCTACGGGCTTGGCCGCCGCGACCGGAGCCACTGGCTTGGGTGCCGGTGCCGGTGCGAGAGGCACCGGCGTTTCCTCGACTTCCTCATCAGCCGGGACCGAATCCGGGGGCAATGCCTGGGGTTCGGGAACCGGCACCGGCTCGACCTTGACCTGGGGCAACGCAGAGGCCTGGGGCGCGGTCGGCGCTTCGACCCGAACCTGGCGCTGCTCGTCCTGGCGGGAAAACAGCATCGGCAGGAAGATCACCGCCAAGGCCACCAGCACCAAGGCACCGACCATCCGTTGTTTGTACGCTTTATCCAGCATTGCCATTGGCAGCCTCCTCCGTGGCGCGCCGGGCCAGCCACTCCAGCGCCTCGGCAACACAAAAAAACGATCCGAACAACAGAATTTCGTCATCGGCCGTGGCCTGGGCGCATTGCCCTTCCAGCGCAGCGGCGACACTTTCGTAGACGCTCACCGACGCACCACGGGCCGCCAAGGCGGCCTGCAGGTCAGCCGCCGGGCGACTGCGCGGCGTCTGCAAGGGCGTCACCGCCCAGTGCTGGATATGACGCTCAAGCGGGGCAACCACCCCATCGAGGTCCTTGTCCGACAAGAGCCCGAATACCGCCAAACGCCGCCCCTTCAAGGGACTGTGCGCCAGGCGCTCGGCCAGGTATTCGGCGGCATGGGGATTGTGCCCGACATCCAGCATCAGGCTGAGGGACTTGCCCTGCCAGGTCAGCTTACGCCGATCCAGCCGGCCGACAATACGGGTATCCAGCAGCGCCTGGGCAATCCGCTCGGGCTGCCATGGCAGATCCATCAACAGGTAAGCCTGCAGGGCCAGGGCGGCGTTCTCCATCGGCAGGCCAAGCAGCGGCAGATCGCGCAACTCGACCGCCCGGCCCTGGCGGTCGACGCCACGCCACTGCCAGTTTGCATCGGTGAGGCCAAGATCGAAGTCCCGGCCACGCAGGAAGAACGGGCTACCCAACTCACGGGCCTTGTCCAGCAGCGGCTGCGGCGGATTCAGGTCGCCACACAGCGCCGGTGCGCCCGGGCGGAAGATCCCGGCCTTTTCGAACGCCACCGATTCACGGCTGTTGCCCAGGTATTCGGCATGATCGACACCAATGCTGGTCACCAACGCCAGGTCGGCATCCACCACATTGACCGTATCCAGGCGCCCACCAAGACCGACTTCCAGGACCACGACATCCAGGGCCGCACGCTCGAACAGCCAGAGCGCGGCCAGGGTGCCCATCTCGAAATAGGTCAGGGAAGTCTCGCCCCGCCCGGCATCGAGGGCGGCGAAGGCTTCGCACAACTGCGCGTCCGTCGCCTCGACCCCGTTGATCTGCACGCGCTCGTTGTAACGCAGCAGATGTGGCGAGCTATAGACGCCGACCTTGAGCCCCTGCGCTTGCAGCAACGAGGCAACAAAGGCGCAGGTCGAACCCTTGCCATTGGTGCCGGTCACGGTGACTACCCGAGGCGCCGGCCTGCCCAGCCCCATGCGGTTCGCTACCTCTTGCGAGCGCTCCAGCCCCATGTCGATGGCCGATGGGTGCAATTGCTCCAGGTAGGCGAGCCACTCGCCCAGGGTACGTTCGGTCATAGGCTTGCAGGCACCGGTGGGACAATGACAGGCTCAACAGGCAAGGCGATGTATTCGGGTGTCGGCAGGCCCATCATCTGCGCCAGCAGGTTACCCAGGCGCGGACGCAGTTCCTGGCGGGCGATGATCATGTCGATCGCACCGTGCTCCAGCAGGAATTCGCTACGCTGGAAACCTTCCGGCAGCTTCTCGCGAACGGTCTGCTCGATCACCCGTGGGCCGGCGAAGCCGATCAGCGCCTTGGGTTCGCCGACGATCACGTCGCCGAGCATGGCCAGGCTGGCGGAAACACCGCCGTAGACCGGGTCGGTCAGCACCGAGATAAACGGCAGGCCTTCTTCACGCAGGCGCGCCAGCACGGCCGAAGTCTTGGCCATCTGCATCAGGGAAATCAGTGCTTCCTGCATCCGCGCACCGCCGGAAGCGGCGAAGCAGATCATCGGGCAACGGTTTTCCAGGGCGTAGTTGGCGGCACGTACGAAACGCTCGCCGACGATGGCGCCCATGGAGCCACCCATGAACGAGAATTCGAAGGCGGAAACCACCACCGGCATGCCCAGCAGGGTGCCGCTCATGGACACCAGGGCATCTTTTTCGCCGGTCTGCTTCTGGGCCGCGGTCAAGCGGTCCTTGTACTTCTTGCCGTCACGGAATTTCAGACGGTCCACCGGCTCCAGGTCGGCACCCAACTCAACGCGACCTTCGGCGTCGAGGAAGATATCGATGCGTGCACGGGCGCCAATGCGCATGTGGTGGTTGCACTTGGGGCAGACGTCCAGGGTCTTTTCCAGTTCCGGACGGTAGAGCACCGCATCGCACGATGGGCACTTGTGCCACAGACCTTCAGGCACCGAGCTTTTCTTCACCTCGGAACGCATGATCGAAGGGATCAGTTTGTCTACTAACCAGTTGCTCATGCTGTCTTTCTCCAATTCGTTTTCGGCCCGTCGAACAACCGGGCCCGCCTGTTTTCTGCGGCGGTATGCATGGACGGCGGCAGGCTGCCAGCCGTCACATTGGCGCTCGGCAACCGCGTACGGCGCGTATGAACGCTTCGATCTTTGTACGATCCTTGATGCCCTTGCCCTGCTCCACCCCGCCGCTGACATCCACGGCATAGGGCTTGACCCGGGCGATGGCCTCGGCCACGTTGTCGACGGTCAGGCCGCCGGCGAGGATAATCGGCTTGCTCAGGCCCGTTGGTATCAGGGACCAGTCGAACGCCGCGCCGGTTCCCCCGGGAACACCTTCGACATAGGTATCGAGGAGAATCCCGCTGGCACTCGGGTAAGCGTCACAGGCCGCGGCGATGTCGTCACCGGCCTTGACCCGCAAGGCCTTTATATAGGGACGGTGATAACCTTCGCACTGCTCGCGGGTTTCATCGCCATGGAACTGCAACAGGTCCAGCGGCACCGCATCGAGGATTTCCCCCAGCTCGCAACGGCTGGCATTGACGAACAGGCCGACGGTGGTCACGAACGGCGGCAAGGCGGCGATAATCGCCCGTGCCTGCTGGAATGTCACCGCCCGCGGGCTTTTGGCGTAGAACACAAAACCAATGGCATCGGCCCCGGCATCGACGGCGGCCAACGCATCTTCAATGCGGGTAATTCCGCAAATTTTGCTGCGAACGGCGGACATGTCGTAAAACCCCGAGTGCTTTTCCGAGAAAGTCCCGGATGGTAACAAATGCTTTTCCGGGCGTCAGCCGTCAAGTTCCGAGAAGCCGGTGAGAAAGTGCGGCCCGATGTAACGCTGCGGCAGGGCAAACTCGTCGCGATACTCTACCTGTACCAGGTAAAGGCCGAACGGATGGGCGGTAACGCCGCCGGTACGCCTGACCCGGCTTTCCAGGACTTCCCGGGCCCACTCCACCGGCCGCTCGCCGGCACCGATGGTCATCAGCACCCCGGCGATATTGCGCACCATATGATGCAGGAAGGCCCCGGCACGGATATCGATGACGATCATCTTGCCGTGGCGGGTGACCCGCAGGTGATGCACTTCCTTGATCGGCGACTTGGCCTGGCACTGGCCGGCCCGGAAGGCGCTGAAATCATGGGTGCCGATCAGGTGACGGGCGGCCTCGGCCATGCGCTCAACATCCAGCGGGCGATGATTCCAGGTGATCTCTTCGTTCAGGTGGGCCGGACGGATCTGATCGTTGTAGATCACGTAGCGATAACGCCGGGCGATGGCCTTGAAACGCGCATGGAAGTGCGCCGGCATCACCTGCGCCCAACTGACGCTGACGTCATGGGGCAGATTGATATTGGCACCCATGACCCAGGCCTTCAGCGAACGCTCGGCCTGGGTATCGAAGTGCACCACCTGGCCACAGGCATGCACGCCGGCATCGGTGCGCCCGGCGCACATCAGCGAAACCGGCGAATCCGCCACTTTCGACAGCGCTTCTTCCAGGGTCTGCTGCACCGTCGGCACACCGGACGCCTGACGCTGCCAGCCGCGATAGCGCGAGCCCTTGTACTCGACGCCCAGGGCGATCCTGAAAACGCCGTCGGCCGCCACTTCGGCGGCCGGATTATCTATATTTGCCAAGAACTCACAGCCTGCTGGTTGACGCAAAGGCGGGCATTATAAGGCCAGCCGGCCGAGACGCCATGCACCGGGGACTTTTAGTTGGCCCTACAAATAAAAACGACAGCCCGAAGGCTGCCGTTTTTGTTGAAGCACCGATCAAGCCAGACGCTTGAGCATCTCCCGGGCTTCGGCTTTCTGCGCCTCGCTGCCTTCGTTCAGCACCTCGGCGAGGATATCCCGCGCCCCATCGCTATCGTCCATGTCCATATAGGCCTGGGCCAGGTCGAGCTTGGTGGCCGCCTCGTCGGTGCCGGAGAGGAAGTCGAACGACTCGTCCTCGGGCAATTCGTCGGCCGCCAGGCTCGGTGTAGCCAGCGGCGGCTGCTCCAGGCTCTGGGACAGACGATCCAGCTCGGCGTTGACGTCATCCAGCTCGTCGGTGAACGCATTCGGGCCGGCGTGCGCCTCCAGTTCGTCCGCCAGCGACAGATCGAAATCCGCCGGCAGATCCAGATCATCCAGACCGCCGGCGCCCAGGGTCGGGACTTCGGCGTCGGAATCCTTCAGGTCCTCGGTCAGGCTCAGCAGGAAGTCCTCGTCCGCCGAAGTCGACAGCGGCGCTTCCCCACCCAGGTCCAGATCGAAATCCGCCAGGTCGTCTAGGGCCGGCTTGGCCGGGGCATGCTGTTCCATTAGCGACTCGAAACTCAAATCGTCGTCCAGCGCCGGCGTGGCGCCTGCCTGCTGCCCCAGAATCGACTCGAAACTCAGGTCGTCATCCAGTTGCAGGTCATCCAGATCCGCCTTGGCCGGTGCAACCACCGTTGGCGAGGCGGCTTCGAGATCATCCAGGCTCAGGTCAAAATCGCTATCGAAGAGATCGTCCGCTGCCGCCACCGGTGCCGGCGCCGCAACAGGAGCTGGAGCGGGCACTGGCGCCGGCGGCTCATCGGCCAGCAATTCCTTGACGTAATCCTCGCTCAGTTCAGCCGCCACCGCGGCCGCTCCGAGCCCGGCCACCGCGGCAACCGCGATCATCGACGGAAAACGGCTCTTGAGCTGCTCGACTTCGGCCTGGTGCTGACCGGCAGGCAACTGCCGTTCCTGGGCGATAAACGCATCACGATCGCCCTGCTGGCCGTAGACCTCCATCAGTTTCAGGCGCACATCGGTACGCTGTGGTTCGTATTTCACCGCTTCTTCAAGCAAGCCGGCCGCCTGGTTCAGGTGACCGCGCTGGATATGCAGGTTAGCCTGGTCCAGTACATCGGTAGGACGCTCAGCGGCCGGGACCGGGGCCGGAGCGGGTGCCAGCTTTACGCTCGGCGGAGGGACCTCCAGACCCTCGAAACTGCTTTCAGGCATATCCAGCTCTTCGGAAAAACCACCTTCCTCGTTCAGCGCCCGAGCCATGCGCAGGTGTTTTTCCGCTTCCTGCTTGGCCTTGCGACGACGCGCCAGGAACAGCAGGAGCAAGAGGAACACCAGCACCACGGAACCGGCCAGCAGTCCCATCAGGATCGGACTGGCCAGCAGGTCATCGAGCTTGCGCTCCTGGGGCACGGCGGCGTCAGGCTGGATCGGCGGTACAACCGCTGCAGGCTTGGCCACTTCCGCCGCCGGAGCGATCGGCGCGGGGGCCACTTCCGGCTTGGCCGCCAACTGGGCGGACATGGCGTTGGCCGGTTGCCCGGCAGTGGGTGCCGCAGGCGTGGTTGTCGCACCATCGGCCTGCAACTTGGCCAACTGATCGTTCTTCAACTGAATCAGGCGCTGCAACTTGTCCAGCTGGCTTTGCAGGTCTTCCATCCGGCTCTTCAGCTCGGCATTGTCGCGACGGGTGGTGTCCAGGCTTTCCTGGGTCACCGCCAGTTTGTTGTTCAGGGCCTTGCTATCGCTGGCGGCACCTTTGCCGTGCTTCTTGCCGGACTCGGCGGAGATCAGGCTCAGGTTGTCCTTGGCAGCAGCCTTGGTCGGCGCGCCCTCGGCCCCTTTGTGCCGGGTGGCATCGATCTGTTGCTTGCCGGCATGGGGCGAGCGCCGTCCCGCACGCCAGGCGGCATTCTGTGCCGCCACTTCAGCGATAGCCTTGGGTTGTGCCAAGGCACGGCTTTCCACGCGATCAGGCAGACGCAGCACCTGGCCGGTCTTCAGGCGATTGATATTGCCGTCGAGGAAGGCCCCCGGATTCAACGCCTGGATCGCCAGCATGGTCTGCTGCACGGAAGCGCCATTGCTCTCCTTCAGGGCGATATCCCACAAGGTGTCCTTGGGGCCGGTGGTGTATTGCTTGGCCTTGGTCGGCGCGGTAACCGGCGCCACAGGCGCGGCGGCTGCCGTCGGAGTAGCAGCAGCTGGTTTGGCGGCGTCAGCGGTCGGGGTGTATTTCGACGGATCGAGCAACACGCTGTAGTCGCGCATCAAGCGGCCATTGGGCCACTGCACCTGCACCAGGAAGCGCACATAGGCTTCGGACAACGGTTTGTTCGAGGTGACCCGCACCACGCTGCGGCCGTTGGGGTTGATCACCGGCGTGAACGTCAGGTCGTTGAGGAAATCCTGGCGACTGACCCCGGCATCGGCGAAGGCCTGGGGCGAGGCCAGACTCGGCACGATATCCGAGGCGCTGAGACCACTGACATCCTGCAATTCGATTTCTGCCAGCAATGGCTGGTTCAGAGTTGACTTGAGGGTCACTTCCCCCAGCCCAAGCGCGTGTGCCATACCGGAAGACAGCGCCGAAGCGGCCGCTATTGCTAACACCAGTTTGCGAACTTGAACCATAGCCTCTTCCTTTGTTTGTGCATTCCTCGGCTAGCGAGAAGGTGGTGTCGCCCGCCTTGCGGCAGCGTGCGCGCCCTTGAAAACATCGCCGCAGCGCGCGGTTTCAGCCGACGCCCTTGCAAATGCCCGAGGACAGGTTCACCTCCAGCAACCAGCCTGAGCATAGCGTCAGGCTAGAGTCATTCTGCAAATTGCCGCCAAGTATCTTTTACAGCAGGTCTTTTATCAACAGCTCTGCCAGTTGCACAGCGTTCAATGCCGCGCCTTTGCGTACATTATCGGCTGTCAGCCACAGATTCAGCTCACACGGCTCGTCCACACCGCGACGTACCCGCCCGACATAAACCACATCCTGGCCCACCGCGTCACCCACCGCCGTCGGGTAGTCGCCGGCTTCCACCAGCTCAATGCCCGCCGCAGCTTCCAGCGTAGCGTTCACCGCGGCCAGATCAACCTCGCCGGCGGTTTGCAGAGAGACACTATAGCTATCGCCGAAAAACACCGGGGCTTGAATGCAAGTCACTGAAATTTTTAACAAAGGTGCGGCGAGCAGTTCGCGAAGTTCGCTGACCAGGCGTTTTTCCAGGGAGACATGCCCCTGGGCATCCGGCTTGCCGACCTGGGCCAGCAGGTTGAACGCCATCTGCCGATCGAAAAAGCGCGGTTCCAGCGGACGGACATTCAACAACTCCGCCGTTTGTCGGGCCAGTTCGGTCACCGCCTCGCGGCCCTGGCTCGATACCGCCAGGCAGGCGGTCAGCGTGACCCGCTGGATATCCAGGCCCTTGAGCGGCGCCAGCACCACCGCCAACGCCGTGGCGGCCGCGCTCGGGCTGCCGACCTGCACCGGCTTGCCCAGGGTCGCCAGCACCTCGGGATTGGCCTCCGGCACGACCTGGGGCGCGGACAAGGCGCCGGACAGGTCGATCACCGTACAACCCGCGGCTGTCGCACGCGGGGCAAAGCTGACGGTCACCGCGGGGCCGGCGGCAAAAAACACCAGCTGGACTTTACCGAAGTCGAATTCGTCGACTTCGCGCACCCGTACGTTCTTGCCGCGGAACGGCACCGAGTGCCCCGCCGACTCGCTGCTGGCCAGCAGGTGCAGGTTGGCCACCGGGAAATCGCGCTCTTCGAGGATCTGCACCAGGGTCTCGCCGACGGTGCCGGTGGCGCCGATCACGGCAATATCAAAGGACTGGCTCATGGGATGACCTCAGGTGAAACGGGGGGAGCGGCACTTTACCCGTGACCAGGCGGTCAGGCAATTGCACGTGGGCCTTGCAGAGATGCAGGGTATAAAAAAACCCGCGAATCTGACGAGACGCGGGTTTTTCAACGTTTCAGCGGATCAACGTTCCAGCAGGATACGCAGCATGCGCCGCAGCGGTTCGGCCGCGCCCCAGAGCAACTGGTCGCCCACGGTGAAGGCACCGAGGAACTGCGAACCCATGTTCAGCTTGCGCAGACGCCCCACCGGGATATTCAGCGTGCCGGTGACCTTGGTCGGACTCAGTTCCTGCATGCTGATTTCACGCTGGTTCGGCACCAGCTTGACCCAGGGGTTGTGCTGGCTGATCAGCCCTTCGATATCGGCGATCGGCACGTCCTTGTTCAGCTTGATGGTCAGCGCCTGGCTGTGGCAACGCATGGCGCCGATGCGCACGCAGATACCGTCCACCGGGATCGGGCTCTTGAAGCGACCGAGGATCTTGTTGGTCTCGGCCTGGGCCTTCCATTCTTCACGGCTCTGGCCGTTCGGCAGTTCCTTGTCGATCCACGGGATCAGGCTGCCGGCCAGGGGCACACCGAAGTTTTCGGTCGGGTAGGCATCGCTGCGCATGGCTTCGGCGACACGACGGTCGATGTCGAGGATGGCGCTGGCCGGGTCGGCCAGTTGATCGGCGACAGCGGCGTGGGTCGCGCCCATCTGCTTGATCAGCTCACGCATGTTCTGCGCGCCGGCACCCGAGGCTGCCTGGTAGGTCATGGCGCTCATCCATTCCACCAGGCCGGCCTCGAACAGGCCACCCAGGCCCATCAGCATCAGGCTGACGGTGCAGTTGCCGCCGATGTAGTTCTTGGTACCAGCGTCCAACTGCTGGTCGATGACCTTGCGGTTGACCGGGTCGAGGATGATCACTGCGTCATCCTGCATGCGCAGGCTGGAAGCCGCATCGATCCAGTAACCCTGCCAGCCGGCTTCGCGCAGCTTGGGGAAAACCTCGCTGGTGTAGTCGCCGCCCTGGCAGGTCAGGATCACGTCGAGGGTCTTGAGCTCTTCAATGCTGTAGGCATCCTTCAGCGGAGCAATGTCCTTGCCCACGGACGGACCTTGGCCACCGACATTGGAAGTGGTGAAAAACACCGGCTCAATCAGGTCGAAATCCTGCTCTTCCAGCATCCGCTGCATGAGCACGGAACCGACCATACCGCGCCAACCGATCAGACCTACACGTTTCATCGCAACTACACCTTTTACAAAAGTGGGTCACCGCCTCCAGGGATGGAAGAGGCGGTGGGCCCGAGAGATTACAGATTCCGCAGCGCGGCGACTACTGCGTCGCCCATTTCCTGCGTACCGACTTTAGTGCAACCGGCCGACCAGATGTCACCGGTGCGCAGGCCCTGGTCCAGCACACGGCTGACCGCGGTCTCGATCGCCTGCGCCGCTTCGTGCAGGTTGAAGCTGTAACGCAGCATCATCGACACCGACAGGATGGTCGCCAGCGGGTTGGCGATGCCCTGCCCGGCAATGTCCGGCGCAGAGCCGTGGCACGGCTCGTACATACCTTTGTTATGGGCATCCAGGGACGCCGACGGCAGCATGCCGATGGAGCCGGTGAGCATCGAAGCCTGGTCGGACAGGATATCGCCGAACATATTGTCGGTGACGATCACGTCGAACTGTTTCGGCGCCCGCACCAATTGCATGGCGGCGTTATCGACGTACATGTGGCTCAGCTCGATGTCCGGGTAATCCTGGGCAACTTGCTCGACTACTTCACGCCACAGCTGGCTGGACGCCAGGACGTTGGCCTTGTCCACCGAGCAGAGCTTCTTGCCGCGCACCCGCGCCATGTCGAAACCGACCCGGGCAATGCGGCGGATCTCGCTTTCGCTGTACGGCAGGGTATCGTAGGACTGGCGCTCGCCGTTTTCCAGGGTGCGGGTACCCCGTGGCGCGCCGAAGTAGATACCGCCGGTCAGTTCGCGAACAATGAGGATATCCAGGCCGGCGACGATTTCCGGCTTCAGGCTGGAAGCATCGGCCAGTTGCGGATAGAGAATCGCCGGACGCAGGTTGCCGAACAGGCCCAGTTGCGCGCGGATCTTCAGCAGGCCGCGTTCAGGGCGGATATCCCGTTCGATCTTGTCCCACTTCGGCCCACCAACGGCGCCCAGCAGCACGGCATCGGCGGCGCGGGCACGCTCCAGGGTCTCGTCGGCCAGGGGCACGCCGTGCTTGTCGATGGCGGCACCGCCGATCACGTCGTGGCTCAGCTCGAAACCGAGGCTGTACTTCTCGCTGGCCAATTCCAGCACCTTGACCGCTTCGGCCATGATTTCCGGACCGATACCGTCGCCTGGGAGAATCAGAATCTGCTTGCTCATGCTTTCCTCATGTCATCTGTCGCCGCGCCCATGGTCACGGGCGCGGCTGGAAAAAGTCTATCGCTCGGCCCACAGCACCAGCACATCGGTGCTGAATGAACCATCGGCCTCAATCTCGAAATATTCTCGCACTTCCGCGCCCATTGCCTGCTGCAAATCGCGAATGGCGGTCCGCAACGGTTGTGGGGTGCGCATGCGTTCGACCCAGGAGCCGAACTCCAGGCGCAGGCGCTGACGCTGGGTACTGCGTACGTGCAGCCCGGCCTCGTTGACCTGACGCAGCCACTCGCCCGCCGAATAATCGCGGACATGGCTGGTGTCGCGCAAAACCTCGACGCTTTGCAGGTAGGTGTCGAACAACGGGCTGCCGGGGGACATGACGTCGATGAACGCGGCCACGCCACCGGGCTTGAGCACCCGCCGCACTTCCCGCAAGGCCTGCCCCAGATCGCTCCAGTGGTGTGCCGAGTAGCGGCTGAAGACAAAGTCGAACTCGCCATCGGCGAACGGCAGGCTTTCGGCCGCGCCGCATACCGTGGCGATATTGTTCAGGCCGCGCTCGGCGGCCGCCGCTGCGACCACGTCGAGCATCTGCTGCGAGAGGTCATAGGCGGCCACTTTCTTGACCAGCGGGGCGACATGGAAGCTCACGTGGCCGGCACCGCAGCCCAGGTCCAGGAGCCGGGCGTCGGAGCGTCCGGCCAGCTCGGCCTGGAGCAGGGCGAATTCGGCGCCCTGGGCGTGCACGGCGCTGCTCAGGTAGGCGCTGGCCTGTTCGCCGAATTGCTTTTGAACGACTGCGGTGTGGGCGTTGCCGGTCATGGGATTTTCCTTTTGCCGAGAGTTCCGTGTTGCCGATCCGGCCTTTCGCGGGCAAGCCCTGCTCCTACAGTTTTGCGTCGTACACAAAAGCCGCGTACGACATAACTTTGTAGGAGCAGGGCTTGCCCGCGAAGAGGCCGGCCCTGCCTACCTCAAATCAAGCGTCGCGAAACAACCACGGCTGACTGGCCCGGTGCTTGGCTTCAAACGCGGCAATCGCCTCGCCGTCCTGCAAAGTCAGGCCGATATCGTCCAGGCCGTTGAGCAGGCAATGCTTGCGGAACGCATCGACTTCGAAGTGATAGACCTTGCCGTCCGGACGGGTCACGGTCTGCGCCTGCAGATCGACCGTCAACTGATAACCCGGCGTCGCCTCGACCTGCTGGAACAGCTCGTCGACTTCGCTGTCGTCGAGGATGATCGGCAACAGGCCGTTCTTGAAGCTGTTGTTGAAGAAGATATCGGCATAGCTCGGCGCAATGATGCTGCGGAAGCCGTACTCCTCCAGAGCCCACGGCGCATGCTCACGGCTGGAACCGCAACCGAAGTTCTCCCGGGCCAGCAACACACTGGCGCCCTGGTAACGCTCGGCGTTCAACACGAATTCCTTGTTCAACGGCCGCTTGGAATTGTCCTGGTAGGCATAACCCACGTCCAGGTAGCGCCATTCGTCGAACAGGTTGGGACCGAAACCGGTGCGCTTGATCGACTTCAGGAACTGCTTGGGAATGATCTGGTCAGTGTCGACGTTGGCACGATCCAGAGGCGCGACAAGACCGGTGTGCTGGGTAAAGGCTTTCATGCTGCGCTCCTCAGATCAATTCACGAACGTCGACAAAACGACCGCTCACGGCGGCGGCGGCGGCCATGGCCGGGCTCACCAGGTGGGTACGACCACCGGCACCCTGGCGCCCTTCGAAGTTACGGTTGGACGTCGAGGCGCAGTGCTCGCCGCTTTCCAGGCGGTCCGGGTTCATCGCCAGGCACATCGAGCAACCCGGCTCGCGCCATTCGAAACCGGCTTCGAGAAAGATCTTGTCCAGGCCTTCGGCTTCCGCCTGGGCTTTCACCAGACCCGAACCCGGTACGACAATCGCCTGCTTGATGGTCGAGGCGACCTTGCGGCCCTTGGCGATCACGGCAGCGGCACGCAGGTCTTCGATCCGCGAGTTGGTGCAGGAACCGATGAAGACGCGGTCCAGCTGGATATCGGTGATCGCCTGGTTGGCGGTCAAACCCATGTACTTCAAGGCGCGCTCAATGGAACCACGCTTGACCAGATCGGGCTCGCGAGCCGGGTCCGGCACGTTCTGGTCAACCGCCAGGACCATTTCCGGCGAAGTGCCCCAGCTGACCTGTGGCTTGATCTGCGCGGCATCCAGTTCGACCACGGTGTCGAACACCGCATCGGCATCGGAGACCAGCTCTTTCCAGGCTTCGACGGCCAAATCCCACTCCGCGCCTTTCGGGGCGAAAGGACGGCCCTTGACGTAGGCCACGGTCTTTTCATCGGCGGCCACCAGGCCCACGCGGGCACCGGCTTCGATGGACATGTTGCAGATGGTCATGCGGCCTTCGACGGACAGGTCGCGAATCGCACTGCCGGCGAACTCGATGGCATGGCCGTTACCGCCGGCGGTGCCGATCTTGCCGATCACGGCAAGGACGATGTCCTTGGCTGTCACGCCAAACGGCAAGGTGCCTTCGACCCGCACCAGCATATTTTTCATCTTCTTGGCCACCAGGCACTGGGTGGCGAACACATGCTCGACCTCGGAAGTGCCGATACCGTGGGCCAAGGCCCCAAAAGCGCCGTGGGTCGACGTATGGGAGTCGCCGCAGACCACGGTCATACCCGGCAAGGTTGCACCCTGCTCCGGGCCGATCACGTGGACGATGCCTTGACGCACGTCATTCATCTTGAATTCGGTGATGCCATATTCATCGCAGTAATCGTCGAGGGTCTGCACCTGCAAACGCGATACCTGGTCGACAATCGCCTCGATCCCGCCCTTGCGTTCCGAAGTGGTCGGCACGTTGTGGTCCGGGGTGGCGATGATCGAGTCGACACGCCAGGGCTTGCGCCCGGCCAGGCGCAGGCCTTCGAAAGCCTGGGGCGAAGTCACTTCATGAATGATGTGACGGTCGATATAGATCAGCGACGACCCATCGTCGCGCCGTTTCACTTCGTGAGAATCCCAGAGCTTGTCGTAAAGCGTTTTGCCGGCCATCAGACGTTTCCTCATCAGCTTGTTTCTATGCCCCGGTTTATTGATGGCTGTTCTCAATAACCCCTTGGCTTGTGAGGTCGATGCTATGGGGTTAGAGTGAATAACTCAAATTCATATTTTTTATGCTTTGGATAACCAAGTGGAATACTAGAATGGACCTGGCCAACCTCAACGCCTTTATCGCCATCGCCGAGACCGGCAGCTTTTCCGGCGCGGGCGAGCGCCTGCACCTGACACAGCCGGCCATCAGCAAGCGCATCGCCGGCCTCGAACAGCAACTCAATGTCCGCCTGTTCGACCGCCTCGGCCGCGAAGTCGGCCTGACCGAGGCCGGCCGGGCCCTGCTGCCGCGCGCCTACCAGATTCTCAATGTACTGGACGATACCCGCCGGGCACTGACCAACCTGACCGGCGAAGTCAGCGGCCGGCTGACTCTGGCCACCAGCCATCATATCGGCCTGCACCGTCTGCCGCCCCTGCTGCGGGCCTTTACCCGACGCTACCCACAGGTGGCACTGGATATTCAGTTCCTCGATTCGGAAATCGCCTACGAGGAAATTCTTCACGGCCGCGCCGAACTGGCAGTCATCACCCTGGCCCCGGAACCCCACAGCCTGGTACGCGCCGTGCCGGTGTGGGACGACCCGCTGGATTTCGTCGTCGCCCTCGAGCATCCGCTGGTCAGCCACGGCCCGGTCAGTCTCAAGGACATCGCCCATCACCCGGCAGTCTTCCCGGGGGGCAATACCTTTACCCACCATATCGTCCAGCGCCTGTTCGAAGCCCAGGGCCTGACGCCGAACATCGCCATGAGTACCAATTATCTGGAAACCATCAAGATGATGGTCTCCATCGGCCTGGCCTGGAGCGTCCTGCCGCGAACCATGCTCGATGACCAGGTGGCACGCATTCCTTTACCGGGCATACAACTGACTCGCCAGCTAGGCTATATCCTGCACACGGAACGGACTCTGTCGAATGCCGCCCGGGCGTTCATGGCTTTATTGGATGCGCAGGGTGACAAGCCAGGATTGACCGCATAAGGCAAGCCTGCTTTATTCCAAACAGCTTTTTGCGGCACAACGTTCCTTTCATACCAAGGACAGCTGTAAATGCCCAAGTACGCCAGCCGTATTCCACCCCTGCCACGCATTCATGCACTCGACCCCCAGGTGTCGGAACAGAGCTGGGAAAGCGCCACACAGCTGCTGGCGGCCCTCAATGGCGCGCGCCTCGGAGCCTGGTGCTGGGATATTGAAAGCGGCCAGGTCAGTTGGTCCCGTGGCACCCAGGCGCTGTTCGGCTTCGATCCGCACCAGCCATTGCCCAAGGACATGGACTACCTCGACCTGCTGCCGGTCGAGGACCGCGCGCGCACCCTGCGGGCCTTCCACGCGGTACTGGAAGGCGAGCCCGTCGGACAGGCCATGCATCACCGCATCCTCTGGCCCGACGGCAGCCTGCACTGGCTGGAAATCAATGGCAGCCTGTTGCCGGACAAGAACGGCAAGCCGCGAATGATCGGCGTCATCCGCGAAATCACCCACCAGCGCCAGCGCGAACATGCCCTCAGCAGTTCGGAAAAGCGCTTCGCCACCCTGTTTCATCTATGCCCCAACATGGTGCTGCTGACCCGCGAGGAAGACGGCCTGATCAGCGAGGCCAACCAGTACTTCGAAAGCCTGTTCGGCTGGCCGGCGCTCCAGGTGATCGGACGGACCACCGTGGAGATCGGGCTCTGGGTCAATCCCGAAGAACGCGAGCGCCTGGTCAAATCGATCAACATCCGCGGCGAGTCAGTCAGCCAGGAGGTGCAGTTTCGCGCCAGCAACGGCAAAATTCATGATGGTATCCTCAGCGCCCAAAGGGTCGAACTGGAAGGCCAGGCCTATCTGCTGAGCACCTTTCTCGACACCACCGAACGCAAGAATGCCGAGCTGGCCCTCAAGGACAGCCAGGACCGTCTCGATCTGGCCCTGGACTCGGCGCAACTGGGCACCTGGGACTGGCATATTCCCAGCGGCATGCTCTATGGCTCGGCGCGCGCCGCGCAGTTGCACGGCCTGGAGCCACAGCCGTTCCATGAGTCCTTCGACGCTTTTTTCGACGGTGTCCCCGCCAGCGAACGCGAAAACATGCGCAACGCCTACCGCAGCCTGCGCGAAGGTCCGGAAGGCAGCTATCAACTGACCTATCGGGTACAGTTGGAAAACGGTACCTCGCGCTACCTGGAAAGCCGCGCCCGCCTCTACCGCGACGAGCAGGGCAACCCATTGCGCATGGCCGGCACCCTGCTGGATATCACCGAACAGGTGGAGCGCGAACAGCGCCTGGTGGCCTCGGAAGAGAAATTCGCCAGCCTGTTCCAGGCCAGCCCCGACCCGATCTGCGTCACCCGTCACGAAACCGGGCAGTTCATTGAAATCAACCCGGCCTTCACCCAGGTGTTCGGCTGGAACATCGATGAAGTGCGCAATCGCAGCGCCGAGCAGATCGGCCTGTGGGACGACTCGGCCAAGCGCCTGCAACGTATCCAGCAGGTGATCCGCGACCAGGCCCTGAACAATGTGGCGGTGATCGTTCACCACAAGCGCGGCCACGCCCTGACCTGCGTGATCGCCAGTCGGCAGATCGTGGTCGAGGGGCAGCTGTGCATCGTCACCACCTTGCGCGACATCACCCAGCAACAGCGGGCCGAGGCAGCGCTCAAGGCCAGCGAGGAGAAATTCGCCAAGGCCTTCCACTCCAGCCCCGACGCCATCACCATTACCGAGCGCGACAGCGGCCGCTACCTGGAGGTCAACGACGGTTTCTGCCGGCTGACCGGCTACACCAGCGGCGAAGTCATCGGCAGAACGGTGTATGAAATCGGTGTCTGGGCCGATCACAAGCAGCGTAGCGCCCTGCTGGCGGAGCTGAAGGAAAAGGGCCATGTCCCACACCGCGACATGCTCGGGCGCAACAAGCGCGGCGACGTGCTCACCGTCGAGGTGTCGGTCGAACCCATCATCCTCAATGAAACCGCGTGCCTGCTGCTGACGGCCCGGGATATCAGCCAATTGAAGAACGCCCAGGCGCAGATCCGCCACCTGGCCTATCACGACCCGCTGACCAACCTGCCCAACCGCGCCCTGCTGATGGACCGCCTGAGCCAGCAGATCGCCCTGCTCAAGCGCCACAACCTGCGCGGCGCCTTGCTGTTCCTCGACCTGGACCACTTCAAGCACATCAACGATTCCCTCGGCCACCCGGTGGGCGACACCGTGCTCAAGGTGGTGACCGCCCGCCTGGAAGCCAGCGTGCGCACCGAGGACACCGTGGCGCGCCTCGGCGGCGACGAATTCGTGGTGCTGCTCAGCGGATTGGACGGCTCACGCAGCGAGGTCACGCACAAAGTCCGCGAGCTGGCGGACACCATTCGCGAGCTGCTGGCCGAACCGATGTTCCTCGACGGCCAGCGCCTGCAAGTGACCCCGAGCATCGGCGTGGCGCTGATTCCCGATCACGGCACGACCCCCGCCGACCTGCTCAAGCGCGCCGATATCGCGCTGTACCGGGCCAAGGATTCCGGTCGCAACATCACCCAGCTGTTCCACAGCACCATGCAGAAAGCCGCCAGCGAGCGCCTGCGCATGGAAAACGACCTGCGCCAGGCGCTTTCCCGGGGTGAATTCAGCGTGCATTTCCAGCCCCAGGTGGACGCCCGCGACAACAGCATCATCGGCGCCGAAGCCCTGGTGCGCTGGCACCACCCGGAACTCGGCGCGCAATCACCGACCGAGTTCATCAAGGTCCTGGAAGACAGCGGGCTGATCCTTGAAGTCGGCACCTGGATTCTTGACCACGCCTGCGAGGCCTTTGGCCTATTGCTGGGCGAAGGCCTGATCAGCCACGCTTTCAGCCTGTGCGTGAATATCAGCCCGCGGCAGTTCCGCCAGACCGATTTCGTCGAACGGGTGGAACGTACGCTGACCCGCTACAACATCCCGTCCTCGATGCTGAAACTGGAAATTACCGAGGGCATCGTGATCCAGAACCTGGAGGACACCATCAGCAAGATGCGCCGCCTGAACAAGCTCGGCGTCAGTTTTGCCATGGATGATTTCGGCACCGGTTATTCGTCGCTGACCTACCTCAAGCGCCTGCCGGTGGATGCCCTGAAGATCGACCAGTCGTTCGTGCGTGACGCGACCCACGACCCCAACGACGCGGAAATCATCCGTGCCATTGTCGCCATGGCCCGCAGCCTGGGGCTGACGGTGATTGCCGAGGGGGTGGAGTTGCCGGAGCAACTGGTGTTCCTGGAAGGCTTGGGTTGCCATCTGTACCAGGGTTACCTGCACAGTCGGCCGCTGCCTTTGGAGGAGTTCAAAAAGCTCCTGATCTGAGTGCACCAAACAAAGAACCCCGCCGTGGCGGGGTTCTTTTTCAGCGGACTGGCGCTTAGTGCTGCAGTGCCGGCTTTTGCCCTGCATTAATGGCAATGCGCTTTGGCTTGGCCTCTTCCGGCACGACCCGCAGCAGGTCGATATTCAACAGACCGTTACTCAGGCCGGCGGCCTTGACCTCGATATGGTCGGCCAGGCGGAAGGACAGTTTGAACGCACGCTGGGCGATGCCCTGATGCAGGTAGCTGACGTTTTCAGCCAGGGCGTCACGTTTGCCGCCACTGACGGTCAGTACGCCTTTCTCGACCTGCAGTTCCAGGTCTTCTTCCTGGAAACCGGCGGCGGCCACGACGATGCGGTACTCGTCATCACCATGCTTTTCAACGTTGTAGGGTGGATAGCTGCTGCCCGGTTCGTTGCGCAGGGCGGTCTCGAACAGATCGTTGAAACGATCGAAACCGATGGAAGAACGGAACAGCGGAGCCAGCGAAAATGCGGTAGTCATGTCAATCTCCTGAAATTCAGCGAGTGGTTTAGTCCGCGACCCGAATTCGGCATCGCGTACTCCCTAGATAGGAACTCGCCCAGGCATTTCAAGAGATTGTCGTGAAAATTTTCAGGCCGCTTCAGGCAACGGCACATTCAACAGGCGCCCGACCGCCGCGCAATCGGTCTCACGGCGCAGGTGAGTGAACAGCTCCACCGCCTCCGGATAATTGCGCGTCAACATCGCCAGCCACTGCTTCAAACGACCCGGCGCCTGGCGTGGCGTCAGCTGCGCCTCTGCCTGCACCCAGAAGTCACGCAACAGCGGCAGCAGCTCGGCCCAGGTCATCTCCACGACTTCTTCGCCGGCCCGCGCCGCGGCGATCTGCCGAGCCAGGTCCGGACGCGAGACCAGGCCGCGACCGAGCATGATGTCCTCGGCACCGCTGATCTCACGGCAGCGCCGCCAGTCGTCCACCGACCAGATATCACCATTGGCGAACACCGGCACCTTGACCACTTCCTGCACCCGCGCCACCCATTCCCAATGGGCAGGCGGCTTGTAGCCATCGACCTTGGTCCGGGCGTGCACCACGATCTGCGATGCGCCACCTTCAGCCAGGGCCGTACCGCAGACCAACGCTCCATCCGGGCTGTCGAAACCCAGGCGCATCTTCGCCGTCACCGGGATATGCGCCGGCACCGCGCGCCGCACCTGCTCGACAATCGCGTTGAGCAACTCCGGCTCCTTGAGCAGCACCGCCCCGCCCCGGGACTTGTTCACGGTCTTGGCCGGGCAACCGAAATTCAGGTCGATCACCTGCGACCCCAGCTCGCAGGCCAGGGCCGCGTTTTCCGCCAGGCACACCGGATCGGAACCCAGCAGTTGCACCCGCAACGGCACACCCGCCGCCGTGCGGGCGTCGGTCAGCAGTTCGGGGGCGAACTTGTGGTAGTAGGCAGGCGTCAACAGCGAGTCATTGATCCGGATAAACTCGGTGACACACCAGTCGATACCGCCAACGCGGGTCAGCACATCACGCAGGATGTTGTCGACCAACCCCTCCATGGGTGCCAGGGCAATTTGCATGGGTACTCTCATCGGAAAAAGCGGTCATCAAAAAAAGCGACCGGCGAAAAAGTGCGGCAGTTTACGGGGTTCCGGCACAAACCGGTACGCCATCAGACCGACTGCAGCGCCGGCCCGTAGCCCTCGATAAATTCCGCCGGCATGCGCTTGGGCTTGCCGCTGGACAGCTCGATGCAGACAAAGGTGGTTTGCGCGCGCAACAGGGTCAGGTTGTCGCGGGGACGGACCAGTTGGAAACGCCGCGTCATCTTCAGGCGCTGGTCCCAGTCGACGATCCAGGTCGCCAGTTGCAACTCGTCGCCTTCGTAGGCGGCGGCCAGGTAGTCGATTTCATGCCGGACCACGGCCATGGCCCGATCCAGGCGCCGATATTCGCTCAGGTCCAGGCCCAGGCGCTGCGAGTGACGCCAGGCGCAGCGTTCCAGCCAGCTGACATACACCGCGTTGTTGGCGTGCCCAAGACCGTCGATATCCTCGTCGGCCACCTGCAAATCGAGGATGAAGGGTGTCGCCAGATCCCAACTCATGTACCGCTCCCGGTCAAATCAAAGACCCGGGCAGTGTAACGGAACAACCCTCAGATCACCGCCGTTTTGGCCGCCCGCAGGATTCGGTCGGACAATTCGCCGGGCCCCAGCGCCCGGGCCACGGCCAGGCCGCCGACCATCAGGGCGATATCGGCCAGGGCCTTGTCGGTGTCCTCGGGGCTGGACGCCAACTGCGCGACCATCAGTTCCACATGCTCGTTCAGGGCTTCGCGAAAACACTCCGGCAGATTGCACATCTCACCGACGATCGACGGGATCGGACAGGCTTGCTGGACCGCATCACGGTGCTTGCGCGACAGATAGAAGGCCGCGAACAGGGCACGCCGCTCCTCGCCCGGCAACTGGCTGTCGACCTCGCCCATCTTCGCCCGACGCTGGGCGAGCAATTGCTTGAACGCCTCCAGCATCAACGCGTCCTTGCTCTCGAAGTGCGCGTAGAACCCACCCACGGTCAACCCGGCGGCGCCCATCACTTCACTGACACTCGGCTCCACCGGACCGCGCTGGATCAGGGCGTTACTGGCCGCCTGCAGGATGCGCTCGCGGGTTTGAGCTTTCTTGTCGTTCATTGCCACCTCCAGACATCACACAGAAAATATTATTCGCATAATATTTTTCCGCAAGACTTTATTTTGACCGCTGGTCCGCACCATGGGTATTAAAAAATGAATCAAGGGAGCAAAGGGCCAAACGCCAGACAAACAAAAGGGCCATTCAATAATTGAATGACCCTTATAAAATCCCGCAGAGCGGGCAATCGTGGCGTCCCCTAGGGGACTCGAACCCCTGTTACCGCCGTGAAAGGGCGGTGTCCTAGGCCACTAGACGAAGGGGACACAAACCCTTCTAACATGATCGGCGCTGAGTGCCGATCGCTTCAAGGCCGGTGTGGCCAGACCTTGAAGTGTAAATTGGTGGAGCTAGACGGGATCGAACCGTCGACCTCTTGCATGCCATGCAAGCGCTCTCCCAGCTGAGCTATAGCCCCGGATTTTTCGCCTCGGAGGCGGAACGACATCAACCTGCAACATCGCTTCTGTAAAACTGGCGTCCCCTAGGGGACTCGAACCCCTGTTACCGCCGTGAAAGGGCGGTGTCCTAGGCCACTAGACGAAGGGGACGCAAACCCTTCTATACAACTGATCAACGCTGAGTGCTGATCGCTTCAAGACCGGTGTGGCCAGGCCTTGAAGTGTAAATTGGTGGAGCTAGACGGGATCGAACCGTCGACCTCTTGCATGCCATGCAAGCGCTCTCCCAGCTGAGCTATAGCCCCTCATCGGTGAGGACGGGGCGAATCTTAAGGGCGTATCGGGGAGCTGTCAAACTTATTTTCAAACTTTTTGAAAATTTTTTGTCGGCATAACAACCACTTACCGCCCTGCCCCGGTAAAACCGGGGGGAATACCACCTACTGTGGAATCCTCTACAACCCTGTAGGCACTCAGAACCCGTAACAGCTTGGCTTGCCAGCAAAGCTTTTGGTGATCTTATGCGCCTCTTCGCGGGCAAGCCCTGCTCCTACAGGTTTGCGTCGTACATGGATTTTTCGACGAGGGACTGTAGGAGCAGGGCTTGCCCGCGAAGCTTTTGACGCCCTCAGGGCCGCCCCTGTCGCTGATCAGCCAATCGCGCCCAGCAGCTTTTCCCATTCCTTGTTTTCTTTCTTCGACACCCCGCCCAGCAAATCCAGGGCCTGGCGCAGACGGAAACGCGTAAGGTCCGGCCCGAGGATTTCCATCGCATCGAGCACCGACACCGAACTGGCCTGCCCGGTGATCGAGGCGAACATCAGCGGCATGGCATCGCGCAGCTTCAACTCCAGGGAGTCGACCACCGCCTGGATGGTCGCGGTGATGCTGTCCTTTTCCCACTGGCGCAAGCTTTCCAGCTTCCACAGGATCAACTGCATCAACTTGCGCACGTCGTCGGCCGAGAGTTTCTTGTGTTCGAACAGCTTGACGTCCAGCGGCAGGCTACCGGCGAAGAAGAAGTTCGCCAGCGGCGCGACCTGGCTGAAGGTCTCGACCCGGCCCTGGACCAGCGGCGCGATCTTCATCAGGTACTCGGGGTTCAGCGCCCAGTTCTGCACCCGGCTGGCGAATTCTTCCACCGGCAGGTCGCGCAGCCACTGGCCATTGAGCCAGGACAGCTTCTCGATATCGAAGATCGGCCCGCCCAGGGAAACGCGGGACAGGTCGAAATGCTCGACCATTTCCTCCAGGGAGAACTTCTCGCGCTCGTCGGGCATCGACCAACCCATGCGTCCCAGGTAGTTGAGCATGGCTTCAGGCATAAAGCCCATGCGCTCGTAGAAGGTCACCGAAGTCGGGTTCTTGCGCTTGGACAGCTTGCTCTTGTCCGGGTTGCGCAACAGCGGCATGTAGCACAGCTGCGGCTGTTCCCAACCGAAGTATTCGTAGAGCAGGATCAGCTTCGGTGCCGACGGCAGCCACTCTTCGCCGCGCAGCACGTGGGTGATGCCCATCAGATGGTCGTCGACCACGTTGGCCAGGAAGTAGGTCGGCAGACCGTCGGTCTTCATCAGCACCTGCATGTCCATGCGATCCCACGGGATCTCGACATCACCACGGAGCATGTCCGGCACCACGCAGACGCCTTCGCTCGGTACTTTCATGCGGATCACATGGGGCTCGCCAGCAGCCAGGCGTCGGGCCACTTCCTCTTTCGACAGCAACAGCGCACGACCGTCATAGCGCGGGGTCTCGCCGCGAGCCATCTGCTCGGCACGCATCTGGTCCAGCTCTTCGGCGGTGCAGAAGCACGGGAAGGCGTGGCCCATGTCCACCAGTTGCTGGGTGTATTTCTTGTAGATCTCGCTACGCTCGCTCTGCCGGTACGGACCGTGGGGACCGCCGACATCCGGGCCTTCGGCCCAGGTGATACCCAGCCAGTTGAGGGCATCGAAAATCTGCTGTTCGGACTCGCGGGTCGAGCGCAACTGGTCGGTGTCTTCGATCCGCAGGATGAACTCACCACCGTGCTGCTTGGCAAAGCAATAGTTGAACAAAGCGATGTAGGCGGTGCCGACGTGGGGATCGCCGGTGGGCGATGGCGCGATGCGCGTGCGAACGGTGGTCATGGGCGGTCTCGAAGTGGAGATAAAACAAAGGGCGAATGGTAACAGGCACAGCCGTCCGGGCTCCAGTACAGGGCATCCGGCCGAGGGCATATAAGCCAAGCTTCGGTCTAAAAATGGCTCCAGGCCCCGAAAGCCGGGCTTTCTCGGTTACTGGCATTTACCCATTAATCCTGCTGTGCCAGATTCGTCTACCGTAAAATTCACTTACACATTGATGTGTTGCTGCCCATGCCCTCCCAACTCAAGCGTCGACTGTTTATTTTCCTGTTCCTGGTCCTGATGATTGCCCTGGGCTTTTTCGTCCAGTGGTTTTTCAGGGGACGCTTTTATGAAAGCACCGATAACGCTTATGTCCAGGGCGAAATCACCCGGGTCTCCAGCCAATTGGGCGCACGCATTGACGAAGTGCTGGTGGCAGACAACCAGCATGTGGAGAAAGGCCAGTTGCTGGTCCGGCTCGAAGGCGCTGACTTCCAACTGGCCATCGACCGCGCCAATGCCGTCCTCGCCACCCGCGAGGCCGAACGGGTGCAGGCCCAGAGCAAGCTGACCCAGCAAGCCAGCCTGATCGCCTCCGCCGATGCCCAGGTCGCGGCCAGCCAGGCCAGCCTCGGCCGCTCGCAACTCGACCTGAACCGTGCGCAGACCCTGCGCAAACCCGGCTACGTCTCGGAAGAGCGGGTCACCACGCTCTCCGCCGACAACCATATCGCCCGCTCGCAAGTGGCCAAGGCCCAGGCCGACCTGCAAGGCCAGCGCCAGCAGGTCACGGCCCTGAGTGCCGAGCTCAAGCGCCTCGACGCACAGATCGCCAATGCCCGCGCCGACCTGGCCCAGGCCGAGCTGAACCTGACCCGCAGCGAGATCCATGCGCCCATCAGCGGCCTGGTCGGCCAGCGCGCGGCGCGCAATGGCCAGTATGTGCAGGCTGGTGCCTACCTGCTGTCCATCGTCCCGGACCAGGACATCTGGATCCAGGCCAACTTCAAGGAAACCCAGATCGGCCATATGCAGCCGGGCCAGCACGCGACGCTGACCTTCGATGCCTATGAGGACACGCCGATCCAGGGCCAGGTCGAGAGCCTGTTCGCCGCCTCCGGCGCGCAGTTCAGCCTGCTGCCGCCGGACAACGCCACTGGCAACTTCACCAAGGTGGTGCAACGCATTCCGGTCAAGCTGACCTTTGCTGCCGACAATCCGTTGCAGGGCAAGATCCGTCCGGGCATGTCGGTCACCGTCAAGGTCGATCTGCGCGACGCCCAGCATGGCCGGTGATCAACTGATCCGACCGCTGGGCGAGCCGACCCGCCGGGACTGGATTGCGGTGATGAGTGTGATGCTCGGCGCCTTTATGGCGGTGCTCGATATCCAGATCACCAACTCTTCGCTCAAGGATATCCAGGGCGCCCTGTCGGCGACCCTGGAAGAAGGTTCGTGGATTTCCACCTCCTACCTGGTGGCGGAAATCATCATGATTCCCCTCACCGCCTGGCTGGTGCAATTGCTCTCGGCGCGGCGGCTGGCGGTCTGGGTCTCCCTGGGTTTCCTCGGTTCGTCGCTGCTCTGTTCCATGGCCTGGAGCCTGGAAAGCATGATCGTGTTCCGCGCCATGCAGGGTTTCACCGGCGGTGCGCTGATTCCCCTAGCGTTCACCCTGACCCTGATCAAGCTGCCGGACCACCACCGTGCCAAGGGCATGGCGATGTTCGCCATGACCGCCACCTTCGCCCCGTCCATCGGCCCGACCATAGGCGGCTGGCTTACGGAGAACTGGGGCTGGCAGTACATTTTCTACATCAACATCCCGCCCGGCCTGATCATGATCGGCGGCCTGCTCTACGGCCTGGAAAAGAAGGAGTCCCATTGGGAACTGCTCAAGAGCACCGACTATGCCGGGATCGTCAGCCTCGGCATCGGCCTGGGGTGCCTGCAGGTGTTCCTCGAGGAAGGCCACCGCAAGGACTGGCTGGAATCGGACCTGATCGTGACCCTGGGCAGTATCGCCCTGCTGAGCCTGATCACCTTCGTGATCCTGCAACTGTCCAAGGCCAATCCGCTGATCAATCTGCGCATCCTGCAGAACCGCAACTTCGGCCTGTCCAGCATTGCCAGCCTGGGCATGGGCGTGGGGCTGTATGGCTCGATCTACCTGTTGCCGCTGTACCTGGCGCAGATCCAGAACTACAACGCCCTGCAGATCGGCGAAGTGATCATGTGGATGGGGGTGCCGCAGCTGTTCCTGATTCCGCTGGTGCCCAAGCTGATGAAATTCGTCTCGCCGAAGCTGCTCTGCACCCTGGGTTTCGGCCTGTTCGGGCTGGCGAGTTTTTCCTCCGGAGTGCTCAACCCGGACTTTGCCGGCCCGCAGTTCAACCAGATCCAGATTATCCGGGCGCTGGGCCAGCCGCTGATCATGGTGACCATCTCGCTGATCGCCACCGCCTATATCCTGCCCCAGGACGCGGGGTCGGCGTCGAGCCTGTTCAATATCCTGCGCAACCTCGGCGGGGCCATTGGCATCGCCTTGCTGGCGACCTTGCTGGATGCGCGGACCAAGATCTATTTCGACTATCTGCGCGAGGCGATCGTGCCGGGAAACCCGCAGGTGGCCGAGCGCCTGACGATGCTTTCGGAGAAGCTTGGCAGCGACGGCGCGGCGTTGGGCAAGCTGAGCGAGATCACCCATCAGCAGGCATCGATCATGGCCTATAACGACGCCTTCCATTTTGTCGGGATCGCCCTGGGGATCAGCATGTTGGCGGTGCTGTTGACCAAGGCGCTGCCGGCGGGGATCAAGGCTGGGGAAGCGCATTGATCCTGATGACGCCTTCGCGGGCAAGCCCTGCTCCTACAGTTTTGCGTCGAACACAAAAACTGCGTACGACATAACTTTGTAGGAGCAGGGCTTGCCCGCGAAGAGGCCCGAGCGAACAACGCACCTCTCAAAGCCCTTGAGCATTGCGCTCGCGAATCAACTCGATCAACGCCCGCAACCCCGCCGGCACATGCCGCCGCCCCGGGTAATACAGCGACAAGCCGTCAAACGGCGGTGTCCAGTCTTCCAGTACCGACACCAGCGTGCCCGCCGCCAGGTCCGCCGCCGCGTTCCACTGTGTCGCATACACCAGCCCCAACCCCGCCCGCGCCGCCTCCAGCACCAGGGTCGATTCATCCAGGGTCAATACGCCCTGGACATCCACCGCATGGGTCTCGCCATGGCGCTCGAACTCCCAGTGGTAGATCCGTCCACTCGGCAAGCGCAAGCGAATACACCGATGCTTGAGCAGATCGGTCGGCGTCTGCGGCACCGGATGGCGCGAGAAATACTCCGGGCTGCCCATTACCAACAAACGCAACGGCAAGCCCAATGGAATGGCGATCATGTCCTGGGGCACGCTTTCGTGCAGGCGAATCCCGGCATCGAAGCCCTCGACCACGATATCGATCAGCTTGCCCTCGGTGACGATATCCACGTTCATCTGCGGGTAGCGGCGCATGTACTCGACGAACAACGGCATCGCCTGCTTCGCCGCGCCCACGGCGGTATTGATCCGCAAGGTACCGGCGGGAATACCGGCATGACTGCCCGCCTGTTCCATGGCCGCGCGAATGGTCGACATGGCCGGCGAAATGCTCTCGACAAACTGCGCCCCCGCCTCGGACAACGCCACGCTACGGGTTGTACGGTTGAACAGCCGCGCCCCGATCCGGCTCTCCAACGCCGACACCGCATGGCTCAAGGCCGAGGTCGAGACCTCCAGCTCGGCCGCCGCCGCCCGGAAACTCCGATGCCGGGCCACGGCCAGTACCGCTTCCAACTCTGTCAGGCCTGATGTGCGCATTATCCCGGATCACTCATTAACCCATGCCGCTTCGTCCGGCTTATCAGGCTAATCCTAGCCGCTTATCCTGACTCACACCACAGACGCACACCTCGGAGCAGCCATGCAACGCATCGACCATATCTATATCAATGGCGCCTTTGTCACGCCCCACGGCGAGGAACTGTTCGACCTGTTCAACCCCGCCACCGGCCAGGTCATCGGCCAGGTGCGCCTGGCGGACGAGCAGGATGCCCATGCCGCGATTGCCGCCGCCAAGGCCGCGTTCCCAGCCTTCTCCCGCACCACCAAGGCCGAACGCCTGGCCATGTTGCAGCGCATGCACGCCGCCATTGTCGCCCGGAAAGACCCGCTCAACGACGCCATCATCGAGGAATACGGCGCCCCCGCTTCCCGCTCGCGCTGGATGGCCCAGCATGCCGCCAGCGTCTTTCTGGAAGCGGCGAAGGTCCTCGAACAGTACGACTTCAAGCGCCGCGCCGGAACCGCCGAGGTGATCATGCAGCCCCTCGGCGTGGCCGGCCTGATCACCCCCTGGAACAACGACGCCGGTTTTATCTGCGGCAAGCTTGCCGCCGCCCTGGCCGCCGGTTGTACCGCGGTGATCAAGCCCAGCGAGATGAGCGCGATCCAGACCCGTATCGTCACCGAGGCCCTGCACGAGGCCGACCTGCCACCGGGGCTGTTCAATATCGTCACCGGTCGCGGTGAAACCGTCGGCGCCACCCTCAGCAGTCATCCGGATATCGCGAAAATCTCCTTTACCGGCTCCACCCCGGTGGGCAAGAGCATCCTGCGTAGCGCCGCCGAGACACTCAAGCGCGTCACCCTGGAACTCGGCGGAAAATCGCCGGTGGTGATACTCGACGATGCCGACCTGAGCCAGGCCATTCCCCTGGCCTTGCAGGCCGGCTTCATGAACAGCGGCCAGGCGTGCATCGCCGGGACCCGGATACTGGTACCGGAGGAACGCCTGCACGAAGTCGAAGCCGCCGTGCTCCAGGCCATCGACGTGGTCAAGGTCGGTGATCCCCTTGATCCACAGACCACCGTCGGGCCGATGGTCAGCGAAAAACAATGGCAGCGGGTGCAACGCTATATCCGCATCGGCATCGACGACGGCGCCCGCCTGCTGGTCGGCGGCGAAGGCCTGCCCCAGGGCGTGGACAGAGGTTGGTTCGTGCGCCCGACGGTATTCAGCGGCGTGACCAATGAAATGACCATCGCCCGCGAGGAAATCTTTGGCCCGGTGCTGTCGATCATCACCTACCGCGACCAGGAAGAAGCCATCCGCATCGCCAATGACACACCCTACGGCCTGCAGGCCTATGTGATGTCCGCCAATGTCGAACGGGCCCGACAGGTCGCCGACCACCTCGAGGCCGGACGCGTGCTGATCAACACCCTGGCCCACGAGCCGGCGGCGCCTTTCGGCGGCTTCAAGCAGTCGGGAATCGGCCGGGAATACGGGAGCTTCGGGCTCGAGGCGTTCCTCGAGCCGAAATCGATTATGGGGGGAACTCAATAATCGACTCCCCGGCAGGCCGGTGCCTGCCGGGGAGTCGCGTCCATCCGTGACGGCTCAGCGCGCCAGCCACTGCTCGGCAGAAACCACCGTGGCATAACCGAACGCCAGGGAGGCCATGAACGCCCCGTGCACATGGGCCGCCGGCACCGTCAGGCCGTTGAACTCCAGGTCCCGTGAAGCACAGGCATCGTGGATCACCGTGACCGTGTAGCCCTGGTCAGCCGCCGCGCGGGTGATGGCGTCGATGCACAGGTGGCTCATGCTGCCGACCACCACCAGTTCCTTGATCTCATTGCGCTCCAGCACCGCGCTCAGTTCGGTGTCGCGAAACGAGTTGACGAAATGCTTGAGTATCACCTGCTCGTCGGCGCGATTGAGGACCTTGGCGTGCAGCCGCGCCCCTTCGGAACCCGGCACAAAGAACGGCGCATCGGCGCTGGCGAACTCATGGCGGACATGCACCACCAGGTCACCCGCCTCACGCGCCGCGGCCAGAATCGCGACGGCCTTGTCGGCCGCCGCATCGGCACCGCTCAGGGTCCACTTTCCGCCTGGGAAATAGTCATTCTGGATATCCACCAGGATCAGCGCTTGTACGGACATATCATCTTCCTCGATTAGTGGTGCAGCGTTCGGTTGCTTTGCCTTACCGGATCAAGTATCCAGTTCCCACGGTGTTCCGGGGATTGGCCGGACCGACACTTTCGAGGGGAAAACTGACAATGGACGCGCCCACGGCCGCCATCGACCACACCACGACAACCGAAGGGCGCCACGACAGTACCGTGTCCGAGATCGGCCTGCTCCTCTATCCCGGCGCGCAGACCGCCGCCGTCCACGGCCTGACCGACCTGTTCAGCGTGGCCAATCGCATGGTCGCCGAACACGGCGATGCGGCCCGGCGGCTTCGTGTCAGCCATTGGGCCACCGGCGCCACAGGCGAGTCCCTCGAACGGATCTACGACAGCCAGCCGGGCATGGACGGCCATCCGGTCGCAGTGGTCATTCCCCCTTCGCTGGGCGATACGCCCTCGCCCGCCGCCCTGCAACTCAGTGCCGCCTGGGTCCGCGAACAACATAGCCACGGAGCGATCATCGGTTCCGTGTGCATGGGCGCCTTCGTGCTGGCGCAGACCGGCCTGCTCGACCAACGCCCCGCCACCACCCACTGGAATTCGGCCAAGGCCTTTGCCGCGCTCTACCCGCAGATACGCCTCGACACCGACAAGCCGATCATCGACGACGGCGACCTGATCACCACCGCCGGGCTGATGGCCTGGGCCGAACTGGGCATGCGCCTGGTCGAACGGCTGCTGGGGCCGGGGATCGCCACGCGCACCGCGCGCTACCTGCTGATCGAACACCGTGACAACAGCGAATGCGCCGGCAACTTTGCGCCGATCCTGGGGCACGGCGACGCCGCGATCCTCAAGGTCCAGCACTGGCTGCAAAGCAGCGGCGCCCTGGAGGTGAGCGTAAATGCCATGGCCGACAAGGCCGGCCTGGAGGAGCGCACCTTCCTGCGCCGCTTTCGCGCCGCCACTGGCCTGCGTCCGACGGAGTACTGCCAGCACCTGCGGGTTGGCAAGGCGCGGGAAATGCTTGAATTCACCAACGGCACCGTCGACCATATCGCCTGGACCGTGGGTTACCAGGACCCCGGTGCGTTCCGTTCGACCTTCAAGAAAATCACCGGCTTCTCGCCCAGTGATTACCGAGGTCGCTACGGCGTCAGGGCGACCTGAGCTCAACCACCGGTAGGACGATGCCTTGCCGGTCACTCTTATTGATACGGCCCGGAGAAACACATGAGCAAGGTGCTGCTGGTACTCGTGGAAACCGTCGACGACTACCTGCCAATCATCCAGAAGCACGGCTTCGAACTGATCCTGGCGCCGACCCAGGCCCTGCGCGCGCAAGCCATCGCCGAGCAGGGCGAACGCATCAATGCCGTGCTCACCCGCGGCCCGCTGGGGCTGTTCGCCGAGGAAATCGCCGCCCTGCCCAAACTTGAAATCATCTGCGTGATCGGTGCCGGCTATGAAAAGGTCGACCTGCACGCCGCCGCGCAACGGGGCATCGTCGTGACCAACGGCGCCGGTGCCAACGCCTCGTCCGTGGCCGACCATGCCATGGCCCTGTTGCTGTCGCTGGTGCGCGATATTCCCCGCGCCGACGCCTCGGTGCGCCGTGGCGAGTGGCGCAAGCTGATGCGTCCGTCCCTGGGCGGCAAGCGCCTGGGCATCCTCGGCATGGGCGCGGTGGGCCAGGCGATTGCCCAGCGCGCGGCCCTGGGTTTCGACATGACGGTGAGCTATCACAACCGGCGACCGCGCACGGATATCGATTACCACTATTGCGCCACGACCACCGAACTGGCGCTGGCCTCGGACTACCTGATCATCGCCACCCCAGGCGGTGCCGGCACCGACGGCCTGATCGGCCGACAGGCTCTTGAAGCCCTCGGCCCGCAAGGGTTCCTGGTCAACATTGCACGCGCCAGCGTGGTGGTGACCGCCGACCTGGTGGCCGCCCTCCAGCAAGGTCGCCTCGCCGGTGCGGCACTGGATGTGTTCGACGACGAACCGAATGTGCCTGAAGTCCTCAAGAGCCTGGGCAACGTGGTGCTGACACCCCACGTGGCCGGTCTGTCGCCGGAAGCCTCCGAAGCCACGGTAGCGCTGGTGGCCGAAAACCTGCTGGCGTATTTTTCCGGCAAGCCGGTACTCACGCCGATTGCCCTTCCCGGCTGACGGCCAACGAGCCAACCCATTATGATCACCACCTTCCCACACGCCTGATGGACACCTCCCGCATGGAACGCACCGCCCGCCTGCTGCCCTTTGCCTGCCTGCTGCTGGGCCTCTCGCCCTCGACCTTCGCCGCCGAGGCACCGGTCGATTGCGATGCCCTGCATGAAAAGGCCAACTCCGAAGCCGGCAGCTACCGCCCACCCGTCGAAGGCAAGGTTATCGGCCAAGGCCGGGTCTACTTTCACAGCGCGCCCAACAGTGCCTGCATCACCAAGAAGGTCTTCGTCGTGCCTGGCGACGGCCTCACGGTGTACGCCAGCACCGAGGACGGCTGGGCCCAGGTCATGTACATCGCCAAGAACGGCGATGACTTCAGCGGCTGGGTCGAGGAAAAGCGCGTCGAACTGGGCCAGCACTACGGCGGTGACCCGGCGCCCGAAGACACCCCGGAGCAATAAGCGTCTCCCCGCCTGAACTCCGCCGAGGAATGCCAGTCAGCTCAATAAGTGCATTCAAAGGCCTGCGCTGAGAGCGGCAGGCCTCTCTACCCGGAGTTTCGAGGCCATGCCTGATCTTTCCAACGAACCCCAGAGCGCGATCGAGGCCCACGGCGTCATTGGCGACATGAGTAGCGCCGCGCTGGTCAACGATCGCGGCAGCGTCGACTTTTTCTGCTGGCCGGCTTTCGACAGCCCCTCGATCTTCTGCGCCTTGCTCGACAGCCCCGAAGCCGGGATTTTCCAACTGGCCCCGGACCTGCCCGATGCCCGTCGCGAACAGATCTACCTGCCGGACACCAATGTCCTGCAAACCCGCTGGCTGAGCGCCAGCGCGGTGGTGGAAATCACCGATCTGCTGCCGGTCAGCGATGATGAAAACGACCTGCCGATGCTGATCCGTCGGGTCCGGGTGATCAGCGGTCGAGCCACCTTCCAGATGCGCTGCGCCGTACGCCATGACTATGCCCGCGCCGCGACCCGTGCCCGTCTCGACGGCGACGATGTGTGCTTCGAGGCGCCGGGCCAGCCCAGCCTGCGCCTGTGCTCCGACCAACCGCTGCAACTGGAGCGGCAGGCCGCCGTCGCCCGCTTCACCCTGGAACAGCAACAGAACGCCGAATTCCTTCTCGGTGCGGTCGACGATCCACGCATCAAGGTCGGCAGCAGTGACCTCGCCCTGCAACGCACCCTGACCTTCTGGCGCCATTGGCTCGGACGCTCGAACTATCGCGGGCGCTGGCGCGAAGCGGTCAACCGCTCGGCCCTGGCCCTCAAGTTGCTGACCTCGCGCAAGCACGGCGCGATCCTCGCCGCCGTTACCTTCGGCCTGCCGGAAAGCCCCGGCGGCCAGCGTAACTGGGACTATCGCTATACCTGGATCCGTGACGCCTCCTTCACCATCTACGCCTTTATGCGCCTGGGTTATGTCGAGGAAGCCAACGGTTTCATGCGCTGGTTGCGCGGACGGGTCGGCGATTGCAGCGATCAGCCGTTGAAGCTGAACATTCTCTACGCCATCGATGGCACCCAGGAACTGCCGGAAACCGAACTGACGCACCTGTCCGGCCACGGTAATGCCCGTCCGGTGCGTATCGGCAACCAGGCCTACGAGCAGGTCCAGCTGGATATCTTCGGCGAGTTACTGGACGCGGTGTACCTGACCAACAAATACGGCGAGGCGATTTCCCATGAAGGCTGGCTGCATGTCGGCCAGATTGTCGATCAGGTCTGCGACACCTGGAACCAGACCGATGTCGGGATCTGGGAAATGCGCGGCGAGAAACACCACTTCCTGCACTCGCGGCTGATGTGCTGGGTCGCCCTGGACCGCGCCATTCGCCTGGCCTCCAAGCGCTCGCTGCCGGCCCCGTTCGCCCGCTGGGACCAGACTCGCCAGGCGATCCACGCCGATATCTGGAGCAACTTCTGGAACGCCGAACGTGGACATTTCGTCCAGCATATCGGCGGCACCGGCCTCGACGGCTCGATGCTGCTGATGCCACTGGTGCGCTTTGTCGGCGCCACCGATCCGCGCTGGCTGGCGACCCTGGAGGCGATCCAGAAAAGCCTGGTGCGCGACGGCATGGTCTATCGCTATCGCAACGACGATCACCCCATCGACGGCTTGCCGGGCAGCGAAGGTGCCTTCGCCGCCTGCTCGTTCTGGTACGTCGAGTGCCTGGCCCGGGCCGGACGCGTGGAGCAGGCGCATCTGGAGTTCGAGCAACTGCTGCGCTATGCCAACCCGCTGGGACTGTACGCCGAAGAGTTCGACCCGCAAGCCCGGCACCTCGGTAATACCCCGCAAGCACTGACCCACCTGGCGCTGATCAGCGCCGCGTGTTTCCTCGACCGCAAACTCAGCGGCGAGGTCACGCCGTGGCAACCCTGACGCCGCTTGCTGAACCCATATCTTGTGAGGGGCGGTGCTTGTGTGGGAGCGGAGCTTTTCAGATTGAATATCCTTTTCAATCACCTCGATAGCTTGGGCCACGCGCGCCAAACGTCTAAGCTGGCATTTCCCGCCTGTTGTTCTGGAACGCCGTGTGAAATTCAGCCTGCCGAAAGTTGCCACCGCCCCCTTCTGTCCCTCTGAAGTGAACGGCTCCATTGCTGTCGACCGCGGGGCACCGTTCTTCAAGCGCGCCCTGCGCTTCGCCGGGCCCGGCCTGCTGATTTCCATCGGTTACATGGACCCGGGCAACTGGGCCACGGCGATCGAGGCCGGCTCGCGTTACGGCTACAACCTGCTGTTCGTGGTGCTGCTGGCGAGCCTCGCCGGGATGGCGGTGCAATGCCTTTGCTCGCGCCTGGGGATCGCCACCGGCCGCGACCTGGCGCAGCTCTGCCGCGAGCGCTACAGCCCGCGCTCCGCCAAACTCCAATGGCTGCTGGCGGAAATCTCGATCATCGCCACGGACCTGGCCGAAGTCCTCGGTTGTGCCCTGGCCTTTCATCTGCTGCTGGGCTGCTCGCTGACCTTCGGCATTGCCCTGACGGCCTTCGATACGGTGCTGATCCTGGCCCTGCAGAACCGCGGCTTCCGGCGCCTGGAAGCGATCATGCTGGTGCTGGTGGCGACCATCGGCGTGTGTTTTTTCATCGAACTGGTGCTGATCAAACCCTACTGGCCGGACGTGTTCCAGGGTTTCAAGCCGTCCCTCTCGGCCATCAGCGACGCCGCACCGCTGTACCTGGCCATCGGTATTCTCGGGGCCACGGTGATGCCCCATAACCTCTACCTGCACACCTCGGTGGTGCAGACCCGGTTGATCGGCACGGACCTGGCCAGCCGCCAGGACGCTGTGCAACTGGCGCGTATCGACACCCTGGGTTCCCTGGCCCTGGCCTTGCTGGTGAACGCGGCGATCCTGATCCTGGCCGCGGCGGCCTTCCACCAGAACGGGCATACCGCCGTGGTGGAGATCCAGGACGCCTACCACCTGCTCGACCCGCTGGTGGGCGGCGCGTTCGCCAGCACTTTATTCGGCATCGCGCTGCTGGCGTCCGGACAGAGCTCGACCTTTACCGGCACCATCGCCGGCCAGGTGATCATGGAAGGCTACCTGAACCTGAAGATTCCCTGCTGGCAGCGCCGATTGATCACCCGTGGCCTGGCACTGATCCCGGCCTTCGTCGGGGTCTGGCTGATGGGCGAAGACGCGGTGGGCAAATTGCTGGTGCTGAGCCAGGTGGTGCTGAGCCTGCAGTTGCCCTTTGCGCTGTACCCGTTGATCCGCATGACCGGCGATGAACGCCTGATGGGACCTTTCGTCAATCGCTGGTACACCAAGGCTCTGGCCTGGGGCCTGTTCGTGGTGATCAGCGCGGCAAATACCTGGTTGATCGCGCAGTTGTTTGTCGAGTGATCGTGGGCAGGTCCCGCCTGCCCTCCTCACCCGCTCAAAGCACCCCCAGCAACGCCCAGACCCGTCGCGCCTCCGCGTCGGAAGAAATCAGTTCCGACAACAGTTCGTTCAACGGTTTGTTGCCCCACTCCACCGCCTTCTTGACCACATAGGGCACCGGGCTGTGGGGCTCGGTTCTCGCCAGGTAATCGGCGATCAACAACAATTGCCGATAAGCCTCCTCCCGACTACGCGGCGTCGCCGAGAGCAGCGGTTGCTCCGCCGGCTCCGGTGACGCGGCGCCTTGCGGCGCTGAAGCCGTCTCCTCCTCGATGGTAGTCACAGGCGGTTCCGGCTGTTGAGGGTGCATGGCAATAAACTCCCGGTTCAGTGTGCTCAATGCCTGCATGACGTCACGCAAGGGCCCGCATGTCGGGGCCAGTTCCCTCAGATAGCGATCGGTCCACTGCTCCAGTCCCAGCAACTGGCGCAACGACGCCTGCACCAGATTCTGGCTGTGCAGCCACCAGGACAACGGCGTTGCGCGGATCAACTCATTGACCTTTTGCTGCTCGAGCCGCGCGGTCTCGACAATGCTCCTGGCGCTCTTGTTGTCCCCGGCCAGCACCTGCCGCGCCTGCAACTGCTGCCAGCCATACAGGCTCAACCCGGAAAAGCCGTGGCTGCCGCCCGGGGCGAACAATGGCACCCGCGTATGCAACACCTCGGCGTAACGCCGTACCACCCAGTCCACCGGCGTCACCCGCCAGGACTGGTCGCCCTCCTCCGCCTGCGGATGGACCTGCTCGGGATAGCGCTCGCACAACCCCAGCAGCAACGCCAAGGCCGCCTGCAGCCCCTCCAGCCCATGACGATGCAGCCAGGCCTCACCGAGCCAGGCCGCGACCATCAGGTCCTTGCTGCGGCCCTGCAGGATTTCGCTGGCCAACTGTTCGACGCTCTCCCACTCCGCCCGCTTGATCTCCTTTTCCCAGACCCCGTTGGGCAAACTGGTGTCATCCTCGCGCCGCAACTCACGCAGCCGATCATAGTCGGCTTCATAGCGCAGGTTCTGCCCGCACGGCGAGTCCTCGGAAATCGCCTCGAGCAGGGGCTCCACCGACAACGGCAGCCCGGCGATCGACTGGCTCATAATACCCCCTGATTACCGGCAGCCGTGCTCGCCGTGCCGAAACTTGAAAAAGGTGACAACGGAGCCCGCACCGGCAGCGGTGCCAACGACAACGGTAACTTGCCACCCTGGGTCATCAACGACAGGCGCAGGAACATCGTGGTCAGGGCATCGCCGTTGGTCGCGCCACGTACCGGCAGGCGCAAGGTCAATGGGAAGTCGGTGTAATCCATGCTCGGCTGGCGTACCACCGACAGGTGTGAACGCATCATCCGCAGCAAAGCCCAGGGCCCGCCGTATTCCCAGCCGGCGTCCACGTCGGCCACCGCCAGACTCGGCTGCGACGGATCGCTGACCGGCCGCTCGGGTCCGTTGCGGGCCCAGCGCAGGGTCAACCGGATCGGCTGCCCGACCATCCAGCGCAAACGCTGCTGGGCATCGCCCGGGTAGTTTATCTGCTGGCTGCCGGCATTCAGGCCCCAGGCAATCACCTGATTGGCGCCGCGTTCTTCATCACGGTCGGTGCGCCAGCGCACGTCCAGGTCAAAGCCGATCATCCCGCTCGGGTCGCGCTGGAACAGTGGCCCGAGCCAGGCCCTGGCCTGTTTCAGGCGATCGAGGAAATCAGCCGCCGCCAGCCGATCGGGTGACTGGCTCAACACCAAGCCAGCCTGGGCCAGCGGCAAGCGCGTGTCGATCAACTCCAGCAAGTGCTGGACCCGCGCGGGCTCCGCATCCACGGCCTGTAATCCCAGGGAAAACGGAAAACGCTCGGCCAGGTACTGGTTGAAGTAGCCCGCCAACTCGTTCCAGGCCTTGACCGCCTGCTCCTGCTGTAACGCCTGGCAGCGGCGCATGGCCCCCTGTTGCAAGGCCTGTACCCGCAACGCCAGTTCACCCTGGCCGGCCGGCAGGTTGACCGACGACAGAATCTGCCCACAGGAGCCGGCATCCATGTCGATAAAGTCACGACTGACCAACTGCTCCATCAGTGCCGGTGAACTGGCCGGATTCTGCTCTTTGTACTTGAGCAGTTCGTCGTACAAGTCGCTCAAACGCGTGAACCGTTCAAAGTCGCCCGCCGCCAGGTTCTGCTGCTGGGCCCTGAGCCAATCCAGCGCCGGAGCCCTCGCCTCGGCAATCGCCTGCATGCTGCTGAACTGCTGCTTGAGATCCAGCTTCAGACCCTGCACATCACTGGCCCTGAACAACTGCAGGCCGAGATTCTTCGAGCCGTCCCAACTGTCGATATCGACCCGTTCATGGAACACCGCCTGGGCATTGATCTGTTCCAGCCCGCTATCCACCTCGGCCAGCGCCCGCCGGTTGAGGGAGTTTTGCAGGTTGCTCGCCAGGTCCGCCCGCTTGAGTTCGATAAACGCGCTTTGTAACGCCAGCGCCTGATCGGTCTTGATATTGAACGCCGCCGTCCCCTGCAACCGACCGCGGTTGCTTTCCAGGCTCAGCCACATGGCCTTGGCCGCCGCACTTTCCGCTACACGCAGCATCGGCCCGCGATAGGCCGGCGGGATGTGTGGCATCTCTTCGCCGGCGTAACTCTTGTAGCTGGCGAAGTAGGCGAGCGCATTGTTCAGACCATCGCTGTCGAGGCTTTGATAGGTCCCGCCGGCGCTGTCATCGGCACGCATGGCCATTGCCACGAAGTCGCGGCGAAACAGCGCCGAGATCGCGTTGTTCAGTTGCGACACCGACTCTTGCAACAGCAGTTGTCCGTTGCCTTGCTGGGTCAGCAGATTGCCCCGGGAGCCGGCCTTGGCGATCCATTGGTCGCGAAAGCTCTGCTGCAACTGGGTCGCCTGGTCTTCCAGGCTCTGCTCCAACGGCGTACCGAGCAAGGCACTCTGGCGCACCTTGTCCATCAACGCGCTGTAGCCGGGGACCAGGTCCTGGCCCTTGCCGCGACTCCAGGCCGAGTTGGTCTGGCTGACCACCGTCTGCAAGTCGTCGATCATCGCCTTGAGGTCTTCCAGGTCCGCGGGTGAGTTCAGCGCACCGGATTCCAGTTGCTCCAGGTGCAGTTTCAGGTAGCCGGCCTGGCGCACGAAGTTCTCGGCCAGGAAGTACTGATCCAGCCAGCGCCCCATCAATTCCTTGAAGTTCGCACCAATGGTCAGTCGCTCTGCCGGCAGGTCCAGGCGGATCAGGTTCGAGATGTCCATCTTCGCCAGGTGCTGGTTATAGAAGGCCGCCTTGTGCAACGTCGCGGCATTGAGGTTCAGGCCCAGGGCCAGGTTGCTCAGGGAGGCCAGCTCGTCCAGCGGTGTCTTGTGGTTGTTGATCGCCTTGTTCAACAACTGGTATTGCTGCTCCAGTGCCGTGGCCTGCTCCACCAGCTCTTTGGACTTGATATAAGTCTGCCATTGCGCCGGGTCCTCGCTTTCCAGGTTGGGACGGCGGTCGGTACTCTGGATCGCTTTGAGTCGGGTCAGATTCGCCTGCAACAGATCGCGCAGCGGCAGCATCATCTGGCTCATGGCAACGTTGCGCAGCACCTGGTCACGTTGATGATCGAGGGAAGAAAACCACGAGGTCGGCAACACCAGCGAGGCGAAGTGCCAACGCGGCGACTGCTCCATGAGTTGCCAGAACGCCTGCACATTGCGCCGGGTCGGCCCCAGCCGGTGGGTTTCGTCGTTGACCGTGACATAGCTCTTCTGCGCCTCTTGCAAGAGCCTCGACAGCTCGCGGGCGTCCTTGAGCGAGTCCTGCCAGACCCAGACCATCGCCACCGCCCAGATCAGCCCGACCACCGCCGCCGTCACACCCACTACCCACTGCCAGCGCTGACGCAACCGCAACAGCCGTGGGACCACCTGGGCCAGCCCTTGCTCGGCGACAATTCGTCGCTGCCAGAGCTGCCGGGCGAAGGTGCTTTGCAGCAATGGAATATCGCTGGCCGAAAAAACCGGAGTCGAAGTCGGTGCCTCGCTGGCGGTGAAATACACCCCGCGAAAACGCGCTGCCTCGTTCTGCGCATTGCCCTGGAACACCGGATCAAGCAGGACCTGCAGGTTACGACGCAGAGCCTCGAAACGCTCCGGCAGGCGATACAGGTCTTCGCTCAGTTGCCCGGACAGCGCTCCGACCTCGGTGATTGCCTCCGCCAGCGCCCGGGTAACCTGCTCCAGCGCCTGATCGCTCCACTCCGATTGCCAGAGGGTTTCCGGAGCAAACGGCGAGGTCCAACCCAGGATTCGTTCATGGGACTCTTTAGGCAGCGCGGCGATCAGCTCCTGAAAGCCGGGAACCTGCTCCATATCGGTGACCACCACATACACCGGCAGGCTCAGGCCCAGGCGCAGCAGCAGGTCGATAAAGCGCCGGCGCGCGGCGATTCCCAGGGCTGCTGCCTGTTCGTCATCCCAAAGGCGGCTGGCCGAGACCGTCCAGATCACTCCGTCCAGCGGACGTCGGGCACGCAGGCGCAGAATCAGCCCGAGTAATCGCCACCAACTTCCACGCTTGAGCTTCAGTCCCTCATCCGGCATGAACAACGACTCCGGCACCACCAGCACCGCCCCATCGGGGTCGGACCACCAGCGCCCGAACCAGGCCGGTTTATCCGTGGGTAGCAGGTGCCAGCAGGAGCAGAGTTGCGAACCCTGGGCATCATTGCCCAGCATCAACAGCCAGGGTGACTGGTAACGGTCCTGCACCCCTTGCTCCTGCTCCATATTGCGCACGGCACCGTAGAAGCTGCGAATCGCCGCCCCGCTCTGGGTCCGCAACCACCAGATAGCCAAGACCAGCAACACCAGCACCAGCAACACGCCGACCACCCACGCGACAATCGCAAGAGGAGTCATGGATTCCGCTCCGCAAGAGCGTCGGGGCTGGCCTGGTTCAACACCGATTGCACCTGCAGATTGATGTCGTACCAGAAGTAGTGACTGACACCGAGCATCACCAGTGTTACACCGAGAATCACCAGCCCCAGGCGCAGGCCGTCCGGCAGGGACTGACGAATCGGCAGTCGCCGCACGGGCGCATTGCTCGGTCGTTCGAGGCAATCGCAGACATCGACATAGTCCGGCTCGCGCTGCCAGGCGAAAGCGAACAGCGCGTGACGCCATTTTTCATGCTGTGCCAGCCCGGACTCCCCGCGCAGGCGCCCGTGAAAACCGAGAATCAAGCATTGCAGATAGACATTGGCCAGATCGCGACTGGTGGGGACCTCGTCGACCAGCAGTTTTTCGATCGCCTGGGGCAGGTGCTCGCCGGCATGGCGCGAGGCATACAACAGCGACTCCAGGGGATCGCTCTGCCAGGTCCGCTGCCCCGGCCAGTCAGCGTACAACAGGGTTTCATCCACCAGCGCGACAAAGGCATACACCGTGGCCTTGACCTGATGTTCCGCCGAGTCGCCGACACTGGCGAAGGCGCTGCGCCAGAGCTTGCGGCTGATCTTCGTGGAGAACTCCACCGCCGTGCCGACCTGCCGCGCCAGGTCTTCGTCGTCCTTGTTCAAGCCGTCCCAGGCCACCAACCACTCCAACCAGGCCTGGCGAAAGGCGTTGCTCAACGGTGACTGCGGTAACCCCGTGCCGACGCTTCCCTCTGGCATTGCCTTCCCCTTCCTTGACTAAAGTGCTTCGCTGACCTGCTTGACGAACAGGACGATCTGCCACGGGTTGAGCGCCAGCTTCGAGGCCGGCGCGATGATGTGCAGCGGTTGCTCGGGATCGAACCACTCACCCCGGGCCTCGACGACAAACAGCCGGGTGTCGCTGCCGACGCTGTAGGCCACTTGCTCCTGGCGGCTCATGACCTGGTGCCGCAGCCCGGGCATGCGTTGCCGGGCCAGCACGGTCAGGTTGCTGTCGGAGGCGATGATGGTGCGCTCCAGCCATTCGATCGCCGCGCTTTCGCCGGCTCCGGCGGGCATCCGCAGGCCGATCACCAGGCGCTGCTCGGGCTCGCGCCCGGGTAATTGCAGGGAAAACAGTTCGCCGGTCTGCTCGAACGGCAGGCAGCGATAGCCAACGCGGATCAGTTCCAAGCCCAATTCGAGCCAGTTCAGTACTTCTTCATAACCGCGTTGCAGATCCAGATAGTCCAACGGCATGAAGGCTGGCACCCCGGCCAACGGGTCGAGCGCCGACCAACTGCCGGCCATCCCGAGCAATAGCCCGTGCAGAGCCTGGGACGTGGCGACACGCGTGTTCAGCAGGCCTTCGACTTCCGGCAGACGGGCCCAGAGGGCACCGAGCTGTCGACGAATTTCCAGCGCATCCTCCTGGTTGCCCGCCTGCTGTGCCTGACGCAGGCGGCCGGCGAGAAACAGGCACTTTTCCCGGGTCCGCGCGCACAACGCTGCAACCCGCCGCCCCAACGGCGACTCCGGTAGCAACCTGGGGGTCGGCGGCACATACGGCACCTGGACAAACCCACCGCCCTCCTTGCGGATGCGCAGCAGCGGCAGGCAGATCGAGTCGGCCTTGTTCGAGTCCGTGCACAGGTGCGGATTCGGCCGCCAGACCGTGATCGACTGCGGGTTATGGCCACTGGTGAGGTCCGGCAACGCCTCGCTGGTCAGCGACTGCAGGCGCCCCTTGAAATCGCGCAAGTGCCCTGCGCGCCACAGCGGGCTGACCGCCAGGTACACCGTGACCATCGAATGTATCGACTGGGCGATGGCATCGCCCACTTCCAATTCAAGCTGCGCACCATCGGCGGCGTTGAGACTTACGGGCAAGCCGTCGGGCAAGGTGGCGTCCAGGACCAGGATGCGTACCTGCCCGGCGCACAGCGCGGAAGGATCGATCTCCAGTTTCTCGACGCCCCAGAACCAGGGATTGGCCGCCTGGGCGAAATGCGCGGCCAGAACCTCGGCACGCAGCCCTTGCAACTGGAAGTGCTGGGGCTGCAATTGCATCCCCTCGTACCAGCAAACCGCATCAGGTAACAGGCTCATACGACTCCCTTCGACATCCGATAATGTTCCTGAGCGGCGCTGATCAGCGCTCGGCTGGGTTCAACAGACTCATCTCCCGACTGTCGAACTTCAGCCAGGCATCATGCTGATCGTCTAGCCTGAGCCGGTGCGCACCGGGAGTGTTATAGCTGGCGAACACCAAAAGTCCAACCGCACTCTGGCCCCTCAACGGAAAGTCCTGCTTGGCAACAAACTGCCCGGGGACCAGTTCCAGTCCCCACACGCTCAGTTGCTGACGATAGTCGCGCTGGAACTGCTCACGCTCGCCGAACCACTGCTTGGCGCTCACTCCGGCCAATTGCTTGAGGAGGTCGGGATCCTTCACCGCGACGAAATCCACGGCAATCGGTGTGTTGTCGTTAGCCAGGGGCGCCACGTCCAGCGTAAGGCTCGCCACACCGACCGAGGGTCCGAAAAATGAACACCCGGACAGAAACAACAACACCATGCAGATAAGGATCTTCTTACACAAAATTGAATTTTCCTTTTTTCGTGCAGCTCAAATGGCAGTTTGCCTTGCTTTTTTATAGACCTGTTCTAGCGTCTTGGGTAGTTCGTCAGCACGACGAATTGGAGGGACCGTCGAAGGATTGACAGGATCGCATTCTCCACCCCCCTGTCTGGCTTCACGGTTCAGCAAGGGAGCGATCACGGGTAACCGATGCATTGCGCCCGCTCAACGCATCGGAGTCAGCCAACATGGCCGAAAGTACCCAGCACAAGCTCGACCGGATTCGTCCGCCGCGCGTCCAGATTACCTATGACGTAGAGACGGGCGGTGCCATCGAGAAAAAGGAACTGCCCCTGGTGGTCGGCATCCTCGCCGATTTGTCCGGCAAGCCAGAAAAACCTCCGGCGAAACTGAGCGACCGCCGCTTCGTCGAGATCGATCGCGACAACTTCAACGAAGTCCTCGCGTCCATCGCCCCGCGCTCGGTGCTACAGGTCAGGAACACCTTCGCCACGGACGACAGCAAGCTCAATATCGAGCTCAAGTTCAACCATATCGATGACTTCGACCCGGTCAAGGTGGTGGGGCAGGTTGTCCCGCTACGCCGCCTGTTCGAGGCTCGCCAGCGCCTGCGCGACCTGCTGACCAAACTCGACGGCAACGACGACCTGGACAGACTGCTGCGTGACGTGATCGCCAACACCGAAGGCTTGCAGGAGATCAAGTCGTCCGCCCGCGTGCAGGATGCCCCAGCCGCAGACAAGGACACCGCCGCCCCTGCCGAAGAACCGCAAGCCTGATCGCCTATCCATTCTCGGAGGATTTGTCATGCCCAGTTCCGCCAGTACCGAAGGTTCAAGCAGCGAGAGCAATACCCAGACCCTGTCCCTGCTGGACAAGATCATTGCCGATGGGCGCATGGCCCACGACGACAGCCAGCAGGAATATGCCCGTGACATGCTCGCGGAGTTCGCCACCCAAGTCCTCGACAAGGACATGGCGATCGACAAAGACACCGTGGCGATGATCAACGATCGCATCAGCCAGATCGACAAGCTGATCAGCGCCCAGCTCAACGAAATCTATCACCACCCGGACATGCAGGCCCTCGAAGCCTCCTGGCGCGGCCTGCACATGCTGGTGCAGAACACCGAGACCAGTTCACGGTTGAAGCTGCGGTTGCTCAATGTCAGCCAGAAGGAACTGCAGAACGACCTGGAAAAAGCCGTCGATTTTGATCAGAGCGCACTGTTCAAGAAGATCTATGAAGACGAATACGGCACCCTGGGCGGGCACCCCTACAGCCTGCTGGTGGGGGACTACACCTTCGGTCGCCATCCGCAGGACATCGGTCTGCTGGAGAAACTCTCGAATGTCGCCGCCGCGGCCCACGCGCCGTTCATCGCCGCCGCCAGCCCGAAACTGTTCGACATGACCAGCTTCACCGAACTGGCCGTGCCCCGTGATCTGTCGAAAATCTTCGAGAGCCAGGAACTGATCAAGTGGCGCTCCTTCCGCGAAAGCGAAGACTCGCGTTATGTCTCCCTGGTGCTGCCGCACACCCTGCTGCGCCTGCCCTACGGCCCGGACACCAAGCCAGTGGAAGGTATCAACTACGTCGAAGATGTAAACGGCTCCGACCACAGCAAGTACCTCTGGGGCAATGCCGCCTGGGCCTTGTCCCAGCGCATCACCCAAGCGTTCGCCAAGTACGGTTGGTGCGCGGCCATCCGTGGCGCCGAAGGCGGTGGCGCGGTGGAAGGGCTGCCGGCTCATACCTTCCGCACCAGTTCCGGCGACCTGTCGCTCAAGTGCCCGACCGAAGTGGCGATCACCGACCGTCGCGAAAAAGAGCTCAACGACCTCGGGTTTATCGCCCTGTGCCACAAGAAGAACAGCGACGTGGCGGTGTTCTTCGGCGGCCAGACCACCAACAAGTCCAGGCTGTACAACACCAATGAGGCCAATGCCAACGCGCGGATCTCGGCGATGCTGCCCTACGTGCTGGCGGCGTCGCGCTTCGCTCACTACCTGAAAGTGATCATGCGCGACAAGGTCGGCAGCTTCATGACCCGCGACAACGTGCAGACCTACCTCAACAACTGGATCGCCGACTACGTGCTGATCAACGACAACGCGCCCCAGGAAATCAAGGCGCAATACCCGTTGCGCGAAGCCCGGGTCGACGTGACGGAAATCGCCGGAAAGCCCGGCGCATACCGCGCCACGGTGTTCCTGCGGCCGCACTTCCAGCTGGAAGAACTGACCGCCTCGATCCGCCTGGTCGCCAGCCTGCCACCGCCGGTTGCAGCCTGAGCCTGTGCCCGCCGGCCCGTTGGCCGGCGGGGTTTTCCCTTCCTTCTAGTGCGAACACTTTCTGGAGTTTCAGGCGATGGATGCAATCATTCTCGACCTCGGCGGCGACATCAAAGGCGACAGCCTGCTCGAGGGTTACAAGGACAAGATCGAGATCATGTCCTACAGCCACAATGTGGCAATGCAAGTGACCAACGACGTCAGCAACTCGGAACGGACTTCGGGCAAGCCGCATATCGGCGAGTTCACCCTGACCAAGTTCGTCGACACCTCGACCCCGTCGCTCAATGAATACTGCTGCGCCGGCAAACCTATCCCGGAAGCCAAGATCACCATCGGCCGTAACGCCTCAGAGGGCAGCGGGCAGTTGCTGCCCTTCATCATCTACACCCTGACCAACGTGGTGCTGTCCAACGTCAGTGTCAGTGGCGGCGCCGGCGGCAAACCGGTGGAAACCATCTCGCTGAACTTCACCAAGATCAAATGGGAACTCACCGCCCAGAAAGACGACGGCACCAAGGAAGGCACCGCCGCCTCGACCTGGGACATGGCTGCCAACAAGCTGGTCAAGTAAGGGAGCCGGGCGGTCATGTCAGCGACCGGCATTCTTCCGCCCCTGTTCGAGCGCCTGGCTTCCCACGAAGACCAGGCATCGTTCGTGGAGGCGTACGACCGTCAAGCCCTGGTCGACTCGGTGCGCAGCGAATTGCTGCGGCTGTTCAACACCCGCCGGGCGCGCGAGGCCATGACCTCGCCGCCCAGCATTCTCGACTACGGTATCGCCGACTGGACCGCGCTGCAGGGCCAGCGCAGCGATGACCGCCGCAGGCTGGCCCGGGAAATCCGCCTGGCCGTGGAGCACTTCGAACCCCGCCTGGCACTGGATGCAGTCGATGTGCAGCCGGTGGAAGGTCAACCCCAGCAGTTGAATATTGTCCTGCATGGCGCCCTGCGCAGTGGTCATCAACATTGGCCGGTGGCCTTTGTCATCGAGAAAACCCGCCAGGGCCTGGAGGTCAGCCATGAGCGACTCGATTGACGCCGAACTGCTTGACTACTACCAGCGGGAACTGACCTGGCTGCGGCATGCCGGCGGTATCTTCGCGCAGCAGTACCCCAAGGTGGCCCGACGCCTGGAACTGTCGCCCGGCGAATGCCCCGACCCGCATGTCGAGCGCCTGCTGGAAGGCTTCGCCCTGCTGGCCGCGCGCCTGCAACGACGGCTGGACGATGACTACGCGGAATTCAGCGACGCCCTGCTCGAGCAACTCTATCCCCTGGCGGTGCGGCCCCTGCCCTCCTGCGCCATCGTCCAGTTCCAGCCGGACCCGAGCAAGGGCAACCTGGCGGCCGGTTATCGCCTGCCCCGGGACACGCCGCTGTTTGTCACCACCCAGAAGGGTGAAAGCATCCATTTTCGCAGTACCGCCGAGGTCAATCTGTGGCCGCTGGAAATCACCGAGGTACTGCTGCTCGACAGCGATGAGACCCAAGCCCTGACCGGGGTGAATCAGGCGCGCTCGGCCCTGCGCCTGAGCTTTCGCTGCCAGGGGAAAACCCTCTGGTCGGAGTTGCAGGCACAGCGGCTGCGCCTGCACCTGGCCGCCTCGCCCGTGGTCAACGCCCGGCTGTATGACCTGCTCGGTGCCCACACCACCCAGATACTGGCTGGCCCACCCGGCACCCCGCCACGCCCCCTCGTCGGCTTGCCACAGATCGTCGGTTTCGCCAACAACGAAGCCTTGCTGCCGGAAGAGGATGGCGTCCATCCGGGCCTGCGCCTGCTGGCCGAATACTTTGCCTTTCCGGACAAATTCAGCTTCTTCGACGTGCCCTTCGGCGGGGGACGGGACGATAGCGAAATACTCTACCTGTACCTGGTATTCGATCACACGCCCGGCAGTCGCCTGCATCTGCAAGCCAGCGATATCGTGCTGGGCTGCAGTCCAGTGCTCAACCTGTTCCCGCGCACCTCCGAACCCCTGCGCCCAGACGGCACCCGCAGCGAACACCGTTTGATCGCCGACAGTCATCGGGAAAACAGTGTCGAAATCCACAGCATCCGAGGCCTGCGCGCCATGACCCCGCATGGCGTGCTGAAGGTCCCGGCCTACTACGGCAGCCAGCACGCGCTGGGTGAAAGCCGCCTGTACTGGCATGCCCGGCGCATCAGCGGCCTGACCCCCAATCGGCTGGGCAGCGACCTGATGCTGAGTCTGGTGGACACCCAGTTCAAGCCTCGCGAGGAGGCGCCGGACTACAGCGTCACCGCCGAACTGCTGTGCACCAACCGACATCTGGCACAAAGCCTCGGAGCCGGCACGGCACTGGGCTTCGAGCGCCCGGGACCGGTAGCCTGGGCGCGCCTGCGCAACCCGCCAACTCCGCAGAGCCTGCCGCATCTGGGCGGTGAGTCACGTTGGAAGCTGGTGTCGCAACTGACCCTCAATCACCTGTCGCTGGTGGAAGGCCCCCAGGCGCTGGACGCCCTCAAGGAAATCCTCGAACTGCACAACCTGCGCGACGAGGCGAATGCCCGCCGGCAGGTCGAAGGTTTGCTGGGGCTGACCTGCGAGCGAGTGGTCGCCCATGTCGGCGAGGATGCCTGGCGCGGCTGGCGCAATGGATTGGAAGTACGCGTGCAACTCGATCCGCAACGCTTTGTCGGTAATAGCGCGGTGCTGTTTTCCGCAGTGCTGGCACAGTTCTTTTCACTCTATGCCACCGCCAATCGCTTTGTGCGAACGGTGCTGGTCCAGTCCGACAAGGAGGTCAAGACATGGCAACCCCAACCCGGCCAGCCACTGTCCCTCTGAGTCGGCAACTGCGGGATGACCCGCAGGCTTTCGAATTGTTACAGGCGTTATTGCTGCTGGAATGTGAACATCCACAGGCCGTACCGCTGGGCACCGGCACCGCGCCCCAAGCCGAGGCAGTGCGTCTGCGCGGACCGCTGACGCCGCTGTTCCCCAGCAGTGAAGTGCAAAGCCTGAGGGAAACCGAAGGCCAGCAACCGGTACTGACCACGCCGGTGTTCGGCCTCGGCGGCCCCGATGGGCCGCTGCCTTACGCCGATCAGGAATGGCTGCAACAGCGAGCAAGGCAGAAGGACCACGCCCCCGCCGAATTCCTCAACCTGTTCCAGCACCGGCTGATCAGCCTGCTGTATCGGGTGATGCGCAAACACCGGATCGCCGTGGGTTTTTCGTCGCCCACCGCGACGCCGGTACACAACCAGTTGCGCGCACTGAGCGGATTACTGCCCAAGGCCCTGCATGATCGTGGGGCCCTGCCGGATGCCGCGGTATTGGCGCGCACTGCACTGTTTGCCGGCGGGCGTCGTTCATTGGCAGGGTTTGCGGCAGTGGTACGCCAGCATTTCAATATACCGGTAACGGTCGAGGCTTATATCGGCGCCTGGCGGGATATCCCCCAGGCCAGTCGCAGTTGCATGCTTGCCGGTGGCCCCAATCTGACGCTTGGCCGCGATGCCGTGGCGGGAACGCGGGTCTGGGATGAACATGCCGGCATTCGCCTGACCCTCGGTCCCCTGCCTGGCAGCCAGGTCGTGCGCTTTCTCCCGGACGGCGGCGCCCATGCGGCCCTGGCCGCACTCGCCGCCCTGTACTTCGGCCCCGACCTGGATTGCACGCTGGCCCTGCTGATACGAGGTGCCTCGCCGATGATCCTCGACAGCGCCGCACCGCCACAACTGAGTTGGAACGGCGGCCTGCAGCAGCAGCCCACTGACCATGTACAACGGATCGAAACCCGTTTGCGCCAACTGGAGATCGCTTGAACATGGAACTGGGCAGCCTGATCGGACGCCTCAACGCCGACAACCGTCGTGCCCTGGAAAAGGCCGCCCAGCGCTGCCTGCAACGGGGTCATCACTATGTGGAAATCGAGCACCTGTTGCTCGAGCTGCTGGAAATCGAAGGCGGTGATTTTGCCTGGTTGCTACCGCGTTTCGGGCTGGAGCGAGATGCCTTGTCGGCGGAGATCAACAAGGCGCTGGAACTGTTCAAGTCCGGCAGCACCCGCACGCCATCACTGTCGGCACAGACCATCGGCTTGCTGGAGGATGCGGTGGTCCAGGCCAGCGTGCTCGGGCTCGAGAGCATTCGTTCCGGTTTACTGCTGCTGGCGCTGCTTGACCGCGATGAGCGACGCAGCCTGCTACTCAATAGTGCTTCGTCGCTGCTGAAGATTCCTCGGGATGCATTGCGCAGCCATTTGCTGGAGTGGACGGAAAACTCCCGCGAACATACCGGGCCGAAACGCTCGGCGACGACGCTGGAAAAACCCGCTGCCCGAAACACAGCGCAGGACTCGGTTCTGGACCAATACACCCAGGACCTGACCGCCGATGCCCATGCCGGACGCATCGATCCCATCGTTGGCCGTGATGGGGAGATCCGCCAGTGCATCGATATTCTGCTGCGTCGTCGGCAGAACAACCCGATTCTGGTGGGCGCGCCGGGTGTCGGCAAGACGGCGGTGGTCGAAGGACTGGCCCTGCGGATTGCCGCCGGGGATGTACCTCCATCGTTGCAGGAAGTCAGCCTGCGGGTACTGGACCTGGGTTTGTTGCAGGCCGGGGCCGGAGTCAAGGGCGAATTCGAGCAGCGTCTCAAGGGCGTGATCGACGCGGTGCGCAGTGCCGACAAACCGATCATCCTGTTCATCGACGAGGCCCATACCCTGATCGGCGCGGGCGGCGCGGAAGGCGGCAGCGACGCGGCCAACCTGCTCAAGCCGGCGCTGGCCCGGGGCGAATTGCGCACCCTGGCTGCCACCACCTGGATGGAATACAAGAAATACTTCGAGAAAGACCCGGCCCTGGCCCGGCGTTTCCAGCTGGTGCAGGTGGAAGAACCGGACGAAACCACCGCCGTGGAAATGCTCCGGGGCGTGGCCGCCAAGCTGGAACAGCACCATGGCGTGCAGGTGCTGGATGCGGCGATTCATGATGCGGTGAAGCTGTCCCACCGTTATATCTCCGGGCGACAGTTGCCGGACAAGGCCATTAGCATTCTCGACACCGCCTGCGCCCGGGTCGCCCTCGGCCAGCACGATGTACCGCCGCCGCTGGAAAGCCTGCGTCATCGTCAGCAGAGCCTGAAGGAAGAAGTCGACCGCCTGCGCCGTGAACAGGCCACCGGGCTGGATCATCGTGAGCGCATCACCGCGCTGGAGAGTGAATCCATCGGCAATCTGCAAGCCATACGCGAACTGGAAACCCGATGGGGCGAAGAGCGCGAGGCGGTGCGTGAACTGTTGGAAAAACGCCGTGAGCTGCTGATGTTGAGCGACCGTGTGGAGAGCGGCAAGTCCGATGAAGACACCGATGGCCGCATCGACACCCTGGCCGCCGAGTTGGTTCGACTGGAGGCCGGGCTCGATGCCATTCGCCAGGATGATCCGCTGGTACCGGAACAGGTCGATTCAAAAACCGTGGCTGCGGTGATCGCCGGCTGGACCGGGATTCCAGTGGGCAAGATGCTCGCCGACGAAGCCCATGCCGTGCGTACCCTCGGCCAGCGCATGGGCCTGCGGGTGATGGGCCAGACCACGGCGCTGGGGACCATCGCCCAACGCTTGCAAGCCTATCGTGCCGGGTTGACCGACCCGCAAAAACCGGTCGGCGTGTTCCTGCTGCTCGGCCCCACGGGCGTCGGCAAAACCGAAACCGCCTATGCCCTGGCCGATGCCCTGTATGGCGGCGAACGCAACCTGATCAGCATCAACCTCTCGGAATACCAGGAAGCCCATACCGTCAGCCAACTCAAAGGCGCCCCGCCTGGCTACGTCGGCTATGGCAGTGGCGGCGTGCTGACCGAAGCGGTACGGCGCAAGCCGTATTCGGTGGTGTTGCTGGATGAAATCGAAAAGGCCCACCCGGATGTGCTGGAGGCGTTCTACAACGTGTTCGACAAGGGCGTGATGGAGGACGGCACCGGTTTGGTGGTGGACTTCAAGAACACCGTGATGCTGGCGACCAGCAATGTCGGCGCGGAGTTGATTCTTGACACACCCGTCTCGCAATTGAGCACCGATGTTTTTAACGAGCATCTGCGCAAGGTGTTGCTACAAGCCTTCAGACCGGCGTTTCTGGCGCGGATGACGGTGGTGCCTTATCGAGCACTGGATGAGGTGACATTGGAAGGGATTGTTCTGGCGAAGTTAGAAAAGTTGCGTGAGCGGTACAAGGCGGCAACCGGAAAACCATTCGAGTTCGATGCCGGAATCGTTAAAGCGGTGCTCGCCAAATGCAGCGTAGCAGGTGCCAGGGACATCGAAAATGTATTGATGACACAGGTGACTGGAAAGCTTGCTGAATGGGCACTCGGATAAAATCGCCCCTCTACCAGCCGATCAGCTCACAGAAACAAGACGGAGACGACAAATGACATTATTGAATAAAATATCCAACAACCTCGTCGCACAGCGGGTAGACATTACCTATCTAAAATCTGTAGCGAAAGATGATTACTATTCAAAAAAACAAAAACTGCTCAATCAAAAAATCATTGAGGCAGAAGGGCAAATCAAGGACATATTGGTTGTCATCCCGCCCCACACCAACATAACAACCCTCGGAGCCTTGCCAACAACTGCCGGGGTAAATTTCCTAATGCACGTAGGTGTAGGTACTCCCCCCGCTCCCGCCTCCAAGGTCCAGAAGCTTATGGCGGTCATTGTGTTATTTGAAGTTATTCAGCCGCAAGCCGCCACAGTCATCAGCTTCGAAGCCCCAAAGGCAGATGCCACCTACCCATATCTCAGCGAGCGCTTTTCTCAAAGACATGTTGCAAAGACAACCGAGGTAGCCCAACAACGAGCCACGCAACGTTACAATGCGGACCACACGGTCGTTGTCAGTTCGTTCCTACTTCCAACCGATGCTCGTACGTTTAACGATGAGGTCAGGGATCTGAATACGGCTGGCTTTTTCAAAGCCTTAAACAAATGGCTTGCCAAAACCCGTAAAGAAAGAACTCTTGCGAACGCTCTGATCACCGACATTGTTATACGGAGCAAAACTCAGATGGGAAAGTGGCAATGCACACAGGCCACTCAATTCGTTCCCTTCTCGGCCCCTGATTACGTCTACTATTGCGTCGCCGACTACCCAAACTCCAAAGGATATCAAAAATCCATTGCCGACCACTACGTAAGACGCGCCGAACTACTTTCCGGAGACAACCTGATCGCCGGATACACGGAATTTGACATCGAAGAGAGCAAGCAATATTCATTTTTAAGCGCCAAGCAATGGGAAAAACTGCTTGAAGCAATGACCGTCGGAAACGCACCATTGGACGGGGTCAGGATATATATAAACAAAGGACTCATAGTCGCTTAAGCCTTTCACTCAGTCCAAGAAGAGAGAACGCTGGACAGCGTTAAATGCACTGGCAACACCGTTCTGTCATTCCACTGAGGTCACTCGATGCCACGCACCATCGATGCCAACACCAGTCTATCCCTGACGGCCACATCATTAGCCGCACTTTACCCTGAGTCCATTTCCGGTGAGGAGGCACTTAACCTGCTCGGCCAGCACAACCTGCTCGGCCTCAACGACGGCCCCCCCCTCACCCTGTCCACCGCCATCGCCACCCACGTTACCAGCACCTTCCACAATGATGTCCAACTGCGTCCCCTCGACGCCCTGGTCGCCGAAATCCGCCAGCTTCCCGCCGATGCCAGCGCCGAGCGCTACCAGTTGGTGCTGCGGCCCTGGCTCTGGTGGCTGACCCTGGCCAGCAACAACCGCGTGTTCCAGAATCTCAGCACCTCGGATATCGTCACCACGATCTTCAAGGCCCACGCCTTCAGCGATTTCAAACTCTCGCTGAGCGGCAGCTACACCCCCCGTGAATACTGCATCCAGTACGGCGAGAGCGACTTCGCCTTTGTCTCGCGCCTGCTGGAAGAAGAAGGCATCTTCTGGTTTTTCACCCACGAGGACGGTAAGCACACGCTGGTGCTGGCAGACAGCAATGACGCCTTCCCGCCGATTCCAAACGGCCCGAAAGTGCCCTATCTAGGTCAAAGAATGGGCGAACGAGAACTGCACGGTATCCGCTCCGGGCAACTCTGCCTACAAGCCGTCTCCGGGACCTACAAGACCACCGACTACGCGTTCACCACCCCCACTACCTCGCTCTACGGCCAGGCCGAAGCCGTTGCCGGGCCGCGCTCGGTCTATGAACATCCCGGCGGCTACACGGCCAAGGCGCGAGGCGATACCCTGACCAAGCAGCGGGTGGACGCCCTGCGCAGCCAGGAAAAACGCTTTGTCGGCGAAAGCGATTGTCGCTGGCTGGTGCCAGGGCACTGGTTCACCCTCACCGGTCATGACGACACCCGCTTGAATATCGATTGGCTGGTGACCTCGGTGACCCACGAAGCCAATCACGAGCACTACCGCAATCGCTTCGAGGCGATTCCCAAGGCCACGCCCTTTCGCCCGATGCGCGACACGCCAAAACCGCGCATGCACACACAAACCGCCTTGGTGGTGGGCAAGTCCGGCGAAGAAATCTGGACCGACGAATACGGTCGGATCAAGCTGCAGTTTCCCTGGGACCGCGACGGCAAGAACGATGAGACCAGCTCCTGCTGGGTCCGCGTGGTGCTGCCCTGGAGTGGCAAGGGCTTCGGCATGCAGTTCGTGCCGCGGATCGGCCAGGAAGTGATCGTCACCTTTATCGACGGTGACCCGGACCGGCCGCTGGTCACCGGCTGTGTCTACAACGGCGACAATGCCCTGCCCTACGCGCTGCCGGCCAACCAGACCCAGTCCGGGATCAAGACCCAATCATCCAAGGGCGGTGGCGGCTTCAACGAGCTGCGCTTCGAGGACAAGAAGGATGCCGAGGAGGTGTTCTTACAGGCGCAGAAGGACTTCAAGATCAATGTGCTCAACGACACCACCGCCACCGTCGGCCACGATGAAACCCTCACCGTACAGAACGCCCGTACCCGCACGGTAAAGGAGGGCGACGAAACCGTGACCCTGGAAAAGGGCAAGCGCAGCGTTACCATCCAGACCGGCAGCGATACTCTCGATGTCAAGGACAGCCGCACGGTGAAGGTCGGTACCGACCAGACCCATAGCACCGGCGGCAATTACGAGCACAAGGTCACCGGCAACTACAACCTGACCGTAGACGGCAACCTGACAATCAAGGTGACCGGCACCCTGACCCTGCAGAGCGGCGGCAGTTTCGCCATCAAGAGCGATGCCGACCTGGCAGCCCAGGCCGCGACTTCCATCAGCCAGAAGGCCGGCACCTCCCTGAGCAACCAGGCCGGCACGTCGCTGGAGAACAAGGCCGGGACCACCCTGACCAATGATGCCGGCGTCAGCCTGATGAACAAGGGTGGCGCCGAGCAGACCGTGGACGGCGGCGGCATGCTGACCATCAAGGGCGGCCTGGTGAAGGTCAATTGAGGAGCGCACATGAGTGAGTCGACCAAACTGGATCTGATACGCGGCGACAGCCATCTCACCGGGCGCCTTCTGGACGATCAGCTCGAAGGTCCGCTGAAGATCGAGGAGTCCGGGCGTCCCCAAGCCAACCTGAGCTACAGCCAGGGCAAGTTGCAAGGGTTGTCGACGCTCTATCACCCCAACGGCAAGGTCTCGGCGCAGGTGCCCTATGTGGCCGGAAAAACCCACGGCATTGCCAGTTTCTTCAGCCCGGAAGGCGGCTTGCAGCGCAAGGCGGGTTATCGCAACGGGCTGCTGCATGGCGAGGCGACCAACTACTTTGCCGATGGCAGCGTGGCGGACGTCGAGCACAACCGCGACGGCGTGCGCGACGGCCTGTACCAGCGCTTTCATCAGAACGGACAAATCGCCCTGAGCAGCCGTTATCTCAATGGCCAGTTGCTCGATGCTGGACAGCCCTATGCCGAGGATGGCCGCCCCCTGGATGCCGAGGGCAAACCGATCTCGCGCTGGCGCTGGTGGTGGTTGCGGCGTGAAGGTCCGGAGGAAGCCTGAGCCTCAGGGAATCAGCATCTGCACCTGGCCAGGCACGACGATCTTGATCACCCCGCCCCACATGCACATCACGCAGCTGTTGGCGTCCAGGGCTGGCATATTGCCCAGCAGCAGGGTCGGCGGGCCGCCGGGAATCCAGGGCGCGGCGGTGGCCGGGATACACGGCATGGGTGTCAGGACGCCAAGGGCGGCGGCGGTCGCGGCGGCCACCATCGGATTGGCGATGCTCTGGCACACGGCAAAAGTGCCGATATTCACCAGCGGGATGTAATCCATGATATTGGCGGCGGGCATGCTGCTGGTCAGGGCCCGGTTGATCGGCAGCACGTTCAGCATGCCGGGCGCGGCGCCAAAGCTGCATTGCAGGGTGGCGCCGCTGCACACCTGGGGACTGCCCATGGGGATCTCCTTTTACTGTTGGCTGCGCGACACTGCCAGCGTAGACCACAATCGCCACAATCACGTCAACGTCACGGGCGGCGTTCGCCCTGTAGAGGCGACGGACGAGCTTGCAGGGCGGCGGCATCGCCCCGCTGCCTTTTTGCGCATAACTGCTATTCCCGTTGAGGCTTTAACCCACGGCGATGCGCTTCGTATAGTGAGTGCTCTGCGCCCCATAACCACAACGTCGAGAGGCCCGAGCATGAACCTTCAACAGCCGATGATCGCCAGCACCGAACTGCCCGCCTGCGAACAGGACGCCGAGTACTTCGAGTACAGCAAGGCCGCCAACCCGATCAGCGCCGGATTGATCTCGCGCATCCCCTATCAGGACTTTCCCGCCTCGCTCTACAACAGCGGGCCGTCGCGGCTGGTGCCATTGGACCTGAGCGAGGCCCTCGGCTGCGAAGGCCCGGCCACCGGTCCCGGGCTGTGCGCGAACTTTATCCGCTTGAATGCCGGCGATTCGCTGACACTGCAACCCAACGCCACGTCCCAGGTGCTTTATGTGATTGCCGGGCATGGCCGCCTGGTACAGGGCGAGGCCCGCTTCGAGTGGGACAAGGGCTGCTTTATCGCCCTGCCCGGCCGCCAGGCGGTCGAACTGGCCGCCGGCGAGGACAGCCGCTTCTACTACGTGCACGACGAACCGCTGCTGCGTTACCTCGGTGTCAGCAGCCAGCAGGACCGCTTCAGTGCCACCCTGTACCCGGCGCAGACCGCCAATGCCAAGCTGCGCGAAGCCGCCGACGACCCACGCGCCCAGGACCGCAGCCGGATCAGCATCCTGCTGGGCAATCGGCACTTCCCCCAGACTCGCACCGTGACCCATGTGCTCTGGGCGATGTACGGCATCCTGCCGCCGGGCTCGGTGCAGAAACCCCATCGTCACCAGTCGATCGCCCTGGACTTCATCATCGACTGCCCGCCCGGCTGCTACAGCCTGGTCGGCACCGAGGTCGATGAACACGGCCAGATCCGCAACCCGACCCGGGTCGACTGGGCGCCCGGACTGGCGTTCGTGACGCCGCCGGGCTATTGGCATGCGCACTACAACGAGTCGGACCGCGAAGCCTTCCTGATTCCGATCCAGGATGCCGGCCTGCAGACCTACCTGCGCGCCCTGGACATTCGCTTCAGTTGAGCTGAATCAGGGCTGCCAATAAGGTGGCGTGCCGATACGTTCGAGCATGAAGTCGATAAAACTGCGCACCTTCGACGAGACGGTGCGCTTGGGCGGATAGACAAACCAGAGTGATGCGGCGATCTGTGTGGCCTGGGCCTGCCAATCGGGCAGCCAGTGCACCAGTTCGCCTCGCCTGAGCAGATCGGCCACCAGCCAGTCCGGCAACAACGCCATGCCCAACCCCTGGCGCACCGCCAGCAGTTGCGCATCCAGATCGTTGATCCGCAGATGGCCCTTGATTGCAACGCGCTCGGCCTGGGCACCGGGGGACTGCCGCGCAACGAAAAACACCTCGTCAGGCAGGTTGCCATTCAGTATCGCAGCACACTCCGCCAGCGCTTGCGGCGAGCGTGGCGGCGAATGCTGCCGGGCGTACTCGGGGCTGACGCACAGCAGCGTGTGCTCGGCCGCCAGCTTGCGCGCCTTGAGCGACGAGTCCGGCAGCACTCCGACCCGCAGGGCCAGGTCGACACCGGCACTGATCAGGTTGACGTGACTGTCTTCCAGGGTCAGCTCCAGGCGGATTTGCGGAAAGCACTCGGCAAAGTCGCCCAGCAGCGGCAACACATGATGCCGGGCAAAGGCCGGTGGCAGGTTGAGCTTGAGCAGCCCCCGGGGTTGCTGGTTGAGGGCCGAGGTCGCGGCCCTGGCCTGATCCAGTTCGGCGAGTACCCGCAAGGCGTGATGCAGAAAGGTTTCGCCGCCCTCGGTCAGGCGCAGGGTACGGGTGGAACGATTGAACAGGGCGATGCCCAGGTCCTGCTCCAGGTCCTTGATATAACGCGAGACGGTCGAGGCCTTGATCGAAAGCTTCTCGGCCGCCCGGGAAAAATTGTTGGCCTGGGCGGCCTCGACAAAGGCCGTGAGAGCAGCGAAATAGTCCATGCGGGTATCCACTCGGGTGCGGCTCAATGCGTGAGCCAGCGAAACACCTGGATAGATACCGCTATCCGACGCCTTTGAGCAAGCCCACCTCGAAGCGATCCGCCAGGAACGGCGTGATATCCAGGGGCAGCGGCTCCTGATGGACCAGCCGCTCCAGCATCACACCGGTGATTGCCGACGTCAGGATACCGGTACGGAAATGTCCGCAGGCATTGAGATAACCCCCGACACCCGCCATCGGCCCAAGTATCGGTAGTTCGTCAGGCGAGCCCGGACGCAGGCCGGCCCAGCAGCGCTTGAGATTGATGTCCTTGAGTTGCGGCACACAGCGAATGGCCCCCTGGACCAGGCCGGCGACTTCCGCAAAGGTCGTACTGACATCGAAGCCCTTGTCCTCGGTGGTGCTGCCGATCAGGATTTCACCGTTGTCCTTTTGCGCCATATAACAATCGCTGGTGGTCAGGCAGCCCTCCAGCAGCTTGGGCATGCGCTCGGTCAGGAGGATCTGCCCCTTCACCGGCTTGACCGGCAGCCTGATCCCGGTGGCCTGCTCGCCGAGCTCGGCGGCCCAGGCCCCGGCGGCATTGATCAATGTGCCGCAATGGAAGGTGCCCTGCTCGGCGGTGCGCACGCCGCTGACCCGGTCGCCCTGATGCAGAACGCCGATGACATTGGTGTTGAAGTAGAGGTCCACGCCATTCTGCCGCGCGGCCTCGGTGTAGGCATCGGCCAGGCGGAACGGGCTGACCTGGTGATCGCAGAGAAACTCCAGCGCCCCCTGCGCCTCATGGCTTACCGCCGGTTCCGCTTCGCGCAGTGCTTCACGATCCAGCCAGCGCAGCTGGTCCGCCAGGTGCGGAATGCGTGAAACGATATGCTCGGCATACTGCCGGTCCTCATCGTCATAGATCACGTATTTCAAGCCGGTGCGTTCAAACTTGAAGTCCATGCCATGGCGTTCGATCAGTTCACGGTGCAACTGCGGATAGAGCGCGTTGGATTGCAAGGCGAACTCGAAGAATGCCGGCGGCAGGATATGCGGGGTACTTGCGTCCACCGCCACCGCCGCACCATGGGCCTGGCGACGCTGGGCCGACATCATGCGGAAGAAGATCACCCCGCAGCCCAGCCCCACCGACTCGCCGATGGCCCACAGGCCGCCGGCCGAAGCGCGGGTCGCATTGCCGGGACGCTTGGCGTCGATCAGGGCGATCCGCAGGTTCTGGCGCCGGGACAGGTGGTAGGCACAGGAAGCACCGATCACGCCGCCACCGGCAATCACCACATCATAGGTTCTGTTCATGGTTCAGGCGTCCTTACCCAGGCTCTCGAAGGCGGAAAAGGGAATTGGCTCGATGGGAAAACGCGGGCGCAGCCAGCCGACATCGGCGCGTCCGGTGGCCTGCCGCAGGCGGTCGCTGCAATAACCGACGCACATGCGCCCCTGGCAATCACCCATGCTGACCCGCGTACGCATCTTCAGCCCAGCCATGTCCTCGACGCCCTGGGACAGAGCAAGGTCGATCTCGGCGCGAGTCGTGTGTTCGCAACGGCAAATCAATGTGTCGGCGCGGGGCAAGTCGATCTGCCGGGTACCGCGCCGGGTGTAGCGATCAACACCGGCGCGGAACTTGCGGATTTTCGTCAGTTTGTCCAGGTAGATCTGGCGCAGGACCAGGGCCCCCTCGGCGTCGAGCACATCGCGTTGCATCAGGATCGACACGGCGGCAATCCTGCCGGCCAGCATCGCCGCCTCGCCGCCGCGAATCCCGCCCATATCGCCGGCCAGATGGATGGTCGGTTCGCTGCTCTGCTGCCAGACGTTGCTCTCGGGCCGCAGGCAGCCGTCCTCGCCGACGCCATGGGCCAAGCCCATCTGCTGACTGAGTTGGGTGCGCGGGACAAAACCATAACCGACCGCCAGGGTCTGCGCTTCGACCCGCCGCGCCTGGGCGAGGTCCGGCTGCCAATCGCTGGAATACGGCGCCAGGGTCACGCTGGTCAACTCTTCCTGCCCCTGGGCTTCGACCACACCCCAGCCGTAGTAAAACGGGATGCCGTGCAATTTCAGATAGGCGAGCATGCTCAAACCGTCGAGAAACATCTGCGGCTTGTTCAGCAGAGCCAGGCTTTCGCGGGCGATCCGGCCCAAGGCGCTGGCCTCATAGACACCCGCCACCGGCACCCCGGCCGCGTGCAACTGACAGGCCACCAACGGCAACAAGGGACCGGTACCGGTAATCACCGTGGCGCCCAACGGCTTGACCACGCCGCTCTTGATCTGCAACTGCAAACCGCCGAGCAGCATGACCCCGGGCAAGGTCCAGCCGGGAAACGGCACGTTGCGCTCATGGCAGCCGGCCGCCAGCAACAGTTGCGAATACTCGATCTGCTGCAGGTGCTCGTCGGCATCCAGCGCCATCAGCGTTCGCGTGCCTTCACCACCGAGAATCCGCGTGCCCAGGCGCACATCGACCCGGTCGGAATACCGCGCGAACTCACCGTGCAGACGCTCCAGTACTTGGCGGTAGCGCGTGCCCAGATAGCCGAGGTCGACGCCGCGGCGCAACGGTCCGCGATAGACCACGCCCCCCAGGCGCGAGGCTTCCTCGAACAGCACGCTGGGTACCGCGTGCCGGGCCAGCTCGGCGGCGGCGGCCATGCCCGCCGGACCTCCGCCGACAATCACCACGGGCAGGCGGCTCATAGCACCTCCAGCACGGGGAAGCGGCTGACAGCGGTTTCGATCTGCATGCTGGGCCGTACCAGCGTCTGGCAGGCCCGGCGCTTGTGCCGGCCATCAATCGAGACCAGGCAGCACTGGCAAACGCCCATGCCGCAGAAGGCTCCGGCGATCTCGCCATGATCGTTGCGCGCCAGTTGTCGCAGGCCGACCGATTGCAGCACGCTGAGGACGGTCTCACCGGCAGCGGCCGGTACGGGTTGACCGTTGAGGTGGACGGTCATGTCCACCTGGGAAAGGGGTTGGATATCGTGTTGTCGATCCAGGTTTTGCATAGGTGCATCATCCATGACTAGCGTGAAAGGTGCACGCTAAGGGATTCGGCGCTTCGGCCATTTGATCCAGGCCAGTAAAGAGGAACAAAAGTCCTGGGGGCCGCTTCGGCGCTCCGGTGGTGTCAGAGGCTCCCCGTCGCGCCGTTCGCGGGCAAGCTCCGCTCCCACAGGTCTGCGGTCGTACACAGGTTTTGTGTTTGACTCGGACAATGTGGGAGCGGAGCTTGCCCGCGAAGCAGGCGACACGGTCCATCGCTCTAACGCCGACGCTTCATCAACCAGTACGCCGCCGGCAGCACCAGCATCGACAACAACGGCGCGGTGATCATGCCGCCAACCATCGGCGCGGCAATCCGCTTCATCACCTCGGACCCGGTACCGCTGCCCCAGAGAATCGGCAGCAGACCGGCGACAATCACCGCCACCGTCATCACCTTGGGCCGGACCCGCAACACCGCGCCCTCGCCGATGGCCTCCAGCAAATCGCCGTTCTCCTCCCGTCCGGCATCCAGACGCGCCGTCCAGGCATTCTTCAGATACAGCAGCATGATCACACCAAACTCCGCCGACACCCCGGCCAGGGCGATAAACCCCACTCCCGTGGCCACCGACAGATTGAAGCCCAACAGGTAGAGCAACCAGACGCCGCCGGACAGCGCAAAAGGCAAGGTCAGCATGATCAGGCCCGCCTCACTGAAACGCCCGAAGGTCAGGTACAGCAGCACGAAAATGATCAGCAAGGTGGCCGGCACCACCCACATCAGACGGGCATTGGCCCGCTCCAGGAACTCGTACTGCCCGGAATAGGACACCGTCATCCCGGCCTTGAGCTTCACCTGCTGCGCCACCTGTTGCTGCAGGTCACGAGCGGTCGACGCCAGGTCGCGGCCCCGGACATCCACATAGACCCAACCGGACAGCCGGCCATTTTCGCTGCGCAGCATGGGCGGCCCCGCGCTCACGCTGATATCCGCTACCGCACCGAGGGTGATCTGCTGCCCACTGGCGGTGAGCATCGGCAATTGCTGCAAGACCTGCGGGCTGTCGCGCCATTCCCTCGGATAACGCAGATTGATCGGATAACGGGCCACGCCCTCGACCGTCTCCCCCACCGTACTGCCACCCACGGCACCGGACACCACCGCCTGCACATCGGCAATGCTCAGCCCGTAGCGGGCCGCCGCCAGGCGATTGATCCGAATGTCGAGGTAGCTGCCTCCGGTCAAGCGTTCCGCCAGGGCCGAACTGACCCCGGGCACCTGCTTGGCGACCGCTTCGACCTGATGGGCGACCTCATCTATATCGGCCAGCGACGTGCCGGCCACCTTGACCCCGATCGGGCTCTTGATGCCGGTGGCGAGCATATCGATACGGTTGCGGATCGGCGGCACCCAGAGGTTCGACAGCCCCGGCACCTTGACCGCCTGGTCCAGCGCTTCGATCAGCTTTTCCGGGGTCATGCCAGCGCGCCATTGCTCACGGGGTTTGAACTTGATGGTGGTTTCGAACATCTCCAATGGCGCCGGATCGGTGGCGCTTTCCGCCCGCCCGGATTTGCCGAAGACATGCTCGACTTCCGGCACCGTGCGAATCATCCGATTGGTCTGCTGCAGCAACTCGCTGGCCTTGCTCGCCGGTAATCCCGGCAACGCCGAAGGCATGTACAACAGGTCGCCTTCATCCAGCGCCGGCATAAATTCCCCACCCAACTGGCTCAAGGGCCAGAGACTGGAAAGGAAGATCATCAGCGCCAGCGCCAAGGTCAACTTCGGCCATTTCAGCACCGCATCCAGCAGCGGACGATAGGCCGCGATCAGCCAGCGATTAAGCGGGTTCTGCTGCTCACTGGGAATATGACCGCGAATCCAGTAGCCCATCAGCACCGGCACCAGGGTCACCGACAATCCCGCCGCCGCCGCCATCGAATAGGACTTGGTAAACGCCAGCGGCCCGAACAACCGCCCTTCCTGGGCCTCCAGGGTAAACACCGGGAGGAACGACAAGGTGATGATCAACAGGCTGAAAAACAGCGCCGGCCCGACCTCCGCCGCCGCCTCGCCGATCACCCGCCAATGGGCCTCGCCTTGCAGCTTCTGGCCGGGATGGCGCAGTTGCCAGGCCTCGATATGTTTATGGGCGTTCTCGATCATCACCACCGCCGCATCGACCATCGCGCCGATGGCAATGGCGATACCGCCGAGGGACATGATATTGGCGTTGACGCCCTCGATGCGCATCACGATAAAGGCCATCAACACCCCCAACGGCAGGGTGATGATCGCCACCAGGGACGAGCGCCAGTGCCAAAGGAACAGCAGGCAGACCAGCGCCACCACACCGAACTCTTCCAGCAGTTTGAAGCTGAGGTTGTGCACCGCCCGGTCGATCAGCTGCGAACGGTCGTAGGTGGTGATCAGTTCTACCCCGGGCGGCAGGCTGCCGCGCAAGCTTTCGATACGGGCTTTCACCGCCTGGAGTGTTTCATCGGCGTTCTTGCCGGAACGCAGGATCACCACGCCACCGACCGCCTCGCCTTCGCCGTCCAGCTCGGCGATGCCACGGCGCATCTCGGGGCCGACCTGGATCGTCGCCACCTGGCCGAGCAACACCGGCACGCCTTGCGCCGAGGTTTTCAGCGGGATATTGCGAAAGTCCTCCAGGCTCTTCAGGTAGCCCGAGGCACGCACCATATATTCGCGCTCGGCCAGTTCCAGTACCGAACCGCCGGCTTCCTGGTTGGCGCTCTTCAGCGCCTCGTTCACCTGCTGCTGGGTGATGCCGTAGGCCACCATCTTCTGCGGGTCGAGCAGCACCTGGTATTCCTTGACCATGCCGCCGATGGTGGCGACCTCAGCCACATTGGGCACGGTCTTGAGCTCGTATTTGAGGAACCAGTCCTGGATCCCGCGCAACTGCGCCAGGTCATGCTGCCCGGTGCGGTCCACCAGGGCGTACTGATAGATCCAGCCGACACCGGTGGCGTCCGGGCCGAGGGTGCTGGTGACGCCCCGGGGCAAACGACCCTGGGCCTGGTTGAGGTATTCCAATACCCGCGAACGGGCCCAGTACAGGTCGGTACCGTCCTCGAAAATCACATAGACAAAGGAGTCGCCGAAGAACGAGTAACCGCGCACGGTCTTCGCCCCGGGGACCGACAGCAAGGTACTGGCCAGCGGATAGGTGATCTGGTTTTCGACGATCTGCGGCGCTTGTCCGGGAAAGCTGGTACGGACGATTACCTGGGTGTCGGACAGGTCCGGCAGTGCATCGAGCGGCGTGTTGCGCACCGACCAGATACCCCAGGCGACAATAAACAGAGTCGCCAGCAGGATCAGGAAACGATTACCGATGGACCAGTGGATCAGGCGCTTGATCATTTCCTGCCCTCCATCGAGTCCGTCGCTTCCATTGGTGCCATCGGAGCCATTGCTTCATCGGTTGGAACTATGCCTTGCAGGCTGGCTTCCGAGTCGAGCAGGAACTGCCCGGAGGTCACCACTTTCTGGCCTTCGCTCAGACCGTCGAGCACTTCGATACGCCCGGCGGACTCGCGTCCGATACGGATTTCCATCGGTTTGTAGCGGCCCTGATCCCCGGCCAGCATCACCAGGGTGCGCTTGCCCGTGCGGATCACCGCCTCGCTGGGCACCAGCAGGCTCGGGGTCGGATCGGGATCGGCGAGGCGCACACTGGCGAACATGCCCGGACGCAACTTGCCGTCCGGGTTGGGCAACTGGCTGCGTACCGTCAGGGTGCGGTTCTGCGGATCGACACTCGGTAATATCGCCACCACCTTTCCCGTCAAGGTCTGTGCGGGATAAGCGGACAAGGCCACGGACACCGGGGCCCCCACCTGGACCAGGGTCGCCTGCGCCTCCGGGATCGCGCTATCGAGCCAGACGCTGCCCAGCCCGTTGATCCGCGCCAGACTCATCCCGGCGGATACGCTCATGCCCGCGCGCACCTCCAGGCTTTGCAGCTCACCGGCAATCGGCGTGGTCAGGGTCAGCAGCGGACGCACCGTGCGGGTCTTCGCCACCTGGGCGATCACTGCCTCGGGCATGCCGAGCAGTTGCAGGCGTTGGCGCGAGGCCTGGATCAAACGGCTGTCGCCGCTGGCAAGGACCGCGACGAACTCCAGTTGCGCGGCCGACCACTCGGGTATCAACAGATCCACCAGGGGCGCGCCGGCCGGCAGTACATCACCGGGCGCGCGGTCATAGACGCGCTCGACAAAGCCCGCCGCACGGGCTTGCAGATTGGCGATATCGCGCTGGTTGTAGCCCAGCGAACCGACGGCATCAAGACCGCCGGGCAGGCGTTCACGTACCACCGCGGCCGTGCGCATGCCGAGGTTCTGGGCCAGTTGCGGCGACACGCTGACGGACGATGTGTCCTCGGCGCCATCGACATACTTGGGCACCAGTTGCATATCCATGAACGGCGACTTCCCCGGTGCATTGAAGTGCTGGGTCGGGTACATCGGGTCAAACCAGTACAGGGTCGGGCGTTCCTTTTTTGCGCCATCGGCCGCAGCGGACATCAGGGGCCCACCGTGGCCGAGCCAATAGCCACCGGCAACACCGAGTCCGGCCAGCGTGAGGGTCAACAGCGAGTAAGTGAGCTTGTTCATTTCAGGCCCTCGACATAGGCGTAGTACAGGCTGGCGGACAGTTGGCTGAACTGATTCTGTTGGCTGACGCTGCGCAGCTGTGCCTCGATCAGATCGCGACGGGCGCCGATCACTTCGTTCAGCGGGCTCTTGCCGGCCTTGTAGGAGGCCAATGAAAGCTCGGCGCGGCGCTCGGCCAGGGGAATCGCTGATTGTTGCGAACGCTCCAGGGCTTTCTTCAAGCGTTCGAGTTCGGCCAGGCCGCTTTCCAGCTCGGCCTTGTGCTCACGCAACATGACTTCCTGTTCGGCCTCCCGCTGCTCGACCTCATGCTGCCGCGCATTGATCCGCGGCCCTTGGCGGGAACCGGTGAACAGCGGCAGGTCGAAGGTGAATTGCAGCGACGCCATGTCGCCGCCGAACTGTCGGTCACGGTGACCGTAGACCAGCTCGACGCCCCAGTCGGGCTTCTTCTGCGCGATGGCATCGGCCAGTTCGGCATTGGCTTCGCTGACCCGGGCCGTGGCGGCCTGCAGGTCCGGATGGCGCCCCAGGGTGTGCTGGGTATGCGGCAGGATCGGACCCCAGGTCGGCGGCCCGTCGACCAGAGGTTGATCGGCATCGGCCCCGATCCAGCGGCGCAGCTTGGCCCGGGCCATGGCGATGTTCTGTACCAGTTCGTCACGGCGGTCGGCAAGGGCCAGGGCTTCTTGATCAGCCTGGAGCAGATCGCCTGCCTGCGCGGTGCCGGCGGCGATACGCGACGGGGTGGTGTTGCGCAACAGCGCGACCTGATGGTCCAACTGATCGAAGTTTTTCACGCTGAGTTCGGCGTAATAGACATTCAGCCAGGCCAGCGCGGTTTGCCGCTTGACCTCCAGCAGCGAGGCCCGCCGCTCGGCTTCGGCGACGTCCACGCTGGCCAGCGCAAGCTGCTTGCGGGCCAGGCGCTTGTCGCTGTTGGGCACCTCCTGGCGCAGGCCGATCTGGCGCTCGGTCATCGAGTCGCCATCAAAGGAGTAACGCCCGGAACCCTGGATCGGCAGGTCCTGGATCCCCAGCATCAACTTGGGATCGGGCAACGCATCGGCGGGCCCGACCGAGGACTGTGCCGACTCGACCTGCGCCAGGCGCGCAAGGTTTTCGGGGGCGGTGTTTTCGGCCAGGTGCTGGGCCCGCTCGAAACTCAGCGGCTCGGCCCTGACGGCCACCAGTGGGCTGGCGCCCAGGACAACAGCGATCACACCGGCCAATACGCGGTGTGAGGGAAGGAAAGCGAACATGCTTTCATCTCCAATGCAGGATCGACGCGTCCGCTGCAAATAGCGGTCGCGATGGCCCCTACGCCGCTTTGTGCAGGCGTGCGGGGATTCGGATCAAGGCATCAGAGGTAACGCGGAGGGCGCCACAGATCGGCCGGCGCCGACTGGAGCACGGCGGGCGCCTGCAGGGTAAGCGGGAGCGGCGGAACAGGGGTAAAGGTGCTGATCGTCAGGACCTGGACCAGTCCACCGATCTTGCACTCCTCGCCGGATTTGCAGGGCGACTTGGACGCGGCACCATGCTCCATATCATTACAGCAGGGGGCGCCGGTCATTTTCGACCCGGCGTGGTTCATCAACGGCATCGGGCAAGGTTCAGCAAAAGACGCGGCCGCGGCCACGCTGCCGAAGATCGGCAGCATCAGGCTGAGCACCAGGGTCAAGATCAGCTGAAACCTGAACATCGAGGACGCCAATGAAGAAGGGTTGCGGGAAAAGATACGCTACTTGAACGGTTGCAGGTTAAGTGAGCATTAATCTTCGTGCCGGCGGCGCTTGCCTATGGGTTACTCGGCAACCGCCTGCAACACCCATCCACCTTCCTGCTCCACGATCAGGCCACAGGCCAGCAGCAGCGGGCGCAACCGGACGTGCAACTCCGGCTTCACGAACTCATGCACCTTGGACAAGTCCAGTAAACCTGGAACCTCCAGTTCGCTCTTGAAGAACGACAGCCAGGCCTTCTTCAGCACCAGGAGCACTTCGCTTGGGGTGGTCCTGGCGAACTGGCGGTTGACCACCTTGCCCAGTTCGAAGCTGTGCTGGAAGGCATAGCCGGTTTCCACACCCGCGGCTTCCACACAGCGCAGGCATTTGCACGGCCCGTCGGCAAACGCCTGGAGCAGGAAGGCACTGAAGTCCGTCACGGGCTTGAGGGAGAGTCGCTTGTCCGTCTGAAACAAATCGTCCTGCAGTACCATTTCTTCCGTCATCGTGCCCTTCCTTAACCATAACTGCCCGCGCCCGTTTGGAGCGACGGGTAAAAAGTCGCGAAGTTAATCCCTTGACTGCCTGATGTCAAAGCCACGCCGGACCGTTCCCACAGGCGCCTCAGCTCTCTTCACGGACCACGCCCTGCTCCTCGAGCAGGCGCACGAACATGCTCAGGCTTTGCGACACCGTGCCTCGGCGCCACACCAGCCAGGTTCGCAGATAACGCATGGACTCGGTCAACGGCCAGACACTCACGGTGCTGCAGCCCGGCATGCTTTCCAGCATGCTGCGGGGCATCAGCGCCAGGCCGGCCCCGGCGCTCACGCAGGCGAGCATGCCGTGGTAGGACTCCATCTCATGGATCTTGCCGGGCACCGCGCCGTCCTTGGTAAACCAGCTTTCGAAATGGTGCCGGTAGGAACAGTTGGCGCGAAAGGCATAAATGCTCTCGCCGTTGACCTCGCGCGCACGCCGGACAGGCCCATGCTGCAGCGGCGCGATCAGCACCATCTCTTCCTCGAACGCCGGCACACCCTCCAGCGCCGGATGCAACACCGGCCCATCGACAAACGCAGCCGCCAGGCGCCCGGACAACACGCCATCGATCATGGTCCCGGACGGGCCGGTGGACAGGTCCAGGTCAACCTTGGCATAGCGCTGGTTATAGGCCGCCAGCAGTTGCGGAATACGCACCGCCGCCGTGCTCTCCAGCGAGCCCAGGGCAAAGGCGCCTTGTGGTTCCTCGCCGGCCACGGTGGCCCGCGCCTCGCCGACCAGGTCGAGGATGCGCCGGGCATAGTCGAGGAAACTCCAGCCCGCCGGCGACAGCCGCAGGCGACTCTTCTCGCGGATAAACAGATCCACCCCCAGATCCTGCTCCAACTGCTTGATCCGCGTGGTCAGGTTCGACGGCACCCGATGGATCTGCTGGGCGGCCGCACTGATGCTGCCGTGCTCGGCAACGGCTTTGAAAATCTCCAACTGGACCAGATCCAAGTCATTCTCCAATCGTGAACGATATGCTCACCATTATTCAGTTTCCAGAAAACCAACGCCACCGTAATCTGAGGCCATACACACACAGCAGGACGGTGCCATGTCTTCGATTTCCAGCCTCACCCATGCCCTGTCGATCAATCCCGCCAACGGCGAGCAGATCGGCCACTACCCTTTCGAATCCGATTCGGCCCTGGATGCCGCCCTGTCCCGGGCCGCGGCGGGGTTCTCGCTCTGGCGCCGTACCGCACTGGAACAACGCTCACAGGCGTTGCTCGCCCTGGCCCAGGCGCTGCGTGACAACGTCACGAAGATGGCCGAGATGATCACCCTGGAAATGGGCAAGCCCATCGCCCAGGCCCGCGGTGAAATTGAAAAATGTGCGCAGCTGTGCGTGTGGTACGCGGAAAACGGCCCGGCCATGCTCAGCGCCGAAGCGACCCCGGTGGAAGGCGGCAAGGCCCGTATCGAGTATCGCCCACTGGGTCCGATCCTCGCCGTGATGCCGTGGAACTTCCCAATCTGGCAGGTACTGCGCGGTGCAGTGCCGACGCTGCTGGCCGGTAACACCTTCGTGCTCAAGCATGCGCCCAACGTCATGGGCAGCGCCTACCTGCTGCTGGATGCCATCAAGCGCGCCGGTTTCCCCGAAGGCGTCTTCGAAGTCATCAATGTCACCCCGGAGGGCGTTTCCCGGGCCATCGCCGACCCACGTATCGCGGCGGTCACTCTCACCGGCAGCGTACGCGCTGGCATGGCCATCGGCGCCCAGGCCGGTGCGGCCTTGAAGAAATGCGTGTTGGAACTGGGCGGTTCGGACCCCTTTATCGTGCTCAATGACGCCGACCTCGACGAAGCGGTCAAGGCCGCCGTGATCGGTCGTTACCAGAACACCGGGCAAGTCTGCGCGGCTGCCAAACGCTTGATTATCGAGCAAGGCGTAGTCGCAGCCTTCACCGAGAAGTTCGTCGAGGCCACCCGTCGCCTGGTGGTCGGCGACCCGCTGGCAACCGAGACCTATATCGGTCCCATGGCCCGCTTCGATCTGCGTGACGAGCTGGATCAACAGGTCCGGGACACCCTGGCGCAAGGCGCGACCCTATTGCTCGGCGGCAAGAAGGCCAACGGCTCCGGCAATTTCTACGAGCCCACGGTATTGGCCGATGTCACCGACCAGATGACCTCGTTCAAACAGGAGTTGTTCGGCCCGGTGGCGTCCATCATTACCGCGCGGGATGCCGAGCATGCGCTGGCGCTGGCCAATGACAGCGAGTTCGGACTGACGGCAACCGTCTACACCGCGGATCTGGAGCTGGCCCGCAAGTTCGCTGACGAGTTGGAAACCGGCGGCGTGTTCATCAATGGCTATAGCGCCAGCGACCCTCGGGTCAGCTTCGGCGGCGTGAAAAAAAGCGGTTTTGGTCGTGAACTGTCGCACTTCGGAGTCCGCGAATTCTGCAATGCGCAGACGGTGTGGCTGGATCGCCGCTGAAGGTATTGCCCGGCCCCGGGGGCACTCGCCTCCGGGCCTATAGACGACAGGGCTGAAAAAAACGCAAAAAAAAAGCCTGCATCGCTGCAGGCTTTTCTTCTATCTGGCTCCACAACCTGGACTCGAACCAGGGACCCAGTGATTAACAGTCACTTGCTCTACCAACTGAGCTATTGCGGAATGCCGTGTATGTTACTGATATAAAAAGAGAAGTCAACCCCTGCCGGATCGGCAACAGGCCGCTGCCCGCCCGTCACACCGGCCAGCGACGATGCTCGTCGTCAATAATATAGGCGTGTTCGTGGATTTTACCGCCGGCGTCGTGCAGGTGCGGGTGATCCAATGGCAGGTCATCATGGCTATGCCTGAGCGCGGCCTGCTCGTGAGCCGGCCGCCAGATGACCAGGCAGGCCAGCACTGCCATGGCAGCAAGCAGGCTCAAGACCATGAACGAAGCACCGAGACCGACCTGCGCGCCCAACCAGCCGGCAAGCGGATAGGTGATCAGCCAGCAGGCATGGGACAGCGCAAACTGTGCCGCGAACAATGCCGGACGGTCTTCTGCGTGGGACGAGCGACGCAATAGCCTGCCGCCGGGAGTCTGCGCCAGGGAATAACCAACTCCGAGCAGGAACCACAGCGGCAACAGCGCGCTATAGGAAGCCAGCGTCGCACCGATGCCCAGGCCGATCACCAGCAACCCGGCGCCCAGCAGCATCACCGTGCGGTCCGCCACTCGGCTCAACAGACGCGGCAACGCCAGGGCGGTGAGCATCGACCCCGCGCCAAAGGCCGCCAGGGCAAAGGCAGTAAACCGCTGCGGCAGGGAAAAATGCGCCTGCACCAACACCACGGTATTGACGATCACCATGGCGCTGGCGGCGGCCACCGCCAGGTTCAGGGCCAGCAGCCCGCGCAAACGCGGGGTGGCCAGGAACAGCCGCACGCCACGGGTGGTGCGCTCATAAATGCTGCGCCGCACGCCTCTCCTGGCCTTGGGCAGCACCACCGAGCCGACCAGCATGGCCGAAGCGAAAAATCCCAGCGCGGTGCCGCCGAACAGGCCATGGAAACTGATCACGCCGAGGAGCGCGGCGGCAAGCATCGGGCTGACCAGGCTTTCCAGGTCGTAGGCCAGACGCGCCAACGACAGGGCGCGGGTGTATTGCTCCTCGTCGGGAAGAATGTCGGGAATGGTCGCCTGGAACGTCGGGGTAAACGCTGCCGAGGCCGATTGCAGCACGAAGATCAGCACATAGATCTGCCAGATCTCGCTGACAAAGGGCAAGGCCAGCGCCACCAGGGCCCGAATCAGATCCAATGCCACCAGCATTGCCCGGCGCGGCAGGCGTTCGGCAAAGGCAGCAGCCACGGGGGCGACGCCGATATAGGCACTCATCTTGATCGCCAGGGCGGTGCCCAGCACGACCCCGGCCTGGGCGCCGGCCAGGTCGTAGGCCAGCAAGCCAAGGGCAACCGTGGCCAGGCCAGTCCCCACCAGCGCAATGATCTGAGCGAGAAACAGATGCCGATAGGTAGTGTTTTTCAGGATATCCAGCATGGCGATGCTCCGACGTGTCCGGGCCCTTCAACCCCGTGCAGCGGGGATGAACACCCACCCCCGTCTACAGGTATTTGGTGATCTGCTTGAATGCTTCCAGCGGTGCCCGTTCGGCAGCGGTCATCGCCCCGACGGTGTCTTCAAGGCAATGGTCGATATGGTCCTGGATCAGCGTGCGCTTGGCCTGGCACACGGCCTTTTCCACCGCATGGAGTTGCTGGGCCACGTCCACGCAGGGCCGCCCCGTTTCGATCATGCCGATGATGCTGCGCAGGTGCCCTTCGGCACGCTTGAGCCGTTTGATGATCGCCTCGTGTGTCTGATGCACGTGCAAGGATTCGCTCATGGCGCCGGTTTCCGAATGAATGTGCTTTTATCCTATCCCCCCCCATAGGATACAGTCAATCGGGCAGGCGCCCGGTTTTCGAGCGGCGCCGGGCGAGATCAGTCGACGCCGACAATCAGCTCGCCGGCCAACCAACTGGCGAGTAGCGATCCGGCCTTGGCAATACCGGCGGTTTCGCCAAGGCGTTCAACGAGCCATTCGCACAACCCGGAAAAACTGCCGTTCTCCTGCAAGCGCAACAGCGCCTGGTGTTCCAGTGCCTCGACAGGTCGCAGGCGCACCACCCTCTGCCGACGCCAGATCAGCAGGCCCGCCGTCTCAGCCAAGCGCTCGGGCGCGGGTAGCGGCAGCCCTTCGCTGAGGGCCGACCAGATCGGCTCGGCGTTGCTGGCCAGGGCACCAGTTCTGAGGGACGCTGTAAATCTCAGGCAGGCCGTCTCCCAATCCATGCTCGCCAGCACAGCCATGGGCAGCGGCTCGGCATCGGCGGCCACGAACGACTCATCGAGTGCCCGCTCGATCCAGGCCAGCTCGTGCACCTCGGGGCTGTCGGGAAACAACGTCGCCAGGGTCGCGGCGAATCCTTGCGGGTAGGCATCCAGGGTCCAGGCATGGGGCGGATGCTGATCGATATGGGTGACGGCGGCGGTAAAAAAAGCCTCGGCGCCGATCCATGTACGGACCTGGGGAAAAGCCTCCTCAAGGCATCCCAGCAACTGCGCGCGGTAGTTGTTCTGGTAGACGGACAATCCGGCTTGCGCCGTAGCGCCAAGATTGGCGGCCGCTTGCGCCGAGGCGCTGACCAGAGAGTTGCGCAGCTCACGCTGCCATTGCGCCAGGTTCATGCGCCACTCCGCGAGCAGGCCCGCCCATCGAGGCCGCCGAGGGTCCGGGCTATCGTCAGTTCCTTGAGCAGGTCGGCCAGCGGCGGGATCCGGTCATCGCGCTCGATCATTGTCGCCAACGGGCCGAAGCGGGCCATCGCCAGGGTGTATAACGCCCAGACCTCGGCACAGACCGGGCTGTCATGGGTATCGATCAGCAGCTCCTTGCCCTGGCTGTGGCCGGCCAGGTGGATCTGCCTTACCCGGTCGGCCGGCAGGCCATCGAGAAACGCCAGGGCGTCAAAGTGGTGGTTGCTTGCACTGACGAAGAGATTGTTGACGTCGAGCAGCAGCTCGCAGCCGGTGCGCCTGGACATGGCAGCAATAAATTCCCACTCGGTCATCGAAGCGCCGTAGAAGGCCAGGTAGCTGGAGGGGTTTTCAAAGAGCAGGGTGCGACCCAGGACATCCTGGGCGCGGGAAATATTCGCGCAGACCAGATCCAGCGCCTCGTCGGTATAAGGCACGGGCAACAGGTCATGGGAATTGAAGTGATCGATGCGCGACCAGCTCAGGTGGTCGGAGACGAACACGGGTTCGATCTCGTCGACCAGTGCCTTCAAGCGATGCAGGTAAGCGGAGTCGAGCCCGTCCGCCGAGCCGACGGACATCGAGACACCGTGCAGCGCGACCGGATAACGCTCGCGGACCTGGCGCAGGATATGCCGCGGTTGACCGCCGTCGACCATGAAGTTCTCCGAAATCACCTCGACGAAGTCGACGGGGATCCGGTTCTCCAGGAAGTCCCGATAGTGCTCCTTGCGCAGGCCCAGGCCGTAGCCCGAGAAGGGGGTAGTGGACATCGCATGTACTCGGCTTGAGAGAGGAATACTGTTTTGAAAACACCGCGCAACCTGTAGGAGCAGGCGGTCCGGCGTCCCGGCTTGCCCGTGAAGCTTTGGCGTTCTCACGGGCCCTTTCGCGGGCAAGCCCTGCTCCTACAAGGATGGTGTCGAAGGCAAATTTTGCGTAGGGCACTACGTCCGTGCCCTGCCCTTACTTCGGCTCAGTCAGGGTGCCGCCGGCCTTGAGGCACTCACTCGGGGTCTTGACGATAACGCCCTGCCCCTTGCAGCTGTTCAGTCCCTTGCAGTCGTTCCTGGCGGTGGCGCAGAGGCTTTCGCCCTTGCAACTGTTGACGCCGTAGCAGCGGCCCGGCTGCTCTTTCTCGGCGGCACTGGCCGATACGGCAAAGGATGCGGATGCCAGTGCGATCAACGCGGCGGCGGTGGCAAGGCTCAAACGGGATGCGGTGCTAGCCATGATGTTTCTCCAGTTCAGTCAGGGGGTACAACAGTGAAAGTTCAGGTGCCGGATGGGTGTTACTTGACGTTCAACGCGGCCTGCTCGATGACTTTCGCCACCGCCTCGGGCTGCGAGATGTACAGCGTGTGGCTGCCCTTGATCTCGGTCACCGTGGAACCGGCGCGCTTGTACATCCAGCGCTCCAGATCCGGGTTCAGGGCCTTGTCCTCAGTGGCGACAATCCCGTAGCTGGGTTTCTGGTGCCAGGCCGCGGCCCAGGTCCGCGCGCCGAAAGTCTCGGTGGTCGCCGGTACTTGCGAGGCCGCGAGGAAATCGGTGCGATTGCTGGTCTGGTCGGCGGCGAAGTCTTCGCCGAACTTGGCGCGGTCGACGAACAGGTGCCCGTCACGGGTGGCATGGATGTCGTTGTTCGGCGCCGGCATGGAGTCCAGCAACTGGGTCAGGCTTTCGCCCACTTCCGGTTGCAGCGCGGCGACATAGACCAGTGCCTTGACCTTGTCGCGATCACCGGCCATGCCGATCACCGCACCACCGGAACTGTGACCGACCAGCACCACCGGACCGACCTGCTGGTCGAGGACCAGGCGGGTGGCGGCGACGTCTTCGTCCATATTGGTCGCCGGCTGGTGCACGACGGTGACCTTGTAGCCCTTGTGGATCAGGATGTCGTGAACGACCCGCCAGCCCGACCCGTCGACGAAGGAGCCGTGGACGATGACGATGTTTTTCGCGCCAGCGGGCGGCGTCGCCTCGGCGGCACCGGCAAACATCGGTGTCGCCAGGGCCAGTGCGGCCAGGGCCAGGGTTGGAATCTTGCGCATGGTGTTTCCCCACAGGCCGCCAGGGCCTGATGTGATGGTGGATGATGGGTGGTGCGTTAGCGGCGTTGGCGCTGCAGCAGCGCATCGAGCGACCAGTGACCGCCGCCATAAGCGATCAGTGGCAACAGCAGGCCTACCCAGGTCAGGTGCGTCGGCCAGGCATCGGGATAAACGAAGATCTCGATGACCAGGGTCATGCCCAGCAGTGCGGCGGCGGCCGGTCGTGTCAGCAGACCCAGCACCAGCAGGATCGGAAGCAGGTGCTCGGCATAGGTCGCCAGGTGCGCCGCCAGGTCGGACGGAATCAACGGCAACACGTACTCCGAACGAAACAGCACGTAGGTCGACGGTTTGATCGTCAACAGGCCTTGCACCTTGGTGCGCCCGGAAAGAAAGAACACCGAGGCGATCCCCAGGCGCGCCACCAGCAGCAACAGTGGCTCAGGCAGCAGGCGCCTCAGGCCGGCAGTCGCGCCGCTGTTGCCGCGGTTCATGGCTGCTCCGTCAGGGAGCCGACGCCCTTGGGCGTCTTGATCTGGAGGCAGGTGCCCTTGTCCACCAGCACCCAGGCATTGCCCTGGTAGTCGGCCTCGGCGGTGCCGGCACAGGAGGTGCCTTTGCCGGCGGCACAATCGTTCTGGCCGGCCTTGGACACGCCGTAGCATTTTTCCTTGGGGCTTTCATCGGCGGCATGGGCAGCGCTGGCGAGAACCGTCAGCGAGAATGCAAGGGTGGCGGCAAGGGCCGCGTAGGGGCGCTTCATGGACATCTCCCGATCAACAATGAATGGCGCGAACCAGCAGCGTCGTGGGCTGCGTTGTTCGACCAGCAAAGTTAACCGCGAGCGTGTATCCCTTCTGTGTCGCGGACCCGGGCAGCACGTCGCGGGATGTATCCGCCGCCGGTTCGTACACAGTGTGATACATCACCTGCCGTGCAACGACCGCCATCCCGTCGCGGACTCGACTCGGCGACCAAGCGGGAGGCCGTCATATAAGCTTCATATTCCGCAGATAGCATTGTGCCTTCACCTCGCCCGGCGACCCCAGCATGCGCGCAGAAAACTTCCCCTTTATGCGTCCACAGCGGCCTAGAGATCATCGCTGCGCCGGTGACTTGTGCATTGAAGTGCCGGTGATCGACTCCAACAGCACCAATGCCCTGGTGATGGAGACCTTCAACGCGCACAAGGAAATCGTCTGCCTGGCAGTACTCGAAGACGAGCGCCCGATCGGCCTGATCAACCGCAATATCTTCCTGTCGATGATGAGCAAGCCGTTTCACCGCGAGCTGTACGACAAGAAAAGCTGCATTGCCTTCATGGACAAGGAACCCTTGATCGTCGATGCCGGAATGAGCATCGAAGAGCTGACGTTCAAGACCGTGGAATTTGGCGAAAAGACCCTGGCCGACGGTTTTATCATTACCCGCAACGGCCAATTCGCCGGACTGGGCAGTGGCCTGCAACTGATGGAAGTGGTCGCGGCCATGCAGGCCGAAAAAAATCGCCAGATCATGCAGAGCATCGAGTATGCGAGCGTTATCCAGCGCGCCATGCTGCGCGCTTCGCGGGATGCCCTGAAGTCGACCCTGGACGATGCCACCCTGCTGTGGGAACCACGGGATGTGGTCGGCGGCGACTTCTACCATTTCTGCGCCTACCCCGATGGCTGGTTCGGGGCGATTGCCGACTGCACCGGGCACGGTGTTCCCGGCGCCTTCATGACCCTGATCGCCTCCTCCTCGCTGACCCAGGCACTGGCCAAGCTCGGACCGCGTGATCCCGGCGCGCTGTTATCGGCGGTGAATAAAAGCGTCAAGGAACTGCTGGGGCAGGTCCAGGGCGTCGATGAAACCCCCGAGTCCGACGATGGCCTGGATGCCGCTTTCTTCTGGTTCGACAGCGCCAGCCAGACCCTGAGCTTTGCCGGCGCGCGCATGTCCCTCAACCTCTTGCCGCCTGATGCCCAACAACTGGAAACCCTCGCCGGTCAGCGTGTCGGCGTCGGCTACGTCGACAGTGACATCAACTACCAATGGCCGGTGAGCCAGGTGACGATCGTGCCGGACAGCCTGGTATTCATCGCCACCGACGGCCTGACCGACCAGATTGGCGGCCCGCGCAACATTGCGTTCGGCAAGAGCAAGACCTTCGACACGATACTGGAACACCGCAATCAGCCAGCGACCGTCATCTGCGAAGCCTTGCAACGCACGCTGGCCAATTGGCAAGGAGAGCAAAACCGGCGTGACGATCTCACCCTCTTCTGCGCGCGTCTTGGAAACAATCATGATTAATTCGAACACAGCCCATGCCGATTGCCACTTCTTCGACCTGGCCCAGCAACGTAATGTGATTTTCTATCATATGGGTTATTTCTCCCACACCATCATTACCGCCATGGCCGAGGTGGTGCGGCTGCAGCTGGAGATTTCAGGGGTGAACGGGCCGACACGGCGCAAACTGTTTTCCTCCTTCGTCGAATTGTCGCAAAACATCATTCACTATTCCTCCGACTCGTTGCCCACCGAGCCGCGTGAAGAGTCGTCGCTGCGCCAGGGGGCCGTGTGCATCAGCGCAGAAGGTGATCGCCACCTGATGCTCTGTGCCAACCCGATCGCCACTAGTGATGTCGACCGCCTGCGGGAAAAGCTCGAGCCCCTGCGCAACATGTCGCTGGAGGAGATCAAGCAAGCGTACAAAGTGACCTTGCGTGCGGAAACCCCTGCGGACAGCAAGGGGGCCGGCCTGGGCTTCCTGACAATGGCGCGCGATGCCTGCGCACCGTTGGAATTCGATTTCTACCCAAGAGCGGACGAGCCGGGAACCACGCTGTTCTGCCTTAAAGCCACTATCTAAGTAGAGTGACGCAATCGCCATGGATAATTTCTACATTGAAGCAACCGCCACATCACCGGAAGTCGACTTTCGTTTCGATCAGAATCTGCTGACGATAAAAGGCGAGTCCTACCCGGAAAATGCCGCCGCCTTCTATGCCCCTGTCCTCCAGCAACTGCGCACCTACCTCGCCGCCCGCGAGGACACCACCATCACCACCCATATTGCGCTGGCCTACTTCAACAGCTCCAGCACCAAGATGCTGTTCAGCATTTTCGATGCCCTGGACAAGGCCGCCCAATCGGGTAACGAGATGCAGGTGAACTGGTACCACGACGAAGAAGATGAAACCATCTTCGAATTCGGTGAAGAGCTGAAGGCCGATTTTACCGCCATCATCTTCAACGACCACGCAACGACTCTCCAGTGATTCCTGGAGAAGGATGGTGAGCATGACCGCTTCAGTCACTTCCGCCGGCGCACAGGATGACGCGGCACACGACCTGTTCAGGAGCGAAACCGACGCCCTGGAACACGCCCGTTCGATTCTGGCCCTGACTGAAGCCGACGCCCCGGTGTACCAGCAAGCCCTCGGCGAGCTGACCGTACACTTCGAGCGGCTCATGCGCGAGACGCGCCGGCTGATACGCCGCAGCGACCGTGCCGAGCGCGAAATGAACGCCCTCAATGCGCAGTTGCAAACCCTCGCCCGCCAGCTCGAATACCGTGCCACCCACGATGCGCTGACCGATGTGCTGAACCGCGGCGCGGTGATTGACCTGACCGTGCAAGCGCTACGCAAGACCGGGGCGGCGATGGTGGTGCTGGACATCGACCACTTCAAGCAAGTCAACGACGAATTCGGCCATCCGGCGGGCGACGCGGTGATTCAAGGCATCGTCGGCTGCCTGCGCCGGGCCGTGGGCAATGCGGGATTTATTGGTCGCGTGGGCGGAGAGGAATTTACCGTGCTGATTCCCGCCGGCACGCTGGAGGAAGGCCTCAGTCTTGCCGAGACCCTGCGTGACTGCATTGCCTCGCATGTCTTCGGGCAACCGGTGAACCGGCAGATCACCGCCAGTTTCGGGGTCAGTGCCAGTCCCATGGGCACCAGTTTCGACACGGCCTATGGCTTGGCGGATGCGGCCCTGTACCAGGCCAAGCGCTCGGGCAGGAATCGCGTCGAGGCAGCGCGGCCAGAAGCGGATGTCTGCCCGCTGGAACAACAGGAAGAAGAGCGCCTGAGCCCTCCTCTTCCCACCCTGTGATCAGAAGATCGAGATAGGGTAATCGGCGATCAGGCGCAATTCGTTGTTGTCGCCTTCAGGCTGATCGGCATTGGCACGGTGGAACGACTGGCGCAGGCGCAACGCCAGGTCCTTCGCCGGACCGCTTTGCACCACGTACTTGGCCTCGACATCGGTCTCGTGGTGCGTACCGTTGGCACCGTAGTGCAGCTGGTTGTACGCGCTGTCCGCGGCCATCTTGGTGCCGTCGATATCGTCACCGTAGATATAACGGGTCATGAAGCTCAGGCCCGGCACTCCATAAGTCAACATGTTCAGGTCATAACGCGCCTGCCAGGATTTCTCGCCCGGACCGTTGAAGTCCGAGTACTGCACGGAGTTGGCCAGCATGATCGAGTCGCCGCCGTCGCCAGGGCCGTTGGTGCCGAAGCCGACATAGTCGAACGGCGTGTCGCCATGGATCTTCTGGAACGCCAGGGTCACGGTATGCGCCGTCAGGAAGGTGTAGGCCGTGGCGAAGGAGAACGCGGTGTTGTTGATCGGACCGGCCTTGGCCGAACCTTCGTCATTGGTCTTGTACAGGTTGAAGTCGAAGTTCAGCGACTGACCCGGCGAAAGCGCCAGGGTGTAGTTGCCGTTGGTGTAGTACTGGCGCCAGACGTCTTCGAACTCGGAACCGTAGAGAGTGAAGTTGAGGTTGTCGTTGACCTTGTACTTGCCACCGAGGTAGTTGACGGCGCTGGCGGTGACGTTGGCGTAGGTGGCATACAGCGAGTGATCGTTGCTGGTGGAGACCACCCCGGTGCCACTGGTGAAATGCCCGGCTTCCAGGTCCAGGTCCTTGATCTCGCTGCTCAGCAGGTTGAAACCGGTGGCGGTTTCAGGAATCAGGCGGGTACCGCCGGCGGCGAAGACCGGCGCGGTGGGCTGCATATCGCCGTAGAGCAATTCGGTCTTGGAAATCCGCATCTTCACCGCGCCGCCGGCCTTGGCGTAATCGTCCTCGGGCTCGCCATTGCGACCCACCGGCAGGTTACCGGTACCGGCCGTGCCGGCGCCACCATCGAGCTTGATCCCCCAGTAACCGAAGGCATCCACGCCAAAACCGACGGTGCCCTGGGTGAAGCCGGAGCTGTAGTTGCCGAAGATGCCCTGGGTCCAGTCCTTCTTGTCCGCCGGACCGTTTTTCACGTCACGGTCAAAGTACTGATTCTTCAGATGCAGGTTGAGGCTGCTGTCCTCGACGAAACCCTTGGCCTCGTCTTGATCCGTCACGGTGGTCGCCATGGCCGCCTGGGCCATGCCCAGCGAGACCGCCAGCGTCAGGAAGTTGAGTTTGGTCGACATCATTGTAATTCCCCTGGTTAATAATGTTTCACCCTCTTGTTAGTGCAAACGACGGATACACTCCGTCCTCCGCGCGAAGGGGTGGAAACGTAAAGCGGTAAAGGGCAGAAAGTGCCCGAAGGCAAGGACAATCTTCGCATCAGCGAAGGAGGTGGCGGGTGCAGCTGTTATTGTGATTGCCAGCACCTATATATAATTTTTTGCCCATGGCCTTCATGAACACTGATTTAAGTAGCGGTGAAAATTTCTTCACCGAGTTTTAAGTTGTGGTTCATGTTGCTCCAGACAAAAAAAAGGCCTGCATCGCTGCAGGCCTTTTTCATGGAGTGCCAGGGTATTACCGGTGGGGTCAGATCACCTGAACGATCGCCTTCACCACCGCTTCGATATTGCGCTGGTTCAACGACGCCACGCAGATACGGCCGGTATCCAGGGCATAGATGCCGAACTCGTTTTTCAGGCGGGCCACTTGCTCGACCGTCAGGCCGGAGTAGGAGAACATCCCGCGCTGGCGACCGACGAAGCTGAAGTCACGCTTGGCGCCGTACTGGGCCAGCAGGTCGACCATCTGCATGCGCATGCCGCGAATGCGCAGGCGCATTTCGGCCAGTTCCGCTTCCCACTGGGCGCGCAGCTCAGGGTTGTTCAACACCGACGCGACGATGGTCGCACCATGGGTCGGCGGGTTGGAGTAGTTGGTGCGGATCACGCGCTTGACCTGGGACAGGACGCGGGCGGTCTCTTCTTTCGACTCACTGACGATCGACAGTGCACCAACCCGCTCGCCGTACAGCGAGAACGATTTGGAGAATGAGCTGGAGACAAAGAAGGTCAGGCCCGATTCAGCGAACAGACGCACGGCGGCGGCGTCTTCATCAATGCCATCACCAAAACCCTGGTACGCCATATCGAGGAACGGCACCAGATCCTTGGCCTTGACCAGGTTCAGCACGTCCTGCCAGTCGGCCGGGGTCAGGTCGACACCGGTCGGGTTGTGACAGCAGGCGTGCAGCACGACGATGGACTTGGCCGGCAGCGCGTTGAGGTCTTCCAGCAGACCGGCACGGTTCACACCGTTGCTCGCGGCATCGTAATAACGATAATTCTGCACCGGGAAACCGGCGGTTTCGAACAGCGCGCGATGGTTTTCCCAGCTCGGGTCGCTGATGGCGACGGTAGCGTCCGGCAGCAGTTGCTTGAGGAAGTCAGCACCGATCTTCAGTGCGCCGGTACCACCGACCGCTTGGGTGGTGAGCACACGACCGGCGGCGATCAGCGGCGAATCCTGACCGAACAACAGGGTTTGCACGGCCTTGTCGTAGGCGGCAATACCGTCGATCGGCAAGTAGCCACGGGAGGCATGCTGAGCCGCGCGCTGGGTTTCGGCTTCGACAACGGCCCGCAACAGTGGAATTTTCCCACTTTCGTCACAGTAAACACCCACACCCAGATTGACCTTGTCGGTACGGGTATCGGCATTGAATGCTTCGTTGAGGCCCAGGATAGGATCGCGTGGTGCCATTTCGACAGCGGAGAACAGGCTCATTATTGCGGCGGCTCTGAATGGGGGGTGGAGGGAAGTGACAACGCTCCGGCCGATTGCACTAGAGCGGTGCACAAACGGGGAGCTAGTATAGAGGCCATCACCGGCCAGGGCGACCGACTATTGTCGGAATGTGACAAGTTTTTTGATTTATTTGCGGGACGCCCGTCCAATTGCAACAAGCTGCCCGGGTGGCGATTGCCTTGAAAGCTGTCCTCCCGGGCACCATATCCAGCATTATCATGTTTTTTCCCTACGACATCGGTCGTAAGAGGTCTTTCTCGTTTTCGCCGCGACTGTCAGGTGGGAATGAACCCAGAGGTAGGTTATGTCCGAATTCCAGCTCGTCACCCGCTTCCAGCCCGCCGGCGACCAGCCTGAAGCCATCCGTCAGATGGTCGAGGGCATCGAAGCCGGCCTGGCTCACCAGACCCTGCTCGGGGTGACCGGCTCGGGCAAGACCTTCAGCATCGCCAACGTCATCGCCCAGGTGCAACGCCCGACCCTGGTGCTGGCGCCGAACAAGACCCTGGCCGCGCAGTTGTACGGCGAGTTCAAGGCATTTTTCCCGAACAACGCCGTGGAGTATTTCGTTTCCTACTACGACTACTACCAGCCGGAAGCCTATGTGCCCTCCTCCGATACCTTTATCGAGAAGGATGCCTCGATCAACGACCATATCGAACAGATGCGCCTGTCGGCGACCAAGGCGCTGCTGGAGCGCAAGGACGCCATCATCGTCACCACGGTGTCCTGCATCTATGGCCTGGGCAGCCCGGAAACCTACCTGAAGATGGTCCTGCACGTGGACCGCGGCGACAAGCTCGACCAGCGCGCCCTGCTGCGCCGCCTGGCCGACCTGCAATACACCCGCAACGATATGGACTTCGCCCGTGCCACCTTCCGTGTGCGCGGGGATGTGATCGACGTCTATCCGGCCGAATCCGACCTGGAAGCGATCCGCATCGAGCTGTTCGATGACGAAGTGGAAAGTCTCTCGGCCTTCGACCCGCTGACCGGCGAAGTGATCCGCAAGCTGCCGCGCTTTACCTTCTATCCGAAAAGCCACTACGTGACGCCACGGGAAACCCTGCTCGGTGCCATCGACGGGATCAAGGAGGAACTCAAGGAGCGCCTGGACTACCTGCGCGACAACAACAAGCTGGTGGAAGCCCAGCGCCTGGAACAGCGCACCCGCTTCGACCTGGAAATGATCCTCGAACTGGGCTACTGCAACGGCATCGAAAACTACTCGCGCTACCTCTCCGGCCGCGCTTCCGGAGAGGCGCCGCCGACCCTCTACGACTACCTGCCGGCCGACGCGCTGCTGGTGATCGACGAATCCCACGTCAGCGTTCCGCAGGTCGGCGCCATGTACAAGGGCGACCGCTCGCGCAAGGAAACCCTGGTGGAATACGGCTTCCGCCTGCCCTCGGCGCTGGACAACCGGCCGATGCGCTTCGACGAGTGGGAAGCGGTGAGCCCGCAGACCATTTTTGTCTCCGCCACCCCCGGCAACTACGAAGACGAACACGCCGGCCGGGTCATCGAGCAAGTGGTGCGTCCCACCGGCCTGGTGGACCCCCAGGTGGAGATCCGCCCGGCGCTGACCCAGGTCGACGACCTGCTCTCGGAAATCGCCAAACGTGTGGCCGTGGAGGAGCGCGTACTGGTCACCACCCTGACCAAGCGCATGGCCGAAGACCTTACCGACTACCTCGCCGACCATGGCGTACGGGTACGTTACCTGCACTCGGACATCGACACCGTGGAGCGCGTGGAAATCATCCGCGACCTGCGCCTGGGCACCTTCGATGTGCTGGTGGGGATCAACCTGCTGCGCGAGGGCCTGGACATGCCCGAGGTGTCGCTGGTGGCGATCCTCGATGCGGACAAGGAAGGTTTCCTGCGCTCCGAGCGCTCGCTGATCCAGACCATCGGGCGGGCGGCGCGCAACCTCAACGGCCGGGCGATCCTTTATGCGGACCGCATCACCGGTTCCATGGAACGGGCGATCGGCGAGACCGAGCGCCGCCGCGACAAACAGATTGCCCACAACCTGGCCAATGGCATCACGCCCAAGGGCGTGTTCAAGGATGTCGCCGATATCATGGAAGGCGCCACCGTGCCCGGTTCGCGCAGCAAGAAGCGCAAGGGCATGGCCAAGGCCGCCGAGGAAAACGCCCGCTACGAAAACGAACTGCGTTCGCCGAGCGAGATCACCAAGCGTATCCGCCAGTTGGAAGAGAAGATGTACCAGTTGGCCCGCGACCTGGAGTTCGAGGCGGCGGCGCAGATGCGCGACGAGGTCGCCAAGTTGCGCGAGCGTTTGTTGACCGTCTGATCCTGAGGCCGAGCACCGCCCCCTGTAGGAGCAGGGCTTGCCCGCGAAGCTTTTAGCGATCTTGCGGGCCTCTTCGCGGGCAAGCCCTGCTCCTACAGGTTCGGGGTGTATTGATGGGCGAGTCAGTTCAGTAACATCGCCAACAGCACCAGCGCCAGCAAGCCGATGTAGACCCTGGCATGCAAACGGTCCGGCAAGCGCCCGATCCAAGGCGTCGCCAGGCGCATCCCCGCCAGCGATCCAAGGATCAGCACCGCGAACGCCAGCAGATCCACATACCCGGCAAACCAGGGCCCCAGCCCCAGTGGCCGGAACCCGGCCAGCGCCACATAAGTCAGGGTCCCGACCACCGCCACCGGCACGCTCAGTGGATTGGCCATGGCCGTAGCGAGGTTCATGCTCAAGCCGTTGCGTCGCAACAGCGGCACCGTCATGACGCTGCCACCGACACCGAGAAAAGTCGCCACGACACCGATCACCACCCCTCCGCCCACCGTGACAAAGGGCTTGAGCGGTTGCACCAACCCCGTCGCGCCCTGCTGCATAAACCCGCGCCGTACCAGACAATCGACAATGGTCAGCGCCAGATAAGCGATAAAGGCCCAACGTACCGTCCCGCTGCTGACCAAACTGGCCAGCACCGCCCCCAACACCGAACCCAGCCCGATAAACCCCGCCAGCGGCCAGATATAAGCGCGCCGCAGATTTCCGGCACGCCGGTGCTTGCCCGTGGCGATCAGGGCATTGGCGATCATCACGCAGGTCGAGGTCGCCACGGCAATCTGCATCGCCGCCGTGCTGATCGCCGGGTCCGGGCTGCCGCTCAGGGCCCAGTACAACAACGGCACCACCACAAAACCGCCACCAAAACCGAACAGCACGCTGGTCACCCCTGCCAGTCCGCCAAACAGTGCCAACAGCCCATAAAGCATCACGTCGGGTCCTTTCAGAAAGAGAGAACCCCAACCTTAAGCAGCTGACACTTGGCGCGCTTGCGCAAGTCCGTCAATACTGTTTGCGTTTCGGCCAGACAGACCCTGCCATGCGCAACACGTCCCTCGCTCAGTTCGATCACCTGCCCCAGGCCGTGATCGCCATCGGCACCGACTACCCCCACGGGCACCTGCTGGCCCGCCACCAGCACCGTCGGGCGCAATTGCTCTATGGCGCCACGGGGGTGATGCATGTGCTCACCGATGGCGGCAACTGGATCGTCCCGCCGCAACGCGCGGTGTGGATTCCTCCCGGCGTGCCCCATCAGGTGCTGATGCTCGGTGTCAGCACCCGCAGCCTGTATATCGAGCCCGATGCCGTCGGCGAGATGAGCCAGGCCTGCCAGGTACTGGAAGTCTCGGCCCTGCTACGGCAGTTGCTGATCGCCGCCGTCGACATGCCGGTGGACTACGACCCACAGGGCCGCGATGGCGCGCTGATCACCCTGTTGCTGCATGAGTTGGCCCGCGCCCACAGCCTGCCTCTGCATATCCCCCTGCCCCAGGACCCGCGCCTGCTGCCGCTGTGCCAGGCCTTCGTCGGGCAACCGGACATCCGCCAGTCCCCCCGGGCCTGGGCGGACCGCCTGCACCTGAGCCTGCGCAGCTTCGGGCGCCTGTTCCAGGACCAGACCGTCCTGAGCTTTTCCCAATGGCGACAACGGGTCTGCGTGGTCCTGGCCCTGGCCCGGTTGAGTCAAGGCGAGTCGGTCACGCGGATTGCCCTGGATTTCGGCTACCAGAGCCCGGCGGCGTTTTCGACCATGTTCCGCCGAGTTCTCGGCCGATCTCCGAGCAGTTTCCTGCAGACTTCGGATACCTTATGACGACACGTACGACAAGGACCCCGCCCATGCATATCCTCAACGCCAAGCTGCGTCACCGCGAAGGCCTGTATGACCTGCACCTGGAACACGCACGGATCGCGAGCATCACCCCGCAAACCGGCCCGTTGAGCGCCGGCCCAGATGATCTCGACGCCCAGGGCAACCTGGTGGTCGCGCCTTTCGTCGAACCGCATATCCACCTCGACGCCACCCTCACCGCCGGCGAACCACGCTGGAACATGAGCGGCACCCTGTTCGAAGGCATCGAGTGCTGGGGCGAACGCAAGACGACCATCACCCATGAAGACACCAAGACCCGCGCGAAGAAAACCATTCGCAGCCTTGCCGCCCATGGCATCCAGCATGTGCGGACCCATGTCGACGTCACCGATCCGCAGCTGACCGCGCTCAAGGCCATGCTCGAAGTGCGCGAGGAAAGCCGGCACCTGATCGACCTGCAGATCGTGGCGTTTCCCCAGGAAGGCATCGAGTCCTATCGCAATGGCCGGGAACTGATGGTCGAGGCGATCAATCTCGGTGCCGACGTGGTGGGCGGCATCCCGCACTTCGAATACACCCGGGACCAGGGCGTGTCCTCAGTGAAGTTCCTGATGGACCTGGCGGAAAAAACCGGCTGCCTGGTGGACGTGCATTGCGACGAAACCGACGATCCGCACTCGCGTTTCCTTGAAGTGCTGGCCGAAGAAGCCCGCAGCCGCGACATGGGTTCACGGGTGACCGCCAGCCACACCACGGCCATGGGCTCCTACGACAATGCCTACTGCGCCAAGCTGTTCCGTTTGCTGAAAGCCTCGGGGATCAGTTTTGTCTCCTGCCCCACCGAGAGCATTCACTTGCAGGGCCGCTTCGATAACTTTCCGAAGCGGCGGGGCGTGACCCGGGTGGGCGAGTTGCTGGACGCCGGGATGAATGTCTGTTTCGGCCAGGACTCCATCGTCGACCCCTGGTACCCCTTGGGCAACGGCAATATCCTGCGGGTGCTGGAGGCCGGGCTGCATATCTGCCATATGCTCGGTTATCGCAATCTGCAAAGCGCGCTGGACCTGGTCACCGACAACAGTGCCAAGGCCATGGCCCTGGGTGAACGCTACGGGCTGGAAGTCGGACGCCCGGCCAACTTGCTGATCCTCTCGGCCGACAGCGACTACGAGATGATCCGCAGCCAGGGCCTGCCGCTGTATTCGATCCGTGACGGCAAGGTCCTGGTGAAACGCCAGCCGGCGCAGTTGCAGTGGCAGGACCCGCTATGAAATTCGACAAGGCCTACTGCATCAGCCTCGACGAAAAACTGACGATCTATGACGTCCGCGATCTGAACTTCGACGAGACGGTGGAGTTCGACTCCAGCCGGGAAAGCTTCCAGTGCCCGAACGATGCCTGCCGCGCGGCGTTCGACAGCAGCAACCGGCTGACCACCTACAACGCCAGCAACCCACGCTTCAAACGCACCCCGCATTTCAAGAACATGCCCAGTACCCGGCACCTGGCGGACTGCCCGTACCTGAGCGCGGAAACCGCACCGAGCGGGCTCGATGGGGAACAGCCGCCGGACGATATCGAAGGCGAACAGAACTTCCCCGTCGAGCTGCTGCTGACCCGCCGCACCTATGCCCGCAAGACGCCGGCCAGCGTCGACACCCGACCGGCGCAACCAATAGCGGAACCGACGCCAGTCATCATCGATACTCCCGCCGTCCAGGAAACCAAGGCCCCACCGAACCGCACCAGCGTGTTCGCCCATCCGGTGGAGTGCTTCGTCTCCAACCACGCCAACAAGGACCTGCTCAAACGCATGCCCCTGACCATTGGCGACCTGACCCTGAACTACAACACCTTCTTCAAGAAGGTCGAATACTGCCAGGACCGCCAGGGCCTGATCTACTGGGGAAAAATAAAGGAAATCAAGGACTACAAGACCAGCTTCAGCGTGGTTTTCGACAAACCGGTGTGGGCCGACAAGAAGCGCTACTCGATCAATGTCTACCTGAGCAAAAGCCTGATCGAGAACTACCGCCAGCGCACGGTGTTCCTGGAAGAGATCAAGAGTGTCATCGACCAGGCTGAAGACCTGTATTGCTTCTTCTACGGTGTCACGCCGCAATTGAAGCAAGTGCCGAGCAAGAAGAACCCGGACCAGACCTTCAGCGTGTTCAGTTGTGAAATCGACAACCTGGATCACTTCCTGATTCGCCAGGCGCCAGGACTTGATGCCCCTTGAACCGGCTCAATCCGCCGCGCCGGTGCGCGCGGTCGAGGCACCGGCCCACTGGTAGGTCTTGTGGGCCGCACATCGGGTGTCACTGGCCACCGAGCGGTCGAACACGAACTCGAAGGTCACCGCGCCCTGATAATCCGTGCGGACGATCCGGTTGACGTCCAGCAGGTGCCAGCTGCCATCCTGGCGCAAGGAGTCCGGCGAACGGTATTGGTCGCTGGCCCTGGTCACCCCCTGCTTGTTCAGGGTGTCCAGGTGAAAGTTGATATTGGCCTTGTTGCCGCCACCCTGGCCGCTGCTGCGGACAATCCGGTAGCGCACCGTACTGACATCGAAGTAAGCCGTGCTGCCGGCGGAGGCGAACACCACCCTCGCCTCGAGTTCGCCCCTGAAGCGGCCCACCGAGCATGAAAAATAGTCGGTTCGACTGCCCTCCAGCAGTTCCGCCGGACTGGACTCAACCGCATCGGTAGTGGTGGAGGAAACCACTTTCTTATCGCTGATGGCCGGCTCGGGCACCGCCTGAGCGCACGTGGAGGCGGTGCTGAACACCAGCCCGGCACACACCAGCGCGCTGAATAAACCTTTGATTGCTCTCATCGTAAATTCCCTTTAAACGAGTCGGAAATTCGGACCCGTTCTCACGGGCCGATCAGGGCAAGGCGCTCGTCGGCCTTCCACCCTGTCGACTCATCAAGCCAAAACCGCCAGGGTCGGACAAGGGCCGAACAGGCCTGCGCAGGGGGGACTTTTTCTGGTCTCGATGTCGGCCTCAGGATTGACGCCGGGCCGCGCCAAACAGGTGGACACTCTGCAACTCGTCGTCCAGGGCCACCAGGCGGATCGGCGCCGTGCCGCCCGGCATGCCGACCCGGACTTCGCCGGCCTCGACCCAACCGACCCGCCAGGCCGCACAGGCCACCGCGCTGGCACTGGTGCCGGAAGACGCCGTCGGTCCTTCACCGCGCTCGAACACCCGGGCCTGCAATTGTCCCGGCGCCACCCGGGTTGCCCATTGCAGATTCACTCCCGCCGGACAGGGTTCGCCGGCACCGGTCGGTGGGGCAAAGGCGATGCGGGTCAGGCCAGGCTCCAGGGCCGACTCGCCCATTTGTGCGTTGCTCGGTAGCAACGTCGGCTCGTCGACCAGGGTGACGCAATGCGGATTGCCGATACGCACAAACTGGCTGCGCTGCCAGCCGGCGTTCAAATTCGACAACTGTGCGACATGGCTCAACTGGTGGCCATTCAACTGCGCCTCACCGACACGCCGGGCAGACACTGCCTCCGGACCGAACGCCGGTTTCCCCAGGTCCAGCCAGAACCCCTGTTGATCCTCGACCTGCGCCGGCTCGACCAAGGTGGCGACCGGAGAGAGGCCCCCCAGCTGATCGTGATGAACCCGCAACAGACAAGCGCCCTGAACCGGCATCAAGCCCTGCTCGGTCAGCGCCTGGGCGAAAATCGTCAAGCCGTTGCCGCTGCGCTCGGCCAGGGTGCCGTCGGTATTGATAATCAACAGGTCGAACGGCGCTTCGCTCTGGAACGGCCCGACCAGCAGGCCATCGGAACGATGGTGTTTGCCACCTCGCGCAGGCACCTGCCCTCCCCAGCCACAAAGTGCCTCCACCGCCTCAAGCGCCCAGTCCTGGCGTGACAGCGCCGCCTGCGCGGCATTCGTCGGCACATCCAGACCCAATGCCCGCACTTCCCCGGGACTGGCCACGGCATAGATATTCCCGCGCGCATCGTAAAACGTTGGCATGCAGCCTCTCCGCAATCCTGCTTTCAGACCCGCCACTCTAGTGGCAAAACCTTGCTTCCCGGGAGTATTTTCCAACGGATTGGCTAGGTGTCCACCCGTCGATATCCTGCTGACGTCGACGCGCGAACCCTACTTTTTCGCAGAGGACAGAGCATGAACAGCAAGGCCTCCGTAGCGTGTTGCAAGTACGCGTCGACGGCGAGCAGATCGTCGCCGTGACCCTGTTCAGCCCCGAATAGGCCTCAGCGCACCAGGCACGGGCGCTTGTTGTTGAACGACCAGCCGGGAATCAGGAACTGCATCGCCACGGCGTCATCGCGGGCACCGAGGCCCATGTTCTTGTAGCACTCATGGGCACGGCCGACCGCGTCCATATCCAGTTCGATGCCCAACCCCGGCTTTTGCGGAACCTGGATAAAACCGTCGACGATCTGCAGCGGATCCCGGGTCAGGCCCTGGCCGTCCTGCCAGATCCAGTGGGTGTCGATGGCAGTGATCTCACCCGGCGCGGCAGCGGCGACATGGGTGAACATCGCCAGGGAAATATCGAAGTGGTTGTTGGAGTGCGAACCCCAGGTCAGCCCCCATTCATGGCACATCTGCGCGACCCGAACCGAGCCCTGCATGGTCCAGAAATGCGGATCGGCCAGGGGAATATCGACGGCATGCAACTGAATCGCATGGCCCATTTCCCGCCAGTCGGTGGCGATCATATTGGTCGCCGTCGGCAGGCCCGTGGCCCGGCGGAACTCGGCCATGACTTCACGACCCGAATAGCCGTTCTCGGCACCGCAAGGGTCCTCGGCATAGGCCAGCACATGATGCTGATCACGGCACAGGGCGATGGCTTCCTTCAGCGACCAGGCACCATTGGGGTCGAGGGTGATCCGCGCCAGGGGGAAGCGCTCGGCCAGCGCCGTGACCGCTTCGATTTCCGCCGCGCCACTGAGCACGCCGCCCTTGAGTTTGAAGTCATTGAAGCCGTAGCGCGCCTGGGCGGCTTCAGCCAGCTTGACGATGGCTTCGGGGGTCATCGCCTCTTCATGACGCAGGCGGAACCAGGCGTCATCCGCCTCGGCTTCGTGACGGTAGGCCAGGTCGGTCTTGCCGCGATCACCGATATAGAACAGGTAACCCAACACCTTCACCGCATCACGCTGTTGCCCCTCGCCCAGCAAGGCTGCCACGGGTACGCCGAGGAACTGACCGAGCAGGTCGAGCAGCGCGGCTTCCAGTGCCGTCACCGCATGGATGGTAATCCGCAGGTCGAAAGTCTGCTGGCCACGACCGCCGGCATCGCGTTCGGCGAACGTGCGGCGCACCTCGTTGAGCAGCTTCTGGTAGTTGCCGATGGACTGCCCCAGCAACAGCGAGCGGGCGTCCTCCAGGGTCGCGCGGATACGTTCGCCTCCCGGCACTTCACCGACGCCGGTGCGGCCGCTGCTGTCGGTGATGATCACGATATTGCGGGTAAAAAACGGGCCGTGGGCACCGCTCAGGTTCAGCAACATGCTGTCGTGGCCGGCCACCGGGATGACCTGCAAGCCAGTGATGACGGGGGCCTGGCCGGCCGCGTGGAGAGTATTTGTCGTCATGATTCGTACCTGTGTTCAACCGCAGTCTTCAATGGGATTTGTTCAGGGCCGGGCTGACCGATCCCGGTAATGTCTGGGTCGGCTTGGGCTGGGTCCGGGCAAAGAACACCAGGATCGCGGCGATCACCGAGGCCGCCGCCAGGCCGTACAAGCCGCCCTGGATCGAGCCGGTGCGCTCCTCCAGCAGGCCGAAGGTGGCCGGCGCGACAAAGCCGCCGAGGTTGCCTGTGGAGTTGATCAGGGCAATCACCGCCGCGGCGATGCGCGCATCCAGGTAGGCCTGGGGAATCGGCCAGAACAGCGACGAGGCGGACTTGAAGCCGATGGCCGCGAAGCACACCGCGACAAAGGCGAAGATCGGCCCGCCGGTGGTGGACATGAACATCCCCAGCGCCGCGATCAGCAGGGCCGAGGCGACCCAGGCCTGCTGGTGTTTCCACTTGCCCGAGGCAGCCGCGAAGGCATACATGGCGATGATCGAGATCAGCCAGGGAATCGAGTTGAAGAAGCCCACCTGCAGGTCGCTCATCTGGCCCATCTTCTTGATGATGCTCGGCAGCCAGAAAGTGGCGGCATAGATGGTCAGCTGGATACAGAAATACAACACGCAGAACAGCAGGATCTGGCGGTCCTTGAGCAGGCTCCAGATCGACGGTTTGACCGGCATCGAGGCGTCGCGCTGCTGCTGTTCATCCTCGATGACCTGCACCAACCGTTGCTGTTCGGCGACGCTCAACCACTTGGCGTCCTTGGGAGAGGAATCGAGCCAGAACCAGGTGAAACCGCAGAGCACCACCGACGCCAGCCCTTCGATGACGAACATCCACTGCCAGCCGTGCCAGCCGAAGCCTTCGATCTGCAACAAGGCCCCCGACAGCGGACCGGAAATCAGCGAGGCCACGGCCGAGCCGCTGAGGAAGATGGCGATCGCCTTACCGCGCTCGACCCCTGGCAACCAGCGGGTGAAGTAGTAGATCACCCCGGGAAAGAAGCCGGCCTCGGCCACCCCGAGCAGGAAACGCAGGATGTAGAAGTGGGTTTCGTTCTGGACAAAGGCCATGGCCGTGGCGACCAATCCCCAGGTGAACATGATGCGGGTCAGCCAGAGCCGTGCGCCGACCTTCTGCAAGAGGATATTGGACGGCACTTCGAACAGCGCATAACCGATAAAGAACAATCCGGCACCAAAACCGTAGGCGGCGGCGCCGATCCCCAGGTCGTGTTCCAGGTGCGTGCGCACGAAACCGATGTTCACCCGGTCGATGTAGTTGACGATAAACATGATGACGAACAGCGGCAGCACATGGCGCTTGACCTTCGCCACGGCGACGGCCAGCAGGGAATCGCGTTCCGCTGCTGCGGACGGATCTAGGGTGTTGTTCACGACAGGTCTCCCACGGGTTATTTTTGTGTGCGGGGGTGCTGGATCAGACGAGCCAGTCGACAGTCATCATACGAGTAGAAAAATAGCTCAACAAGTGCTCCTGCGGGGTTTCCTGGGACAAATGACCGATGCTGAACGTAAAATCATTCAAAAAAAATATCTATCTAATTGATTTATAAGTATTTTTTATAAAATCAAAATACCCAAAAAAATCATCCGGGGATGTTTGGCCAAAGCCATCATTCGAAGTCAGACGCTCCTGATTTCAAGTTGTCATACATGCTGGCGCCCCCCCTACGCCTCTTGTCATACGAGTGTTAAGCTTTGCCCTCGCTCCTGTGTGACACGCCCATGAACACTGAAACCGCCCCTTCTGCGCCGCGGCGCAAACGCAGCCCCAACCTGGCCCATGACCTGGTCGATCATCTGACCCAGCAGATTCGCCTGGGACATTTGAAAGCGGGCGACAAACTGCCGTCGGAAAGTGCCATCGTGTCTGAGCACAAGGTCAGCCGTACGGTGGTGCGCGAAGCAATTTCCAAATTGCAGGCCGCCGGCTGGGTGGAAACCCATCATGGTGTCGGCAGTTTCGTGCTGGAGCGCCAGGAGCCCCACGGCTTGCGCCTGAATGTGGAAACCGCGTTGAGCGTGCGCGATCTGCTGGAACTGCGCCTGGGTCTGGAAACCCAGGCGGCGGCGCTGGCGGCGCGGCGGCGCAGCGATGAGCACCTCAAGCAGATGCGTGCGGCGCTGGACGAGTATCGGAGCCTGCTGGCCAACAACGATAGCTGTGTGGCGGCCGACCAGCGTTTTCACCTGCTGATCGCCGAAGCCACCGGCAACGCCTATTTTTCCGAGATTTTGCTGCACCTGGGCAGCTCGATGATTCCGCGCACCCGGGTGCCGGGGGCGGAGCGCGGCGATGCCGACCTGGCGCAACTGGGCCAGCTCGCCAGCCTGGAGCACGAGGCGATCCTCAACGCCATCCGCCGCCAGGACCCGGATGCGGCGCGTGCGGCGATGTGGACGCACTTGAGCAACAGCCGAGAACGGTTTTCCCGCGAATAACCCGCCGAGTTCTATAGGAGCCGGCCTCTTCGCGGCGGTGCGGCGGTCCGACAAGCTCCGCTCCCACAATGTCCGAGGAGTCCCCAAGTGTTGTGTACACCCGAAAACCTGTGGGAGCGGAGCTTGCCCGCGAAGAGGCTGGTCCGAACAACCGATTTCTTCAATCCTTACCGCGCACCATACTTTCCAACACCCCATCCCGACGAATCCAGCCATGGAACAGCGCCGCGGCCAGGTGCACCAACACCGTCAGGAACAACAGATATGCCAGGTACCCATGGGCCTTGCGCAAAAAGGCAAAGGTCGTCGGATTGGCCGACATGATCGCCGGCAACTGCAGCGAGCTGCTCAACATCACCGGATCCCCCGCCGCCGAAATCATTGCCCAGCCCAGCAGCGGCAAGACCAGCATCAACGCATACAGCAACACATGGGACAGCTTCGCCGCCAGCGCCTGCCATCCCGGCAAGTCACTCGGCAGCACTGGCTGACGGGTGCTGAAACGCACCACCAGACGCACCACCACCAGCAACAGAATCGCAATCCCCAGCGGCTTGTGCAGGTGCAGCAACCATTCATGCCGCTCGGACACCGAGGCCACCATGCCAGCACCGATAAACAGCATCGCCAGGATCATCAGTGCCATCAACCAATGCAGCAGGCGCGCCAGGGGCGCGAAGTGATTCGAAGGGGCGCTCATGGGCGGGACTCCTGTGACGAATGGGCGGCAGGCAGGGAGCCGACTTCACTGGTGCGACGCAGATAGGAACTGGCATAGGCCGCCGAACGCGCCGCCAGCAGGGGATCGGCCGAAGCCTCGATGCCACTCGGCAGGATCAGCGGGTCGTAGTTGATATCGCGGCAATCGCCGTCGTCCTGGGGCTGGGTGCTTTCCAGCACCAGGGTGCCGGCGTTGAGCACCTTGTGTTCGCCGGTCCATTGCCGACTGGCATCGTCCGTCGGATCGCCAGGATTGGCCAGGGTCAGGCGCAATTGCCATTTCAGCGGGCCTACCGCCAGGCGCTGGGCCAGATCCTTGGCGAGAAAGTCGGCACCGTCCGGCGCCGTCGCCCCCGCGGCATCCTGGCTCAACGGCACCAGCCCCCAGCGCACGGCCTGGCGCCGGCCGGCCGCATCGACCAGATAGAAGGCATTCAAACCGTTATAGCTTTCGGTGGCATAGCTGGCCGACGGCTTGGCGGTCTTGACCCATTGCAGGAATGGCGCGGTTTCCGGGTGGCTGGCGAAGAACGCCGCCATGGCCGCCGGGTTCGGCTTGCCGGTGCTCGGATCGGGCGAGGCCGCCTTAAGTTGCTGGAAAAATGCCTCGGGGGTGCCCACCGGAAACACCGGCATGCTGTTCATCCCGGTGCGCCATTGCTGGCCGTTGGCCTGGGTGAAGCGCAAACCGAGGCTGCGAATCGGTACGCTGCTGTCCGGCGCGTAAGGGTTACCGCTGGGCAAGGCGAAGCGTCCTTCCACCGGCACGCTGCCTTCGCGGAAGACCTGGGCGGTGGAATAGGCACGGGCGGCATCGCTGCTTTCAAAATACCCGGCCACACACACGCCCTTGGCATGATTACGCCTGAAGCCGGCATGCAGGCCGTTGTTTTTCTCGAAGGTATTGACGATCCGTCCGGGGGTCAGGCGCGCCGGATCGAGCCGACCGTTGACATAGGCAAAGGCCCCGACCAGGACGGCGAGCACGGCGGCGATGCCCGCCAGGCGCAAGACCTTGCTCGAACCGCCGAGGGGCGGTGGTGTGTGATCTACCATGAAAAAACTCCAGGGCCTCAGGCGGCCACAGGGTGAAGGAGCTATAAGACGAAGGCCGTCCCGGTTTATTCCAGGCGCCCCGATTTATTTTTCGAATATTTATTTTCCGGCCGTTGGAATAACCTTCGAGGCCAGGCGTCTTGCTAGTCCAAGCGTAGTGACTGGTTAAAAACCCGCAGGATTCCATGAACGATCTCGATGAGCAGTTACGTGAATTGATCCCGCGAATGCGGCGTTTCGCCGTGTCGTTGACGCGCAATCCCAGCAGTGCCGACGACCTGGTCCAGGCCAGCCTGGAGCGCGCCTTGTCGAGTTGGGGCGACAAGCGTGCCGAGGGCGACCTGCGGGCCTGGCTGTTCTCGATCCTGTATCGCCAATTCATCGACGCCCACCGTCGCGGCAAGCGTTATGCGCGGATGCTCGAGTTCTTTACCGGCCGCGACGATGCCCAGCCCTCGGTGGAACGCACGGTGGTGGCCCAGTCGACCCTGGAAGCCTTCGAGCTGCTGCCCACCGAGCAACGGGCCTTGTTGCTCTGGGTCTCGGTGGAAGGTTTGAGTTATAAGGAGGTCGCCGAGATTCTCGACGTCCCCACCGGCACCGTGATGTCGCGTCTGTCCCGCGCCCGCCAGGCCCTGCGTCAGCTCAGCGAAGGCGAAATCACCAGCCCCTCCCTGCGGATATTGAAATGATCACTATTCCTCCAAGCGAACGCGACCTGCACGCCTACGTCGATCATCAGCTCAACGATGCCGACCGGCAGTTGCTGGAGACGTACCTGGCGAGCCACCCGGAACTGGCCGAACAGGTCCGCGACTGGCAGCGTGATGCCCAGCACTTGCGCGCGGCCCTGGGCGGTGCCTTGCAGATGCCGGCGAACCCGGCGCTGGATCCGAGCGTGATTCGCCGACGCCTGCGTAGTCAGTCCCGCCGGCACCTGGCCAGTGCCGCGGTGCTGCTGATTGCCGTGAGCATCGGTGGTGTCAGCGGCTGGCAGGCGCGGCAGATGACTTTCCCGCAGCCTGCGCCAATGGCCGATGCGGTGCAGGCCTATCGCATGTTCGCCACCCAGGACATTTTGCCGGCGGACTTCAAGGTCGAGCAGAGCGGCGACCTGCAAGGCTGGCTCGACCGGTACTTCACCCAGGCCAACCGCTTGCCGAACTTGCAGAACGCCGGGTTCAAGCCGGTCAGTGCGCGCTTGCTGAGCACCGAGCAGGGCGCGGCGGCGATGGTGCTGTATGAGAACCCGCAAGGGCAGCGGATCAGCTACTACGTACGGCCGCCGGGACCGCAGAATCATCTGCTGGACCGCGGTGGGCGGCGGGATGGTGAACTGCGGGCCGAGTACTGGTCCGGCAGCGGCTACAACTACGCGATGGTGACCCCGGCGGACAGCCCGGCGGCGCAGCTGTTGCAGCAGACCACGCGGTTCTAGGGGCTGAGGTTTTCGCTGTTCTTGAGGGCCCTTTCGCGGGCAAGCTCCGCTCCCACAGGACCTCGGTTGTACACGAACTTTGAGTTCTACGCCGATATTGTGGGAGCGGAGCTTGCCCGCGAAGAGGCCCTCAAATCCACCCAAGATTTTCCAAGCTGAACCCCCTACTGTGCAGCGCCAAATATCTGTGACGGCCGCCGCAACAACGGATCAAACGGATTGATCCGCGGCCCGATCGTCGCCGCCTCGCGCTTGAGCAACTCCACCACCGTCGGCAGGCGATCCGGTCCCAGGCGGTCGCTGATGGTGGCCACGCTCAACGCCGCCACCGCCCGGCCCTCGCGATCCAGGATCGGTACCGCCACCCCGGCCATGCCCTGCAGCACCCCGGTGTTGCGACCGGCATACCCGAGCTTGCGCACATTCTCCACTTCCGAACGCAGCAGCACTTCGTCATACAGATGGAAATCCCGCAGTCGCGGCAGGTTGTAGCGGATCACCGTTTCCCGCTCCTCCTCCGGCAGGAAGGCGAGAATCGCCAAACTGCCCTGCCCCACCCCCAGGGCCACGCGCCCACCGATATCGCCGGTAAAGGTGCGGATCGGAAACGGTCCTTCGCTACGGTCCAGGCAGATCGCATCAAAGCCGCTGCGGGCCAGGAGAAACAACGAATCCCCCAGCGATGCCGACAAACGCAATAACGCCGGCCGCACCAGTTCACGCAGATTGCCGGTCTGCCCGGCCCGGGCCGCCAGGGCAAAAAAGTCCAGGCTCAGGCGATAACGTTTGCTGCGCCCGTCCTGCTCGACCATGCCCTCGTCCACCAGGCTGCGCAGCAACCGATGCGTGGTCGGCTGGGACAAACCGACCCGTTCGGCCAACTGGGTCACCCGTTCGCCGCCCTCCGGCGTCTCCCCCAGGCTGCGCAACACGGCAAACAGCCGAGACACCGCGCTGACACCGACTTCACTTTTCTTATCATTCCGCTCAGTGGAATCCATTATTGCTTTTCCCATCTGAAAATTTATTCAATGAATGAAAGCGAAAATAATCATTCTTTCAGTGAAATTCACTCTTTCGCACATCCTAGGCTTCGTCCTACTCTGCGTCCACAAGGGGCGATTCGAACAACACCGGTAGCCGACACAGGTCGAGCACCACGCACCCCGGCAATACCCTTTCGTCTCTGCCCATGACAAAAAAGTGCGCCCCGGCGTACACAACAACACACAGGTGGAACGCAGTTATGGCCTTTCTACGACTTGAAGGCGTGTGCAAGCGTTATGGCGAGATCGAAGCCGTAGTCGCCACGCATCTCTCGGTGGACAAGGGCGAGTTCGTCTCGCTGCTCGGTCCCTCCGGTTGCGGCAAAACCACGACCCTGCAAATGATCGCCGGCTTCGTCGAAGTCAGCGCCGGCGCGATTCTTCTCGACAACCGCGATATCACCCACGCCAAGCCCAGCAGTCGCGGCCTCGGTGTGGTATTCCAGAGCTACGCGCTGTTTCCCCATATGAGTGTCGAGGACAACGTCGCCTTCGGCCTGCGCATGCGCAAGGTACCGGCCGCCGAAGTGCGCAAGCGGGTGGCGACGGTGTTGCAGCTGGTGCGCCTGCACCAGCACGCCGAGCGTTATCCGCGCGAACTGTCCGGCGGCCAGCGCCAGCGGGTCGCCCTGGCCCGGGCCCTGGTGATCGAACCGCCGGTGCTGTTGCTCGACGAACCGCTGTCCAACCTCGACGCCAATCTGCGCGAAGAGATGCAGTTCGAGATTCGCCGCATCCAGCGCGAAGTCGGTATCACCACCCTGATGGTCACCCATGACCAGGCCGAAGCGCTGTCCATCAGCGACCGCGTGGTGGTAATGCAGGCCGGGCGCATCACCCAGATCGACGACCCCTACAAACTCTACGAACACCCGCGCACACGCTTTATTTCCGGCTTCGTCGGCAAGGCCAACCTGCTACCGGGAGACCGCGATGCCAGTGGTTGCCCGCAAGTGCGGCAACTGCCGGGCGAAGGCGAATTGACCCTGAGCCTGCGCCCGGAAAAGATCGACCTGCTGGCCGCGGGTAGCGGACGTCTGCCCGGCAAAATCCTCAGCCGGTTCTTTCTCGGCAGCCAGTGGCTGTACCGGATCGACACCGCCATCGGCGAGATCACGGTGGTGCGCCGCAATGACGGTTCGGCACCGCTGAACGAAGGCACGGCGGTGGGCCTGGATTGGCCGGCCGAGCTGCTGCGGGTGCTGGAGCACGGCGAGGTGCCGGCATGAACCTGCTCGTGCGGATGCGCCAGGGGCGCCGTGGCTACCTGTTGTCGGCGCCGGCCCTGCTGCTCTACCTCGGCCTGCTGATCCTGCCGCTGGGCCTGACCGCCGTGCTGTCGTTCAACGTCTTCGATTACCAGACCGGGGTCAAAAACCACGCCTACACCCTGGAACACTACGGCCTGCTGTTCAGCGATCCGTACTTCTATGAAATCTTCCTGCGGACCTTCTGGATCAGCGGCCTGACCACCCTGCTCTGCGTGCTGATCGGGGTGCCCGAAGCCTACATCCTCAGCCGCATGGGCACGCCCTGGCGCTCGATCTTCCTGATCCTGATCCTCACCCCGTTGCTGATTTCGGTGGTGGTCCGGGCTTTCGGCTGGAGCCTGCTGCTGGGTGCCGACGGCCTGGTCAACCAGAGCCTGCAAGCCTTCGGCCTGGCGCCGATGAAACTGCTCTACACGCCGTTCGCGGTGGTGATCGCCCTGGTCCACGTGATGTTGCCGTTCATGATCATTCCGGTCTGGACCTCGCTGCAAAAGCTCGATCCGGCCGCCGAACAGGCCGCGCTGTCCCTCGGTGCCAGCCACACCACGGTGATGCGCCTGGTGGTGTTGCCGCAGGTGATGCCCGGGGTGCTGTCCGGCACGCTGATCGTGTTCGGCCTGTCCGCCAGTTCCTTCGCGATTCCCGGCCTGCTCGGCGGACGCCGGCTGAAGATGGTCGCGACCCTGGTCTACGACCAGTACCTCTCGGAACTCAACTGGCCGATGGGCGCGGCGATTGCCGTGGTGCTGTTGCTGCTCAACCTGCTGATCATGTTGTCGTGGAACCGGATGATCGAGCGTCGCTACAAAAAATCCCTGGGGGCCGCGTAAATGTCCAGAAACGGCCCGTTGGCCCTACTGTTCCATAGCCTGATCGTGGTGTTCATGATGGCGCCGCTGGTGGTGGTGTGCCTGGTGGCCTTCACCCCGGAAAACACCCTGAGCCTGCCGACCACGCACTTCTCGCTGCGCTGGTTCCGCGCGGTGTTCGAACGCGCGGACTTTGTCCAGGCGTTCTACAACAGCCTGATCCTGGCCTTCAGCGCCGCCAGCCTGGCGACCCTGATCGCGGTCCCGGCGGCCCTGGCGATGACCCGTCATCAGTTTCCCGGGCGGGACTTTCTCAATGGCCTGTTTCTCTCGCCGATCATCATCCCGCACCTGGTGCTCGGGGTCGCCTTGTTGCGCCTGTTCGCCCTGATGGGGGTCAACGGCAGCTTCGCCTGGTTGATCGCCGCCCATGTGCTGGTGATCACGCCTTATGTGCTGCGCCTGGTACTGGCCGCCGCCATCGGCATGGACCGCAGCGCCGAGCAGGCCGCCGAATCCCTGGGGGCCGGGCGCTTCACGCTGTTCCGCCAGATCACCCTGCCGATGATCCTCCCCGGCGTGGCCGGTGGTTGGCTGCTGGCCTTTATCAACAGCTTCGACGAAGTGACGCTGTCGATCTTCGTCACCTCCCCCTCGACCCAGACCCTGCCGGTGCGCATGTACGTGTACGCCACCGAATCCATCGATCCGATGATGGCGGCGGTCTCGGCCCTGGTGATCGCGCTGACCGCGCTGACGATGATTCTGCTCGACCGGGTCTATGGCCTGGACCGGGTACTGGTAGGCAAACAATGAGGCCGACATGGCGCTGCTGACACGACTGGCCGAAGGCGATCGCCCGGCCCTGGATTTTACCCTCGACGGCGAACCGGCCAGCGGATTGCAGGGCGATACCCTGCTGACCGCGCTGCTGACCGCCGGTGAATATCTGCGCCACAGCGACTTCAGTGGCGAACCCCGTGCCGGGTTCTGCCTGATGGGCGCTTGCCAGGATTGCTGGGTCAGGCTGGCCGACGGGCGCCGGGTGCGCGCCTGTTCGACGATGCTCGAAGCCGGGCAGCAGGTGAGTCGGGAAGGGAGAAAGCCAGCATGACCCGCACGTCGGTAAAAGGCCGTGGCATTTTTTCCAGAAGACGGCGGGTCGAGCATGTCTGAGATAGTGATCGTCGGTGCCGGACCGGCCGGTATCCGCGCCGCACAAACCCTGGTTGCCCATGGCCTGCGCCCCTGCCTGCTGGATGAAGCCGCACGCGGCGGCGGGCAGATCTATCGCCGTCAACCGGAGAACTTCCGCCGTTCTCCGGTGAAACTCTATGGGTTCGAAGCCCGCAAGGCGGTAGCGATTCACCAGACCCTGGACCGTCTGCGCGAACAACTCGACTACCGGCCCGACACACTGGTGTGGAATGCCGAAGACGGCGCCCTCGACACCTTGCAGCAAGGCCGTGCCGGGCGCCTGGACTACACGAAGGTGATCGTCGCCACAGGCGCCACCGACCGGGTGTTGCCGATCCCCGGCTGGACCTTGCCCGGTGCCTACAGTCTCGGTGCCGCGCAGATTGCCCTGAAATACCAGGGCTGTGCCATCGGCCAACGGGTGGTGTTCGCCGGCAGCGGACCGCTGCTGTACCTGGTGGCCTACCAATACGCCAAGGCCGGGGCCAAGGTGGTCGCGGTGCTCGACAGCACGCCGTTCAGCGCCCAGTGCCGCGCCCTGCCCGGTCTGCTCAGGCAGCCACTGCCCCTCGCCAAGGGCCTGTACTACCGCGGTTGGCTGACGGCCCACGGTATCCCGGTACATCAGGACGCCCATCTGCAACAGATTGACGGCGAACAACGCGTGCAGTCGTTGCGCTGGCGCCAGGGCAAACGCCTGCGCTCGCTTGACTGCGACGCGCTGGCCTTCGCCCACGGGCTGCGCAGCGAAACCCAATTGGCCGATCTGCTGGGCTGCCGTTTCAATTGGAACCCCTTGAACCGAGCCTGGCTGCCGGAGCGCGACGGTGCCGGACGCAGCAGCGTGGCGGGCGTGTATCTGGCCGGCGATGGCGCCGGAATCATGGGCGCCGATGCGGCGGAAATGGCCGGCGAGCGGGCTGCCCTGGCGCTACTGGAAGACCTTGGACGCGCTGTCGATCCACAGCGGACAGCGTTTTTGGAAACTCGCCTGCAACGTATCGATGGCTTCCGCCAAGGCCTGGAACAGGCCTTCCCCTTCCCCGAGCGCTGGGCGGCGAACGTCCCTGACACGCTGATGCTGTGCCGCTGCGAGGAAGTCAGCGTCGGCGAGGTGCGTGCGGTGGTCCGCGAAGGCCACTGGGAAATCAATCGGGTCAAGGCCCATTGCCGGGTCGGCATGGGCCGCTGCCAGGGGCGGATCTGCGGCGCGGCGACAGCGGAAATCATTGCCTGTGAAAGCGGCCTGGCCCTGGACAGTATTGGCCGTCTGCGGGCCCAGGCGCCGATCAAGCCGCTGCCGTTCGGCGTGGAGGTCGCACCATGATCGAAGTCGACGTAGTGATTCTCGGCGGCGGCATTGTCGGTGCTTCGGCGGCCCTCGCCTTGAGTCGCCAAGGCCGCAGCGTGGCGTTGCTGGAGCGGGACTTCTGCGGCTCGCATTCCAGCGGCGTGAACTACGGCGGTGTGCGCCGCCAGGGTCGGCCGCTGTCGCAGTTGCCGCTGTCCCAGCGTGCCCACGGGATCTGGGCTCGCCTGCCTGAGTTGATCGGCATCGACGGCGAATACCAGCGCTCGGGGCATCTCAAGCTGGCCCGCAGCCTCGACGACCTGGCCTCCCTGCAAGCCTATGCCGACAGCAGCCAGGGCTTCGGGCTCGATCTGCAAGTGCTTGACCGCGAACAGTTGCACCGACGTTTTCCGTGGGTCGGCCAGGTCGCCGAGGGCGCGTCCTTCTGCCCCGACGACGGTCATGCCAACCCCCGGCTGGTCTCCCCGGCGTTTGCCCGGGCGGCTCGTCTGCTCGGCGCGACGGTGCTGGAACAGAGCGAAGTGACCCAGGTCGAGCACGACGGCCGAGGTTTTCTCCTGCGCACGCAAAAGGGCCTCGAAGTCCGCGCGCCCTGGCTGCTCAATTGCGCCGGCGCCTGGGCCGGCGGTCTCGCCGCACAGTTCGGTGAGGCGGTGCCGATGCACTCCGGCCATCCGGCGATGCTGGTGACCGAGCCCTTGCCCCTGGTGATGGACGCCAGCACCGGTGTCGAGGGCGGTGGCATCTATGCCCGCCAGGTCAGTCGCGGCAACTGTGTATTGGGTGGCGGCCAGGGTTTTGCCCTCGACCACGCCCGTGCCCGACCGGGACAAAGCGCCGTGCTGGAGATTCTGCGCCAGGCCGTCGAGCTCTATCCGTTTCTGCAAGGGGCCCAGGCGATCCGCACCTGGAGCGGCACCGAAGGCTACCTGCCCGACCGCCAGCCGGTGATCGGCCCGAGCAGTACCCAACCCGGCCTGCTGCACGCCTTCGGTTTTGCCGGGGCGGGCTTCCAGATCGCTCCGGCGGTGGGTGAAGTCCTCGCCGAACTGGTGTGCCAGGGCCAGTCGTCGACGCCGATAGAAGCTTTTTCCATTACCCGTTTCCACGCCACTCCCGCCGTTTGAGCGGGCCGTCAGAACCCAGAGGAAGATCGCGCCATGGAAGAAGACTCAACGCAATGCCCTGATCGGTTTGTCCTGCCTGCCTCTCATGGCCCTGCTGGGCGCCGCGCCGGCCCAGGCCGAGCCCACGCTGTACCTGGGCATGAACGGCGGGACCATGGAACGCTTGTACGCCGACGAGGTGCTGCCGCCCTTCGAAAAGGCCAATCACGTCAAGGTAGTCATTGTGCCGGGCACCTCCGCCGACATCCTCGCCAAGGTCCAGGCGAGCAAGGACAATCCGCAGTTGCACGTGATCTTCCTCGATGACGGGATCATGTACCGGGCGATCTCCATGGGCCTGTGCAGCAAGCTCGAAGACAGCCCGACCCTGGCACAGATCCCGGCCAAGGGCCGGATCAAGGACCAGGCCGTGGCGGTCAGCCTGGGGGTGACCGGGCTGGCCTACAACACGCGGCTGTTCAAGGCCAAAGGCTGGGCCGCGCCGACCTCGTGGATGGACATGGCGGACAGCAAGTACAAGGACAAGCTGGTGTTCCAGTCGATGTCGTCCTCGACCTTCGGCCTGCACGGTTTCCTGATGTTCAACCGGCTCCAGGGCGGCAGCGAGACCAATGTCGAACCGGGTTTCAAGGCCTGGCCGAACAGCGTAGGGCGTAATGTGCTGGAGTACATCCCGAGTTCGGCCAAGCTTTCGGAGATGGTCCAGACCGATGAAGCGGCACTGTTCCCGCTGACCCCGACCCAGGTTACCGCGCTCAAGCTCAAGGGCATCCCGGTGGAGTACGCGCAACCCAAGGAAGGCGCGGTGGTGCTGAACGTCGCCGAATGTGCGATCGCCAACAACACTGAGCCGGCGTTGGCGCAGAAACTCGCCGAGTTCCTCCTGACTCCCGAGGCCCAGGCGGCGGCGCTGGAAGATGGCGACCAGATCCCGTCCAACCCCAACACCCCGACCACCGACAAGACCCGCGGCCAGGTCGAGGCCATGAAAAAATACCTGGACACCGCGGTGGCCATCGACTGGGATCAGGTCAACCTGCTGCGGCCTGAGTGGAACGCGCGCTGGAACCGCAGTATCGAGCGCTAGACCCCCCCCTTTCAAAAACCCACATCCAGAATCACGTTGTCGGTGTAGGTCCCTGCCGACGGCGTGCTCTGGTCGGTGTAGACCCTCGAGCAACCCTTGGTGCCAGCCACCACAAATGCATCGTCGATGCACAAGGGACAATACCAAAACAATAGAGCCTTCCAAGGCATCATTCCTGTTGGATAGTGGTTGCCTTGATTGAAGCGTCACGGTAAAACTTGAAACTGGTTAAAGATTAATCGATATGCCTTCACGCCTTTTCTGATCTATCTGACGAATGAACTCGCTCCGGACCTTCATGCAAGGGGATTCTCTCCGTTGGCTGCTCTGCCCCCCCATCGCCCTGGCGTGAAATCCCGTTGGCCAGCCTTGCGCCGCTTTTTCGGCAAGGCTTTCGCCGGCAAGGGCAGCGCCGCACCGCTGTCCCACGACGTGCACGAGTATTTCCGACGCAAGGCCAACCACCAGGGCTACACCCTGAGCCTGAGCCAGCAGCGGGTCATCGAACGCATGGCACAGCAGGCCAGCGCGCTGCTGTACAGCGCGCACCAGGGCCGCCAACGCAGCCTGTACCTGCACGGCGCGGTCGGACGTGGCAAGAGCTGGTTGCTGGACGGCTTTTTCCAGGCCGTGCCGATTGCCGAGAAACAGCGGGTGCACTTCCACGACTTCTTTACCCACCTGCACCAGGGCATGTTCCTCCACCGGGAAACCCCCGATGCCCTGGGCCGGACCCTCGATGAGCTGCTCAAAGACTGCCGGCTGCTGTGCTTCGACGAGTTCCATGTCCATGACATCGGCGATGCCATGCTCATCAATCGGCTGTTCAAGGCGCTGTTCCAACGTGGCGTGCTGCTGTTGGTGACCTCCAACTACCCGCCCGAAGGCCTGTTGCCCAACCCGCTCTATCACGCCCGCTTCAAGCCGGTAATCGACCTGATCAACGCCCGCATGGAGGTCATGGAGGTCGGCGGCCCCCATGACTACCGCAGCCAACCACGCAGCCATAGCCAACAGCAATTCACCCAGGGCCAGTACGTCTGGCCGGGCACTGCGGAACAACGCCAGGCCTTGCTATTGCCGCAGCGCCAGGCTCCGGCCTTTGCCCTGCAGGTCGGCGCCCGGCAACTGAAGGCGCGTCTGTGTACCGAGCGCACCGTGCGTTTCGAGTTCACCGACCTCTGCGACCAGCCCACCGCCGTGATGGACTACCTGGAACTGTGCCGACGCTTCGACACCTGGATCGTCGATGAACTGCCCAGCCTGGAAGACTGTTCGATCGCGGCCCAGCAGCGTTTTATCAACCTGATCGACGTGCTGTACGACCAGGACAAACGCCTGCTGCTGATCGGCGAACGGCCGCTGCGCGACAGCCTGGGCGGTAATGCCATCGACCTGGCACGGACCCGCAGCCGCCTGGGGCAACTGGTCGAAGTCGGACCCGAGTCCCTCAACCAGGGCTGACACCCACTCATCACAGCGCCGTTGCTGAACAACATTGCTATCATGGCGATCTTTTTTTGATGATCGCGACGAGTACTCACGCCCGCTTATGGATACCCTTGCCCAATTGCGCGCCGGTCAACTGACCGGTATCAAGCGACTCGACCTGTCCTGCGGGCTGACCGAGTTCCCCCGGGAGATTTTCCAGCTGGCCGACTCCCTGGAAATCCTCAATCTGAGCGGCAATGCCCTGAGCAGCCTGCCGGACGACTTGTACCGGCTGCCACACCTGCGCATCCTGTTCTGCTCGGACAACCAGTTCACCGAGTTGCCGGTGTGCCTGGGCCAGTGCGCCAGACTGAGCATGGTCGCCTTCAAGGCCAACCGCATCGAGCAAGTGCCGGCCGCCGCCCTGCCGCCCCAGCTGCGCTGGCTGATCCTGACCGACAACCGCATCACCGAGCTACCGGAAGAACTCGGCCGCCGGCCCCTGCTGCAGAAACTCATGCTGGCAGGCAATCGCCTGCGCACCCTGCCCGCCAGCCTGGCGGACTGTCACCGGCTGGAGCTGATCCGCATCGCCGCCAACCAGCTGGACGAGTTGCCCGAGTGGCTGCTGACCCTGCCGGGCCTGGCCTGGATCGCCTATGCCGGTAACCCGAAGCTTGATCACACCGGTGAGGTGCTGGTCGGCGACACCACCCCGAGCATCGACTGGAGCCAGCTGCAACTGGCGCAACGCTTGGGCGAAGGCGCCTCGGGGGTGATCAGCCAGGCACGCTGGAGCCGTCCAGAGGCGCCGGCCTTGCCGGTGGCGGTCAAGCTGTACAAGGGCAGCATGACCAGCGACGGTTCGCCCTTGAATGAAATGAATGCCTGCATCGCGGCGGGCCTGCATCCGAACCTGATCAAGGTCGAAGGGCGCATCGGCGGTCACCCCGATGCCCAGGCCGGCCTGGTGATGGAACTGATCGATCCGCAGTTCGCCAATCTTGCGGCACTGCCGAGCCTCGATTCGTGCAGCCGTGATGTGTACCGGGACGAGACCCGCTTCAGCCCGGAACAAGCCTTGCGCATGGCCCGCGGGATCGCCTCGGTGGGCGCGCATCTGCATCGCCTGGGGCTCTGCCATGGCGACCTGTACGCACACAATATTCTCTACAACGAGGCCGGGGATTGCCTGCTCGGGGATTTTGGCGCCGCGTCGTTCCATGCACCGACCGACAGCCTGGAAACCCGCGCGCTGCAACGGATCGAGGTGCGTGCGTTCGGGATTCTGCTCGGCGAACTGCTGGAACGGATCGACGGGGCGATGGAGCCGCGCGTGCTTGAATCGCTCAAGGACCTGCAGTTGCGCTGCATCCAGCCGGATGTGCTGGCGCGACCGGGGTTCGAGGCGATCTGCGCAACCCTGGCATAACTGCCGGGCATCAGCCCCCCTTGTGACAAGGGGGGCTTGGCGGATCAGCCCGCCAGGCCGACAAACATGTCTTGCACATCGTCGTGGTTGTCCAGGCCTTCGAGGAAAGCCTCGACTTCGGCCATCTGCTCGTCGCTCAGGCCGCTGACCGGGTTCTTCGCCTGGTAACCCAGCTTGGCCGACAACACGGTGAAACCTTGCTCCGGCAGGGCTTTCTGCACCGCGTCGAGATCGGTCGGTTCGGTGAGGAACAGGGTCGCGCCCTCTTCGCCCGGCTCGAAATCCTGGGCACCGGCTTCGATCGCCGCCATTTCCGGGTCGGCATCCGGGCTATCCGGGGACGCCTCGATCAGGCCGACATGGTTGAAGTCCCAGGACACCGAACCCGACGCGCCCAACTGGCCCTTGCGGAACGCCACGCGGATTTCCGCCACGGTACGGTTGATGTTGTCGGTGACGCATTCAACGATCAGCGGCACCTGGTGCGGGGCGAAGCCTTCGTAGGTCACGCGGTGATACTGCACGGTTTCGCCCAACTGGCCCGAGCCTTTCTTGATGGCGCGTTCCAGGGTCTCGCGAGGCATCGAGGCCTTTTTCGCCTGTTCGACCACCAGCCGCAGGTGTGCGTTGGTGGAGACATCCGCACCGTTGCGCGCGGCGATGGTGATTTCCTTGACCAGCTTGCCAAAAATCTTGCCCTTGGCGTTGGCCGCCGCTTCTTTGTGTTTAACCTTCCACTGTGCGCCCATTACTCACTCTCTCGATCAGAGGCGTCGTGACATTTATTGGCCGACGCTTTGCCGCCCAGTTTATACGGCCAGTCCCCGCCAATCGACCAAAACCTGACGAAGATTACGACTCTACCCTGATGTTCGTAGGCAATTTCCCAAACATCGTTTTGCGGTGTCCAGGCGCCCACGGCTTTTCGTACCCTCTGCCACAAATCCGTGGAGAAGAGACGAAATGCCTCAGGACAAGGAACGACAGATCTCACTGACCATCGGCCTGCTCCCTGACCCCTTGCCGGTCATCCGCTTCAAGGGCCGCGAGGCCTTGAACGAACCCTTCCGCTTCGAAATGGAACTGCTGGGCGACACCGCCCTGGACCTGGAACCCCTGCTGCATCGTCCGGCCCTGTTGAGTCTGGGCCGCGGGCAGGCCAGCTGGCATGGGATCATTGAGGAGATCAGCAGTCGCTACCTGGAGCCACGGCTCTGTCATTACCAGGTGGTGCTGGTGCCGCGCCTGCAAGCCCTGGCACGTTGCCAACGACGTCGGGCCTTCTGCGATCTGAGCGTACCGGCGATTCTCCTGCGACTGCTTGAAGCCCACGACCTGGAGGCCGCCGATTACCGCTTCGAGCTTGAGCGTGGCCTGTACCCACGCCGGGCCCTGTGCCTGCAACAGGATGAAAACGACCTGCAGTTGCTGAACCGGCTCTGCGAGGAAGAAGGCATCCACTATCACTTCGAACAGGCGTCGCACCGACATGTCCTGGTGTTCGCCGAAGACCCGCAAAGCTTTCCCGAACGAGCCGGCGTGGTGCCTTGTCACGACAGTGCCGCGGGACTGGAACAGCCCTTTATCAGCCAACTCTACGAGCGTCACCAGATGCTCGCCAGCCATGACAGCCGACTGCCCGGGCATGCTCCCGCCTGGCCGCCGGAAGCACCCGACGACGGCGCCGCCAACCAGGCCAACGCCTATGGCCTGCACACCGCCCCCCCCCACACCGCGCCAGCGCCACGAACAGCAACGCAGCCAGCGCAGCCTCGAACGGTTGCGTTGCGAACAACGCCAGATCCAGGGCTACAGCAACCTGGACAGCCTGCGCAGCGGCGAAGTCCGGCGGATCGGCGGCCATCCACGACAGGCGCTCAACGATCAATGGCTGATCACCGAGGTGCAGCATCTGGGCGAACAGTGCCTGGATCGATACCCCGTCGACGCCTTCAGTGTCGAGGCGGACGACGGCCTGCATGACGAGTGTTTCAGCGACGGCTACAGCAATCACTTCAGGGCCATCCCCTGGGCCACGCCGTTTCGCCCCTCCTTACGGGAAAAACGCCCGGCGGCGCAGGGTTATCAGATCGGCACGCTACTGGGTGCGCATGCCGGCACCGCCCGGCCGGATGCCCAGGGGCGCCTGCGGGTACAGTTGTCGAACAGCGTCCAGCCCGCGGACTGCGCACCGGGCTGCTGGGCCTCGCCCGGCGTCGCGCAAAGCCAGGCCCCCCGGGTTGGCAGCCAGGTGCTGATCGACTTTGTCGAGAACGAGGCGGAGCAACCGGTGATCTGTGGTTTTCTCACCGATCGGGACCTGTACGCCGCCATTGACCCGCCGCCCCTGGCCGACCGGCCGCCTGGCGGCGCCGCGCCGTGGGAGGGACAGGAGAGCGGCGGCGCACCGGATGATGACCCCGGGGAGTTCTATCTGTATGAGCAACCCCATGAACCGCCGACAACCACCGCCCGTTGCCTGGGCGAAAACATCTGGTACGTCGTGCGAATGCCCCGGCCCGGACTCAAGGAACTGGCGCGCCTGAGCCGTGATGACATCCTTCTGGAAGGCCGCAGTGACAGCCGTGGCGCGGCCTTGCTGAGCCCCGCCGACAGACGGCGACTGGCCCTGGAGTTGGCCGCCACGCCGGAACAGCTGTGGTTGCTCTACCCAGGACAATGCGTGGCCCTGCACGCCTACATCCAGCAGCACTGGAGCCAGCGCCAGCGCCAGGCCTTTCTTCAGGACGGGCTGAATGCCCCCGGCGTTTGCGGCACCAGCCCAAGGAATGCCTGAATCAGCCGCAGTTCCTTGCGGCGCTCCAGGCAACCGATCTGGTGCCGGTTGCCCAGCCCCTCACCGCTGATCGGCAGCGCCCGTACCCGGGGGTCGGGACTGACTTCCAACGACGAGACGATACCCACCCCCAGCTCCGCGGCCACCGCTTCGGTCACCGCCTCGCGGCTGTCCAGTTCCAGCAGCACCCGTGGACTCACGGCGGCCAGGGCACAGGCCTGATCGAAGGTGCGCCGGGTGATCGAGCTCGGCTCGCGCAGCACCATGATCACCTGGTCCAGTTGCTCCAGGGCAATGCCCTGTGGTTCGGCCAACCACGGATGCCCCTGGGGCACCAGCGCACAGATCCGCGACTCGCTCAGGGGTTGCAGGTACAGGCCCTTGCGCGGCTCGACCTCGGTCAGCACCGCCACATCGGCATGCTCGGACAACAGCGCCGCCAGGGTTTCCTGGGCATTGCCGAGCCTCAGGTTGACGGTGATCCCCGGGTATCGCGCCCGCAGCCGCGCAAGCATCGGCATGACCATATGGGGCCCGTCCGCGGCAATCTCCAGGCGTCCGGTCAGCAGTTGTCGATTGGCTTCGAGCATCGCCTGGGCTTCCTCCACCAGACCGAACATGGCCCGGGTGATCGCCGCCAGCCGGGTGCCCTCGGCGGTCAGTTCCACCCGTCGCGCCGTGCGCCTGAGCAAGGTGATCTGGTAGTGCTCTTCCAGGGCCTTGATATGTCCGGTCACCGCCGGCTGGCTGATGAACAACCGGGCCGCGGCACGGGTAAAACTGCCCTCGCGGGCCACGGCATCGAATGCGCGCAGTTGGAACAGGTTCATAGCTATCGGCCTCACTGATAGCTCGCATAACAACAAACAATTTGATTGATGACAAGCCAAACGGCAATTTATGCCCTGTATCCCGTCAACGATCCCCGCCGCGAGAAACCCGCATGCGTACTGCCGCTCCCATCCTGCTCACCCCGGGCCCCCTGACCACTTCGGCCCGCACTCGCCAGGCAATGAGCCAGGACTGGGGTTCCTGGGATGAAGGCTTCAACCAGTTGACCGCGAGCCTGTGCGAGCAACTGCTGGCAATCGTCAAGGGTGCCGACAGCCATCACTGCGTCCCCTTGCAAGGCAGCGGCACCTTTGCCGTGGAGGCGGCCATCGGTACCCTGGTGCCACGGGACGGCAAAGTGCTGGTGCTGATCAACGGTGCCTACGGCCAGCGCCTGGCGAAGATCTGCGCAGTGCTGGGCCGTTCGTTCAGCACCTTCGAAACCGCCGAAGACCAACCGACCACCGCCGTTGATGTTGAGCACCTGCTGCTCGCCGACCCGACCGTCAGCCATGTCGCGCTGATCCACTGCGAAACCAGCACCGGCATTCTCAACCCGCTGGCGGAGATCGCCGAGGTGGTCGCGCGCCACGGCAAACGCCTGATCATCGACGCCATGAGCTCGTTCGGCGCCTTGCCCATCGACGCCCGCCAGGTGCCGTTCGATGCGCTGATCGCCGCTTCCGGCAAATGCCTGGAAGGCGTGCCCGGGATGGGTTTTGTGTTTGCCCGCAAGGAAGCGTTGGCCGCGGCCGCCGGCAACTCCCATTCGCTGGCGATGGATCTGCACGATCAGCACGCCTATATGGCCAAGACCGGCCAATGGCGTTTCACCCCGCCGACCCATGTGGTCGCGGCGCTGCACGAGGCACTGTTGCAATACCACGAGGAAGGTGGCCTGCCCACCCGCCTCGGGCGTTATGCCGACAACTGCCAGGTGCTGCTGGAAGAAATGGCCAGGCTCGGCTTGCGCAGTTTCCTGCCGGCGGCGATCCAGGCGCCGATCATCGTGACCTTCCATGCGCCGAAAGATCCGCGCTACCAGTTCAAGGCGTTCTACGAACGGGTCAAGGCCAAGGGTTTCATTCTTTATCCGGGCAAGCTGACCCGGGTCGAGACGTTTCGCGTGGGCTGTATCGGCCAGGTCGGGCGCGGCGATATGCAGGCGGCGGTTGCCGCTATCGCCGAGGTCCTGCGGGAAATGGAAGTGCTGGATATCTAGAGCCCAAGACTGAACACGCCCCCTGTAGGAGCCGGCTTGCTGGCGATAGCGTTTTTCCAGGCAACAACGATGGCGACGATCAGATCGCATCGCCAGCAAGCCGGCTCCTACAGGTTTGTATTCCAACTCTTTTATTGTATTCAAGGCTGATCGACATGAACTACCGCAACCCCACCCAACTGCAAGCCGCGATCCTCGACTGGGCCGGCACCGTCGTCGATTTCGGTTCGTTCGCCCCGACCCAGATCTTTGTCGAGGCCTTCGCCGAGTTCGACGTACAAGTCTCCATCGAAGAAGCCCGCGGCCCCATGGGCATGGGCAAATGGGACCATATCCGCACGCTGTGCGACCAACCGGCGATCACCGAACGCTACCGCCAAGCCTTCGGCCGCGCCCCGAGCGATGAAGACGTCACCGCCATCTACCAGCGCTTCATGCCCCTGCAGATCGAGAAGATCGCCGAACACTCGGCGCTGATTCCAGGAGCCCTGGAGACCATCGCCACACTGCGCCAGCAAGGCCTGAAGATCGGTTCGTGCTCGGGTTATCCGGCCCGGGTCATGGAAAAGGTCGTGGCCCTGGCCGCCGGCAACGGTTATGTTGCCGACCATGTAGTGGCCACCGACGAGGTGCCGAACGGTCGCCCCTGGCCGGCCCAGGCCCTGGCCAACGTGATCGCGCTGGGCATCGACGATGTCGCCGCCTGCGTCAAGGTCGACGACACCGTACCGGGAATCCTCGAAGGCCGTCGGGCCGGCATGTGGACCGTCGCCCTGGTCTGTTCCGGCAATGCGCTGGGACTGACCTACGAGCAGTACCGCGACCTCGACCGGGCGACCCTGGACGCCGAACGCCAGCGTATCCACGAACTGTTCGCCGGCTCCCGGCCGCATTACCTGATCGACACCCTCAACGATCTGCCGCAGGTAATCGACGATATCAACAAGCGTCTAGCGAAGGGTGAAATGCCCCAGGGCAACTGATGCAGGGCTTCAGAGCTTGATGATATTGCCCTGGGTCGGCGGCACCTGCCCGTGATAGAGGCGTGAGACCAACTGTCGGGCGGCCTCGTAGCCTTCATCGACGACCACCTCCAGCAGCGGCGCCGGCCCTTCGCTCACCGTCTGATAGAACCGCTGCAGGCCTTCGCCGATATACTGACTGACCCGTTCCGGCCCCCATTCGGCATTGCGCTTGCGGATCTGGATCGGCGCAAAGAAGAACACCGGCTGCGGTCCCTCGATCGCCGTGAGTTGCGCCTCCCCCGTGGTTTGCGCGGAGCCGGCGAAACAGCTGTAGACCAGTTGCCGGCCCAGGCGTTGATGCACCCGGTCACGCAACGCCAGATCACCGGAAAAATCCACATACAGCGTCGGCTGGTCGGTTTCCAGCCGGTCCAGTTCATCGTAGGCCAAGGTCTGCTCATAACAGCCCAGCTCGGCGACAAACGCCCGATTGGCCGAGGACGTCAACGCCACACGGGTCAACTCGGGCCGCCCCTCCAGGCACACCGCCGTACCAAAGGCGGTCTTGCTCGACGCACTGGAAAACACCAGGCGCGTGGCGCCGAAGAACTGGTTGTCCTGAAGGAAGTCGGCGAGCATCGCCGAGGTCAGGAACAACGGCTTGAGCAGGATCTGCAGGTCCTCGGTATCCGGGCTGTAGTAAGGGTCCCAACTGCAACGGGTGTACTGGTTGTAGGCCGAGGTCAGGTCCTTGCGGTGCTCGGCACCGTCATAAAAGCCCCGTTCGGTCACCCGTTCCGGTTTCATCCACAAATGGCTGGCCATCGGAAAGTAACCGTAGAAGCGTTCCCCCACCGCCACCCCATCGACATTCGACAGCAAAACATCGGCAAAGCCCCAGACCGGTATATGCCCCCACTCCGCCTCCGCGGTAGGAAAAAAGCCCCAGTAGTTCATCGAGTCGCCATAGGCGGCGTAGGTGATGTTGTTGGTGGTCAGGGAGCAACGTTCGACCTTGAGGATCGCCTCGCCGGGACCGACCACCAGGGCACGTTCCTGCGTTTCGATCCGGCTCTGGCCGAGGTCGTTCTTGCGGGTGATCAGTCGTGTTACCGTGCTGGCACTTGGCATAATCAGACTCCTCTCTGCGACGATTGCGGGTGGAACCAGCTTAATGGCAAACCATGAAGAACGGGTTCGGAAACGCCGGCAAGCCGGCTGCACATAGCCTCAAGCCCCGCGCCAAGCCGCTCAAGCGGCCCAGTCAGGCCCGGGCGATATTCACCGTCGAGGCCATTTACGAAGCCTTTGTTCGGATTTGGCAGCGCAACGGCTGGTCCGCCCTGACCACCCGCGCGGTCGCCCTGGAAGCCGGGGTGGCCATCGGTACGCTGTACGATTATTTCCCGAGCAAGGCCGCGCTGCTGTCCGGTTATGTGCGCCATAGCGTCGAGCGCTTGCTGTGTCAGCTCGATGACCAGGTGATCCGTGCCGAGGGCCTGGACTGGCAGGCACGGGTCGAGCGTCTGGTACAGCTCAGCGGTCATCCGGCAAGCTCCGAGCAGCCGCTGTTCGACTACCCGCTGCTGATGCTCGAACATGAGATCGCGGAGCCCAAGCACCATCAACGGGTATTCCAGGAACTGTCGCAGAAATGGCGGGAGGCCTTCGACGCCTGCACGGACCTCGCCTCCAGACCTTCGGACCAGGCCATCGATGCCTGGCTGGTGCTGGTCTGGGGCGGGCGGCGTTACTGCATCACCGCGCAATTGTCCGCGACACAGGTGGAGGCTTGGCTGCGGGAAACCCAGGGGCTGATCCATCAGCGCCTGGCAAATCCCCTCTAGATCTTCCTGTTGCGCTCGACCCAGTGCCCATAGGCATTGATAAAGCTCTGCAGGAAAGGTTTGACCGTCTCCGACAGGTGGCCCGCCTCGTCGAACGCACTGCCCGCCCCACTCAGATAGGCTTCCGGCTGTTGCATGCACGGTACGTCGAGGAACACCAGGGATTGGCGCAAGTGGTGATTGGCGCCAAAACCGCCAATCGCTCCCGGCGAGGCGCTGATCACCGCCCCCGGCTTGCCGCTCCAGACACTTTTGCCATAGGGCCGCGAGCCAACATCAATGGCGTTTTTCAGGACTCCAGGCACCGAACGGTTGTATTCCGGGGTGACAAACAGCACCGCATCGGTGGCCCGGACCTGTTCGCGAAAGACCTTGTAGGCCGCCGGCGGCGCGTCGGTATCGATATCCTCGCTGTAAAGTGGCAGATCGCCAATCTCGACAATCGTCAGCTTCAGGTTCGCCGGTGCCAGCCCGGCCAGGGCCAGCGCCACCTTGCGATTGATGGATTGTTTTCTCAAGCTGCCAACCAGCACAGCGACCGTGTAGACGTTGCTCATAAGAACTCCCGACTATCTGGGCGAAGGAACAGTAGTTATAGATGATCGGCCGCTATTGTTCCGACGATTTTCTCCCGTCAGTCCACTGCTTTCCCCTTCGATGCCCCGGAGCCTGTAGAGTAGAGCGACTATATTTTCCACCTTGCAAAACTTCCCCCGCCAAACCACGGTCTACTGAGCCGCAAATCGGGTTTTCATTTCCAGAGGTTCTAAACAGATGGCCGCAGTACTCGTCGGACAATTTCATGCCAGGGATGCGGAAGGTCGCGTCTATTCCGTGCATGAATTCCAGGAATCCACGCCTTCAGCCGAAGGCCTGGCCGGCACGGAGCCTGTCACCACCTACAAACTGGCCATTGGCGATCGCGTCAACAAAATCGACCACAACTCATTTCAGCTGGTTCAATCCGGGGTCACGCTCACCCGTGAACCCGAGACCTCGACCGCTTCCTGATCTGGGACAACAGGCGCAACAGCCACCTGAAGTCATGTGCGCAGACTTGAGTTAGGATCAGTCCACTGACCCCCTCCCGGCTGGACACGGACTTCAAGCATGCGTTTACGCCATATCGAAGTAATCCAGGCCCTTCTGCAGACCGGCAACCTCGGCACCGCCGCCGAGTTGCTGCAACTGCCAGCGGCCACCGTCAGCGCGACCCTGCAGGACGCCGAGCAGCAGTTGGGCTTCCTGTTGTTCGCCAGCGTGCGCGGGCGGATGCAGGCGACCCGGGAAACCCGCGAGCTGCAACCCCTGCTCCACCGCCTGTACGCGGAAGTGGAACCGCTGCGGCGACTGGCCGGCAGCCTGCGTCAACATCAGGACCCCGCCTTGCGGGTGGTCTGCACACCGACCCTGGCCCAGCAACTGCTGCCCCAGAGCCTGGCGGCCTTGCGCCGACGCTTTCGCGAAACCCCCTGCACCCTCGCCAGCCAGCACACCCGCGAGATCGTCCGTGAGCTACTGCTCAGGGAGGTCGAACTGGGCCTGAGCCTGCACAATCCCGATCATCCACAGATCCACGCCCAGGCCCTGGCCGAGGGCAAGCTGCAATTGCTGGCGCCCCACGGCTGGCTGCAACCCAAGCAGAAATACATCGCCCTGCAGGAGTTGGCCGGGCAATCGATGGTCGGCCTGGAGGAGCAGGACACCCTCAGCCTGATGCTCGACAGCAAGCTGCAGGCCCTGCGGCCGGCACCCCAGGTACAGACGCGGGTGCAGACCTACCAGATGATGCGCAGCATGGTCGAAGCCGGTGAAGGGTTGGCGATTGTCGACCCGTTCACAGCGGTCGGGGCCAGGGCCGGCGGACTGGATGTCTGCCCGGTGTCGCCGGCCATTGGTGTCACCCTGTACGCCCTGACCCTCAAGGACCGCGAACCGAGCGCCGCCTTGAAGGCCCTGCTGGAAATCGTCGGCGAGAAAGCCACCGCGATGCTACTCTGAGCCGGCCGCCCGTCAGGGCTGTCCGGCAAACAACAGGTACCAGAAGACCGCCACCTCGGCGGTTTGCGCATCGATTCCGCGATAACGCAGATGATCGATCCCGCCCAGTACATAACCGCAACGTTCGTACAGGCGGCAGGCGCCCAGGTTGTTGTTCTGGGTTTCCAGCATGATCCCCGGCAGGTTCTTCTTGTGGCTCCAGAAGCGCACTACATCCAGCAGCGCCCGGGCCACGCCGTGGCGCCGCGCCGAGGCGTCGACCGCCAGCTCATCGACATGGGCAAAACCGTTCCAGTTGGTACTGACCACCACATGGCCGACCGCACGACCGTCCAGGTAGGCCATGAAGATTTCGCTGTCCACCGCCGCGCGATAGCTGGCGAACTCCTCGGGGTCGATGCCATAACACTTGCGATAGGGCGCCACCGGCACCAGTGGCCATTGGTCGACCCGCTTGCCGATTTCGGCCAAGCCATGGGCCTTGACCTGAAAACTGAAATCGCTGCCCCAGATGTACTCGGAGAAACCAGCGTCAGCTACACGGACCGATACCTCGGGATACTTCGGGTTCGTGACTAAATGCATTGGGCCAATCATCCTCAAGCCTTGATGTCACGGTGCACGATCGGGAGGAGAAACGTCGGGGTCCTGTCCGGGGACATCCGGTCCCCGGACAGTGGACCTCGCTGCACCGGTCCCTTCAGCTTAGAAGGTCAATCGCCGCTGCACAAAAGATCATCCGCGCGCTGCTCAGTGGCGTTGCGCGTCGGCCTCGGCCAGTTGGGTCCAGAGCGCCGGGGCGCCGGCGGACTTGGCAATCGCTTCGAGACGCACGAGGTGTTCGGCCAGGTCGCTTTCGCTGGCACGAATGATCCGCGCCGGCTGGCGATCGGCCGGCAGGCGGCGGATTTCACTGGCCTGGTTACCCGAACCTTCACCGGAACCATTGCCATCGGTGGCGTTGCCGGCCAGGGACAGGCTGGTCTGACCGCCGGTCATGGTCAGGTAGACGTCGGCGAGAATCTCCGAGTCGAGCAAGGCGCCGTGCAGTTCGCGGCCGGAGTTGTCGACGCCGTAGCGCTTGCACAGGGCATCGAGGCTGTTGCGCTGCCCCGGGTGACGTTCCCGGGCCATCATCAGGGTGTCGAGGATGCTGCAGTGGCGGGTGATGTCCGCACGGTCCTGCTGACCGATCAAGGCGAATTCGTTGTTGATGAACCCCACGTCGAACGCCGCGTTGTGGATGATCAGCTGGGCGCCCTTGATGAATTCGAAGAACTCGTCGGCCACCTCGGCGAAACGCGGCTTGCCCACCAGGAATTCGTTGGTGATACCGTGGACGCCAATGGCGCCTTCATCACTTTCGCGGTCAGGTTGCAGGTACACGTGGAAATGCCGGCCGGTGAGGCGGCGCCCCATCAACTCGACGCAACCGATCTCGATGACACGATGGCCGTCGGTGACCGGCATACCGGTGGTTTCGGTATCGAGCACCACGCTACGCATGTTTGATCCCCCGTATTTCATCCACGCCACGGTTGGCCAACTGGTCGGCACGCTCGTTGCCGTGATGGCCGATATGCCCGCGGACCCACTTCCATTTCACCGTGTGCCGACTGACCTGCTCGTCGAGCAGCTGCCAAAGGTCGGCGTTTTTCACCGGTTCCTTGGCCGCGGTCTTCCAACCGCGTTTCTTCCAGTTGACCATCCACTCGGTGATGCCTTTCATCACGTACTGCGAGTCGGTCACCAGCAACACTTCGCAGGGACGCTTGAGCTCTTCGAGGCCGCGAATCGCCCCCATCAACTCCATGCGGTTGTTGGTGGTGTTGGCTTCGCCGCCCCAGAGTTCTTTCTCGATGCCCTTGCAGACCAGCAAGGCACCCCAGCCGCCAGGGCCGGGATTGCCCTTGCAGGCACCGTCGGTGAAGAGTTCAACAGTATCGCTCATTACAACCTTTCCATCGAAAATGACCCCGTGGCGCGCCGGTAACTGACCGACGCATCCCGGGCCGAGCAGGCTCGACCCTCAAGGAAAAAAATGCTTACTCTTCGCTTTGTCGCCGGTTGACCTTGGCCATCGGCAGCGGTACCAGCTTGCCGACCGGTTCGCGGCGTACCTGGCGCACGGGCCGCAGGCCGACCACGATCTTGCGCGCGACCAACAGATAGAAGCCGCCACCCGACAGCTGCCAGCCGCCGGCGATCCGCTCCCAGCCCGCCAACCGCGCTTGCCAGGCGGCCGACGCCAGCGGCGGACGATAGCATCCGAAGCGGCGTTTCTCCAGCGCGAAGCCCAGCAGGTTGAGCCAGTCAGCCACCCGCGAGGGTGAAATACAGCGGGCCTGGCGCAGCGCGTCATGGGCGAAAACATGGCGCAGCCCCCAGGCGCTCCAGGGATTGATGCCGAGGATCAGCAGGTGCCCGCCGGGACGCACGGCGGCGGCCGCCTCACGCAGCAGGCCATGGGGCGACAGGCAGAAATCCAGGCCGTGCTGCAGCACCACCACATCGGCGGCATGCTCGCTCAGCGGCCAGGCCTGCTCCTCGCAGACGATCTCCACCCCCGGCAGCGGCGCGCCGAGGCGCACGTTGCGGCGCACCTGGTCGGCCTGCGGCGGGGTCTCGGCCGAGGGGCCGTAATGCACCAGGTAGCCGCCGAAATACCGCCCCAACTCGTCCTCGAGCATGCGCCGCTCCTCATCGAGCAGCAGTTGCCCGAGGGGACCGGACAGCCAGTCGCGGGCCGCGCTGATCAGTGCCAGCCAGTCAGGATCAGCCTGAGCGAACGCTTTATCGGTCATTGCCTTCTCCAACTCGCCACAGGTGCTTTACAAGCACTAAGATGCGCCATTGTTTTGCGCTTGGGAATTGCACCATGATACAGATCGACGCGCTGCCCGCCTTCACCGACAACTACATCTGGTTGTTACAGGATACCGCCCGCCGCCGCTGCGCCGTGGTCGACCCGGGCGATGCCGGGCCGGTGCTGGCCTGGCTGGAACAGCATCCGGGCTGGCAACTCGAGGACATCCTGGTCACCCATCACCACCACGACCATGTCGGCGGTGTCGAGCGCCTGAAACAGGCCAGTGGCGCCCGGGTACTGGGTCCGGCCAGCGAAAACATCCCGGCTCGCGACCTGGCACTGAGCGATAACGACAGCGTCACGGTGCTCGGCCTCGAGTTCCAGGTATTCGCCGTGCCCGGTCATACCCTGGGGCATATCGCTTTCTACCATGGCGATGCCGCCCGCCCGCTGCTGTTCTGCGGCGACACGCTGTTCGCCGCCGGCTGCGGTCGCCTGTTCGAAGGCACGCCAGAACAAATGCACCATTCCCTCGGCCGGTTGGCGGCGCTGCCGGCGACCACCGGCGTGTACTGCACCCACGAGTACACCCTGAGCAACCTGCGTTTTGCCCAGGCGGTCGAACCGCAGAACCCGGACATCGCCGAACGAATGGCACAGGTCAGCCAATGGCGGGCCGAGGGACGCATCAGCCTGCCCTCGAACCTGGCACTGGAATTGAAGACCAACCCGTTTCTGCGGGTCGGCGAAACATCTGTTAAAGAAAAAGCAGACGAACGGAACGGCCTCGACAACGGCTCGCCGAGTGAGGTTTTTGCGGCCCTGCGCCGTTGGAAAGACAGCTTCTGATCGAGGTGCGGTCAACACAAAAAATCTGAATGGTTGACCGCACCCTGAGCGCTTTCTAGAATCGCCCGACATTTTCGCCCGGAACTCACTTCCAGCCAATGTCGTCATCCAACCGAAAACCCACCCATTCAGACGCATTGACGCGATTGGCTCAAGCTGTTGCCGTGGCTGTGTCCGCCGCCCTGGCCGGCTGTTCAAGCCTTCATACCCCGGTGGACAGCAACAACGAACCGACCCCGAACCTCAGCGCCCGGATCAAGCAGAAACCGATCTGGCTCAGCGAAAAGGCCAAGCACACGCCGCCCCAGGACGTCTGGGAGCGCATGCGCCAGGGCTTCCAGTTGCAGGACGGCCTGGGTGTGAACCCGCGTATCGAACAACAGCGCCTGTGGTTCGCCAGTAACCCCGAATTCCTGGAAAACGCCAGCTCCCGCGGTAGCCTCTACATTCATTACATCGTCGAGCGCCTGGAAGAACGCAATATGCCGCTGGAGCTGGCGCTGCTGCCGGTGATCGAAAGCGCCTACAACCCGATGGCCTATTCACGAGCCGATGCCGTCGGCCTGTGGCAGTTCATTCCGTCCACCGGCCGCTCTTTCAACCTGCGCCAGGACCGTTTCTACGACGGGCGCAAGGACATCACTGCGTCGACCATCGCGGCGATGAACTACCTGACCCGCCTGCACGACATGTTCAACGGTGACTGGCTGCTGGCCCTGGCCGCCTACAATGCCGGCGAAGGCACGGTCAGCCGGGCCATCGAGCGCAATGAAAAGCTCGGCCTGCCCACCGACTACTGGAACCTGCCGCTGCCCCAGGAAACCCGCGACTACGTGCCCAAGCTGCTGGCCCTGTCCCAGGTGGTCATGGCCCCCGAAGCCTACGGCGTGAACCTGAACCCGATTGCCAACGAACCGTATTTCGCCACCGTCGAAGTCAACCAGCCCATGGACCTCAGCCGGGTCGCGGCCCTGGCCGAGATCGACGAAGACGAGATGATCCAGCTCAACCCGGCCTTCAAGCAGAAAGCCACGATGGACGGCCCGCAGCACCTGCTGGTGCCCAGCTCCAAGGCGCAACTGCTGACCGCCAGCCTGTCGCGAATGAACCCCGAAGAGCTGATCAGCCTGCGGCCGAAGAAGCCGGTGTTCGAATCCCTCGCCGGCAATTCACCGGCACGCCTGACCCGCCGCTACAAGGTGAGGACCGGCGACAACCTGACCTCGATCGCCAAGGCCAACCGGGTCGACGTCAAGGACCTGCAACACTGGAACAAGCTTTCCGGGCATCACCTCAAGGTCGGCCAGACCCTGGTCATGCAGGACAACGTCAAGGCCGTGGCCAGCAAGAAGGCCGCTACCACCTACAAGGTGCAGAAAGGCGATTCGCTGTATATCGTCGCCAAGCGTTTCAATGTCGAGATGCAGCACCTCAAACGCTTGAACCCGCGCACTGGCCAGGCGCTCAAGCCCGGGCAGATCCTGACGGTTTCCCAACCGCGCTAATCGCCAACGACCGCGAAAACATCACGCCCCTGTAGGAGCAGGGCTTGCCCGCGAAGGCGGCCTCGATACCGCCAAAAGCTTCGCGGGCAAGCCCTGCTCCTACAGGTTCGGCGTCGCCTGCAAGCCCAGATTTCCAACCTGACATTCACAAGGGGATTGCGCCTCTTCCGGCACGCCTTTTTCCACCCGATACAAGCTGTTAAGGTACTGGCCCTATAGCCCAAGCCGCCTGGATCGGATCTCTGCCTTGACGCGTCCCCTCCTCCTGCTGTTCATCAGCCTGGCCTTGAGCTCTCCCGCAAGCGCGACGATCAGCGAAAGCCATGGTTATGCGCAGTTCGGCACGCTCAAGTACCCCGCCAGGTTCACCCACTTCGACTGGGTCAACCCCGATGCCCCCAAAGGCGGCACCTTGCGGGTGATGGCGTTCGGCACCTTCGACACCCTCAACCCCTACACCTTCAAGGGCACCAGCCCGGTCAGCACGCCCAATTTCCTGCAATACGGCGTCAACGAGCTCAACGCCACCCTGATGGCCGGCACCGGCCAGTACGCACCCTCGGGGGATGAACCGAACGCCAGCTACGGCCTGATCGCCCAGTCGGTGGAGTACAGCGAGGATCGCAGCTGGGTGGTGTTCAACCTGCGGCCCGAGGCGCGTTTCCACGACGGCACGCCAATTACCGCCTACGACGTAGCCTTTTCCTACCGCCTGCTACTCAAGGAAGGTCATCCGCAGTACCGCACCAGCCTGCAGGAAGTGGCCCGGGTCGACGTGCTTACGCCCCAGCGGATCCGCTTCGTCTTCAAACGCTCGGGCAATCCGCTGCTGATCCTGCGCCTGGGTGAACTGCCGGTGCTGGCGCAGCACTACTGGCAAGGCCGCGACTTCACCGCCACCACCTTCGAGCCGCCACTGGGCAGTGGCCCCTATCGCATCAGCAAGGTGCAACCGGGTCGCCAGTTGGTCTTTGAACGGGTCAGGAACTGGTGGGGCGAAAACCTTCCGGTCAATCGCGGCAAATACAATTTCGATCGCGTCGAAGTGGAGTTCTATCGCGACAGCGACGTCGCCTTCGAAGCCTTCAAGGCCGGTGAGTTCGATATCTATATCGAACACCAGGCCAAGAACTGGGCCAGCGGCTACCGCTTTCCAGCCGTCGAGCGGGGCGAAGTGATCCAGACCCGGATCCCCCACCGGATCCCGACCCAGACCCAGGGTCTGTTCATGAACAGCCGCCGTGCCAGCTTTGCCCAGGACCCGGTGCGCGAAGCCCTGGGCCTTATGTTCGACTTCGAATGGACCAACCGCACGCTGTTCGGCGGAGCCTACCGGCGGGCCATGAGCTTTTATCCCAACAGCGAGTTTTCCGCCACGGGCGTGCCAGCCGGGCAGGAATGGCTGCTGCTGGCGCCTTACCGCGAACAACTGCCGGCCCGGCTATTCAGCGAACCCTTCAGCCTGCCGCAGACCGATGGTCGCGGCATCCCCCGCGAAACCCTGCGCCGCGCCCTCGCCCTGCTCGGCGACGCCGGCTGGAAACTCGACGGCCAGCGCCTGCTGAACAAGAACGGCCAACCCCTGCGCGTTGAAATACTGCTGGTCAATCCGAATCTGGAACGGATCCTCCAGCCCTACGTCGAAAACCTCGCGAGCATAGGTGTAGACGCCCGCCTGCGAACAGTGGATCGTGCCCAGTACAAACAACGTCTCGACCAGTTCGATTTCGACATGATCCTGATGACCCTGGACCAGAACCTCAGCCCGGGACTCGAGCAATGGCAGTACTTCCATTCCAGCCAGGCCGGCGTCAAGGGCAGCAAGAACTACGCGGGGGTCGCAAGCCCCGTGATCGACCATCTGCTCGAAGCCCTGCTGGCGGCCCACACCCGCGATGAGCAACTGGCCGCCGGTCGCGCCCTGGACCGGGTCCTGCTCTGGCAACACATCATGATTCCCAACTGGTACCTTGACTATCATCGCCTGGCCTACCGCAACCGGTTCGCCTTCGTCACCACGCCGCCGTACACCCTGGGCCTGAGCGCCTGGTGGATGAAAGCTTCGGAGAAAGCCCAATGATGTTTTCGCGCGTCCTGTTCCTGCCCTTCAGCGGCCTGCTGTTCAGCGCCCTGGCCGGCCTTGCCGTCGCTGCTCCACAACATGCCCTGACGCTCTACAACGAACCCCCGAAATACCCGGCCGATTTCCAGCATGTCGACTTCGTCAATCCCGACGCCCCCAAGGGCGGTACCTTCCGCCAGTCGTCCATGGGCGGTTTCGACAGCCTCAACCCCTTTATCAGCAAGGGCGTGCCGGCCGATGGTCTCGACCTGATCTACGACACCCTGATGCGCCATGGCCTGGACGAGCCCTTCACCGAATACGGGCTGGTGGCGGAAAAAATCGAAAGGGCCCCGGACAACAGCTGGGTGCGCTTTTACCTGCGCCCTGAGGCACGCTTCCACGACCGCCACCCGATGCGCGCCGAAGACGTGGTGTTCAGCTTCCAGACCCTGATCAAGGATGGCGCCCCGCTGTACCGGACCTACTACGCCGACGTCGACGACGTCATCGCCGAAGACCCGTTGCGGGTGCTGTTCAAGTTCAAGCGCACCACCAACCGTGAACTGCCGATGATCCTCGGCCAGCTGCCGGTGCTGCCCAAGCACTGGTGGGCCGACCGTGACTTCAACAAGGGCAATCTGGAGTTCCCCCTCGGCAGCGGGCCGTACAAGCTGGCCGAGGTCAGGGCCGGACGCTCGGTACGCTATGAGCGGGTCAAGGACTACTGGGCCAGGGACCTGCCGATCAACCGCGGTTTCTACAACTTCGATGCCATGGTCATGGACTACTACCGTGACGGCACCGTAGCCCTGGAAGCCCTCAAGGCCGGGCAATTCGACTACTGGTTGGAGAACAGCGCGAAGAACTGGGCCAACGCCTACAACACCCCGGCGGTCGCCCAGGGTCGGTTGATCAAGGAGCAGATCCCCAATCGCAATCCGACGGGCATGCAGGGCTTCATCTACAACCTGCGCAAACCGATGTTCCAGGATATCCGCGTGCGCGAGGCCCTGAGCCTGCTGTTCGACTTCGAGTGGACCAACAAGCAGCTGTTCAACGGCGCCTACCACCGTACCCGCAGCTATTTCGAAAACTCGGAAATGGCCGCCACCGGCCTGCCGGACGCCGCCCAGCTGGCCATCCTCGAACCACTGCGGGGCAAGATTCCCGAACAGGTCTTCACCCAGGCCTTCGAACCCTCGGTGTGCGACGCCAGCGGCATGATCCGTCCGCAACAACGCCGTGCCTACCAGCTGTTGCTGGAGGCCGGCTGGCGCATCGTCGACGACAAGATGGTCGACGCCCAGGGCAAGCCGGTGAGCATCGAGTTCCTCCTCGCCCAGACCGATTTCGAGCGGGTGCTGCTGCCGTTCAAGCGCAACCTCGCCGACATCGGCATCGATCTGGTGATTCGCCGGGTCGATGTTTCCCAGTACATCAACCGCCTGCGCTCGCGGGACTTCGACATGGTCGTCGGCAGCTTCCCGCAGTCCAACTCACCGGGCAACGAGCAACGCGAGTTCTGGAAATCTTCCAGCGCCGACAAACCCGGCAGCCGCAACCTCATGGGCCTCAAGGACCCGGCGGTGGATGAGCTGGTGGAAGCGCTGATCGATTCCGACTCCCGGCAGAGCCTGGTGGAGCATGCCCGCGCCCTCGACCGCGTGCTGCAATGGGGCTTCTACGTGATCCCCAACTGGCATATCAAGACCTGGCGCGTGGCCTACTGGGACCATATCGGCCACCCGAAAGTCTCGCCGGCCTACGATATCGGCCTCGACACCTGGTGGATCAAGCCGGATGCCAAGCCGGCGGTACCGCTACAAACCGACAGCACGAGCGCGGAGCAATAAGATGCTGGCCTATATTTTTCGCCGACTGCTACTGATCATCCCGACCCTGTTCGGCATCCTGCTGATCAATTTCGTGATCATCCAGGCCGCCCCCGGCGGCCCCGTGGAACAGATGATCGCCAAGCTCGAAGGCTTCGAAGGCGCCACCAGCCGGATCGCTGGCGGCGGTGCGGAAGTCTCGGTGGCCGGTTCCAGCTATCGCGGTGCCCAGGGCCTGGACCCGGCCCTGATCAAGGAAATCGAGCACATGTACGGCTTCGACAAGTCGGCGCCGGAACGCTTGTGGATCATGATCAAGAACTACGCGACCCTGGACTTCGGCAACAGCTTCTTCCGCGATGCCAAGGTCGTCGACCTGATCAAGGAAAAGATGCCGGTATCAATTTCCCTCGGGCTCTGGAGCACCCTGATCATGTACCTGGTCTCCATTCCGCTGGGCATTGCCAAAGCCACTCGCCATGGCAGTCATTTCGATGTCTGGACCAGTTCGGCAATCATCGTCGGTTATGCGATTCCGGCGTTCCTGTTCGCGATCCTGCTGATCGTGGTGTTCGCCGGAGGCAGCTACCTGAACTGGTTCCCCTTGCGCGGACTGACCTCGAACAACTTCGATCAGTTGGGCTTCGGCGGGAAGATTCTCGACTACTTCTGGCACCTGGCGCTGCCGGTCACTGCCCTGGTCATCGGCAACTTCGCCACCATGACCCTGCTGACCAAGAACAGCTTCCTCGATGAAATCAACAAGCAGTACGTGGTCACCGCCAAGGCCAAGGGCCTGACCCAGCGCCGCGTGCTCTACGGTCATGTGTTTCGCAACGCCATGCTGCTGGTTATCGCCGGTTTCCCCTCGGCCTTCATCGGCATCTTCTTCACCGGCTCCCTGCTGGTGGAAGTGATCTTCTCCCTCGACGGCCTGGGCCTGATGAGCTTCGAGGCGGCGATCAACCGCGACTATCCGATCGTCTTCGGTACCCTGTTCATCTTCACCCTGCTGGGGCTGGTGGTGAAACTGATCGGCGACATTACCTACACCCTGGTCGATCCGCGGATCGACTTCGAACATCGGGAGCATTGAGATGCAGTTATCCCCCCTCAATCGCCGACGCTTCGAACGTTTCAAGGCCAACAAGCGCGGCTGGTGGTCGCTATGGCTGTTCCTGGTGCTGTTCGTCCTGAGCCTCGGCGCCGAACTGATCGCCAACGACAAGCCACTGCTGGTGCACTACGACGGCGGCTGGTATTTCCCGGCCCTCAAGCGGTATCCGGAAACCACCTTCGGCGGTGAGTTCCCGCTGGAAGCCAACTACAAGAGCCCGTACATCCGCGAACTGCTCAAGGCCAAGGACGCCTGGACGTTGTGGGCGCCGATTCCGTTCAGCTATCAGAGCATCAACTACGACCTGCGTGTCCCGGCCCCCGCCCCGCCATCGGCGGACAACCTGCTGGGCACCGATGACCAGGGCCGCGACGTGCTCGCCCGGGTGATCTACGGCTTCCGCATCTCGGTGCTGTTCGCCCTGACCCTGACCGTGCTCAGTTCCATCATCGGCGTGATCGCCGGCGCCTTGCAGGGCTTCTATGGCGGCTGGGTCGACCTGGCCGGGCAGCGTTTCCTGGAAATCTGGTCCGGGCTGCCGGTGCTCTACCTGCTGATCATCCTCGCCAGCTTCGTCCAGCCGAACTTCTGGTGGCTACTGGGGATCATGCTGCTGTTTTCCTGGATGAGCCTGGTGGACGTGGTGCGCGCCGAGTTCCTCCGTGGGCGCAACCTGGAATATGTCCGCGCGGCACGGGCCCTGGGCATGCAGAACGGCGCGATCATGTTCCGCCATATCCTGCCCAACGCCATGGTCTCGACCATGACCTTCATGCCGTTCATCCTCACCGGCGCCATCGGCACCTTGACCGCCCTGGACTTCCTCGGCTTCGGCCTGCCGGCCGGCTCGCCGTCCCTGGGCGAACTGGTGGCCCAGGGCAAATCCAATCTGCAGGCGCCCTGGCTGGGCATGAGCGCGTTCGCCGTGCTGGCCTTGATGCTCAGCCTGCTGGTGTTTATCGGCGAGTCCGCTCGCGATGCCTTCGACCCGAGGAAGTAAGATGAATCAGGACAATCTGATCGAAGTGCGCGACCTCTCGGTGGAGTTCGTGGTCGGCGAGCAGCGCCAGCGGGTAGTGGAAAACATCAGCTTCGATATCCGTCGCGGTGAAACCCTGGCCCTGGTGGGCGAAAGCGGCTCGGGCAAGTCGGTCACCGCGCACTCGATCCTGCGCCTGCTGCCCTACCCCCTGGCCCATCATCCCAGCGGCACGATCCAGTATTCCGGGCAGGACCTGCTGACCCTGAAAGAGAAGACCATCCGCCACATCCGCGGCAATCGCATCGCGATGATCTTCCAGGAGCCGATGACCTCGCTGAACCCGCTGCACTCCATCGAGAAGCAGATCAACGAAGTGCTCGGCATCCACAAGGGCCTGACCGGCAAGGTGGCCACTCGACGCACCCTGGAGCTGCTGGAGCTGGTGGGCATCCCCGAGCCACACAAACGCCTCAGAGCCCTCCCACACGAGCTCTCAGGCGGCCAGCGCCAGCGTGTAATGATCGCCATGGCCCTGGCCAACGAGCCGGAGCTGCTGATCGCCGACGAACCGACCACCGCCCTCGATGTGACGGTGCAGTTGAAAATCCTCGAATTGCTCAAGGAACTGCAGGCACGCCTGGGCATGGCCCTGCTGCTGATCAGCCATGACCTCAACCTGGTACGCCGGATCGCCCACCGGGTGTGCGTCATGCAGCGCGGCCGGATCGTCGAGCAGGCCGACTGCGAAGCCCTGTTCCAGGCCCCGCAACATCCCTACACCTGTGAACTGCTCAGCGCCGAACCCCGTGGCGAACCGGCCGTGACCGAGGTCGGTGAGCCGCTGCTGGAGGTGGACGACCTCAAGGTCTGGTTCCCCATCAAGAAAGGCCTGTTGCGTAGCACCGTGGACCATGTGAAGGCCGTGGACGGCATCCAGTTCAGCCTGCCCCGGGGCCAGACCCTGGGCATTGTCGGCGAAAGCGGCTCGGGCAAATCCACCCTCGGCCTGGCGATCCTGCGACTGATCGGCAGCCAGGGCGATATCCGTTTCGAAGGCCAGTCGTTGAGCGGCCTGTCGCAGAAGCAGGTGCGACCGTTGCGTCGGGAAATGCAGGTGGTGTTCCAGGACCCGTTCGGCAGCCTCAGCCCGCGCATGTGCGTCAGCCAGATTGTCGGCGAAGGTCTGCGCATCCATAAGATCGGTAACGAGCAGGAACAGGAAGCGGCGATCATCGCGGCGCTGAAAGAAGTCGGCCTGGATCCGGAAACCCGCAACCGCTACCCCCACGAGTTCTCCGGCGGACAACGCCAGCGCATCGCCATTGCCCGGGCGCTGGTGCTCAAGCCGGCGTTGATCCTGCTCGACGAGCCGACCTCGGCCCTCGACCGCACGGTGCAGCGCCAGGTCGTCGAACTGCTGCGCTCGTTGCAGATCAAGTACAACCTGACCTACCTGTTTATCAGCCACGACCTGGCGGTGGTCAAGGCGCTGAGCCACCAGCTGATGGTGGTCAAGCATGGCAAGGCCGTTGAACAAGGCGACGCAAAGGACATCTTTGCCGCGCCGCAACATCCTTATACAAAACAGTTGCTGGAAGCGGCGTTCCTGGTGCCCGGGACGGGTCCAGTGTAGGTACGCCGAGCGACGACTCCTGTTTCCCGGACATAAAAAAAGACCGCTCAAT
>NZ_JALLJA010000008.1:0-316653 GCF_023242385.1 Pseudomonas sp. MWU12-2345 | reverse complement strand
GCATCCTTGAGATCAATGCAGCACTCAAGGGCCTCTTCGCGGGCAAGCCCTGCTCCTACAGTTCAGTGGTGAACGCGGATTTTGCGCAGGGCACAAATCCGCGCTCGTCAGCGTGCTTACAGCTCTACCACAACCGCCTGAGCAGCACGGGTCGCCTTGGCCCGCGCCGCTTCGATCGACTCGTCCCGCGCCAACGCCACGCCCATGCGGCGCTGGCCGTTGACTTCCGGCTTGCCGAACAGGCGCAAGGCGGTATCCGGCTCGCTCAACGCCGCACCGAGGTTGGCGAACGCGGTCTGGGTCGACTGCCCTTCCACCAGGATCACCGCCGACGCCGACGGGCCGAACTGACGGATCAACGGGATCGGCAAGCCGAGAATCGCCCGGGCATGCAGCGCAAACTGCGACAGGTCCTGGGAAATCATGGTCACCATGCCGGTGTCATGAGGACGCGGCGAGACTTCGCTGAACCACACCTGGTCGCCCTTGATAAACAACTCGACGCCAAACATCCCGCGCCCACCCAGGGCCTCGGTCACCGCCTTGGCGACCCGCTCCGACTCGGCCAGGGCCAACGGGCTCATGACCTGCGGCTGCCAGGACTCCTGATAGTCACCCTTCTCCTGACGGTGGCCGACCGGCGCGCAGAAGGTAGTGCCACCCACATGACGAACGGTCAGCAGGGTGATTTCGTAGTCGAAGTCGATAAAGCCCTCGACAATCACCCGGCCCTTACCGGCACGCCCGCCTTCCTGGGCATAGTCCCAGGCCTTCTGCACGTCGTCGACGCTGCGCAGCAGGCTCTGGCCCTTGCCCGAAGAACTCATCACCGGCTTGACCACGCAAGGGAAGCCCAGGTCCGTAACGGCCTGGCTGTAGGCCTCGAAGGTGTCGGCGAAGTGGTACGGCGAGGTCGGCAGCTGCAACTCTTCGGCGGCCAGGCGACGGATGCCTTCACGGTTCATGGTCAGTTGCGCGGCACGGGCGGTCGGAACCACGGTGAAGCCTTCGGCTTCCAGTTCCATCAGGGTGGCGGTGGCGATGGCTTCGATTTCCGGAACGATGAAATGCGGCTTCTCGGCCTCGATCACCGCCCGCAGGGCCGCGCCGTCGAGCATATTGATCACGTGGCTGCGATGGGCCACCTGCATGGCCGGCGCATCGGCGTAACGGTCAACGGCGATCACTTCGACGCCCAGGCGCTGCAACTCGATCACCACTTCCTTGCCCAGCTCACCACAGCCACAGAGCAATACGCGGGTCGCGGTCGACGACAGTGGAGTTCCGATACGGGTCATTTCAGGTCCTCAAGGAAGCAGATCAACGACGGCGCCTGGACAATCAGGCACCTGTCGGGAAGAAAGGCCGGCATTTTACATGAACTGAGCGGGACATGAACCGAACGGGCCTGACTTCAGCTGGAAAGCGCCGCCTTGCGCATCCGCCAGGCCATGGCCAGCCAGACGCAGGTCACCCCGGCGAATTTCGAACCCAGGGCGGTGAGGATCACCCCCGGGGTCAGCGCGCCGATCAGGCCGAAGAAGATAAAGGTGTCCAGCGGGATGCTGAGGGCCGAACTTATCCACAGGCGATCGTGCAGCGGGCGCTTGGTGATGCTGAAGACCAGCCAGTCGATGCATTCGGAGATGGCGAAGGCGGTGGCGCTCGCCAGGGCGATGGCCGGCTCGGAGGTGAAGTAGGACAGCAGCAGCGCTGCGATCATCGCGACAATCGCGCCGTGACCGAAGCGGGTCTGGACCATGTCCCGCAGGATAAATACCAGTCCGCCCCAGGCGGACCAGATAATGTCCAGGTGCGGCGCCGCGGAGAAGGCGAAATTGATCAGTACGACGCTGGCGATGTAGGCGAGAAGAAAGAGCATGGAGTGCAGACGACCTTGTCTATGAGCCCTACAGGGTACTTCAGCCACCGCACGGGGCCAAGCTCAAGACTTTGTCGGGATCCACAGCAAGCCGCTGGCCTTGGCCCGCCCATGACAACGCGCCAGCACCTCGCGGCGCTCGTTGTTGTCCATGCGGCTCCAACGGGTGATCTCCTCGACCGTACGCTGGCAACCAATGCAGATGTCCTGTTCGTCCAGCGCGCAGACACTCACACAAGGCGAGGCCACCGGACGTTCCGGCGTGCTCATGCTTCGTCAACCGCCAGGTCGCGGGCATAACGCTGGGCGTTGTGCACATAGTGGGCGGCGCTGGCTTCGAGCATTTTCTTCTGCGCCTCGGTCAACTCGCGGACCACCTTGCCCGGCGAGCCCATCACCAGCGAACCGTCGGGGATTTCCTTGTTCTCACCGATCAACGCATTGGCGCCGATGATGCAGTGCTTGCCGATCTTCGCGCCGTTGAGGATCACCGCGTTGATACCGATCAGGCTGTAGTCGTCCACCGTGCAGCCATGGAGCATGGCGTTATGACCGATGGTCACCCCGGTGCCGATGGTCAGCGGATAGCCCATGTCGGTATGCATCACCGTGCCATCCTGGACATTGCTGTTGCGGCCGATCAGGATCAGTTCGTTGTCGCCGCGCAACACCGCGTTGAACCAGACACTGGCGCCCTCCTCCAGCCGGACCTTGCCGACCAGGGTCGCATTGGGCGCTACCCAGCTCTGCGGATGCGTCTCGACCCGGGCATCGCCCAGACGGTATTTCATAGGGTTGTCCTCAAGGCTCACGACCACCTGAACGGCGGCTCTAGATGTTGATAAAACGTTCCGGGGGATTGTGCAGGCTGATCCGGGCGTCATACAACAGGTTGACCAGTTCGACGATCATGATCGCCGTCAGCCCCCAGATCTTGTACTCGCCAAAACGATAGCTGGGCACGTACCAGCTGCGGCCCTGGTAGTCGATACGATGGGTATGCTCACGCGGGTCCTGGCGGAAAAACTCCAGCGGTACATTGAACACCGCGGCGATCTCGGCGTCATTGGCCCGATAGTCGACAAAATCCGGCACCACCCCGACGTAAGGCGTGACCTTGATCCCGTGCAGGGAGATCAACGGGCTGAGGGGCCCGATGATTTCCACCAGACCCGGCGGCAGGCCGATTTCTTCTTCGGCTTCGCGCAGGGCGGTGAAAATCAGGTCCGGGTCCTCCGGATCGCGGCGCCCGCCGGGAAAGGCCACCTCGCCGCCGTGGGTCGACAGACCGCTGGCGCGCAGGGTCAGCACCAACTCCGGCTCGTCACTGCGGGTAATAGGCACCAGTACCGCCGCCTCGGGAAAACGACGGTCCGTTTCCAGGGGGCGGGGCGTATGGCTGCTTATCCGTCGAAGTAACTCATCCAGCATGGCTGATCTCGATTTGCGGCTTACCCGGCATCATGCACCAAAAGAAGTGACTGGCCCAAGTCCCGGACGTTGCCATGTCGCGAAAGCACAACTTGCCGACAGACCGCCACCCACGCGAAGATAGGCGCATTGCCAAGAGAATCCAGCATGAAGTTCTGTAGCCAGTGCGGCAAACCGGTGAGTCAACGCATACCCGAGGGCGACACGCGCCTGCGCTTCGTCTGCGACCACTGCGACACCATTCATTACCAGAACCCCAATATCGTCGCCGGCTGCCTGCCGGTCTGGGGCACCCAGGTCCTGCTCTGCCGCCGTGCCATCGAGCCGCGCCGGGGTTACTGGACCCTGCCCGCCGGTTTTATGGAAAACGGCGAGACCGTGGAACAGGCCGCTCGCCGGGAAACCCTGGAAGAGGCTTGCGCGCAGGTGCGCAACCTGAGCATCTATACGTTGATCGACGTGCCGCATATCAACCAGGTACATGTGTTCTACCGTGCCGAACTGGTGGACCTGGAATTTGCCGCCGGCGAAGAAAGCCTGGAAGTACGGCTGTTCGAAGAACACGAGATCCCCTGGTCCGAACTGGCGTTCAGGACCGTCGGACGGACCCTGGAATGCTTCTTCGCCGACCGCCCGAACCAGCAATACCCGGTTCGCAGCGAAGCCGTGCCGCCCATGGCGCCACGCGGCAACGACCAATAACCCGATAATCAGAAACGCTTCACCTTCAGGGATACCGTTTTAATGCGCTGGTTGTTAGTAGTCTTCTGCCTGTCGTTCGCTGCTCTGTCCCAGGCCTCCGCCGCCGACCCGCTGGCCGGCAAAATCATCGAGAAAGTCCTGGTCCTCAAGTCCGCCCATCAGTTGCAACTGATCAGTGATGGCAAGCCACTGAAGACCTACCGCATTTCCCTGGGTCGAAATCCCAAGGGCCAGAAACTCATCGCCGGCGACCGGCGCACGCCCGAAGGCTTCTATTGGGTGGACTGGCGCAAGACCAGCGACAAATACAACCTGTCGATGCACCTGTCCTACCCCAATATCAGCGACTCGGCCCGAGCCCGCCGCGAAGGCGTGGACCCCGGCGATATGATCATGATCCACGGCACCCCGGATTCCGAGGACTACCCGGAACAGCTGTTCCACACCCTGGACTGGACCGACGGCTGCGTAGCCATGCGTAACGTCGACATGCGCGAGGTCTGGAACCTGGTCAAGGACGGCACCCTGGTGGAAATCCGTCCCTGAGCCGAACCACCCTGATACCACTGATTTATCCGACGCCCGTCATGCCTCCCATGACGGGCGTTTTTATTGCACTCGTACGAAACCACTGGCATTGACATGGTATTCAAGTGGTATTACTTTCATCACCACTATCCGAGTGCAACATTTCCAACAAACGCACAGGAAAAATCTTACATGAGCGACATCCTCGCCCTGCGACCCGACGAGTCCCAGCCGACACCGCTTTACCTGCAACTGGCGCGCAACCTGGAAGCGGCGATCCATGCCGGCCAGTGGAAAGCCGAACAGGCATTGCCCTCGGAGCGCAACCTGAGCGAGCTGTTGAGCATTTCCCGGGTCACCGCGCGCAAGGCCCTGGAGGTCCTCCTGGAACAAGGGCTGATCCGCCGCAGCCAGGGCTCCGGGACCTTTATCACCCCACGCCTGGAACAACCCCTTTCCCGCCTGTCGAGTTTCAGCGAACGGCTGCGGGCCAAGGGTTTTGTCCCCGGCTCGCGCTGGCTGGAACGCGAGATCGCCCTGCCGAGCCATGAGGAACTGATCCGCCTGGCCCTGTCGCCACGGGACCAGGTCACCCGGCTCAAGCGCCTGCGCACCGCCGACGATACCGTCATGGCCATCGAGATGAGCACCCTGCCCGCCGCCCTGCTGCCCGACCCCGAGGCCGTCGGCGATTCGCTCTACGCCTTCCTCGACAGCATCGGCCGTCCGGTGGTGCGGGCCCTGCAACATATTCGCGCGATCAACGCCTCGACCGAATTCGCCGCGCTGGTGGGCATCGAGCCCGGTACCGCGATGCTGCTGATGACCCGGGTCGGCTACCTCGAGGACAACACCCCCATCGAGCTGACCGACACCTACTGCCGTAACGATTACTACGACTTCGTCGCCGAACTGCGGCGTTAGCCTGTTCAGAGAGCCTGCCATGTCCGAAGACAACATTCTCACCCCGCAAGGCTGGATTCGCGGCCGCCTGCTGCACCAGCACGGCAAGGTCACGCAGATCGAGGGCACGCCCTGCGATCCGAGTGAAAACGACCTGCCGTACCTGCTGCCCGGTTTTATCGACCTGCACGTCCACGGCGGCGGCGGCAAGGACATCATGCAGGGTGGCGACGCCTTCGAGACCATCGCCCGCACCCACCTGCGCTTCGGCACCACCTCGCTGCTGGCCACCACCATGACCGCGCCGCCCGAGGAAATCAGCGCGATCCTCGGCCAACTCGGGGTCTATTGCGAACAGCGCCAGCCCGGTACCGCCCGGGTCCTCGGTGTGCATCTGGAAGGTCCGTTCATCAACCCCGGCAAGCTGGGGGCGCAGCCGAACTTCGCCCATACGGCGGTCAGCGCCGAAATCGAGGACTACCTGCGCCTGGCACCGATCCGGGTGATAACCATCGCCCCGGAAATCGCCGGCCACGCACCGTTGATCCGCGACCTCAGCTCACGGGGCATCCGCATGCAGATCGGCCATACCCTGGGCAGCTACGAAGAAGGTGTCGCCGCCCTCGAGGCCGGGGCCACCAGCTTCACCCACCTGTATAACGCCATGAGCCCGCTGCATCACCGCGAGCCCGGCATCGTCGGCGCCGCCCTGGCCCACGCCCGCTACGCCGAACTGATCCCGGACCTGCTGCATGTGCACCCCGGGGCCATGCGCGTGGCCCTGCGCTCGATTCCCTGCCTGTATTGCGTCACCGACTCCACGGCGGCGGCCGGCATGCCGGACGGCGAGTACAAGCTGGGCAGCCACACCGTGACCAAATGCCTGGGCGGCGTACGCCTGGCCGATGGCACCCTGGCCGGCAGCACCCTGACCATGGACCAGGCCCTGCGCAACCTGGTGAAGATCGGCCTGCCCCTGGCCGAAGCCTCGCAACGCCTGTCGCAATTCCCCGCCGACTACCTTGGCCTGCCCGAGCGCGGACGCCTGCAAACCGGCAGTTGGGCCGACTGCGTGCGCCTGGACCGTTCACTGACACTGACCTCGATCATGGTCGAAGGAGAAGTCCATGACTTCCAGAATGCTTGAAGAGGCACTGTCGGCCCACGAGGCGGTCAGCCGCCAGTTGCAGCAGCTCGATACCCGGCTGATGGCCCTCGGCACCCGGCTGCGCGAGCAACCGCCACAGGTGGTGATGACCGTCGCCCGTGGCAGTTCCGACCACGCCGCCAGCTACTTTGCCTATATCGCCATGCAGCAGACCGGGGTCCCGGTGGCCTCCCTGCCGATGTCGTTGGTGACCCTGCAACACTCACCGTTGCAGGTCAGCGGCCAGGCGGTACTGGCCTTTTCCCAGTCCGGCCAGAGCCCTGATCTGGTGGACAGCCTGTGCCTGCTGCGCGAACGCGGTGCCTTGACGGTGGCCCTGGTCAACGCAGCGGACTCGCCGCTGGAAGCCGCCTGCGAATATACGATCCCGCTGCTGGCCGGACCGGAACAAAGCGTGGCCGCGACCAAGAGTTTTATCGCCACCCTCAGCGCCAGCGCACGGCTGCTCGGCCATTGGCACCAGGACCCGGAATTGCTCGCCGCCACGGAGGCCCTGCCGGAAGGCCTGCGCCAGGCAGCAACCCGCGACTGGAGCAAGGCCATCGAGACCCTGCGCGATTGCGAACGGCTGATGGTGATCGGCCGTGGCGCCGGTTTCGCCATCGCCCAGGAAGCGGCGCTGAAATTCAAGGAAACCTCGGCGATCCAGGCCGAAGCCTTCAGCAGCGCGGAAGTCCGCCACGGCCCCATGGCCCTGATCGACGCCGGCTACCCGTTGCTGGTCTTCGCCCCACGCGGTGCGGAACAGGCCGGGCTGCTCAAGCTCGCCGCCGAGATGCGCCAGCGCGGGGCCCGGGTGCTGCTGGCCGCACCGCCAGACGTGGCCGAACGCGACCTGGACCTGTGTTGCGCCGAACACCCGGCCCTCGATCCGATCCTCGCGATCCAGAGTTTCTACGTGATGGCCGCCCACCTGGCCGTGGCCCGTGGCATGGACCCCGACCAACCGCGCCACCTGAGCAAAGTCACCCGTACCCACTGACGAGTACAGCGCCATGCATAACAAGAACAACATTACCCTCAGCGCCCCGCTGAGCGGCCCCGTGTTCCCGCTTGCCGAGGTCGACGATGCGGTATTCGCCAGCGGCGCCATGGGTCCGGGACTGGCCATCGACCCGCTCAACGATTGCCTGCATGCGCCCTGTGCCGGCGAGATCATTCATATCGCCCGAACGCGGCACGCCCTGACCTTGCGCGCCGACAACGGCGCCGAACTGCTGTTGCACCTGGGCCTGGACACGGTCGAACTGCAAGGCGAAGGTTTTGCCCTGCTGGTCGAGACCGGCGCCCGGGTGCAGGACGGCCAGGCCTTGCTGCGGATCGACCTGGATCGGGTCGCGCGCCAGTGCAAAAGCCTGGTGAGCCTGGTGGTCCTGACCAACGCCGAGCATTACGACCAGCAGCCCTTGGCCCAGGGCCAGGTCAAGGTCGGTGAGCCCTTGCTGCGGATCGTCCCGCGCCAGAACGCCGAACAGCAGGCCCCTACCCCGATGACGGACACCGACGAAGTCCGCGGCAGCGCCCGGGTCGCCCATCACGGCGGCCTGCATGCACGTCCGGCGGCCTTGCTGCGCCAGACCGCGCAGGGCTTCAATTGCAGCGCGCGCCTGCATCTGGGCGATAAATCCGCCGCCCTCGATAGCCTGATCGGCATCATGGGCCTCAGCGTCGGCGAACAGCAGGAAGTGCAGATCAGTTGCCAGGGCCCGGACCGCGAAGCGGCACTGCTGGCCCTGCTGAAGGTGCTGCGCACGCCTTTGAACGATGCACACCATTCGGCACCACCAACGCTGCAGACGGCGGCGCCGCAACCGAACGAAGACGGCGTTCTCCAGGGCGTGTGCGCCTCGCCCGGCCTGGTCAGCGGTCCGCTGGTACGCCTGGCCGCCATCAGCCTGGCGCCGGACGCCGGCCAGCACAACGCCGATGAACAACTGCAAGCGCTGGACGCCGCCCTGGAAAAGGTCCGCTCGGATATCCACGGCACGCTGTTACAGGCCCGCCAGCGCAAGGCCGTCGAAGAAGAAGCGATCTTCAACGCCCATCTCGCCCTGCTCGAAGACCCCGCGCTACTGGATGCCGCCAGCCATGCCATCGAAGCCGGCCAGGCGGCCAGCCACGCCTGGGACCAGTCGATCGAAGCGCAATGCCAGGTCCTGCTCAATCTCGGCAATCCACTGCTGGCCGAGCGCACCAACGACCTGCGCGACCTCCGGCAACAGGTGTTGCGGGCCCTGCTGGGTGAAGCCGCGCACTACGACCTGCCGCCCGGCGCTATCGTCGCCGCGCAGGAACTGACCCCCTCGGACCTGCTGCTGCTCAGCCAGCAACAGGTCGCCGGGCTGTGCATGGCCGCCGGCGGTGCGACCTCCCACGTGGCGATCCTCGCCCGCAGCAAGGGCCTGCCCTGCCTGGTCGCGCTAGGGAGCGGGCTGCTGGACATAGCGCCCGGCCAGGTGGTGGTCCTCGACGCCGGCCAGGGCCGCCTCGAACTAACCCCCGATGCGGCCCGCCGCGAAGGCGTCGCCCTGGCCCACGGGCAACAGCAACTGCGCCGCCAGCAACAACACTCCCAGGCCCAGTTACCGGCCGATACCCGCGATGGCCTGCGCATCGAGGTCGCGGCCAATGTCGCCTCGGCCGCCGAAGCCGGCGAGGCCCATTCACACGGTGCCGATGGCGTCGGTCTGTTGCGCACCGAGTTCCTCTTCGTCGACCGTCGCAGCGCGCCGGATCAGGAGGAACAACGCAGTGCCTACCAGGGCGTCCTCGATGCCATGGGCTACCGACCGGTGATCATTCGCACCATCGATGTCGGTGGCGACAAGCAGCTCGACTACTTGCCGCTGCCGATGGAAACCAATCCGGTGCTGGGCCTGCGGGGCATCCGCCTGGGCCAGGCCCAGCCGGAACTGCTCGACCAGCAACTGCGCGCCCTGCTGCAGGTCAGCCCGCTGCAACGCTGCCGGATCCTGTTGCCGATGATCAGCGAAGTCGACGAACTGCTGCAGGTGCGCCAGCGTCTGGATGAGCTGGCCACTGAGATGGGACTCAACCTGCGCCCGGAACTGGGGGTGATGATCGAAGTGCCTTCCGCCGCCCTGCTGGCCGAACAACTGGCCGAGCACGCGGACTTCCTATCCATCGGCACCAACGACCTGTCGCAATACACCCTGGCCATGGACCGCGACCACGCCGGCCTCGCCGCCCGGGTCGATGCCCTGCACCCGGCCCTGCTGCGGCTGATGGCCCAGACCTGCGCCGGGGCCGCCCTGCATCAGCGCTGGGTCGGGGTCTGCGGCGCGCTGGCCTCCGATCCGCTGGCAACCCCGGTGCTGATCGGCCTGGGGGTCACCGAGCTGTCCGTGAGTACCCCGCAAATTGGCGAAATCAAGGCGCGGGTCCGCGACCTGGATGCCGCCGAATGTCGGCGGATCGTGCCGTCGCTGCTGCAACTGGGCAGCGCCGCGAAAGTCCGTGAAGCCTGTCGCCAACACTGGCCCCTGGGCTGATTGATCCAGCGCCTGCATACAACAACAAGAAGGAGACACGTCATGTACCAGTTCTTCATCGAAGGTCTGCAACGCCTGGGACGGGCGTTGATGCTCCCCATCGCCATCCTGCCGATAGCCGGCCTGCTGTTGCGCCTGGGTGATACCGACCTGCTGAACATCGCGATCGTCCACGATGCCGGCAACACCATCTTCGCCAACCTGGCGCTGATCTTCGCCATCGGCATCGCCGTGGGTTTCGCCCGCGACAACAACGGCACCGCCGGGCTGGCCGGGGCCATCGGTTACCTGGTGCTGATCGCCACCCTCAAGGTGCTCGATGCAAGCATCAACATGGGCATGCTCGCCGGGATCATCAGCGGCCTGCTGGGCGGTGCGCTGTACAACCGCTTCAAGGACATCAAGCTGCCGGAGTACCTGGCGTTCTTCGGCGGGCGACGCTTCGTGCCGATTGTCACCGGGTTCTCAGCGGTGGGCCTGGGGGTAGTGTTCGGCTTTATCTGGCCGCCGATCCAGAGCGCCATCAACAGCCTCGGCCTGCTGATGGTCGAGAGCGGCAGCCTCGGCGCCTTTGTCTTCGGCGTCTTCAACCGGCTGCTGATCGTCACCGGCCTGCACCACATCCTCAACAATATGATGTGGTTCGTGTTCGGCAGCTACACCTCGCCCGAGACCGGGCTGGCGGTGACCGGCGACCTGGCGCGTTACTTCGCCGGCGACCCGAAGGCCGGGCAGTTCATGACCGGGATGTTTCCGGTGATGGTCTTCGGCCTGCCGGCCGCCTGCCTGGCGATGTACCGCAATGCCCTGCCGGAACGGCGCAAGCTGATGGGCGGGCTGCTGCTGTCGATGGCCCTGACCTCGTTCCTGACCGGGGTGACCGAGCCGATCGAATTCGCCTTCATGTTCCTTGCGCCGATGCTCTATGTGTTGCACGCCTTGTTGACGGGTCTGTCGATGGCGGTGACCAACGCGCTGAACATCCACCTGGGCTTTACCTTCTCCGGCGGCGCTATCGACATGGCCCTGGGCTGGGGCAAGTCGACCAACGGCTGGCTGGTGTTCCCGGTGGGGTTGGCCTATGCCCTGCTGTACTACTTCGTCTTCGATTTCTGCATCCGTCGTTTCGATTTGAAGACGCCCGGGCGCGAGAATATCGCCACTGCGACCGCCACCCGGATACTCAGCGAAAACCAGCGGGCCGCCGCTTATATCCAGGCCCTGGGCGGGGCGGCCAACCTGCTGACGGTCGGTGCCTGCACCACGCGCCTGCGGGTGGAGTTGCTGGACCGTGACAAAGCCCTGGACGCCGAACTGAAAAGCCTCGGGGCGATGGCGGTGGTCCGGCCGGGCCATGGCGGCAGCCTGCAAGTGGTGGTCGGGCCGTTGGCGGACAGCATTGCCGATGAGATTCGTTTGGCCTTGCCCGTAACCGGTTCGATCGATATCGCGGTGAGTAAGCCGGTGCGGGCCGAGTCGACAGCGATCAGTACGGAACAGCTCCAACAATGGCTGGACGCGCTAGGCGGAAAAGACAATGTGCTGGCATTGGAATGCGTGGCCCAGACTCGGCTGCGGGTGCAACTTGAGGATGGTCGACGGTTATCGGAGGCGGATCTGAAAACCCTGGGCTGCCAAGGCGTCAGTCAGGTGGAAGGTGGGACCTGGCATGTGCTGGTGGGGAATCCGGCCAGCGGAATCAGTGAAGCACTGGGGGCGCTATTGAACCGCCGGGAAACCTGTGCAGCGCCACTCTAGCTCCGCCGCTTGAGGTAGCGGCACCGCTGCGTTACCTCAAACTGCCTGGCTCCCCATGAATAGCGACTACCCAGCACCGGGACAAGAAGCGTTACAAGTCTGGGAGCCCGAAGGCAGCTATCGCACCCGTGACAATCTACACTCAACATTCACTCTGCGGATCGAGGCTCCGCTCAGCGCAGCTTTCTCCCGCGAAAGTGATGAAAGGTGTCACGTCGAAGAATGTGTAGTCATGACGTATGTGATTCGGCATGGCTTGACCGTTCTGGATGAGGCACAAAATCATGAAAAAAGATGGCGGTTTTCTTCGGACGACTGCGGTCGCGGCGGTAGTGTTGGCAGGCGCGTGGCTGCCGGGCAATGGCGCATGGGCGGCAGGAACACCCCAGGGCGACGAGGAGCCCTGGTATCAAGCCTGGCTTCAGGTCGCGGCGGATACCAGCGTACCGATCCGCGACACCCTGCCCTCCCTGCACTGGCGGACCGACATGGACACGCTCTATCGGGGCGACACCACGGATCAGGGGCTTGAGGCCTTCCAGGTCGGGCTCTTGCCCAAAGCCGTGAACTTCCCCGAGAACGAGTGGATGTACGACTGGTTCCGCCACGGGGCGGGGGCGGGAAAGTCGGTCTATAGCAGTACCACACGCAGTCAGCGGATCGCCCAGAGCTTCGCCAAGGAATGGGTGTTCGAGTTCAAGGCCCCCCATGGCATCGACCAGGAGAAATCCGGGGGAGCTATTGTCAGCGAGGAAGAGATCAGCTTCCCGGGCGGGGTCAAAGGGCGCTTTATCAAGCAGGCGTGCAAGAAGAACGACGCGGCTGATTGCGTCCCGAACCTGGCCTACCGCGAACCCACCGGCCAGGAGAGCCGATTGGAGGTCGCGGCGACGTCCATCGACTGGAGTCAGCTGACACCTCCAGAAGGTCTGGCCTGGGTAACTAGCAATCAAACCCTCTGGGCGGTCGGCTCCTCGGTCATCAACCCCGTACAAGGGGCGGAGGCGCTTGCCCATGGGTTGCGGGCCTGGAACTCGCAGGCACCGAATTTGCGATTGGGCAGCAACCCGGAGTCGCCGGTCTTCACCAACTCGATCGTTGTGGCGTTTCGCGACTATACCGCGGCCAGGAACTGGGCGGTCGCGGATGCGCAGAACGGCGGCTGGGTCTATGAAGTCAAGCCCAACAGCGTGGCGGTGGACCTTTCAGGGCCTAGTACTGGAGGGCGTGAAGGCGCCGTCGCGTTCATCGGCGGTATCAAGAGTGAGTTACTGCTAGGCGCGTGCCGATTCGAGAAAGGTGCGAGTCTGCCGGCCGAGTGCGTCGGCGAGAGAAAGATGCCCCCATCGCAAAACTAGAAGGGTTTTCCAACTCATGGAAGCTGCGGCAATCCGCTGGAAACGGCCAATGCCCAGACAAGCAAAACCCGCCGAGGTGGCGGGTTTTGTGAAAGCGCTGAAACGGTCAGAAATCCGCTAATCGCCAGACTTCATAAGCCGGTGTTTCGTAGGGATGGCTCTGTTTCAGCGCCAGCACCACCGCCTCGATCAGGGCGTCCGCCACCACCAGCTCAACCTTCCATTCCTCCACCTGCTCGACCACACCAGTCTGCCCGAGAAACGGCTGGCTGCCGTCCAACGGGCGAAACTGGCCCTGGCCCAGCACCTGCCATGCACACTGGTCGTAAGCACCGATCCGCCCGCCTCCGGCGGCGAATACGGCACTCTTGACCTGTTCCACATGGCTCGGTGGCACGAAAAAGCTGAGCTTGTACATCGTGGCTTAGTTAACCCAGACGCGGGCGTTGCGGAACATACGCATCCACGGCGCGTCTTCGTTCCAGTCTTCCGAGCGCCAGGAGTTCTGCACGGCACGGAATACCCGCTCAGGGTGCGGCATCATGATGGTGACGCGACCGTCGCGGCTGGTCAGCCCGGTGATCCCGCGCGGCGAGCCGTTCGGGTTGGCCGGGTAGGTCTGGGTGACCTTGCCGTTGTTGTCGACGAAACGCATGGCCACGCAACCCGACAGGTCGGCTTGCAGCAAGGCTTCCTCGCTTTCGAACTCGGCATGGCCTTCGCCGTGGGCGATAGCAATCGGCATGCGCGAACCGGCCATGCCCTGCAGGAAGATCGAGTTCGACTCCTGGACCTGGACCATCGCCACCCGCGCTTCGAACTGCTCGGAGCGGTTACGGACGAAGTGCGGCCAGAATTCGCTGCCCGGAATCAGCTCGTGCAGGTTGGACATCATCTGGCAACCGTTGCACACGCCCAGGGTGAAGCTGTCGGTGCGCTCGAAGAAGCCCTGGAAGGCATCGCGGGCACGGGCGTTGAACAGTGCCGACTTGGCCCAGCCTTCACCGGCGCCGAGTACGTCGCCGTAGGAGAAGCCGCCGCAGGCAACCAGGCCCTTGAACTCGTTCAGGTCAACGCGGCCGGCGAGGATATCGCTCATGTGCACGTCGATGGCGTTGAAACCGGCACGGTCGAACGCCGCGGCCATTTCCACCTGGCCGTTGACGCCCTGCTCACGCAGCACGGCGACCTGTGGGCGAATGCCCTTCTTGATGTACGGCGCGGCGATGTCCTGGTTCACATCGAAGCTGGTCTTGTAGCTCAGGCCCGGGTTGCCTTCGTCGAGCAGGACATCGAATTCCTGGTCGGCGCATTCGGCGTTGTCCCGCAGGCGCTGGATACGGTAGCTGGTTTCCGCCCACTGGCGCTGCAACAGGCGACGCTCGCCGGTGAAGACGGTGTCGCCGTCGAAGGTGATGCTGACTTCGCCATTGTTCAACGGCTGGCCGATCACCGACACGCAGTCGCCCAGGCCGGCGGCGCTGAACTGCGCCAGCACGTCCGGGGTGGAGTCCTGGCGAACCTGGATCACCGCACCGAGTTCTTCGTTGAACAGGATGGCCGCGAGGTCGGCGGAGGTTTCCGCCAGGCCGTCGAGGTTCAGGTGCAGGCCGCAGTGACCGGCAAAGGCCATTTCCAGCACGGAGGTCAGCAGACCGCCGTCGGAACGGTCGTGGTAAGCCAGCAGATGACCGTCGGCGTTGAGGCCCTGGATCACCGCGAAGAAGGCCTTCAGGTCTTCGGCGTCGTCGACGTCCGGAGCCTGCTTGCCGAGCTTGCCGTAGACCTGGGCGAGGATCGAGGCCCCCATGCGGTTCTGGCCACGGCCGAGGTCGACCAGGATCAGGTCGGTGGTGCCCTTGTCCATGCGCAGTTGCGGGGTCAGGGTCTGGCGGATATCGGTGACCGGGGCGAAACCGGTCACGATCAGCGACAGCGGCGAGGTCACGCTCTTGTCGGTGCCTTCGTCGTTCCAGCGGGTGGCCATGGACATGGAGTCCTTGCCCACCGGAATGGTCAGGCCCAATTCAGGGCAGAGTTCCATCCCGACCGCCTTGACGGTGTCGTACAGACGGGCGTCTTCACCCGGATGACCGGCAGCCGACATCCAGTTGGCCGACAGCTTGATATCGGACAGCTTGCCGATCCGCGAAGCGGCGATGTTGGTCAGGGTTTCGCCGATCGCCATGCGCCCGGAAGCCGGGGCGTTCAGCAGGGCCAGCGGCGTACGCTCGCCCATGGCCATGGCTTCACCGGTGTAGACGTCGAAGCTGGTGGCGGTCACGGCGACGTCTGCCACCGGGACCTGCCACGGGCCGACCATCTGGTCGCGGGAGACCAGGCCGGTAATGGTGCGGTCGCCGATGGTGATCAGGAAGCTCTTGCTCGCCACGGCCGGATGATGCAGAACACGCTCGACGCACTCGGCCAGGGCCAGGGTGCTCGGATCGAAATCGTCGCCCAGTTCGCTTTCGCGAACCGCCGAACGGTGCATGCGCGGGGCCTTGCCCAGCAGCACTTCCAGGGGCATGTCCACCGGGCTGTTGCCGAAGTGGCTGTCGGTGACGGTCAGTTGCGGCTCGGCAGTGGCCTCGCCGACCACGGCGAACGGGCAACGCTCACGCTCGCAGATGGCCTTGAAGCGTTCGAAGTCCGCCGCGCCGACCGCCAGGACATAACGCTCCTGGGATTCGTTCGACCAGATTTCGTGCGGGGCCATGCCCGGCTCGTCATTGGGGATATTGCGCAGTTCGAAACGACCGCCGCGGTCGCCGTCGTTGACCAGTTCCGGGAAGGCGTTGGACAGACCGCCGGCACCCACGTCGTGGATAAAGCTGATGGGGTTCTTGTCGCCCAGTTGCCAGCAACGGTCGATGACCTCCTGGCAACGGCGTTCCATTTCCGGGTTTTCGCGCTGTACCGAAGCGAAATCCAGGTCCGCCGAGCTGGTGCCGGTGGCCATCGAGGAAGCCGCACCGCCCCCCAGGCCGATCAGCATCGCCGGGCCACCGAGGACGATCAGCTTGGAGCCGACGACGATTTCGCCTTTCTGTACGTGCTCGGCGCGGATGTTGCCCATACCGCCGGCCAGCATGATCGGCTTGTGGTAACCGCGCACTTCGTCGCCACGCGGGGTGGTGATGGATTGCTCGAAGGTACGGAAGTAGCCGGTCAGGGCCGGACGACCGAATTCGTTGTTGAACGCGGCGCCACCCAGTGGGCCTTCGATCATGATGTCCAGCGCGGTGACGATGCGCTCAGGCTTGCCGTACGGTACTTCCCACGGCTGTTCGAAGCCCGGGATCTGCAGGTTGGACACGGTGAAACCGGTGAGGCCGGCTTTCGGCTTGGCGCCACGACCGGTAGCACCCTCGTCGCGGATCTCGCCGCCGGAACCGGTGGCTGCGCCCGGGAAAGGGGCAATCGCGGTCGGGTGGTTGTGGGTCTCGACCTTCATCAGGATGTGCACCGGCTCCTGCACCGCGCCGTACTGGCGGGTTTCAGGGTCCGGGAAGAAACGTCCGGCCACGCTGCCGACGATCACCGAGGCGTTGTCCTTGTAAGCCGACAGAACGCCTTCGCTGTGCATCTGGTAGGTGTTCTTGATCATGCCGAACAGGCTTTTTTCCTGGCTCTGGCCGTCGATATCCCAACTGGCGTTGAAGATCTTGTGCCGGCAATGCTCGGAGTTGGCCTGGGCGAACATCATCAGTTCGATGTCGTGGGGGTTGCGCTTGAGGCCGTTGAACGCATCGACCAGGTAGTCGATCTCGTCTTCCGCCAGGGCCAGGCCCAGCTCGACGTTGGCTTTCTCCAGCGCGGCGCGACCGCCGCCCAGCAGATCGATGGCCGTCAGCGGCTTGGGCGCGGCATGGCTGAACAGACCGGCGGCCTCTTCCAGCTTGCCCAGCACGATCTGGGTCATGCGGTCATGCAGGACCGCGGCGATCAGCTCGGCTTCGGCTTCGCTGAACTGGCCGGCCACGTAGAAGGCAATACCGCGCTCCAGGCGCTGGACGTTCCCCAGGCCGCAGTTGCGGGCAATGTCGCTGGCCTTGCTCGACCAGGGCGAAATGGTGCCGAAACGCGGCAACACCAGAAACAGACGACCGGTCGGCTCCTGGACCGGCACGCTCGGGCCGTATTTCAGCAGGCGGGCCAGCACTTGCTGTTCGTCGCCAGTCAGCACGCCAGTCACTTCGGCGAAATGGGCGAACTCGGCATACAAACCACTGACAGCTGGAACTTTTTGGCTCAGTTGTTCAAGCAGTTTGCTGTGGCGAAAGGCGGAAAGGGCAGGAGCGCCGCGCAGGATCAACATCTTCGGGACAGCCTCGGGAAGGGGTGTGCTTTGAGGCCGTGCATTCTAGCCTAAACCGCCCGCGACGGCACCCGAAACGGCACGCTTGCCTCACAGCACATGCCCTCGAGGTCTAATAACCCATTCCTACAGATCATTAGCATTATTCATCGCCACTATTTTATAAAGTTCATACGCTCTCAAAAGCCCATTCCTACAGCCTCCAGCCATTCCCGGGGATCGCTAGCAGACCGGCGCGATTCTGTCGAGATATGGCGGCCGGGGTCCTTTGCGTATACTGCGCAGATGTTCTCCCCAACTGCTTTCCGCCCGCGCTGTGCCAGGTGGCTCATCGCAACCGGACTCTTCCTGATGCTCGGCGCCTGTGTTGATAAACCCAGCACACTCGAGCGCGTAAAGGAGGACGGCGTACTGCGGGTGATTACCCGCAACAGTCCGGCCACCTATTTCCAGGATCGCAACGGCGAAACCGGCTTCGAGTACGAGCTGGTCAAGCGCTTTGCCGATGACCTGGGGGTCAAGCTCGAGATCGAAACCGCGGACAACCTCGACGATCTGTTCAATCAGTTGGGCAAACCCAACGGTCCGGTGCTGGCGGCCGCCGGCCTGGTGAGCAGCGACCAGCGCAAGCTGCAGGCGCGCTTTTCCCACCCGTACCTGGAAGTCACCCCGCAGATCGTCTATCGCAATGGCCAGTCCCGCCCCACCACACCGGCCGACCTGGTGGGCAAACGCATCACGGTGCTCAAGGGCAGCAGCCATGCCGAACAACTCGCCGAGCTGAAAAAGCAGAATCCTGCGATTGAATACGAAGAGTCCGACGCGGTTGAAGTGGTCGACCTGCTGCGCATGGTCGACGAAGGTCAGATCGACCTGACCCTGGTGGATTCCAACGAAGTGGCGATGAACCAGGTTTACTTCCCCAACGTGCGGGTCGCGTTTGACCTCGGCGATGCCCGCAGCCAGCGCTGGGCGGTGGCCCCTGGCGAAGACAACAGCCTGCTCAACGAGATCAACGCCTACCTCGACAAAGTGCAGCAGAACGGCACCCTGCAACGCCTGAAAGATCGCTATTACGGGCATGTCGATGTACTGGGTTACGTCGGCGCCTATACCTTTGCCCAGCACCTGCAGCAGCGGCTGCCCAAGTACGAGAAACATTTCCGCGCGTCGGCCAAGGAAGAAAAAGTCGACTGGCGGTTGTTGGCGGCCATCGGTTATCAGGAATCGCTGTGGCAGCCGGGGGTCACCTCCAAGACCGGCGTGCGCGGCCTGATGATGCTGACCCAGAGCACGGCCCAGGCCATGGGCGTGTCCAATCGTCTGGATGCGCGACAGAGCATCAGCGGCGGGGCCAAGTACCTGGTGTATATGAAGGATCAGTTGGACGAGCAGATCGAAGAGCCGGACCGCACCTGGTTTGCCCTGGCGGCGTATAACGTCGGCAGCGGTCATCTGGACGATGCGCGCAAGCTCGCCGAGAAGGAAGGCCTGAACCCGAACAAGTGGCTGGACGTGAAGAAGATGCTGCCGCGCCTGGCGCAGAAGCAGTGGTACAGCAAGACCCGCTACGGTTATGCGCGGGGCGGCGAGCCGGTGCATTTCGTCGCCAACATCCGCCGTTACTACGACATCCTGACCTGGGTAACCCAGCCGCAGCTGGAAGGCAGCCAGGTGGTGGACAGCAACCTGCATGTGCCGGGCGTGGACAAGACCAAGCCGACCGAGCAGCCGTCACAGCTCTAGCCAGCTGCCAGCCTGTGCTATTTGTAGCGCGCTCACGGGCCTCTTCGCGGGCAAGCTCCGCTCCCACAGTTTGACCGCGCCCCCCCTGTGGGAGCGGAGCTTGCCCGCGAAGAGGCCGGAACAGGCGCAACAAAACTCCAGGTTGCGCCGCGATATGAAGTGCCCAGCCCTCAAGCCTTGGGCGCAGCCGCCAGAATCAGCTCTTTCATCTCCACCACCGCGGCCTTGAATCCGACGAACAGCGCGTGCGCCACCAGCGCATGGCCGATGTTCAGCTCATTGATCCCCGGAATCGCCGCCACCGCCTCGACGTTGTGGTAATGCAGGCCATGCCCGGCATTGACGATCAGGCCCTGGGCCACGCCAAACGCCACGCCATCGGCAATCCGCTTCAGCTCTTCGGCAACTTCGGCCGGCGTATGGGCATCGGCATAACGTCCGGTGTGCAACTCGATGGCCGGTGCCCCGACACGCTTGGCCGCGGCAATCTGACGCTCGTCGGCATCGATGAACAGCGATACTTCGCTGCCGATCTTGCCCAGGCGCTCCACCGCCGCCCTGATCCGCTCCTCCTGCCCCGCCACGTCCAGGCCACCTTCGGTGGTCAGCTCCTGGCGGGTTTCCGGCACCAGGCAAATATGTGCCGGCCGAATGCGCTCGGCAAACGCCATCATCTCTTCGGTCACGCCCATCTCGAAGTTCATCCGCGTCTGCAACACATCCTTGAGCAGCAGCACATCGCGCTCCTGGATATGCCGGCGGTCTTCACGCAGGTGCACGGTGATGCCGTCGGCGCCCGCCTCTTCGGCATCCAGCGCAGCCTTGACCGGATCGGGATAACGCGTGCCCCGGGCCTGGCGCAGGGTGGCGACGTGGTCGATGTTCACGCCGAGAAGGATACGAGTGCTGGTGCTCACGGAAAGACTCCTGAAGAGTGGAAGATTCGGTGCACAGCATACACGTCAGCCGCAGGTTTATGGCCAAGGCGCTCAGGGCTTGCGAAACAACTCGCGACTGACCAGCGGCTTGCCGCCCAGGTGCACTGCCAGAGCCTGGCGCATCAGGCGCTTGGCCGCCGACAAGGCGCCCACCGCCGTCCAGTCGGCCTCGGCCATGGCCAGCAACTCGGTGCCCTGGAACAAGCCCGGTTGCAACAGGTAGACCCGCTCCAGGCCGGCATCGACCTGCAGGCGGTACAAGCCGTCCGCTGCCAGCGGTTCGCCGTGAATATCCTGGTCCAGGGAAAAACCATAACCGAGGTCGTCCAGCAGCCGCCATTCAAAGGAGCGCAACAGCGGTTCGAGGGGTCGGCCTTCGGCCAGGGCGAGCAAGGTCGCGGCGTAGTGATCGAAGACCGCGGGGTGCGGGTCTTCGGCGGGAAGCAGGCGGATCAACAGCTCGTTGAGGTAGAGACCGCTGAACAGCGCCTCGCCAACCAGCCAGGTGGCGACACCGGCGCTTTCCATCCGGCCGACGTTCTTCAGTTCGCCGCGACCGCGAAATTCCACTTCGAGGGGCACGAAGGGCCGCGCCAGGGTCCCGGCCTTGCCCCGCGCACTGCGCAGCACGGCACGCAGCCGACCTTGCGGGGTGATGAAGTCCACCAACGCGCTGTTTTCGCGATAGGCACGGGAGTGCAGGACGTAGGCCGGTTGGCCGGGAGGTGGCTGGGTGGACATTGGCTTATGAATGTCTCTGAAGGAATACTACTTCTGGCGGGCAAACTTATTGTGGCGAACGGGCTTGCCCGCTCGCCACAAGACCGCGTTAGCCACAAGATCGCGTGTTACAGGTCGCCGTAACCCAACGAACGCAGTGCACGCTCGTCATCGGACCAACCGCCCTTCACCTTGACCCACAGGTTGAGCATGATCTTCGAATCGAACAGCAGCTCCATATCCTTGCGCGCCTCGGTGCCGATGCGCTTGATGCGCTCGCCCTTGTCGCCAATGATGATCTTCTTCTGGCCGTCACGTTCGACGAGGATCAGCGCATGGATATGCAGGGTCTTGCCCTGCTGCTTGAATTCTTCGATTTCCACGGTGATCTGGTAAGGCAGCTCGGCGCCCATCTGCCGCATGATTTTCTCACGCACCAGCTCCGCCGCCAGGAATCGGCTGCTGCGGTCGGTGATCTGGTCTTCCGGGAAAAAGTGCTCGTTTTCCGGCAGGTGCGTGGCGATCAGGCTTTCCAGGTGCTCGAGGTTGTGTCCGTGCTGCGCCGAGATCGGCACGATCTGCGCCTTGGGCAACTGTTCCTGCAACCAGGTCAGGTGCGGCATCAGCTCGGCCTTGTCTTCGATCCGGTCGGTCTTGTTCAAGGCCACGATCACCGGGCCTTCGACGTACTGGATGCGTTCCAGGACCATCTGGTCCTCGTCGGTCCAGCGGGTCCGGTCAACCACGAAGATCACCACGTCGACGTCTTTCAACGCCGCCGAAGCGGTCTTGTTCATGTAGCGGTTCAGGGCCTTTTCGCCGCCCTTGTGCATACCGGGGGTATCCACGTAGACCGCCTGCACGGTGCCTTCGGTCTTGATCCCGAGCATGTTGTGACGAGTGGTCTGGGGCTTGCGCGAGGTGATCGCCAGTTTCTGCCCGAGGATATGGTTCAGCAGCGTGGACTTGCCCACGTTCGGCCGGCCGACGATGGCGACGTAGCCGCAGCGTGTTGCCGTTGAATCAGTCATTACCATTCTCCACGCCCAGGGCAATCAGTGCCGATGCCGCCGCTACCTGTTCGGCAATACGACGGCTCACGCCCTGTCCTCGGCTTTTTTCATTCAATAGGGTGATCTCGCACTCGACGAAGAACGTCCGGCAATGCGGTTCACCCTGGATATCCACCACTTCGTAACGCGGCAGGTCGCAGGCCCGGGACTGGAGAAACTCCTGCAGCCGGGTCTTGGGGTCCTTGTTGGTGTCCACCAGCGTCAGGCTGTCGAACTCCGAGGTCAGCCAGGCCAACACCCGGTCCCGTGCCGCTTCCATGCCGGCATCCAGGTAAATGGCGCCGATCAGGGCCTCCAGGGCGTCGGCGAGAATCGACTCACGGCGGAAACCACCGCTTTTCAATTCGCCGGAACCCAGGCGCAGGTACTCGCCCAACTCGAAACCACGAGCCAGTACCGCCAGTGTTTCACCTTTCACCAGGCGCGCGCGCAAACGCGACAACTGGCCTTCGCGAGCCTGGGGGAAACGCTCGAACAACGCCTCGCCGGCCACGAAATTGAGAATGGCATCACCGAGGAATTCCAGGCGCTCATTGTTGCGCCCGGCAAAACTGCGGTGAGTCAGGGCCAGGAGCATCAGCTCCTGATCCTTGAAGGTATAGCCGAGCTGGCGCTCGAGACGACTTAAAGACACGCTCACGGTTTGGCCACGCTGAATTCGTGGTCGAACTTGACCACCAGATCGATGTTCTGAATCAGCGGATCGCGCTGCTCATATTTCAAGTGCGCGAGGAACTTGTTGTTCTCCAACGTCACGCTTAACACCTTGTTCAAATCCAAATCCTGAATACTGTTGACCTGCATGCCGCGGGTAACGTGGGTATAGAAGTCGTTGACGGTGGTGATATCCGCCGCCTTGTCGGTTTCCACCGACATGATGATTCTCTTCATCGACATATAGTCGAGGTAATGCGGGACCACCTTCAGCGCCACACTGGCGGCAAAGGCCACCAACGCCAGGGTCAGCAACCAGCCAAAAAACGACAGGCCTTTTTGCGAGCGAGCAGAAGTCATCTTCATGGTACTGCGGCACCTGAAAAAGCACTCGGCGCTGTGTTCACAGCGCCGGGTTTGGTTACTTGATCAGACCGACCCGGGAAAAATTCGGGAAGTGGCTGAGTTTCGGTTCGGGCCAGCTCATCCAGACCGCGAAGGCCTTGCCGACGATGTTCTCGTCGGGAACCATGCCCAGCAGCTCCTTGGGAATATTCGGATCATCCCAGTAGCGGCTGTCGTTGGAGTTGTCGCGGTTGTCGCCCATCATGAAGTAGTGGCCCGCGGGGACCGTCCACTCGTGATCAGGCGGCGCGCGGTAGCGCCCCATCTCCTTGCGGATCAGGTGCTCGGCAGCGCCCAGTTGCTCTTTGTAGAGCTCGGCACTGCCCAACATGCCCGGCTCGGCGCCGACCAGCTGTTCAGCCACCGGCTGGCCGTTGACGAACAGCTTCTTGTCACTGGTGTAACGCACCACGTCGCCCGGCAGGCCGACTACACGCTTGATGTAGTTGACGTTGGGGTCGCTCGGGTAGCGGAATACCATCACATCGCCGCGCTGCGGATCACTCACCTGGATGACCTTCTGGTCGATCACCGGCAAGCGAATCCCGTAGGAAAACTTGTTCACCAGGATGAAGTCGCCGACATCCAGGGTCGGCTTCATCGAGCCGGATGGAATCTGGAACGGTTCCACCAGGAACGAACGCAGCACCAGCACGATGAACAACACCGGGAAGAAGGACTTGCCGTATTCAACCAGCAAAGGCTCCTTGTTCAGCTTTTCGACCACTTCGCCATCAGGCTGCGCCACGCTGCCCTGATAGGCAGCGATGGCGGAACGCCGACGAGGCGCCAGAAAGATCAGATCGAACAACGCCAACACACCACAGACGGCGACGGCGATGACCAGCAACAGCGGGAAATTTAGTGACATAGGACCTAACTATCCAACCTGAGCACTGCAAGGAAGGCTTCCTGTGGAATTTCCACGTTACCCACTTGCTTCATGCGTTTCTTACCGGCCTTTTGCTTTTCCAACAGCTTGCGCTTACGGCTGACGTCGCCGCCATAGCACTTGGCCAGTACGTTCTTTCTGAGGGCCTTGACGGTTGTCCGCGCCACGATCTGCCCGCCAATGGCGGCCTGGATGGCAACGTCGAACATCTGACGAGGAATCAGTTCTTTCATCTTCTCGGTCAACGCACGACCTTTGTAATGCGCGTTATCACGATGCACGATCAGCGCCAGGGCGTCGACCTTTTCACCGTTGATCAGTACATCCAGCTTAACCAGGTTGGCCGACTGGTAACGATCAAAATGGTAGTCCAGCGAAGCATAGCCGCGACTGGTGGATTTGAGACGGTCAAAGAAGTCCAGGACCACTTCGTTCATCGGCAAATCGTAGGTCACTTGCACCTGGGAACCGAGGAACAGCATGTCGTGCTGGATGCCACGCTTCTCGATACACAGGGTAATGACGTTGCCCAGGTGCTCCTGCGGTACAAGGATATTGGCCCGCACGATCGGTTCGCGCATATCCTCGATGGCCGACAGGTCCGGCAGCTTGGACGGGTTGTCGACGTAGATGGTTTCGCCGTTCTTGAGCAGCAGCTCGAAGATTACCGTCGGCGCGGTGGTGATCAGGTCCAGGTCGTACTCGCGCTCAAGGCGCTCCTGGATGATCTCCATGTGCAGCATGCCGAGGAACCCGCAACGGAAGCCGAAGCCCAGGGCGTCGGAGCTTTCCGGGGTGTACTGCAGCGAGGAGTCGTTCAGCGTGAGCTTTTGCAGGGCTTCGCGGAAGTCTTCGAAATCGTCGGAGCTGACCGGGAACAGACCGGCGTAGACCTGCGGCTGGATGCGTTTGAAGCCCGGCAGCACGTCGACGTCAGGGGTGGTGCTCAGGGTCAGGGTGTCACCCACCGGCGCACCGTGGATGTCCTTGATACCGGCGATGATAAAGCCCACTTCGCCGGCCTTCAGGTCGACGGTGGCGGTGTGTTTCGGGTTGAACACACCGACGCTGTCCACCAGGTGCATCTTGCCGGTGGACTTGACCAGGATCTTGTCGCCCTTGCGCACACGGCCGTGGCGCACGCGCACCAGGGACACGACACCCAGGTAGTTGTCGAACCAGGAGTCGATGATCAACGCTTGCAGCGGATCTTCGATATTGCCGGTCGGCGCGGGGATGGTGGTCACCAGGCGCTCGAGCACTTCGTCGACACCCAGGCCGGTCTTGGCGCTGCAGGTGACGGCGTCGGTGGCGTCGATACCGATGATTTTCTCGATTTCTTCCTTCACGCGGTCCGGATCGGCCTGGGGCAGGTCGATCTTGTTCAGCACCGGCATGACTTCCAGGCCCTGCTCGATGGCGGTGTAGCAGTTGGCAACGGACTGGGCTTCGACGCCCTGGCCAGCGTCCACCACCAGCAACGCACCTTCACAGGCCGCCAGGGAACGGCTGACTTCATAGGTGAAGTCGACGTGGCCGGGGGTGTCGATGAAGTTCAACTGATAGGTGATGCCGTCGCGAGCCTTGTAGTACAGGGTAACGCTATGGGCCTTGATGGTGATCCCGCGCTCGCGCTCGAGGTCCATGGAATCCAGCACCTGCGCTTCCATCTCGCGCTCGGCAAGGCCGCCGCACATCTGGATGAAGCGATCGGCCAGAGTCGACTTGCCATGGTCAATGTGGGCGATGATGGAGAAATTGCGGATATGACTCAAATCACTCACGGATCAACACTCAAAAAGGTTGCAGGCAGACTGCCCGCCGAAAAATAGCCGGGAATTGTACCTGATGCGCGACCAAGGCGTCACGTGAACAGGCCGGGCGGCACGGACAAAAAAGCCCCGGTCACGGGACAGGGGCTTTTTCCAGGATCATTTACCGCTCAATCGCTTCATCATCCGGCCCGACGCAACAGCCAGACACCGGCCACCGCGCAGATCGCCGCCGGCACCACCACCGCCAGCAGCGGCGGGAAACCGAACACCAGGCTCGAAGGCCCGAGCAGGTCCTGGGCGATGCGGAAGGTGAAGCCCACCAGCACGCCGGTGAACACCCGTTGCCCCAGGGTAACCGAACGCAGCGGGCCGAAGATAAAGGAAATCGCCATCAATACCAGCGCCGCGGTCACCAGCGGTTGCAGGACCTTGACCCAGAACGCCAGCCAGTAACGACCGTTCGCCAGCCCCTGGTCCGCCAGGTAGTGGATATAGCTCCACAGGCCACTGATCGACAGGGCCTCGGGCACCATCACCACGGTACTCAGCAGGTTCGGGCTCAAGGCCACGTCCCAGCGCTCTTCCGGCACATTGATCACTTCGGTGCGACCGTCGCGGAAATAGGTGGTGGTGACGTCCGTCAGTGTCCAGAGGTCCTTGTCGAAGTGGGCCTTCTTGGCAAAGCTCGACGACAGCATATGGCGCTCGCTGTCGAAGTGATAACGGGTCACACCGTAAAGCAGGCCGTTGGGCTGCACGGCGTTGATATGAATGAATTCGTCACCCTGGCGATGCCACAGGCCGTTGCGCGAGCTCTGCGCATCCCCCGAGCCCTGGGCCAGGGCCTTGTCCGCCTGGGCCTTGCTCTCGGTGGCCGGGGCAACGTACTCGCCGACCAGCACGCCGATCAGCATCAACACCAGCATGGGCTTCATCACCGCCCAGACGATACGCCCGACGGAGACGCCCGCCGCGCGCATGATGGTCAGCTCGCTGTTGCTGGCCAGGCTGCCAAGGCCGATCAGGCAGCCGATCAGGCCGGCCATCGGCAACATGTCATAGACCCGGCGCGGCGCCGTCAGCACCACGAAGCTCAGCACATCGCCCAGGGTGTAGGTATCGGAGAGGCTGCCCATCTCGTCGATAAAGGCAAACAGCGAGGCCAGCCCGAGGATGATCCCCAGTACGGCAAGGATCGCCATGAACACACTGCTACCAATGTAGCGATCGAGCTTAACCACGAGCCATCTCCTTCACAGTGCGACGACTCGCCAGTTTCAAACGCAGGGGTTCCCAATACAGCAGCGCCAGGCCGATGGCCAGGAACAGGCCATGCACCCACCACATGCCCAGTACCGGTGACAAGTTGCCTTTCTCCAGCGCGCCACGGGCGGAAATCAGCATGGTCAGGTAGGCCATATAAAGAAGGATCGCCGGCAGCAGCTTGAGGAAACGGCCCTGGCGCGGGTTGACCCGCGACAGCGGCACGGCCATCAACGTCACGATAAACACCAGCAGGGGCAGCGAAAGCCGCCATTGCAATTCGGCGACCGCCTTCAGGTCCGGGTTGCCGAACAGGGTCGAGGTCATCATCGCATCGCGGTCGGTGACTTCTTCGCTGATCTCGGGCTTGGGCAGCATGACGCCGTAGGTCTCGTACTTGATCGCCCGGTAATCGGCCATGCCTGGACTGCCGTCATAGCGATAGCCGTTTTCCAGGATCAGGTAGCGATTGCCGTCCTTGCGCACTTCCTGACGGCCTTTTTCGGCCACCAGCACGGAAATGCCGCGGTCCTTCTTGTTCACGCCGAAGCGTTTTTCCGAAATGAACACACCGCCCAGGTTCGCCCGGTCATCGGAGAGTTGCTCGGTATAGGTCACCCGCGAGCCATCGTTGAGCTCCTGGAAGCGGCCGGGCACCAGGGTGTCGAATTCGGTCATGGCGTCCTGCTGGTTGAGCAGCAGCTGGAATTGCAGGGCGCCCTTGGGCGCCAGGCTCAGGCTGATCCAGGCCACCAGCAGGGCCACCAGCAGCGCCGGCGCCATGGTCATGCCGAGCAGGCGCTGCTGGCTCATGCCGGTGGCGGACAGCACGGTCATTTCGCTTTCGAGATAGAGCCGTCCGTAGGCCAGCAGAATCCCGAGGAACAGGCCCAGGGGCAGGATCAGCTGGAGGAAACCGGGCAGGCGAAAGCCCATGATCAGGAACAGCGAGCCCGGGTCCAGTTGACCCGAGGCGGCCTGGGCAAGGAACTTGACGAAGCGTCCGCTCATGGTGATGACCAGCAATACGGCGCTGACCGCACTCAAGGTGATCAAGACTTCGCGGGACAGATAACGAAAAACAATCAAACCAGACACTCCAGGGTTGTCAGGCTAAGGTGGCCGAACAAGCAAACATAGGCACCGACAGAGGGCTCACCGCAGCGGGCCGTCTAAAAAGAGGCGCATTATCCTGTGATTGCTCCCGGCTGTCACTGCGCACTTGTCCACAGTGCCGACAGAGCCGTAACGGATCGGTATTGGGACTTGCCCCCGGCCAGCGCCGGGGTTCAAACTGCGGCCTTTGCCGAAAGCCACGCCATTGCGTCGCTTCGCCCCGGTGCAGAGCTGTCTCTGCGCCCTTTGACCTTAATATTCAGGGACCCGGACATGGAACTGGTTGTAAAAAGCGTCAGCCCAGAAACGTTGAAAACCGCCACCCTGGTACTCGCCGTCGGCGAAGGCCGCACACTCGGCGCGGTCGCCAGCAAAGTCGATGAACTCAGCGGCGGCGCCCTCAGCGCCATCCTCAAGCGCGGCGACCTGGCCGGCAAGGTCGGCCAGACCCTGCTGCTGCAAAGCCTGCCCAACCTCAAGGCCGAACGCGTACTGCTGGTGGGCGTGGGCAAGGACGCCGAACTCGGCGACCGTCCGTTCCGCAAAGCCGTGGCCTCGATCCTCGCCACCCTCAAGGGCCTGGGCGGCAGCGACGCCGTGCTCGCCCTCGACGAAGTCGTGGTCAAGGGCCGCGACAGCTACGGCAAGACCCGCCTGCTGGCCGAAAGCCTGCTGGACGGTGAATACAGCTTCGACCAGTTCAAGAGCCAGAAAGCCGAACCCCGCGCCCTGAAGAAAATCACCCTGGTGACCATCAAGGCCGCGCAAGCCGAAGTCGAACGTGCCGTCAGCCACGCCCGCGCCATCGCCGGCGGCATGGCCTTCACCCGCGACCTGGGCAACCTGCCGCCGAACATCTGCCACCCGAGCTACCTCGCCGAGCAGGCAAAGAACCTTGGCAAGGCCAACAAAGGCCTGAAGGTCGAGATCCTTGACGAGAAGAAGATCAAGGAACTGGGCATGGGCTCGTTCTACGCCGTGGGCCAGGGCAGCGACCAGCCGCCACGCCTGATCGTCATGCAATACAACGGCGGCAAGAAATCCGAGAAGCCATTTGCCCTGGTCGGCAAGGGCATCACCTTCGACACCGGCGGCATCAGCCTCAAGCCGGGCCTGGGCATGGATGAAATGAAGTACGACATGGGCGGTGCCGCCAGCGTGTTCGGCACCCTGCACGCCGTGCTTGCCCTGCAACTGCCGATCAACCTGGTGTGCATCCTGGCCTGTGCCGAGAACATGCCGAGCGGCGGCGCGACCCGTCCGGGCGACATTGTCACCACCCTCAGCGGCCAGACCGTGGAAATCCTCAACACCGACGCCGAAGGCCGCCTGGTGCTGTGCGATGCCCTGACCTACGCCGAACGCTTCAAGCCCCAGGCGGTGATCGACATCGCCACCCTGACCGGCGCCTGCGTGGTCGCCCTCGGCGCCCACACCTCCGGCCTGCTGGGCAACAACGACGAACTGATCGAGCAACTGCTCAGCGCCGGCCGTCAAGCCGATGACCGCGCCTGGCAACTGCCGCTGTTCGATGAGTACCAGGAACAACTGGACAGCCCGTTCGCCGACATCGCCAACATCGGCGGGCCGAAAGCCGGGACCATCACCGCGGCGTGCTTCCTGTCGCGCTTCGCCAAACAGTTCAACTGGGCCCACCTGGACATCGCCGGCACCGCCTGGACCAGCGGCGGCAAGGACAAGGGCGCCACCGGCCGTCCGGTGCCCCTGCTGACCCAGTACCTGCTGGACCGCGCCAAGGCCTGAACCTGAGCCTGCCGGGCGGCGTCGGTCAATGACGTCGCCCGGCATCCGGAACCCCCTATGACCCAAGTCGACTTCTATATCCTTCCCAGCGCGGATCCTTCGGCACGCCTGGACTTTGCCTGCAAGCTGACCGAAAAGGCCTGGCGCCTGGGACACAAGGTCTACCTGCATTGCAGCGACAGCGCCCAGCGCGATGACCTGGATGCCCGCCTGTGGCAGTTCAAGGGCGAAAGTTTCGTGCCCCATGGCCCAGCGGAAAGCGAGCCGGAAGGCACCGTGGTGCTGGGGCTGGGTGAAGACCCCGGCCTCCATCAGGACCTGCTGGTGAACCTTGATATGAAGGTGCCGCCCTTTGCTTCGCGCTTTGCCCGCGTGGCGGAAGTGGTGGTGGAAGACCCGGCAATCCGTCAAGCGGCGCGGGAGAGTTTCCGCTTCTACCGCGAACAGGGCTATCCTCTGCAAGATCACCGTCTACAGCGACTTTGAGCACCCCGATGGACACTCCAAAACAACCGCAAAAAGCCGCGCCCCTGCTGGACGAGCTTGAATCGATCCGAAAGCTGTTGGGCGATGACACCCTGCAACCGCCGCTGCTGACCGAAACAGTCGCCAGCGAAGGGCAGATCCCCCTGTTGTTCGACATGGTGGGTAATAAAACCAAGGTCGAGGTTCAGCCCGAGGTTGTCGCCGCGCCTGTGGCCGAGCCGAAACCGGCACCGGTAGTCGTCGCAGCGGAACCCGCCAAACAGAAGAACCAGGACGCCTTACTGCACCTGGACAGCGAACTGCGCGCCGCCGCGCAATTGATCATGCAGGACGTGATCGACGACTTCGCCCCACATATCGAAACCGAGATCAAGCGCCGCCTGGACGCCCGTATGGAACGCCTGCTCAGCCAGTATCCTTCCTGACCTGCACGCCCTCCGTGTAGAAGCAGGGCCTGCCCGCTGGCGCCAGCGGGCATTTTTGTGCCATCAGCGCTCACCTCGCTCTACGCCCCGCGCCATATCCCCGTTATACTTGCCGGCTTTCCTGAATTAATGCCTAAGGGTCCCGCCGCGCATGGATAAGACCTACCAGCCGCACGCCATTGAAACTTCCTGGTACCAGACTTGGGAGTCCGAGAATTACTTCGCCCCGCAAGGCACCGGCGACGCCTACACCATCATGATCCCGCCGCCGAACGTCACCGGCAGCCTGCACATGGGCCACGGTTTCAATAACGCGATCATGGACGCCCTGATCCGTTTCCGTCGCATGCAGGGTCGCAACACCCTGTGGCAGCCGGGCACCGACCACGCCGGGATCGCTACGCAAATGCTGGTGGAGCGTCAGCTCGAAGCCCAAGGGCAGAACCGTCACGACCTGGGCCGCGAGAAATTCCTGGAAAAGGTCTGGGAATGGAAGGATCAGTCCGGCGGCAATATCAGCCGGCAGATCCGGCGCCTGGGCTCGTCCGTGGACTGGAGCCGCGAGCGCTTCACCATGGACGACGGCCTCTCGGAAGCGGTGAAGGAAGCTTTTGTGCGCCTGCACGAAGATGGCCTGATCTATCGCGGCAAGCGCCTGGTCAACTGGGACACCAAGCTGCACACGGCGATCTCCGACCTCGAAGTGGAAAACCACGACGAGAAAGGCTCCCTCTGGAACCTGCGTTATCCACTGGCTGACGGCGCCAAGACTGCCGACGGCCTGGATTACCTGATCGTCGCCACCACCCGCCCGGAAACCATGCTCGGCGACTCGGCCGTGGCGGTCAACCCGGAAGACGAGCGCTACAAGGCCCTGATCGGCAAATTTATCGAGCTGCCCCTGGTCGGCCGCCGTATCCCGATCATCGCCGACGATTATTGCGACCCTGAATTCGGCACCGGCTGCGTGAAAATCACCCCGGCCCACGATTTCAACGACTATGAAGTCGGCAAGCGCCACAACCTGCCACTGCTGAATATCTTCGACAAGAACGCCGCCGTCCTGCCAGCCTGCCAGGTGTTCAACCTCGACGGCACGCTGAACGACAGCATCGACGGCAAGATCCCGGCCGAATACGCCGGCCTCGACCGTTTCGAAGCGCGCAAGCAGATCGTTGCCGCCTTCGACGCCGCCGGCCTGCTGGTCAGCGTTGACGACCACGGCCTGAAAGTGCCGAAGGGCGACCGCTCCGGGACCATCATCGAGCCGTGGCTGACCGACCAGTGGTACGTGTCGACCAAGCCCCTGGCCGAGCCGGCCATTGCCGCCGTGGAAGACGGCCGCATCGCCTTCGTGCCCAAGCAATACGAAAACATGTACTTCTCCTGGATGCGCGATATCCAGGACTGGTGCATCAGCCGCCAGCTGTGGTGGGGCCACCGGATTCCGGCCTGGTACGACGAGTCGGGCAAGGTCTATGTCGGTCGCGACGAAGCCGAAGTACGGGCCAAGCACAACCTCGGCCCGGACGTTGCGCTGCAACAGGACAACGACGTTCTCGACACCTGGTTCAGTTCAGGCCTGTGGACCTTCTCCACCCTCGGCTGGCCGGAGCAGACCGACTTCCTCAAGACCTTCCACCCCACCGACGTGCTGGTGACCGGTTTCGACATCATTTTCTTCTGGGTCGCCCGGATGATCATGCTGACCATGCACCTGGTGAAGAACGAGGACGGTACCCCGCAGGTACCGTTCAAGACCGTCTACGTCCATGGCCTGGTGCGTGATGGCCAGGGCCAGAAGATGTCCAAGTCCAAGGGCAACGTCCTCGACCCGCTGGATATCATCGACGGCATCGAACTCGAAGACCTGGTGCAGAAACGCACCACCGGCCTGATGCAGCCCAAGCTGCAGAAAGCCATCGAGAAGCAGACCCGCGCCGAATTCGCCGAAGGCATCGCCAGCTACGGCACCGACGCCCTGCGCTTCACCTTCTGCTCGCTGGCCTCCACCGGTCGTGACATCAAGTTCGACATGGGCCGCGTCGAAGGCTATCGCAACTTCTGCAACAAGATCTGGAACGCCGCGCGCTACGTGCTCGACAAGGGCGAAGACTGCGGCCAGAACGGCGAAGCCTTCGAGCTGTCCCTGGCCGATCGCTGGATCATCTCGCAGTTGCAGCGCACCGAAGCCGAAGTGACCCGCCAGCTCGACCAGTTCCGTTTCGACCTGGCCGCCCAGGCCTTGTACGAGTTCATCTGGAACCAGTATTGCGACTGGTACCTGGAACTGTCCAAGCCGGTGCTGTGGGACGAGAACGCGCCGGTCGAACGCCAGCGCGGCACCCGTCGCACCCTGGTGCGCGTGCTGGAAGTGGCGCTGCGCCTGGCGCATCCGTTCATGCCGTTCATCACCGAGGAAATCTGGCAGCGCCTGGCGCCGCTGGTCGGGGCTGAAGGCAAGACCATCATGCTGCAACCGTGGCCGGTGGCCAACGAAGCACGCATCGACGAGGCGGCCGAAAGCGATATCGAATGGCTCAAGACCCTCATGCTCGGCACGCGCAACATCCGCGCCGAGATGAACATCGGTCCGGGCAAGCCGCTGGCCGTGTTCGTGAAGAACGCCAGTGGCGAGGACCAGCGTCGCCTCACCGAGAACGACGCACTGCTCAAGAAGCTGGCGAAGCTGGAGTCGATCACTGTATTGGCCGCAGGCGCCGAAGCACCGCTGTCCGCTACTGCTCTGGTGGGCGAGATGGAAGTGCTGGTGCCGATGGCCGGGCTGATCGACAAGGGCGCCGAACTGGCGCGCCTGGACAAGGAAATCCAGCGTCTGCAAGGTGAAGTGCAGCGGGTCGGCGGCAAGCTGTCGAATGCCGCGTTCGTCGACAAGGCTCCGGCCGAAGTCATCGAGAAGGAACGCGCCAAGCTGGCCGAGGCCGAACAGGCCCTGGGCAAGCTGGCCGAGCAACATGCGCGGATCGCCAGCCTGTAAGCGTGACGATTGACTGAAAAAGGGAGGCCCTCGGGCCTCCCTTTTTCATGCCCGCCGCAGCCCCGATGAATATGGGACAATGTCCGCCATTCCAAGCCCTGCCCGAATCGACCCAGCCCATGACCGCCCCGAGCAAACCCAAAGCCCCACGCAAGAAGCCCAAGCCCGCCACCCCGGCCAAGGCCGTCGAGCCGCGGGAAAAAGCCAGCCTGCACCCGCGTAACCGCCATCAGGGCCGCTACGACTTCCCGCAGCTGATCAAGAGCAGCCCCGAACTGGGCCAGTTCGTGGTCCTCAACCCTTATGGCAAGGAAAGCATCGACTTCGCCGACCCGGCCGCCGTGCGCGTGTTCAACCGTGCCCTGCTCAAGTCCTTCTACGGCATCGCCCACTGGGACATCCCGGCGGACTTCCTCTGCCCGCCGGTACCGGGTCGTGCCGACTATGTGCACTTCCTCGCCGACCTGTTGGGCGAAAACAACGAGGGCAATATCCCTCGTGGAGCGGCCATACGCGTGCTGGATATCGGCGTCGGCGCCAACTGCATCTACCCACTGATCGGCCACAGCGACTACCGCTGGCGGTTTCTCGGTTCAGACATCGACAAGACCGCGCTGGCCGCGGCCAAGGCCATCGTCCAGTCCAACGGCCTGAACAAGGCCATCAGCCTGCGCCTGCAAGCCAATCCGAAGCACATCCTCAGCGGTCTGCTGGAAAGCACCGAACATTTTGACCTGACCATGTGCAACCCGCCGTTTCACGCCTCCCTGGACGAAGCCCAAAACGGCAGCCGGCGCAAATGGCGCGCCCTGGGCAAGGCCGATCCCAAGCGCAAACTGCCCGTGCTGAACTTCGGCGGCCAGGCGTCGGAATTGTGGTGTGAAGGGGGCGAAGCACGCTTCGTGAGCCAACTGATCAGCGAAAGCCCGTCGTTGTCGAAGCAAGTGCTGTGGTTCAGCACACTGGTCTCGAAAGCCTCGAACCTGCCGGCCATCGAAGCGGCCCTGAAGAAGGCCGGCGCCCTGGAGAGCAAGGTCGTGGAGATGTCCCAGGGCCAGAAGCAGAGTCGTTTTGTCGCCTGGACGTTCCACGACAAGGCCCAGCAACAGGCCTGGGCGCAACAGCATTGGAGCGCGGCGCAGATAGCCCAGGGATGACAGGCCGTTCATTCAGCACACTGGACGAATTACCCGTGGCACTGATCGGCCAGGTCGGCCTCACACCCGGACCGGAGTAGCCGGGCGGCATAACCTACAGGCGAAAAAAAACCGTGCCCGGATCGCTCCGAGGCACGGTTTCAATGCATCTTACTTGTTTACAGCGTCGGTCAGAACCTTGGCCACAACCAGTTTGATCACTTTCTTGGCAGGGATTTCGATGGCAGCGCCAGTCGACGGGTTACGGCCGGTACGGGCAGGACGCTCGGTCACTTTCAGTTTGCCAACGCCTGGCAGAGTGATTTCGCCGCCGTTTTCCAATTGATCAGCAACGATCTGGGCCAGTTGGTCCAGAGCGGCACGCGCGGTGGTTTTCGGCGCGTCGATAGCTTCGGCGATATCGGCGATCAGTTGGTCTTTGGTAATAGCCATTGAGATGTTCCTTCCCTATCAAATTCATTTGGATTGCAGAGTGCAGTGTCAGCCATCGAGCCAGCCTTGTGCCCCCCCGCTAGTAACCACGACGGATCGCAGATGTAGATAGCAGAATTGGGGTTTGGTTCGACGTGACACCTGCTGAATGCACGCTTTGCGCCGTTACCGAGCGCAAGACCGGGCAAAACTAGCACAGAGACGGGGAAATATCCGCCTCTACCTAGCCATTTGGTCAGCTTTTGCGCTCGTTTTCGAAAAAAAAGCTGTCTGAAACCGCTCAAACCGCCCGAACGACCGTGCAAAGGCGGATTCAACCCGTGGGTGCGGTACACTGGGCGCTTTTCCGGGGAACCCGTCTTCCCCCTGACAAATCAGCCGAGATACCTATGCCGATCCGTCATTGCATCGTCCACCTGATCGACAAAAAACCCGACGGCAGCCCTGCGGTCCTGCATGCCCGTGACTCCGAACTGGCCGAATCCCAGGCCATCGAGCACATGCTTGCCGACCTCAACGAAAGCTACAACGCCAAGCAGGGCAAAGCCTGGGGCTTTTTCCATGCCGAGTCCGGCGCGCATCCGTTCAGCGGCTGGCTGAAGGAGTACCTGGACGGCGGCAAGGACTTCACCGCCTTCAGCCGGATTGCCGTCGAACATCTGCAAAAGCTGATGGAGGAGTCCAACCTCTCGGTGGGCGGCCATGTGCTGTTCGCGCACTACCAGCAAGGCATGACCGACTACCTGGCGATCGCCCTGCTGCACCACAGTGAAGGCGTGGCGGTGAACGCCGAGCTGGACGTGACCCCGTCGCGCCACCTGGACCTGGGCCAGTTGCATCTGGCGGCGCGGATCAACGTCTCCGAGTGGCAGAACAACAAGCAGTCCAAACAGTACATATCCTTTATCAAAGGCAAGAACGGGAAAAAGGTTTCGGAGTATTTCCGCGACTTTATCGGCTGCCAGGAAGGCGTCGACGGCCCGGGCGAGACCCGCACCCTGCTCAAGGCCTTCAGCGACTTCGTCGAAAGCGAAGACCTGCCCGAGGAGGACGCTCGGGAAAAAACCAAGACCCTGGTGGATTACGCCAGCAGCCAGGCCAAAATGGGCGAGCCGATGGGCCTGGAAGAGCTTTCCGGGCTGATTGACGAGGACCGTCCACGGGCGTTCTACGAACATATCCGCAACAAGGACTACGGCCTGTCGCCGGAGATCCCGGCCGACAAACGCACCCTGAACCAGTTCCGCCGCTTCACCGGTCGCGCCGAAGGCCTGTCCATCAGCTTCGAGGCGCACTTGCTGGGCTCGAAGATCGAGTATGACGAAGAGGCCGGGACCCTGATCATCAAGGGGCTGCCGACTCAACTGACCGACCAGCTCAAGCGACGCAAGGACTGAGCCGTGCTCACAGGCATGCTGAAGAAGGTCCTGCTGATCCTGCTGGTGGTGGTGGTCTATCAGAACTGGGGCAAGATCGAGCGGGTGTTCAACCCGGGGCAGATGGTCTCGGAACAGACCCGGGCCAAGGCCCGGGTGGTGCTCTACGCCACCGACTGGTGCGGCTACTGCAAGCAGACCCGGCGTTTCCTCGACCAGAAAGGCATTCCCTACCAGGAATTCGATATCGAGAAAAACGCCGAGGCACGCAAGGCCTACCAGGCCCTGGGCGGCGGCGGGATTCCAATGCTGGACGTAAATGGCACCTTGATCCGTGGGTATGAGCCAGAGGCTATTCTGGCCGCGCTTCGATCCTGAAGCCGAGCCGTGGGAAGTGCACATGCACCCGCCCACCGCGCTCATCTTCACGGCTCACGATCAACTCTTCGCGACCGGCAAACACCAACTCGCCCGCTACCGGATCAACGCCATAGTCGGTCGCCGCGACGATTACCGACTGACCGGAGACAAAACCGTTCGGGTCAGTGAACGCCTCATCAGGCAGCGCGGCCGGCGTCGACTCGCGTGCCACCTGCAAGGCCTCCTCCGCCGTCATCTCACTCGGAGCACCATGCCCGAACGCCATGACCCGGGCGAACCAGGCGGCCACCGCCGGATAGGCATCCACCAGCGGCGCGGTCACCGGCGTCGCCTTGAGGAACCACAGCGGATGGGCCATGGCAATATCGGCAATCGATGGCTCACCGAACAGGAAGTCGCCCTCCTCGTGCTGCAGTTGCTGCTCCAGCCGCGCCATGAATACCGGCCACTGGTGCTTGGCGATGTCCAACGGAACCTTCGAGGCCGAGCCGCCGCTGAACAGGCCGGCGCGGTCGATCATGAAGCCCTTGATCTGCTCCGGGGACAAGCGGGCAAAGCGCACCGCCACCGACTCGGGCTGGAATACCAGACTGACCGCATGACTGAACACCACTGAGTCGGCCCAGGCGGCAAAGGTCGCCGCGACCAGTTCCCGGCCCTCGGGGAACAGTCGCGGGGTGGCCTTTTCCTGCTCCAGGCGGCGAGCGATCAAGGCAGTGTCACAGTAGATATCGGCACCGATCTGCAACACCGGGGTTTTCCGGTAGCCACCGGTCAGCGCGGTCAGGTCGGGTTTTGGCATGACCGGCGAGATATGTACCGAGCGCCAGGACAGGCCCTTGAAGCCCAGCAGCAAGCGGGCCTTTTCGGCAAAGGGAGAGGTCGGGTAGTGATGAAGAATCAACTCAGACATGCTGGAGTCCGCCGGGCAAATAAGAACCCGAAGCTTAGCCTGCAAATCGTGAGCAGCCTACCCAGCCAGCCTGATGCCCTCTCATCAACGGTATCAATTGCCAGGGAGTCGAAAGGCAGCGTGACAGGGTAAGCTGGCAGTTTGACCGGAATGGAGGCCGAAGTGACCGCCTATTTTCCAGCGCTGGCCATTGGCGGTCAGACGTACGATTTTACTCACCTTGAGCCATTCACCTTCACGATTTCAAGCCAGTTGGCCAAACGTGATTTGCGCGTGCATGTAACCTTCTCCAATCACTGTTTTACCCAGGGATACGACGCAGTAACGCATCCGGCTGGAGAGCCGATCATTCCTGACGGTAAGCGGCAACGGACATTCTGCCCCCATTCGTTATCGGCTATCTCAGAACCTACCGGCCGTTATTTTGCAAAGACTGACGCATCCAAAAGCCAAGGTATGGGAAACGTCGGCCGAGCGTAATTGGTGCTTTTCCATCACCGTTGAGGACCCGAGTGGACCTTATCATGTCTTTTTTGAGGTAAGACGCGCTGCGCACGAAAAGCGCCAATGGCAGGAGTTGAATCTGGTAGTGGAGAGTGCGTATCACGAAGGAAAAGGCGGCGGTCCAAACCTTAAAGGATCAATGGCCTTTGCACTACTGTGCGGTAAGGTCTACTTGCGTCAACCAACCGCAACCAAACGTTAGAGGGAGAAACGAAAAAAGACGCCATGAGCGTCTTTTTCGTATTCGATAAAACAGATCCGGACACCACTTTCGAACCGCCTTGCGCGATTACGGCTTTCACCGCTGGGAAGCGCTCAATCTCATCCGGTCAGTCGCTTCGATGAACCAATCATATTCGAGCATGACAGTGTCGTCAATTGCAGCCACGGTCAGGCGTAGCCTGCGATGAGACGCGGAAAAACGCCCCAGCTCATTTCCGCCCGGCAACAAAGGCTTCCAGACTGAACCCCGCCGCCAGGGTTTCCTTGGCGCTCTTGCGCAATTTCTTGATCAGGCGTTCCTGGCGCAGGGCCTCGCCCTTGTCGCGGCAGGCCTCCACATACACCAGCGCGACCGCCGGGCTGGAATAGAAGAAGCGCGCGCCCTTGCCACTTTGATGGGAGGCAAACCGCCGCTGCGGGTCATCGCTGATCCCGCAATACAGCGAGCCATTGGCGGCCCGCACCAGATAGACAAACCAGGGTTTGACCGCAGGCGCCGCCGGCTCGGTCTCGGCACTGAGCGTTTCGCTGATGTTCACGTGACAAAGGGCTTGATCGCTATTGAGGCCGCGATCTTAGCAGAACCTAGCGGCTCGCCTGGAAGGCCTTCAAACCTTTCAGGGCCTGGGCACGCACGGCGTTCCTGACCAAGGGCGTCCAACCCAGCAACAAGCCCTTGGTCCCCAATGCCTGACGCGACCAGCGCCACAGGTCGAAGTGGTCATGGTGCTCGCAGATCTTGCCGTCGCGGAACACAAAACGCGCATTGATATCGTTGACCACGGTGTTACCGGTCTGGCTGAACAGATAGGTCGCGACCCAATGCGCGCCGCCGCTGCGCTCGTCGGCACGGACATTGTCGAAAGTCAGGGAGAAGTCCTTGGCCCGGGTGGTCAGCATGCGCCACATATCGCCGGCATCACGGCCGCGCAACTCGCCGAACGCCGGATCACTGAACACCACATCCTCGGTGTAGCAGGCACTCATGGCCTCGGCATCCAGCCGCTGGAAGGCTTTATAGAACTCAGTAATCAACGCGCTGTGGGCATCACTCATGAACGGGCTCCGTGCAGGTAAAAGGATCGCCTGCACGATAGTCTGCAAATGCCCGGCTGACTATCGGCATTCGCGATCCGAATACCGGGAGTGTGGAGTGATTCAGAGTTTTTCGCAGGTGACCTGGACATAACGTGCCCGACCGGCACCGAGCCCGAAGACGATGGCGCCCAGGCCGATCACGCCGAAGATCCAGCCCAGTGCCTCCCACCCCCCGGTGAGGTCATGCACCAACCCCACCGCGAACGGCCCCATGGACGCCAGGGTGTAACCGATGCCCTGGGCCATGCCCGAGAGGTTCGCCGCCACATGGGCATCGCGCGAGCGCAATACAATCAGGGTCAGCGCCAGGCTGAAGGTCCCGCCCTGCCCCAAACCGAGCAGGATCGCCCAGCCCCAGAGCCCTTCGAGCGGTGCATACAGGCAACCGAACAGGCCGCCCAACGTCAGCACCATGACCACGACAATCGCCAGCCGCTGATCCTTGCCCCGCGTCGCCAGCCAGGGCGTCGCCAATGAACTGATCAGTTGGATCAGAATCGAGCCGGACAGCACGATGCCCGCCTGGGTGGCGCTCAGGCCACGTCCGATCAGCACCGAAGGCAACCAGCCGAAGACGATATAGGCCAGGGACGATTGCAACCCCATATACAGGGTGACCTGCCAGGCCAGCGGATCGCGCAGTAAACCGCGCACACGGTAGGCCACGTGATGGGCACCGTGTTTCTGCCCCACCTGCGGCAACCAGAAAATCGCCGCGACCAATGCGGGCACGACCCAGAACCCCAGGCCGATCGACCAGCTTTCGGCAAAGTACTGGCTCAGCGGCACCGTGGTCCCCGCCGCCAACGCCGCGCCCAGGCACAGGGCCATGGTGTAGACACCGGTCATGGTCCCGGCCTGCTTCGCGAAGTCGCGTTTGACGATGCCGGGCAACAGCACACCGATCACCCCGATGCTCGCACCGGCCAGCACACTGCCGGCAAACAGACCGAACTCACCCAGGGAACTGCGCAGGATGATCCCGCCGGCCAGGGTCAGCAGAATCCCCAGCACCACCCGCTCGCTGCCGAAACGCCGGGCCAGCAACGGTGCCAGAGGTGCAGCCAAACCGAGGCATAGCACCGGCAAGGTGGTCAACAGACCGGCCTTGGCCGCCGACAGACCCAGGCTGCGAGACACCTCGCCGAGCAACGGCGCCATGCTCGACAACGCCGGGCGCAGATTCAGGGCCACCAGCACCAGGCCCAGCAGCAACAGCCAGGGCCGGCGCAATACGGGTTGTTGCTGCTGGACCAGATCGTCATCGGCCTCGGCATCGATCAGCAGTCGATCAAGCTCGACCGGCCGCGAGTCGGCACCGGGTTCTACAGGAGCACGGGACAGGGGGCTCTCGTTTTCAAGGTTCATTGATCAAGCTCCGGCACAAGGCCTTGGCGCGCTCGGGGTCCTGTTGCTCCACCGCTTCGAGCAGGGCGATATGCAGGTCGAACACCGATTGGCGACGGGGGGAGATATCCAGGGTCTGGCGCAGGGCGCCGGCGATCACGCTGGAAAAGTAGCGATACAACTCGCTGAGCATCGGGTTGTGCGCGGCGTCGATCAGGCGTTGGTGAAACACCAGGTCACAGCTGATGTAGCTGTCGAGATCGCCGTGATAGTGGTCGCCACAGACATGCAGGGCCTCGCGCAGCCCCTTGAGGTCGTCCTCGGTCCGCCGCAGCGCCGCCAGGCCGACGGCCTCGACCTCAAAGCTGTGCCGGGTCTCGCGGGCCTGGTGGAGGGAACAACGCGACAACGCCTGCATGGTCGCCAGCGGATCGATGGTCGCCCGCAGGTAGCTGCCGTCGCCCTGGCGGATCTCGATCAATCCGGAAAACGCCAGTACCCGCAGGGCTTCACGCATGGTGTTGCGGCTGATGCCCAGCTCCGCGGCCAATTCCGGTTCAGTGGGCAACCGCTCACCCACGGCCCAGGTGCCACGGCTAATGCGTTCGCGCAATTGCTCCAGGGCCTGGTCGACCAGGGAGCGCTTGATAAGAGGAATGCTTTGAGACATGGAAACTCGCCCTAACATCCAGTCATAGGATGAATTAGCCAAAAGGTTACTCCAAACCTGACTGCGAGTTCAAGAACCAACGTTTCCTACAGGAGATGGAGAATCCACCGCCTATCTAAAAATTACCCTTTAAGGGTAATTTTAAGCTCTACTACATCAAAGGTGTCTTATGGAAAAGAAAACACCTCATTACGATCTGGCGGCGATCAAGACGGACGTGACAAGACTTGGCGCCACAGCATTTACGCTAAGTGCCAGGGATGGCGGCAGAAAAATGGGGTTCACCCTCGCCGATATGCTGCAAATCATTAAATCGTTGGAAAGAAGGATGCTTTATAAATCAATGACCACCTACGCCGATCACAGAATCTGGCAGGACGTTTACCACTATCCGCTCCCAGGCAAATTGATTTATATAAAAGTGAGCTACCGCCCTGCTGGCGGACCTCCGGTGATCTCCTTCAAGGAGAGTGAGTCATGAAACGACAGGACTGCGTCAGCTGTGGCATGCACAACGCCATGCATTGGTTTGAAGATCGGAACTTCGAGGTCGACTTCAAAGCGTTGAAAAAATCGGTTCCCCGGCTGTCCGGCTGGCAGTGCGAGGCCTGCTCGGAGATCGAGCTTGATCCTGAAAGCGCCCAGCGTTATTCAGACGCAAGCGACGAGCTTGTCTATCAGTCGAGGCGAGAAGTCGCCAACGAGATGAAGCGAATCCGCCGCAAACTTCACTTCACTCAACGCGCGGCAGTGGAGCTGCTATCAGGTGGTGGGCACAATGCGTTCTCACGCTATGAAAGGGCAGAAATCGATCCACCAAAGCCTCTATTCGTACTGATGCATCTCCTGGACCGACACCCTGAACTGGTCGAAGACATCAAGAGCATCAGCGAAGGCAAGGCGCCTTGGCATCCACCCAGCCCCAGAGAAGGGAAACATTCACTCACCTGATCAACAAAACCCAGGCAAAAAAAAACCCGGACCAGGTCCGGGTTTTTCATTCAACGTCAGCCGATCAATGCAGGATCTGGCTCAGGAACAGCTTGGTCCGATCATTCTGCGGGTTGTCGAAGAAGTCGTTCGGTGCAGCCTGTTCGACGATTTCACCCTTGTCCATGAAGATCACGCGGTTCGCCACGGTACGGGCGAAACCCATTTCGTGGGTAACGCAGAGCATGGTCATGCCGTCTTCGGCCAGGCCGATCATGGTGTCCAGAACCTCTTTCACCATTTCCGGGTCGAGTGCCGAAGTCGGTTCGTCGAACAGCATGATTTTCGGCTTCATGCACAAGGCACGGGCAATCGCCACACGCTGCTGCTGACCACCGGACAACTGGCCCGGGAACTTGTGGGCCTGCTCCGGGATACGCACGCGCTCCAGGTAATGCATGGCGATTTCTTCCGCCTGGCGCTTGGGCATCTTGCGCACCCACATCGGTGCCAGGGTGCAGTTCTGCAGGATGGTCAGGTGCGGGAACAGGTTGAAGTGCTGGAACACCATGCCGACTTCACGACGGATCGCTTCGATCTGCTTGAGGTCGTTGGTCAGTTCCACGCCATCGACCACGATGCGGCCCTGCTGGTGCTCTTCCAGACGGTTGAGGCAGCGGATGGTGGTCGACTTGCCCGAGCCCGACGGGCCGCAGAGGACGATACGTTCGCCCTGCTTGACGTTCAGGTTGATGTCTTTCAACACGTGGAACTGGCCGTACCACTTGTTCACGCCCTGCATCTGAATAATGCCTTCAGGACCCACAGGCTGTTTGATCGCTTCACTCATGACAAAACTCCTAACGCTTGTGGCCTGTGTCCAGCTTGCGTTCCAAATGCATGGAATAGCGGGACATACCAAAACAGAAAATCCAGAACACCAGGGCGGCGAACACGTAGCCTTCGGTGGCCATGCCCAGCCATTTCGGGTCGGCAGCGGCTTGCTTGACGCTGTTGAGCAGGTCGAACAGACCGATGATGATCACCAGGCTGGTGTCCTTGAACAGCGCAATCAAGGTGTTGACGATCCCCGGGATCACCAGCTTCAAGGCTTGCGGCAGAATCACCAGGCCCATGGCGCGCCAGTAACCCAGGCCCATGGCGGCAGCGGCTTCGTACTGGCCCTTGGGAATGGCTTGCAGGCCACCGCGAACCACTTCGGCGACATAGGCCGACTGGAACAGGATCACGCCGATCAACGCCCGCAGCAGCTTGTCGAAGTTCATGCCTTCAGGCAGGAACAGCGGCAGCATCACCGAGGACATGAACAGTACGGTGATCAACGGCACACCACGCCAGAACTCGATGAATGTCACGCAGACCACCTTCACCGCCGGCATGTTCGAACGCCGTCCCAGCGCCAGCATGATCCCCAGCGGCAAGGCCCCGGCGATACCGACGGTGGCGATGACCAGGGTCAGCATCAGGCCGCCCCACTCGGTGGTGGCAACGCTGGGCAAGCCCAGGTAACCGCCGCGCAGCAGGGTGAAGGCGATGATCGGGTACAGCACCAGGAAACTCAGGCCGTAGATCGCCTTGCGCGGGAAGCGCGGGATGAACAACGGCGCCACGCCGATGATCGCCAGCAACACGGTCAGATCCACGCGCCAGCGCATCACGGGCGGGTAGTAACCATACATGAACTGGCCGAAACGCTGCTCGATAAACACCCAGCAGGCGCCGCTCTTGGTGCAGTCGGCGCGGGTGGTGCCGACCCAGTTGGCGTCCAGGATGGCCCAGTGCAGCAGCGGCGGGACGATCAGGTAGATCAGGTAGAAGGCGAACAGGGTCAGCAGCGTGTTGAGCCAGCTGGAGAACATGTTCGCCCGCATCCACGCCACCACGCCGATACTGTTGCTCGGTGGTGGCATGTCGGGTTTGAAAGTATGCGAACTCATGGGCGTTTCCTCACCGCTCGATCAGCGCAATGCGCTTGTTGTACCAGTTCATCAGCAGGGAAATGCTGATACTGATCGCCAGGTACACGCTCATGGTGATGGCAATGACTTCGATGGCCTGCCCGGTCTGGTTCAGCACCGTACCGGCAAACAGCGAAACCATTTCCGGGTAACCGATACCGGCGGCCAGGGACGAGTTCTTCGCCAGGTTCAGGTATTGGCTGGTCAGCGGTGGAATGATCACGCGCAGGGCTTGCGGGATGATCACCTTGCGCAGGGTCGGACCGTTACGCAGGCCCAGGGAGCGCGCCGCCTCGGTCTGGCCGTGGCTGACCGACTTGATGCCCGAGCGTACGATCTCGGCGATAAACGCCGCGGTGTACACCGTCAGGGCCAGGGTCAAGGCCAGCAGCTCTGGGATCAATACCCAACCGCCGACAAAGTTGAACCCTTGCAGCTGGGGCATCTCCCAATGCACGGGGGCACCGAAGACCAGGGCACACAACGCCGGGATCACCAGGAACAAGGCCAGGCCGGCCCAGAACTTGTGGAACGGCACGCCGGTTTCTTCGAAGCGCTTGGTCGCCCAGCGGCTCATCAGCACGATGGCCACGATGGCCAACACGACGCTGATCACGAACGGCCAGAACCCCGCGGAAGCAATAGCCGCTGGCATATTCAGGCCACGGCTGCTGACGAAGAACATATCCCAGAAGTTATGGCTGTTGCGCGGTCCCGGCATGGTCAGGAATACCGCGAAGTACCAGAACAGGATCTGCAGCAACGGCGGGATGTTACGGAACACCTCGATATAGACGGTGGCCAGCTTGTTGATCACCCAGTTCGACGACAGTCGCGAGACGCCGATGATGAACCCCAGCAGGGTCGCCAGGATAACGCCGATCACGGTCACCAGCAGGGTGTTGAGCAGGCCGATGACAAACACCCGGGCATAGCTGTCCGATTCGGTGTAGTCGATCAGGTGCTGAGCGATGCCGAAACCGGCACTGCGCTCAAGAAAGCCGAACCCCGAGGTAATGCCTCGGTGTTGCAGGTTGGTCTGGGTATTGTGAAACAGGTACCAGCCCAACGAGACCACCGCGACAATCGTGATGATCTGAAATAGCCACGCACGCACTTTGGGGTCGCTGAGACTGAGTCTCTGCTTGGGTGCGCCGATTTTATTTTGCATGAAGTGCCCCAGGAAAAACGGAACAAGAACATCGCCCGGCAGTTGGCCTGCCGGGCGATAGGTCAATCAGCGCACAGGTGGTGCGTATTGAATGCCGCCCTTGGTCCACAGAGCGTTCAGGCCACGGTCGATTTCCAGAGGAGTGCTCTTGCCGAGGTTTTTCTCGAAGATCTCGCCGTAGTTACCGACCTGGGAAACGATCTTGACGACCCAATCCTTCGGCAGTTTCAGGTCCTTGCCGTACTCGCCGTCGGCGCCCAGCAGACGAGCAACGTCCGGGTTCTTGGTCGACTTGGCTTCTTCCAGGACGTTTTTCGAAGTGATACCGGCTTCTTCGGTGTTGAGCAGCGCATAGCCGACCCAACGAACGATCTTGGTCCACTCTTCGTCGCCGTTACGCACCACTGGGCCCAGAGGCTCCTTGGAGATGGTTTCAGGCAGAACCACGTAGTCCTTCGGCGAGGCCAGCTTGCTGCGCTGGGCGAACAGCTGGGATTTGTCCGAGGTCAGTACGTCGCAACGACCGGATTCCAGCGACTTGGCGCTTTCGTCGGAGGTGTCGAAGGTGATCGGGGTGTACTTCAGGCCATTGGCGCGGAAGTAGTCGGACACGTTCAGCTCGGTGGTGGTACCGGCCTGGATGCAGATGGTCGCGCCATCCAGTTCCTTGGCACTTTTCACGCCCAGTTTGGTGTTGGCCAGGAAGCCGACGCCATCGTAGTAGGTGATGAAGCCCGGGAAGATCAGGCCCATGCCGGCGTCGCGGGAGCTGGTCATGGTGGTATTACGCGACAGGATGTCGATTTCGCCGGATTGCAGCGCGGTGAAGCGCTCCTTGGCGTTCAACTGGCTGAACTTGACCTTGGTCGCGTCGCCGAAAACGGCAGCGGCCACGGCACGGCAGACGTCAGCGTCAATACCGACGATCTTGCCGGAAGCATCAGGCACCGAGAAGCCCGGCAAGCCGTCACTCACGCCACATTGAACAAAACCCTTCTTCTGTACGGCATCCAGGGTAGCGCCCGCTTGCGCGAAACCGCTGACGCCCAGTACGACGGCTGCAGTCACGACTGCCAGGGTGGATTTCAACATCTTCATTCAAACCTCCAGTTGCTCTTGTTGTGTCGGAGCTAGAGTCTAGCCGCACCCTTATGAGGCGTTGTTAACCCGTGCTGGCTTTTTTTTGGGTCAAGCGGCTAAAGACTTGAGCTATGAGTTTAGTAGGAGAAAGTCTCCCGTCTGTAAAACTCACCGCCCACCAAATTGGCCGAACGGGCCTCAGCCCTTTCCAGATTCGCTAAAGCCCTGCCGGCCCTCGGCGAACGTGAATCAGAACCCGCCGAGACGGATTCATTTGCTATCCCACGGCCAGCGGTAGACTGATAGTGTTACCGCCAGGGGTGAATGCATTCACTCGGTTCTCCCATAGCAAAGCCCGTACCATAGTGGCGGCTAAAGCGATTCAGCCACAGGTCAATAGAAAAACATTCAACAACGCGACATTTTATTAACAAATCAACTCTTTACGCACCATCACCGCGCACACATCTGGAGCGCACGCACACTAATGGAGCACACATGACTGAGCCGCTGATCATTCACCCCGCCAAGACCGCAGACGCCTGTGTTATCTGGCTTCACGGCCTGGGGGCCGACCGTTACGACTTCCTGCCGGTGGCCGAGACGCTGCAGGAGAGCCTGACGAGCACGCGCTTCGTCCTGCCCCAGGCGCCGACCCGCGCCGTGACCATCAATGGCGGCTACGCCATGCCCAGCTGGTATGACATCAAGGCCATGAGCCCGGCGCGTTCGATCAGTTTTGAAGAGCTTGAAGAATCCGCAGCGACCGTCATCGAATTGCTGGAAGCCCAGCGGGCTGCGGGTATCGACCCTTCGCGGATCTTCCTCGCTGGCTTTTCCCAGGGTGGCGCCGTGGTGCTGCACACCGCCTACCTGAGGTGGCAAGGCGCCCTCGGCGGCGTGCTGGCGCTCTCGACCTATGCCCCGACCTTCAGCGACTCCCTGCAACTTTCCGCCAGCCAACAGCGAATTCCGGCCCTCTGCCTGCATGGCCACTATGACGAGGTGGTCCAGAACGCCATGGGTCGAACCGCCTATGAGCACCTGAAGCGCCTTGATGTCACCGTGACATGGCAGGAATACCCAATGGGCCACGAAGTGTTACCCGAGGAAATCCAGGACATCGGTACCTGGCTGGCCGCTCGTTTGCGCTGATATCGGTAACGCACTACGCCGCGCCCGATTCTTGCATTACACTGGCCGGCGTACATTCCTTAACCAAATTAACGAGATGACCGTGCTCAAAGCACTCAAAAAAATATTCGGTAAAAGCGAGGCTGAGCAGCTCGCACCAGGCTCCAGCGCCCCTGTTCCCAACTCCGATAGCCGCCACCACGGCCAACCTGCGGAGCGCGCCGAGCCTGTCGCCAAACCGAAAGCCCCGGCCGCCATCCCGGAACAGCCCGCTGCGGCGGTTGAGGCGCCACGCGTCGAACAGCCGAAAGCCGAGCAACCGCGCCGTGAACGAGCGCCGAAGCCTCCCGTCAAACCCTGGAAACTCGAGGACTTCGTCGTCGAGCCCCAGGAAGGCAAGACCCGCTTCCACGATTTCAAGCTGGCGCCCGAGTTGATGCACGCCATCCAGGACCTCGGTTTCCCTTATTGCACGCCGATCCAGGCGCAGGTCCTGGGCTTTACCCTGGCCGGCAAGGACGCCATCGGTCGCGCCCAGACCGGTACCGGCAAGACCGCCGCGTTCCTGATCTCGATCATCACCCAGCTGTTGCAGACCCCACCGCCGAAAGAACGCTACATGGGTGAGCCGCGGGCGCTGATCATCGCGCCGACCCGCGAGCTGGTGGTGCAGATCGCCAAGGACGCCGCCGACCTGACCAAGTACACCGGCCTCAACGTCATGCAGTTCGTCGGTGGCATGGACTTCGACAAACAGCTCAAGCTGCTCGAAGCCCGGCACTGCGACATCCTGGTCGCCACGCCTGGCCGCCTGCTGGACTTCAACCAGCGCGGCGAAGTGCACCTGGACATGGTCGAAGTGATGGTCCTGGACGAAGCCGACCGCATGCTCGACATGGGTTTTATCCCCCAGGTCCGGCAGATCATCCGCCAGACCCCGCCGAAGAACGAACGCCAGACCCTGCTGTTCTCGGCCACCTTCACCGAAGACGTGATGAACCTGGCCAAGCAATGGACCACCGACCCGTCCATTGTCGAGATCGAAGCGCTGAGCCCGGCCAACGCCAACGTCGAACAGCACGTCTACGCCGTGGCCGGTGCCGACAAGTACAAGCTGCTCTACAACCTGGTCACCGACAATGGTTGGGAGCGGGTGATGGTCTTCGCCAACCGCAAGGACGAAGTGCGGCGGATCGAGGAACGCCTGGTACGCGACGGCGTCAATGCCGCGCAATTGTCCGGCGACGTACCGCAGCACAAGCGCATCAAGACCCTGGAAGGTTTCCGCGAAGGCAAGATCCGCGTGCTGGTGGCCACCGATGTGGCTGGGCGGGGGATTCATATCGACGGCATCAGCCACGTGATCAACTTCACCCTGCCGGAAGTGCCGGACGACTACGTCCACCGCATCGGCCGGACCGGGCGAGCGGGCGCCGACGGCGTGTCCATCAGCTTCGCCGGTGAAGACGACTCCTACCAGCTGCCAGCGATCGAGACCCTCCTCGGGCACAAGATCAGCTGCGAAATGCCACCCACCGAGCTGTTGCGGCCGGTGGTACGCCAGCGTCCGGCCTGATCGCCCAGGCCGAAAGGCACGCTGCACGACAAAACGTCGCCCGATACCCGGCGGCGTTTTTTTTCGTCCGGAGATTGCCGAATTAAACTAAAAGTCCATAATAGACAAATTAGTTTATAAAAATCATTCGGGAGCACCCCATGTCCGGCCACACCCCCTACGTGATCGACAGCCAGCAGGCCCATCGACTCCTGCAGCAGATCGACGTGCCGCAGATCCTGCGCAAACTGTTCCGCGACCTGGCGGCCGGGCAGGCGGTGCAACCGGCGCAGCAGCTGGTGGAGTTCCCACAGGGTGCCGGCGACTTTATCAACTACCTCGGTGTGCTGGCCGACGACCAGGTCTATGGCGTCAAGACCTCGCCCTATATCGTCCGCGAGCAGGGTCCGCTGGTGACCGCCTGGACCCTGCTGATGTCCATGCAGACCGGCCAGCCGCTGCTGCTCTGCGATGCCGGCGAACTGACCACCGCGCGCACTGCGGCGACCACCGCCGTGGCCGTGGACGCCCTGGCTCCGCTGGACGCCAAACGCCTGGCCATCGTCGGCAGCGGTCCGGTGGCCCAGGCCCATCTGCACTACGCCAAGGGGCTGCGCGATTGGCAGGACATCAGCCTCTACTCGCCCAATGTGAGTGCCGACAAGCGCGCACGCCTGAACGACATCGAGCCCCGTCTGCGGATCGTCGAACACCTGGAGCAAGCCCTGGACGACGCCGACGTCATCCTGCTCTGCACCTCCTCGGCGACCCCGGTCATGGACCCGAGCCAGCTGCGCAAGCCGGCGCTGATCACCTCCATCAGTACCAATGCCGTGCGCGCCCACGAGGTGCCGCCGCAGGCACTGAGCGACATGCAGGTCTACTGCGACTATCGCAAGACCACACCGGGTTCGGCTGGAGAAATGTTGATTGCCGCCAGCCAGCACGGCTGGGACGCCGGGCAGATCCATGGCGACCTGGCCGAATTGCTGAGCGAGCAGACACCCCGGCCGACCTACGAACGCCATGTGTTCTTCCGCTCCATCGGCCTGGGCCTGGAAGACATCGCCCTGGCCAATGCGCTTTATCATCTGCATCACAAGGCAAGCTGAACACCAGCTCCCACAGGTTACGCATACAGCCTTTAGACCCCAGCAGGAGGCCTTGAATGAATCAGGCAGACTTCATCATCATCGGCGGCGGCATTGCCGGCGCCTCCACCGGTTTCTGGCTGGCCCGGCATGGCCGGGTGATCGTGCTCGAACGGGAATCGCACCCGGGCTATCACTCCACCGGACGTTCCGCCGCCCTCTACACCGCTGCCTACGGCACACCCCAGGTGCGCGCCCTGACCCTCGCCAGCCGGGCTTTCTTCGACGCCCCGCCGCCCGGCTTCGCCGAACACCCGTTGCTCACCCCACGGGGCGAAATGACCGTGGACTTCAGCGGCGACCCGGACGAACTGCAACAGCAATACCTCAGCGCCAAGGCCAGCGTGCCCGAGATGCAGTTGCTCAGCGCCGACGAGGCCTGCGCCCGCCTGCCGATCCTGCGCCGGGAAAAGGTCCACGGGGCGATCTACGACCCCAGCGCCAGCGACATCGACACCGACGCCCTGCACCAGGGCTACCTGCGCGGTATCCGCCGCCAGCAAGGCGAAATCCACACCGACAGTGAAGTCCTCGGCCTTGAGCGCGATGCCGACGGCCTGTGGCAGGTCCGGACCGCCGGGCAAACCTTCAGCGCCAAGGTGCTGATCAACGCCGCCGGCGCCTGGGCCGACCAGATCGGTGAACTGGCCGGTGCCCGTCCCCTGGGCCTGCAGCCCAAGCGCCGCGCGGCCTTTATCTTCGCCCCGCCCGAAGGCCTGGATAACCACGACTGGCCGATGCTGGTCAGCCTCGACGAATCCTTCTATATGAAGCCGGATGCCGGCATGTTCCTCGGCTCGCCGGCCAACGCCGACCCGGTCGAGCCCCACGACGTGCAGCCCGAAGAACTGGATATCGCCATGGGCATCTACCAGATCGAGGAAGCCACTACCCTGACCATCCGCCGCCCGACCCGCACCTGGGCCGGCCTGCGCAGTTTTGTCAGCGACGGCAATCTGGTCTCCGGTTTCGATCCCCTGGTCCCCGACCTGTTCTGGGTCGCGGCCCAGGGCGGCTACGGCATCCAGACTTCACCAGCGATGGGCCAGGCCAGCGCGGCGCTCGTGCGTGGCAAAGCCTTGCCCGAGCAGCTCGCGCAGTTCGGACTCGACGCCGCGATGCTTTCCCCTGCCCGTCTCGGATGACGACTGGCGCTGATTGCGGCACACTCGTTAGTACGCCCGTACCCGGGGCGCTACCCTTTCGCCGCTCGGTGATCAGGCCAACCTCCTGCGAGGCGACCGGATCACCGCACCAGCTGTTTTCCTTCGGCTCCCCCCCAAGGATGCTGAAGTTGCCTGGAGAATCACCATGACAGCCAAACAGGCTCCCGCCCTGGATAACTTCCGGGCGATCGCCGATGCCATCGCCACGTTATTCTTCCCCCATGCCGAAGTGGTGCTGCACGACTTGCACACGCAACGGATCGACTACATCGCCAACAATATCTCCAAACGCGAGATCGGCGATGACGCGGCGCTGGAAGACATGCTTGAGGAAGGCATCAACGAGCGCAATATCGGTCCTTACGAGAAACTCAACTGGGACGGCCAGAAGATTCGCAGCGTCAGCACCATACTGCACGACGCCCAGGGCACGCCGTTGGCGGTGCTGTGCATCAACCTGAATATTTCCCTGTTCGAAAGCGCCAGGGCGGCGCTGGATCTGTTCCTCTCACCGAACAAACTGATCCCGCAGCCCGATGCGCTGTTTCGCGATGACTGGCAGGAGCGGATCAATACCTTCCTGCACAGCTGGCTGCGTCAGCGGCAGTTGGGACTGAACCTGCTGACCCGCGACCACAAGCGCGAACTGGTGCTGGCGTTGCACGCCGAGGGCGCGTTCAAGGGCAAGAGCGCGGCCAACTATGTGGCCAATGTGCTGAATATGGGGCGGGCGACGGTGTACAAACACCTGAAGGAGTTGAAGGCGGAGGTTTGAGGCCCCCCCATCGTCAATGTGATGTGAATAGCCGATATTGATGCCAACAAACCTTGTAGGAGCAGGGCTTGCCCGCGAAGCTTTTGGCGGCCTCAGGGGCCCCTTCGCGGGCAAGCCGGGACGCCGGACCGCCTGCTCCTACAGGACCGTATTCAGCCTTAAGTAACGGATATTGAAATTACGCCACGGTGCTACCCATCAGTCGCCGTAGATATCCGTCTTGAAGTACTTGCCCTCGATCTTCTGGTACTCGCCGCTGGTGCGCAGCCCGTCGATGGCCTTGTTCAGTTTGCTCACCAGCTCGGTGTTACCTTTGCGCACCGCGATCCCGGCACCCTCGCCCACATACTTTGGATCTTTCAGCTCCGGCCCGACAAAGGCGTAACCGGCGCCGCGCGGCATCGAGAGGAAATCGTCCAGCGGAATGGTGTCGGCAAAGATCGCGTCCAGACGCCCGGATGCCAGGTCCATGTAGATTTCTTCGTTGTTGCTGTAGCGCATCACCTTGATGCCCAACGGCTCGAAGACTTCCGTGGCGTAACGGTCGGTGGTGGTGGAACGCTGCACACCGACGGTCTTGCCCTTCAGGCTGGCGTACTTGTCATCCACCACCGCGCCCTTCTTCATCACCAGGCGCGAGGACGTGAAGTAGTACTTGTGGGTGAAATCCACCGACTTCTTGCGCTCATCGGTGATGGTCATGGACGACAGCGCCGCGTCGATCTTCTTGACCTTCAAGGCCGGGATCAGGCCGTCGAACTCGCCTTCGATCCACTCGCACTTGACCTTCATCTGCGCGCACAGGGCATTGCCGATGTCGTAGTCGAAACCGACGATGGTGCCTTCGGCGGTCTTCGAAGCAAAGGGCGGGTAGGCCGCCTCGATACCGATACGCAAGGTCGGCTCGGCGGCAAACGCCGTGCTGCTGGCCAGCAGGCCCAATGCCAGGCCGCCGATCAGGGTGAACTTCTTCATGCTGGAACTCCCGCTCTTTATTTGAGGTGTTGTGGCAAGACAGTAGAAGGAAGACGATAACGCTATTTTGTACTTATAAATCCATCGTGGACTTATTAGTACAAATCGTCAACGAACAAATGCGTGCACTCTGTCAGAAAGCCATGCACCGATGAATTGAGGGGGTGTCGCAAAGCGCCAGCCGTTACTTCCAGCGCTCTGCCGCTGCCTGGTCGCTGACGCGACCCTCGACCCAGCGCGGGCCGTCGGCGGTGTTTTCCTTTTTCCAGAACGGTGCCTGGGTTTTCAGGTAGTCCATGACGAAATTGCAGGCATCGAACGCGGCCTGACGATGGGCACTGGTGACCCCGACAAACACGATCGGCTCACCCGGCTCCAGGGCGCCGACCCGGTGCAGCACTTCCAGCCCGAGCAATGGCCAGCGCTCACGGGCTTGCGTGACGATCTTGCCCAGGGCCTTTTCGGTCATCCCCGGATAATGTTCGAGGAACATCCCCGCCACTTCACGCCCGTCGTTGAAGTCGCGCACGTAGCCGACAAAACTCACCACCGCGCCGATCCCCAGGTTGGCGGCATGCAGGGCATTGACCTCAGCCCCCGGATCGAACGCCTGCACCTGCACCCGAATCGCCATTTCAGCCTCCGGTCACCGTGGGAAAAAACGCCACTTCGTCGCCATCGGCCAACGGCTCGGCGAGGGAGCACAGGTCCTCGTTGCGCGCGCACATCAGGTTCTGTTCGCCAAGGACCTGTGTGTCCTCTCGTAACAGCAGGAACCGGCGGACATCATCGACGCTGGCGAAGTCCCCCTCCACCGCCAACTCATCCATCCCGAGCACTTCACGATAACGGGCAAAGAACTTCACCACGATCTTCATGGCGCATCCGCCAGGTAGTGCCCGCTCTTGCCGCCGAGCTTTTCCAGCAGGCAGACGTTTTCGATGATCATGCCGCGGTCCACCGCCTTGCACATGTCATAGATCGTCAGCGCCGCGACACTCGCCGCCGTCAGCGCTTCCATCTCCACGCCAGTCTGCCCGGACAGCTTGCAGCGCGCGACGATGCGCACGGCATCCTCGCCGTCGGCACTCAGCTCGACCTTGACGCTGGTGAGCATCAGCGGATGACAGAGGGGAATCAGCTCGGAAGTTTTCTTCGCCGCCTGGATACCGGCGATCCGCGCCACGGCGAACACATCGCCCTTGGGGTGGCCGCCGCTGACGATCATTTGCAGGGTCTCGGGCAACATGCGCACACGGGCCTGGGCCACCGCCTCGCGGAAGGTCACGGCCTTGTCGGTGACGTCGACCATATTGGCGCGACCTTGGGAATCGAGATGAGTCAGCACAGCGATACTCCTGATCAGGAGCGTCGATTGTAAACCTGCGGGTCAGCTTTGCGCGACAGGGCTAATAAAAAGGGCGGCCGCTTGGCCGCCCCTGGGTGTGGATGGGATTACAGGTGGGATTCGGCGTATTCGGCCAGGATCGAACGCGGCACGCCCTGCAGGGTGATGTGCACGCCGTTCGGGAAGTCCTTGAAGCGTTCGGTCAGGTAGGTCAGCCCGGAGCTGGTCGCGGACAGGTAAGGGGTGTCGATCTGTGCCAGGTTGCCCAGGCACACCACTTTGGAACCGGCGCCGGCACGGGTGATGATGGTTTTCATCTGGTGCGGCGTAAGGTTCTGGCATTCATCGATCAGGATCAGGCTCTGCTGGAAGCTGCGCCCGCGGATGTAGTTCAGGGACTTGAACTGCAACGGCACCTTGCTGAGGATGTAGTCGACGCTGCCATGGGTGCTTTCGTCATCCATGTGCAAGGCTTCGAGGTTGTCGGTGATCGCCCCCAGCCAAGGCTCCATCTTCTCCGCCTCGGTGCCGGGCAGAAAACCGATTTCCTGGTCCAGGCCCTGCACGCTACGGGTCGCGATAATGCGCCGATAGCGCTTGCTGACCATGGTCTGCTCGATGGCGGCGGCCAGGGCCAGGATGGTTTTCCCGGAACCGGCGGCACCCGTCAGGTTGACCAGGTGGATGTCCGGATCGAGCAAGGCGAACAGCGCCAGGCTCTGGTAGATGTCACGCGGTTTCAGGCCCCAGGCTTCCTGGTGCAACAGGGGTTCCTGATGCAGATCGAGAATCACCAGCACATCGGCGCGGATCTCCTTGACCCAACCGACAAAGCCTTGTTCGTCGATGATGAATTCGTTGACGTGCACCGCCGGCAGGTTGTCGGTCAGTTGCACCTGGTGCCAGGTGCGGCCATGGTCCTGGCGGGTCTCGACCTTGCTGACGCGATCCCAGAACGAGCCTTTGACGTCGTGATAACCGTTGGGCAGCAAGGACACGTCGTCGACCAACTGGTCGGTGCTGTAGTCCTCGGCCGCGATCCCGCAGGCGCGCGCCTTGAGGCGCATGTTGATGTCCTTGGTCACCAGGACCAGGCGCAGGTCCTTGTCCCGCGCATGCAGATCGATCAACTGATTGATGATGATGTTGTCGTTCAGGTGCTCCGGCAGCACCAGGTTCGGTTCGCTGCGCTTGCTCATCAGGATCGACAGCAGGCCCTTGGGACCGTTCTTGCCACGCTGGATCGGGACGCCCAGCTCGACGTCCTCGGGGCAGGCGTCGCCCAGGGTCTTGTCGATGAGGCGGATCGCCTGCCGGCATTCGGCGGCGACGCTGTGATGCCCGCCCTTGAGCTTGTCGAGCTCCTCGAGCACGGTCATCGGGATGGCGACATGGTGTTCTTCGAAATTGAGCAGGGCGTTTGGATCGTGGATCAGTACGTTGGTATCGAGCACGTAAAGGATAGGCTGGTTGGAAGAAGGAGTGCGTCCGTGATCATCCATACTCGGTCACCTTTGTGGGAGCCAGTCGACGCAATACCTTGACGGTGATGCGCCTCGAAGTGACCGCCGAATTCGCCTGTGAAGGGGCAGGCGTTCTGTGCACAAGTAGGGTCTTGTAAGACGCCACCTGTGTCGCAGGTTTCGGCGGTCTGACTCCGTAATACCGCAAAAGACATGACAGGAAAAAGCACTTTGACGTTTTTTTGAAGTTTATTTTTCAAGCTGACGAATAGCCCTTGGCGAGGCGCCCGGACACCGTTACAGTCGGAAGTCTGCCCGCACTGAAATCATCGCCTGTTTTTTCCCCGGCCCAACAAATACGGGCACTTGGGTTTTCCCTCTCTAACGAAACGCTTCCTTGCACTCCTGCCAGCCGATCCCGCTTTCGGCGGTCTGCTTGAGCAGCCAGGGCAACGCCGTGCGCGCTTTGTCCTGGGTGTCATGAAACACGATGACGCCGCGACGCCAGAGCAGCATCAAGGTCATCACCCGCTGGGCGGACTGCTCGGCGCTGAGCTTGCCGGTGGCGTCCGCCGAATCGATGTCCCACAAGGCGACCTGCAAGTGCTGGGCCTTGAAAAACGCCGCGCCGTCGGCCCGCCGCTGCCCGTAAGGCGGGCGGAACAGCGCGGCATAGTTGTTCGGCAAGGCGCTCTGCACCAACGAGATGCTGCGCAGGATCGAATCCTCCCAGTCCTGCCATTGACTGTGGGAACGGTACTGCCAGCCTTCCACACCCACGCATTGCTGGCGGTAAAGCTCGCGCACCGCCGGCATCGAGGTCTTGTCCAGGCGGGCCTGCAAGGCATTGCCGAGGACAAAGAACAGGCCGCTCATCTTCTGTTTGCGCAGGTAGTCGGCCAACTCGTCGGTATTGCCCTGGGCTATGGTCGGCCCACCGTCGAAGGTCAGCAGGAACAGGCGGTCGTTGAAGCCCTCGCCATTGCGCTCGTGGTCGCCCATCAACTGGATTTCGCTACTGGTCTGCGGCAACAGCGCGGCCAGGCGCAGTTGCTCGTCCAGGTAACGTTCATTGAATGCCCGGGCCGGGTCGGCCCAGCGGGCATAAAAGGAATCATCGGCGACCCGGAACTTGCCGGCGGCTTTTTGCAGGCTGTCCATGTCCTCGACGTAGAAACAGAAGGAGGCATCCTCCTCGCAGCTCTGCTGGGCGGCGTTGTAGCTGGTCAGCAGGCGCTGCCACATGCGCTGGCGCACGGCGTCGATGGCGGTCATGTTGATCTGCTTGAGCCCCAGGCGCTTTTTCAGGGCCGGCTCGTCGAGCAGTTCGCTGACCAGCAGCAGATGGGCGAACATCAGGATTTGCGCGCGCGAGGCGACATCGAACAGCGCCGGGCTGCTCAGTTGTTCGGGCCAGGTGCTGCGGTCCAGGGTCGCGGGGTCGTTAGGCGCGGCAACGGCGGCGAAGCAGGCCAGCAGGGCCGAGAAGAAAAGAACGATACGCAAAAGGGTGCCTCCATTTCAGAACCCGCCGCGCACTATAGCCGATCCTGTGTCGCCCCTATCGCCATCATAGGTGGAGTCAAACCGCCCAACCCCCTAGAATCCCCCGACGATTAAAGGAGACGACTTCATGCTGATGGTGATTTCCCCCGCCAAGACCCTCGATTTCGAAACACCGGCGGTGACCCAGCGCTTCACCCAACCGCAGTACCTGGACCACTCCCAGGAGTTGATCGAGCAACTGCGCACCCTCAGCCCGGCGCAGATCAGCGAGCTGATGCACGTCTCCGACAAGATCGGCGGCCTCAATGCCGCGCGTTTCGGCAGCTGGAACCCTGCCTTTACCCCCGACAACGCCAAACAGGCGCTGCTGGCGTTCAAGGGTGACGTCTACACCGGCCTCCACGCCGAAGACTTCAGCGACGCCGACTTCGACTACGCCCAGACCCACCTGCGCATGCTCTCCGGCCTCTACGGCCTGTTGCGCCCGCTGGACCTGATGCAGCCCTATCGCCTGGAAATGGGCACCAAATTCGCCAATGCCCGGGGCAAGGACCTCTATGCCTTCTGGGGCACGCGCATCAGCGAATGGCTCAATGATGCCCTGGCCGCACAAGGGGACGAGGTGCTGCTGAACCTGGCGTCGAACGAGTACTTCTCGGCGGTCAAACGCTCAGCCCTGAACGCGCGGATCATCAACACCGAGTTCCGCGACGAGAAGAACGGCCAGTACAAGATCATCAGTTTCTACGCGAAGAAGGCCCGGGGGATGATGGCGCGGTTTGTGATCCGGGAACGTATCCAGAATCCCGAGCAATTGAAGACCTTTGACGAACAGGGCTACCGGTTCAGTGCGGAACTGTCCAAGGCGGACAATCTGGTGTTTTTGCGCGATCGGGCGCCGGAGTAACGCAGTTCGTCGTAGTACCGCGTTACCGTTCTTCGCGGGCAAGCCCTGCTCCTACAAGTTTATGTCGTACACAAAATTTATGGACGACTGATAACTGTAGGAGCAGGGCTTGTCGGGACGCCGCACCGCCGCGAAGAGGCCAGCACAAACACCACAATCCCCCCAGACCAACACATCTGATGCCCTGCCCCACTCGGCGCACTACACGCAACGTGTAACCCCGACGATTCACCTCCACATCCCTCCTGCAACACCCCAAAAACCCAATTAATTGACGCCAATAAACCGCCCGTTACAACCATGAAAATTCTTTCACTCGACATTTCAAATTTTTCTGAGTAGTGGCACAAAGTTTTTTCTCCATAGTGGCAAACCACCATCTCGGCATTTTCAATCCCCATAACTAAAGGGCGAAACGGAAAGTGCTACCAATATGAAGCCGTGCCATCTTTCATCCTGTTTCCAGGTTTCTCAGGAAACAGGATGAGCGGACTGGAACTTATGTTCCGAAACATTGCTCATACCACCCGTAACGATTCTCACAGAGCTTGTAAGAGAAGACTTACATGGAGGCGAGATGAAATGTTTAAGTTGCCAACAGCGACTTACAACCGCGCCCCACACTTTCAACCGACAGTAAAGGACAGGAGATACGCACCCATGATATCCCCTACAAAGGCCAAGGCAGGCCCTCAGACAAAGCCGTTGCGCGGCGGCCACAACCTGTTGATCCACAATAATTTTTCCGTGGATACAAGCAGGCACTAGGCACGCTGGCAAAGGCCTTCCCGTGGAAGGCCGGCCGTATTCAAGGGCATGCCCCTAATAACAAGGCCACGCTGCGCACAACTTGAGTGCAATTATTTAGCCACTCGACACTTATATGCCTGCATTCGCAGCTGCGACCTCTTTGGGCCGCCCTGCGAGTGCGCCACGCTGACTGACTAACATCAACTTCGGCCATTTAATGGCGTGATCAAGATAGAGGTAAATACAATGCGCATCAGCATATTCGGTTTGGGTTACGTCGGTGCAGTCTGCGCCGGTTGCCTGTCTGCACGGGGCCATGATGTGGTTGGCGTCGATATCTCCCAGGACAAGATCGACCTGATCAACAACGGCAAATCGCCGATTGTCGAACCCGGCCTGGAAGCCCTGTTGGCCCAGGGTATTGCCACCGGCCGACTGCGCGGCACCACCGACTTCGCCGAAGCGATTCGCGCCACCGACCTGTCGATGCTCTGCGTCGGCACGCCGAGCAAGAAGAACGGCGACCTGGAACTCAACTACATCGAGTCGGTGTGCCGCGAAATCGGTTTTGTCCTGCGTGACAAGACCAGCCGCCACACCATCGTGGTCCGCAGCACCGTGCTGCCGGGCACGGTGAAAAACGTGGTGATCCCGATCCTCGAAGACTGCTCGGGGAAAAAGGCCGGGGTCGACTTCGGTATCGCGGTCAACCCCGAGTTCCTGCGCGAAAGCACCGCGATCAAGGACTACGATTTCCCGCCGATGACCGTGATCGGCGAATTCGACAGTGCCTCCGGTGACGTCCTGCAAGCCCTCTACGAAGAACTCGACGCGCCGATCATCCGCAAGGACATCGAAGTGGCCGAGATGATCAAGTACAGCTGCAACGTCTGGCACGCCACCAAAGTAACCTTCGCCAACGAGATCGGCAATATCGCCAAGGCGGTCGGGGTCGACGGTCGCGAAGTGATGGACGTGGTCTGCCAGGACAAGACCCTCAACCTGTCCCAGTACTACATGCGCCCCGGTTTTGCCTTCGGCGGCTCCTGCCTGCCCAAGGATGTGCGCGCCCTGACCTACCGCGCCGGTTCCCTGGACGTCGACTCACCGCTGCTCAACTCGCTGATGCGCAGCAACGAAAGCCAGGTGCAGAACGCCTTCGACCTCGTCGCCAGCCATGACAAACGGCGCATCGCCCTGCTCGGCCTGAGCTTCAAGGCCGGCACCGACGACCTGCGCGAAAGCCCGCTGGTGCAACTGGCGGAAATGCTTATCGGCAAGGGTTTCGACCTGAGCATCTACGACAAGAACGTCGAGTACGCCCGTGTCCACGGCGCGAACAAGGACTACATCGAATCGAAGATTCCCCATGTGTCGTCCCTGCTCAACGCCGACTTCGACGAGGTGATCGACAACAGCGACGTGATCATCCTCGGCAACCGTGACGAGCGTTTCCGCGCCCTGGCCGAGAACGCCCCCCACGGCAAACAGGTCATCGACCTGGTGGGCTTCATGTCCAAGGCCACCAGCGCGAGTGGCCGGACCGAAGGTATCTGTTGGTAAACCAACCCAACCGCTGCGCGGTTGATCGCCAGCAAGCCGGCTCCTACAGGACGGGGCCGAACACAGGCATTACGTACGACTCCGCACTGTAGGAGCCGGCTTGCCGGCGATGGCGTCCGAAAGGGCGCCTCGCCTGCCTTAACCCCATCGAGCCCGCCGACAGGCGCGCCCGAGACAGAGACGGATGCAGATTATGCACAGGCTAAAACACGGCCTCCTCCAGGCCGCCGGTTGGCTGTTCTACTTGAGTTTGCTGATGGGCCTGGCCTTGTTGCTGCCCACCTCGACCTTCGACGCCGACTCCAAGGACTTTATCTTCCTGATCGGGGCCGTGGGCATCTGGCGCTACTCCATGGGCGCCACCCATTTCGTGCGCGGGATGATTTTCCTCTACATCGTCTACCCGCACCTGCGTCGCAAAGTACGCAAGCTGGGCAAGGCCGCGGACCCGTCCCAAGTGTTCCTGATGGTCACCAGCTTTCGCATCGACGCCCTGACCACTGCCCAGGTCTACAGCTCGGTGATCCGCGAAGCCATCGACTGTGGCTTCCCCACCACCGTGGTCTGCTCCCTGGTGGAAATGTCCGATGAGCTGCTGGTCAAGAGCCTCTGGGCGAAGATGAACCCGCCGGAACGGGTCAAGCTCGACTTCGTGCGCATCGCCGGTACCGGCAAGCGCGACGGCCTGGCCTTCGGTTTCCGCGCCATCTCCCGCCACCTGCCGGACGACCGCGCGGTAGTGGCGGTGATCGATGGCGACACCGTGCTCAGTGAAGGCGTGGTGCGCAAGACCGTGCCCTGGTTCCAGCTGTTCGGCAATGTCGGCGGCCTGACCACCAACGAGTTCTGCGAAGTGCGCGGCGGCTACATCATGAGCGAATGGCACAAGCTGCGCTTCGCCCAACGCCATATCAACATGTGCTCCATGGCCCTGTCCAAGCGCGTGCTGACCATGACCGGGCGCATGTCGGTGTTCCGCGCCAGTGTGGTCACCGACCCCGGCTTTATCGCCGACGTCGAAAACGACTCGCTGCAACACTGGCGCCTGGGCCGTTTCAAGTTCCTCACCGGCGACGACAAATCCAGCTGGTTCAGCCTGATGCGCCTGGGCTACGACACTTTCTACGTGCCCGACGCGGCGATCCACACCGTGGAACACCCGCCGGAAAAAAGCTTTATCAAATCCAGCCGCAAGCTGATGTACCGCTGGTACGGCAACAACCTGCGGCAGAACTCCCGGGCCCTGGGCCTGGGCCTGCGCCGCCTCGGCCTGTTCACCAGCGTCGTGCTGTTCGACCAGCGCGTGTCGATGTGGACCTCGCTGCTGGGGCTGACCGTGGCGCTGATCGCCAGCTTCAAGTACGGCATCGCCTTCATCCTCGCCTACCTGCTGTGGATCGGCCTGACCCGGTTGATTCTGACCCTGCTGCTGGCCTGTTCCGGGCACAGCATCGGCCCGGCCTACCCGGTGATTCTCTATTACAACCAGATCGTCGGCGCCCTGATGAAGATCTACGTGTTCTTCCGCCTCGACCGTCAATCCTGGACCCGCCAGGACACCAAACTGAGCCGCGACCTCGCCAGCTTCCAAGGCTGGTTCAACACCTGGTCGTCCCGAACCATGACCTTCTCCGCCGGCAGCATTTTCGTCGCCGTGCTGATGACGATGGTTTGACCCGACCCGCCAGAACTCGCTAATGGAGCTATACCCATGAATCCCCAAGTCAATGCCAACGTCGTCCACGAATCCGAAGCCCAGCGCCAGCATGCGCGGGTGAAAATCCCGGCCAAGCTGCGCTTCCTCGGCAGCGAGAGCCAGCCCCTGGAAGTCCGGGTCCATGACCTGTCCGCCGGCGGCCTGAGCTTCAATGTCCCACCGCAACAGGCCCTGAGCCTGAAGCTCGGCGAGGTGTACAAGGGCCGCCTGCAATTTGTCATCGACAACCTCGGCCTGGCCATGGACGTCGAGCTGCAGGTGCGCTCCTACGACCGCCAGAGCGGCCGGGTCGGTTGCCAGTTCCAGAACCTGGAGCAGCAGGACATCGGCACCCTGCGCCACCTGATCACCTCGCACCTGTCCGGTGACATCGTCAACATCGGCGACGTGCTCGCCACCCTGCAGCGCGATAACTTCACCAAGGCGCGCAAGAAAAAGGACGACGGCAGCGGCATGAGCCCGTTCGGTCGCCTGCGCGCCGTGACCTTCAGCCTCGGTGTGTTCGTGGTCGGCCTCGCGGCTTTCGGTTTTGTCCTGAAATCGGTGTATGGCCTGTACTTCGTCAGCCATGCCCAGGCAGGGCTGGTCAGCGTGCCGGGTATGAGCATCACCATGCCCCGCGACGGCACCGTGCAAAGCCTGATCCAGGAAGACGGCGTCGCCGCCAAGGGCGCACCGCTGGCGACCTTCAGCACCAGCATGCTCGACGTGCTCAAGGGCCATCTCGACGACAACCAGCTGGAGCCGGCCAAGGTCGAGGAGCTATTCGGCAAACAGATGACCGGCACCCTGACCTCGCCGTGCGATTGCACGGTGGCGCAGCAACTGGTCGCCAACGGCCAATACGCCAGCAAGGGCGATGTGATCTTCCAACTGGTGCCGAAAGGGAGCGAGGCGAATGTCGAGGCACGCTTCTCCTATCGCCAGTTCGGCGACGTGCGTCCAGGGACCCGGGTGAACTTCCAGATCGCCGGCGAAGAGCAGGTGCGCCAGGGCAAGATCGTCAGCAGCACCAGCCTGAAAAGCACCGACCTGTCCTCCGATATCCGCGTTTTGATCAAGCCTGACGAACGCCTCGACAGCACCCTCGCCGGGCGTCCGGTGGAAGTCAGCAGCGACCGCGGGCCAAGCATGAACTGGCTGATCGACAAAGCCATGGCCGCCGGTCTGTAAGCGGAGGACATGCCTGTGAACCATCGCCCCCCTTACGAGTGCCCTGCACTCGGTCGCGAGCAATGCTCCTACGATGAGCCGGTTTTCCGTGCTCTTGGCCGCGCCACGATCGCCTGTAGGAGCAAGCTTGCTCGCGATCGATCTCACGGCCAGCGCCGTCTCGCCCTGGGCACCCTGACCTTGGCCATCGCCCTGGCCGGTTGCGCCGGCCTGCCGGACCAGCGCCTGGCCAATGAAGCGCTCAAGCGCGGCGACACCGCCCTGGCCGAGCAGAATTACCGCCAGCTGGCGGACCTGGGCTACAGCGACGCACAGGTTGGCCTGGCCGATATCCAGGTGGAAAGCCGCGACCCGACCCAGCTCAAACTGGCGGAAGCGACCTACCGCGCCGCCGCCGACACCTCGCCCCGGGCCCAGGCCCGCCTGGGCCGCCTGCTGGTGGCCAAGCCCGGCGCCAGCGAAGCCGAACACCGCGAAGCCGAAGGCCTGCTGAAAAAGGCCTTCGCCAATGGTGAAGGCAACACCCTGATCGCCCTGGCGATGCTCTACCTGCAATTCCCGCAAAGCTTCCCCGAGGTCAACGCCCAGCAACAGATCAGCCAATGGCGCAGCGCCGGCTACCCGGAAGCGGGCCTGGCGCAAGTGCTGCTCTACCGGACCCAGGACAGCTACGACCAGCATCTGGACGAGGTGGAAAAGATCTGCAAGACCGCGCTCAACAGCAGCGACATCTGCTACGTCGAACTGGCCACCGTGTACCAGAAACGCGCCCAGCCGGACCAGCAGGCCGCCCTGCTCAAGCAACTGCAGGCCGCCTACAGCCGTGGCACCGTCGGTGCCCAACGGGTCGACAGCGTGGCCCGCGTGCTCAGCGATGCGAGCCTCGGCCAGCCGGATGAAAAGACCGCGCAAGCGCTGCTCGAGCAGATCGCCCCCGGCTACCCGGCGTCCTGGGTCAGCCTGGCGCAATTGCTCTACGACTTCCCCGCCCTGGGCGACGTCAAGCAGATGATGGAATACCTGGACAACGGCCGCGCCGCCGACCAGCCCCGCGCCGAACTGCTGCTGGGCAAGCTCTACTACGAAGGCAAATGGGTGCCGGCCGATGCCAAGCAGGCCGAGGCGCACTTCCAGAAAGCCGTCGGCAAGGAAGTCGCCGCCGATTACTACCTGGGGCAGATCTATCGCCGTGGCTACCTCGGCCAGGTCTACTCGCAAAAGGCCCTCGACCACCTGCTCAAGGCCGCCCGCAACGGCCAGAACAGCGCCGACTTCGCCATCGCCCAACTGTTTTCCCAGGGCCGTGGGACCAAGCCCGACCCGCTCAATGCCTACGTGTTCAGTCAACTGGCCAAAGCCCAGGACACCCCACTGGCCAATGAGCTGGCCCAACAACTCGACGCACAGCTGCCGCCTGCCCAACGCCCCGATGCCCAGCGCCTGTTGCAACAGGAACAGCGCCTGCGCGGGACCCTGAGCCGCAACCCGCTGGACCTGCAACAAGTCCTGCAGGAAGGCGACCGCGAGGAAAAAACCTTATGACTCTCAATCCTTTCGTCAAGGCCGGTATCGGCCTGAGCTTTGCCCTGCTCTGGTCCTGCCCGAGCCTGGCGGCGATCACCGAGACCAAGAACTTCGGCCTCGAAGTGAAAATCACCGGTCAATCCGAAGACGACCGCGACCTCGGCACCCTCAAGGGTGGCGACGTCAACGGCATCGGCCTGGACCTGCGGCCGTGGGTCTACGGCGAGCGCGGCAACTGGAGCGCCTACGCCATGGGCCAGGCCGTGACCGCCAGCGACATCATTGAAACCGACACCCTGCAACAGGCCGATGCCAGCCAGGAAACCTCGAGCAACGACGCCCGCAAGCCGGACAAAAGCTACCTGGCCCTGCGGGAATTCTGGGTCGGCTACAAGGGCCTGACCCCTTATCCGGGCGAGATGCTGAAACTCGGTCGCCAGCGCCTGCGCAATGACGACGGGCAATGGCGCGACACCAATATCGAGGCGCTGAACTGGACCTTCGACACCACCCTGCTGCGGGCCAACCTGGGCGCCGCCGAGCGCTTCAGCGAATACCGCACCGACCTCACCGAACTCGCGCCCCAGGACAAGGACCGCCTGCATGTCTACGGCGACGTCGCCTACCAGTGGACACCCGGCCAGTGGCTCGGCGTACGCGCCCACCACACCCATGACGACGGCAAGCTCGACTACCCGACACCCGGCGTCGTCGCCGACCCGCTGGACAAGAAGGCCAACGGCGACCTGACCTGGCTCGGTCTGGAAGCCGACAGCGATGCCTACAACTTCAAAAACACCAACACCGTCAACTACTGGGCCAGCCTGACCGGCATGAGCGGCCACCGCGACAGCGTCAACCTGCTCAACGCCGACGGCAGCCGCCCCGTGGATGCCAGCCAGGGCAGCCATATCAACGGCTGGGCCACCGACCTCGGCGTGCGCCTGCGCCTCGACCCGAACTGGCAGGTCGGCGCCGCCTATGCCCGCGCCAGCGGCGACTACGAACAGAACGGCCTGGAAAGCAACCGCTCGAACTTCACCGGCACCCGTTCGCGGACCCACCGTTTCGGCGAAGCCTTCCGTGGCGAAATGAACAACCTGCAGACCGCCACCCTGTTCGGCTCCTGGCAGCTGCGCGAGGACTACGACGCGAGCCTGATCTACCACAAGTTCTGGCGCGTCGACGGGCAGAAGGACGTCGGCAGCAACGGCATCAACGCCGTACAGGGCAACTACGACGACGCCACCGGCGCCCTGCTCTCCAGCGCCTCGCTGCCGTTGCAGGACGGCAAGAAAGACCTCGGCCAGGAAGTCGACCTGGTGCTGACCAAGTACTTCAAGCAAGGCCTGCTGCCGGCGGCCCTGAGCCAATCCATCGACGAACCTTCGGCGCTGGTGCGCTTTCGCGGCGGCGTGTTCAAGCCCGGCGATGCCTACGGCAAGAACGTCGATTCCTATATGCACCGCGCGTTTGTCGACGTGATCTGGCGCTTCTGATGCAGACCGCCAAGGGAGTGACCGAGATGAACCACAGCGCCCTGCAAGGCTCGCTCAGCGTATGGGCCGGCGCCCTGCTGCTGGCCAGTAGCGCGGCCTTTGCCAGCGTCGACGTGCCGCCGGTTAAAACCGGGCACGCACCGATCCTGGCCAAGGAACTGCAACAGGCCAAGACCTACACCATTGGCAGCGCGCCGACCGCGCCGCTGCACCTGGAAAAACCCAAGCTTCCGGACCTGCGCGGCTACACCGCCGAGGCCGTCGCGGCGAAGATCGTGCGCAGCCAACCGGGCAAGATCAGCGTGCGCCGGATGATGCAGGAAGATGCCCTCAAGGACTTTATCGGCGGTGACAACAAGATGGCCGAATGGGTGGTCCGCCAGCATGGCATTCCCCAGGCGATCTTTATCGACGACGGCTATATCAACCTCAAGGACCTGAGCAAGAAACTGCCCAAGCAATACATCAGCGAAACCTCGCCGGGGGTGTTCCTGGCCAGGCTGCCGATCGTGGTCGGACGCAAGGGCATCCTTGAAATCGACAAACAGACCCAGGAACTGCGCCTGTCCCAGGAAGGCGGTGCGTTCCTGATCAACGACGGCCAGCTATTTATCCACGACACCAGGGTCACCGGCTGGCGCGAAGCGGACAACGGCCCGGCGACCTTCCGTTCGCCCCAGGAATTCCGGCCTTTCCTGCTGGCCTGGGGCGGCACCGAGACCTATATCGTCAACAGCCGGATGGCCAGCTTCGGCTACGCCAACAGCAAGTCCTATGGCGTGAGTATTTCCCAGTACACGCCGAACATGGCCCAGGTGCTCAAGCGGCCCGAGCCGACCGGCTGGATCATCGGTTCCGAGTTCTCGGACATGTGGTACGGCTTCTACTGCTACGAGACCCGTGACTTCGTGCTCAAGGGCAACACCTACCGCGACAACATCGTCTACGGCATCGACCCCCACGACCGTTCCCATGGGCTGATCATCGCCGACAACACGGTGCACGGGACCAGGAAGAAGCACGGCATCATCATTTCCCGGGAGGTGAACAACAGCTTCATCTTCAACAACCGCAGCTACGACAACCACCTCTCGGGCCTGGTGATCGACCGTAACAGCGTCAACAACCTGGTCGCCTACAACCAGATCTACACGAACCATAGCGACGGCATCACCCTCTACGAGAGCGCCGACAACCTGATCTACGGCAACAAGGTGATCGGCAACAAGCGTCACGGCATCCGCATCCGCAACAGCGTGAATATCCGCCTGTACGAGAACGTCGCCATGGCCAACGGCCTGACCGGGGTCTACGGCCATATCAAGGACCTGAGCGACACCGACCGCGACATCGAGCTCGACCCGTTCGACACCGAGGTTTCGCTGATCGTGGTCGGTGGCGAACTGGCCGGCAACGGCAGCGGCCCGCTGTCCATCGACTCGCCGTTGAGTGTCGAGTTGTACCGGGTCTCCATGCTCGCCCCGACAAAAAACAGCGGCATCAGCTTCAGCGGGATTCTCGGCGAGCGCCAGGATGAAATTCTCGACCTGCTGGTGCGCCAGCAGAAAGCCGTGCTGATCGACCCCGTCGAACGCCAGACACCCCTGCGGGATTGAGGACGACCTTTATGAACCCACACCTGATCAAACTGCTCGGCCTGTCGGGCCTGGCCGCGGCGATCTTCGCCGCCAGCGGCAACCTCATGGCCGAGGAAGTCCAGGCGCCGAATTTTACCGCCGAGCCCTGCTGCAGCCTGTGCCCGGCAGCCCATGACGCGAAAAACTACGTCAGCCGCTACCAGCAGAACTTCACCACCCTGGTCCAGGCCCAGGGCGACTGGCTGTTCCGGACCCAGGAAGACCTGCGCACCGAGTTCGACACCAGCCCCGCCGGTTACCGGCGCCTGCAACAGCTCCACGATGCCTTCAAGAGCAAGGGCGTGGAGTTGGTGGTGGTCTATCAGCCGACCCGTGGCCTGGTGGATCGCAACAAACTGTTCCCGGCCGAGCGCGCCAAGTTCGACTATGAAAAAGCCCTGGGCAACTACCAGGCGATGCTCGGGCGCTTCGCCAAGATGGGCTACCACGTGCCGGATCTGTCACCGCTGACCAACGAGCAGCAGGCCCACGATTTCTACTTCCGTGGCGACCAGCACTGGACTCCGTACGGCGCCGAGCGCACCGCGAAGATCGTTGCCGAGACGGTGAAAAAGATGCCGGGCTTTGCCGACATTCCCCACCGTGAATTCGAGACCAAGGTCTCCGGGCGCATGGGCAAGACCGGCACCCTGCACAACATGGCCGGCCAGCTCTGCGGCACCAGCTACGCGATCCAGTACATGGAACAGTTCAGCACCGAGCCCAAGGGCGAAGCGGCGGACGGCGACCTGTTCGGCGATGCCGGCAACCCGCAGATCACCCTGGTGGGCACCAGCCACAGCGGCAAGAACTACAACTTCGCCGGCTTCCTGCAGCAGTACATCGGCGCCGACATCCTCAACGTCGCCTTCCCCGGTGGAGGCCTGGAAGGCTCGATGCTGCAGTACCTGGGCAGCGAGGCGTTCCAGAAGACCCCGCCGAAGGTGCTGATCTGGGAATTCTCGCCGCTGTATCGCCTCGACCAGGAAACCATCTACCGGCAGATGATGGCCCTGCTCGACAACGGCTGTGAAGGCAAGACCGCCGAGATGAGCGCCAGCAGCACGCTCAAGACGGGCAAGAACGAACTGCTGGTCAACAGCAACAACCGCGACCTGCGCAACAGCGGGCACCAGGTCGATATCCGCTTCGCCGACACCTCGGTGAAAACCCTGCACGCCACCCTCTGGTACATGAACGGTCGCCACGAGGACATCAAGATCGAGAAACCGCAAACCTCCGACACGGATGGACGTTTCGCCTTTGAACTGCGCACCGACGAAGACTGGGCCAACCAGAACCTGCTGGCCGTCGAAGTCCAGGGCCCGGAAGCGGGCACCGCGCCGCAGCAAGTCGAGGCGAAGATCTGCAAACGCAACGTATTCCCCAGCGCCGAGCCCCATGTGGCACAGGCCGGGTTATGAGGAGCCTACCGATGAAACTGCGCACACTGCTTGCCCCTTCGCTGCTCGGCCTGGCGATCATCGCCGGCTCGGCCCAGGCCGCCGCGCCACTGCGTCCGCCCCAGGGTTACCTGGCCGCCATCGACAAGATCAAGACCGGCGACAACAGCGACGGCTGCGACAGCATGCCCCCGCCCTACACCGGTTCGTTGCAGTTCCGCAGTAAATACGAAGGCTCCGACAAGGCCCGCTCGACGCTGAATGTGCAGTCGGAAAAGGCCTTTCGCGACACCACCTCCGACATCACCAAAATGGAGCGCGGCACCAGCAAGCGGGTGATGCAGTTTATGCGTGACGGTCGCCCGGACCAGTTGAGCTGCACCCTGAACTGGCTGACCGCCTGGGCCCAGGCCGATGCGCTGATGTCCAAGGACTTCAACCACACCGGCAAGTCCATGCGCAAATGGGCGTTGGGCAGCATGGCCTCGGCCTATATCCGCCTGAAGTTCTCCGACTCCCGTCCGCTGGCCACCCACCAGAAGGAAGCGCAGTTGATCGAGGCCTGGTTCAGCAAGATGGCCGACCAGGTGGTCAGCGACTGGGACAACCTGCCGCTGGAAAAAACCAACAACCACTCGTACTGGGCGGCCTGGTCGGTGATGGCGACCGCGATCGCCACCGACCGTCGCGACCTGTTCGACTGGTCGGTGAAGGAATACAAGATCGGCGCCAACCAGGTCGATCCCCAGGGGTTCCTGCCCAATGAGCTCAAGCGTCAACAGCGGGCCTTGGCTTATCACAACTATGCGTTGCCGCCGCTGGCGATGATCGCCAGTTTTGCCCTGGCCAATGGCGTGGACCTGCGCCAGGAAAACAATGGTGCGCTCAAACGTCTGGGTGACCGGGTGCTGGCCGGGGTCAAGGATCCTGGGGAATTCCAGGCCAGGAACGGCAAGGAACAGGACATGACTGACCTCAAGGTCGACTCGAAATTCGCCTGGCTGGAACCCTACTGCACGCTCTACACCTGCGCGCCGGAGGTGCTTGAACACAAACATGCGATGCAACCGTTCAAGACCTTCCGCCTGGGCGGCGACCTGACCAAGGTCTACGACCCTACCCATGAGAAGGGCAACAAAAGCAATTAGAAGAACACCACCGACCTGTAGGAGCGGCCGGTCGACGCTCCTACAGATCGCGGTGGATTCGGATGTGATGCACCCCCCCATTTCCATGGGGGGTTTGGGGGGGCTTTCGGCCCTTGACCGTTGATGAAACAAGGAGAGCTCGGGATGGTCTTTTCATCCAACGTATTCCTGTTCCTGTTCCTGCCGATCTTTCTCGGCCTGTACTACTTGAGCGGGCAACGCTATCGCAACCTGCTGTTGCTGATCGCCAGCTACGTGTTCTACGCCTGGTGGCGGGTCGACTTCCTGGCGCTGTTCGCCGGCGTCACCCTGTGGAACTACTGGATCGGCCTCAAGGTCGGCGCCGCCGGCGTGCGCAGCAAACCGGCCCAACGCTGGCTGCTGCTGGGCGTGGCCGTCGACCTGGGCATCCTCGGCTACTTCAAGTACGCCAACTTCGGGGTCGACAGCCTCAACGCGATCATGACCTCGTTCGGTCTCGAACCCTTTATCCTGACCCACGTGCTGCTGCCGATCGGCATCTCGTTCTACATCTTCGAGTCCATCAGCTACATCATCGACGTCTACCGCGGCGACACCCCGGCGACCCGCAACCTGATCGACTTCGCCGCCTTCGTGGCGATCTTCCCGCACCTGATCGCCGGCCCCGTGCTGCGCTTTCGCGACCTCGCCGACCAATTCAACAACCGCACCCACACCCTCGACAAATTCTCCGAGGGCGCCACGCGGTTCATGCAGGGCTTTATCAAGAAAGTCTTTATCGCCGACACCCTGGCGGTGGTCGCCGATCATTGCTTCGCCCTGCAACACCCGACCACCGGCGACGCCTGGCTCGGTGCCCTGGCCTACACCGCGCAGCTGTACTTCGACTTCTCCGGCTACAGCGACATGGCCATCGGCCTGGGCCTGATGATGGGCTTCCGCTTTATGGAGAACTTCAAGCAGCCCTACATCAGCCAGTCGATCACCGAGTTCTGGCGGCGCTGGCATATCAGCCTGTCGACCTGGCTGCGGGACTACCTCTACATCACCCTGGGCGGCAACCGCAAAGGCACGCTGACCACCTACCGCAACCTGTTCCTGACCATGTTGCTCGGCGGCCTGTGGCACGGTGCCAACCTCACCTACATCGTCTGGGGTGCCTGGCACGGCCTGTGGCTGGCGCTTGAAAAAGCCCTGGGCATCGACACCTCGCCACGCCGTTTCAACCCAATCCGCTGGGCCCTGACCTTCCTGCTGGTGATCATGGGCTGGGTGATCTTCCGCGCGGAAAGCCTCCATGTCGCCGCCCGCATGTACGGCGCCATGTTCAGCTTCGGCGAGTGGTCGCTGTCGGAACTCAACCGCGCCAGCCTCACCGGCCTGCAAGTGGCGACCCTGGTGCTGGCCTACGCGACCCTGGCGTTCTTCGGCCTGCGGGACTTCTACAGCAACCCGCCCGCCGCCAAGGCCAAACCCGCCGATGGCCCGGCCAGCGCACAACCCGGCCTGATCAAGGCCGTCCCCGGCGAAGCGGCCAGCAGCATCCACGAACACGGCTACAGCGTCGGCAGCGAGGCTCAAGTGCAACCGGCCTACTGGGTCGCCGAATGGCCGCGTTATGTGATGCGCACCCTGGTGCTGCTGCTGTTTATCGCCTCGATTCTCAAACTCTCGGCGCAAAGCTTTTCGCCGTTTCTCTACTTCCAATTCTGAGGGAGCCGACCATGACCCGCTCATTACGCATCCTCTACATCGCCCTGTTCCTCGCCACCTTGCTGGCGCTGGGGCTGTGGTCGCTGCGCAGCTTTATCGGCTTCAGCACCAACGCCGACGCCACCCTGCTCGACGGGCGCTGGACCAAGGCGGTGGAAACCCGTTACGACGGCGAATTCCCGATCAAGCGCCTGGGCACCAACCTCTGGGCCGCGCTGGACTTCAAGCTGTTCAACGAAGGCCGTCCCGGCGTGGTGCTGGGCCGTGACCAGTGGCTCTACAGCGACGAGGAATTCAACCCCATCGCCGGCGAGCAGCAGAACCTGCAAGACAACTACGCCCTGGTCGAAGGCGTGCGCCAGACCCTCAAGGCCAAGGGCGTGAAGCTGGTGATGGCGATCGTTCCGGCCAAGGTCCGCCTGTACCCGGAACACCTGGGCGATGTCCGTCCGGCGAGCATCCACGCCAACCTCTACCAGGACTTCCACGCCCGGGTCGCCGCCGACCGGATCCTCGCCCCCGACCTGCTCGGCCCGCTGCAACAGGCCAAGGACCAAGGCCGGCAAGTATTCCTGCGCACCGACACCCACTGGACCCCGGACGGCGCGCAAATCGCCGCGACCCAACTGGCCGACGCCATCGGCAAGCACGCTCCACTCAGTGGCGAGCCGCAACGCTTTGTCACCGAAGCCGAGAAGATCGAACAGCACAAGGGCGACCTGACCCTGTTCCTGCCGCTGGACCCGCTGTTCAGCAACCTGATGCCGCCCCAGGAGCCCCTGGAAAAGCGCACCACCCGCGCGGTGGACGATCAGCCGGCCGGCGAAGACGCATTGTTCGCCAACACCGAAGTCCCGGTGGCGCTGATCGGCACCAGCTACAGCGCCAACCCGAACTGGAACTTCGTCGGCGCGCTGAAACAGGCCCTGCACCGCGACGTGGTGAATTACGCCGAAGACGGCCACGGCCCGATCCTGCCGATGCTTGCCTACCTGGAAAGCGACGCCTTCAAGAACAGCCCGCCGCAGTTGCTGATCTGGGAATTCCCGGAGCGCTACCTGCCGGTCAACAACGAAATCGGCGATGCCGACCCGCAGTGGGTCGCGCAATTGAAAGCCGCTGGAATCCGTCAACAGAACCTGGTCCAGAACACATCTAAATCCGAGTCGCCTATACGGGCGCAAAACTGAAAGAGGTACTTACCATGACCTTCAACATCACTCGTAAAAACACTCAACCGCGCATGGTCAAAACCCTGGCCCTGACTGCCGGCCTGAGCCTGCTGTCCCTGCCGGTCTGGGCGGGTGGAGATGCCGCGCTGTACGGCCCGGTCGCGCCGAAAGGCTCGAGCTTTGTGCGTATCTACAACGCCAGCAACCAGGAAGTCAGCGCCACCATCGGCGCCACCGCGATCAATGACGTCGCCCCGCTGGCCAGCAGTGATTTCAGCTTTATGCCCGGCGGCGACTACAGCGCCAAGGTCGGTAGCCAGGCCCTGCCGCTGAAACTGGCCGCCGACCACTATTACACCCTGGTCAACAACGCTGGCGGCCAGCCGCAACTGATCGAAGAGCCGCCGTTCAAGAACAAGCAGAAGTCCTTGGTGCGGGTGCAGAACCTGAGTGACAAGGCCCTGACCCTGAAGACCGCCGACGGCAAGACCGACGTGGTCCAGGCGGTGGCGGCCAAAGGTCGCGGAGAGCGTGAGATCAACCCGGTGAAAGTCAGCTTTGCGCTGTACGACGGCGGCACCAAGGTCAGCGACCTCAAGCCGGTGGCCCTGGAGCGCGGCGAAGCGGCGGTGCTCTACGTCACGGGAAACGGCAGCAACCTGTCGCCGGTGTGGGTCAAGCGCCCGGTTTCGACCCGCTAATGAATTCGCCGGACGAAAACAGGCCCCACGAACACCACCGACCCATTCGCCGAACAACCACAGGAGCCACGAACACCGCCGACCTGTAGGAGCAGGGCTTGCCCGCGAAGGCGTCCTTGAGGGCGCCAAAAGCTTCGCGGGCAAGCCCAGCTCCTACAGATACGGGTGTTCTCAGGATCAGTGACCGTCCGGCCCGAAACAACAACAACAAGAGTGAAACGACAGAACGCAGTAGCTCTAACCCATAGATCGCTTAAAGGAGTAACACCATGATTCCAGTAATCCTCTCAGGTGGTAGCGGCTCACGTCTTTGGCCGCTTTCGCGCAAGCAGTTTCCCAAGCAATTCCTCGCCCTTACCGGCAAGGAAACGCTGTTCCAGCAAACCCTGGAACGCCTGGTATTCGACGGCATGGAAAGCCCCATCGTGGTCTGCAACCTGGACCACCGTTTTATCGTCAACGAACAACTGAGCAGCCGTCAGCTCACCACCCAGCGCATCCTGATGGAGCCCTTCGGCCGCAACACCGCCCCGGCCGTGGCCCTGACCGCCATGCTGCTGGTCAACGAGGGCCGCGACGAACTGATGCTCGTCCTCCCCGCCGACCACGTGCTCGAAGACCAGAAAGCCCTGCAACGCGCCCTGGCCCTGGCCACGGTAGCCGCCGAGCGCGGTGAAATGGTGCTGTTCGGTGTCCCGGCAACCAAACCGGAAACCGGCTACGGCTACATCAAGTCGAGCAACGACGCGCTACTGCCGGAAGGCGTCAGCCGAGTCTCGCAATTCGTCGAAAAGCCCGATGAAAAACGCGCCATCGAGTTCGTCGAAGCCGGCGGTTACTTCTGGAACAGCGGCATGTTCCTGTTCCGCGCCAGCCGCTTCCTCGAAGAGCTGAAAAAGCACGACCCGGACATCTACGACACCTGCCTGCTGACCCTGGAGCGCAGCACCCAGGACGGCGACGGCGTGATCCTCGACGAAGCCACCTTCGCCCAGTGCCCGGACAACTCCATCGACTACGCGGTAATGGAAAAAACCCAGCGTGCCTGCGTGGTGCCATTGAGCGCCGGCTGGAGTGACGTGGGTTGCTGGTCATCGTTGTGGGACGTGCATGAAAAGGACGAAAACGGCAACGTCAGCAAGGGCGACGTGGTGATCCAGGACAGCCACAACTGCATGATCCACGGCAACGGCAAGCTGGTCTCGGTGATCGGCCTGGAAGACATAGTCGTGGTCGAAACCAAGGACGCCATGATGATCGCCCACAAGGACAAGGTTCAGGGCGTGAAACAGATGGTCAACACCCTCAACGAACAGGGCCGCAGCGAAACCCAGAACCACTGCGAGGTCTACCGGCCCTGGGGTTCCTATGACTCGGTGGACATGGGCGGGCGTTTCCAGGTCAAGCACATCTCGGTCAAGCCGGGGGCCTGCCTGTCGTTGCAGATGCACCACCACCGCGCCGAACACTGGATCGTGGTCAGCGGCACGGCCGAGGTGACCTGCGACGAGAAGGTGTTCCTGCTGTGCGAGAACCAGTCGACCTACATCCCGATTGCTTCGGTGCACCGCCTGCGTAATCCGGGGAAGATTCCGCTGGAGATTATCGAGGTGCAGTCCGGTAGCTACCTGGGTGAGGACGATATCGAGCGGTTTGAAGATGTGTACGGGCGTTCGACGGCGCCGGAGCAGGAGGTGAAAACCATCGCCCAGTAACCTACAGTGTTCCACTCACCCCCGCCTCGCTGGCTGCGTACCCCCTATCCGCAGCCAGGGAGTCGGGGGTGTTTTTTGCCCACTTACTCACACCGAAAACGTATTTCCTCGCGGTGAGTTGTATCCGGTGGCTCAGATCTCGACGACCTTGTTCCATGTGAACAACGGGTTTTCAGGTGCCCTCGAACGTTGATCGCTATATCCACGCGGATTACAGATCACACGTGTTCCTTCTGCGAAATAATCGAATGCGGTATGGGTGTGACCATGGACCCACAGCGCAACCGGCGCGCGCACGAGGGAAGGCAGATCGCTCACATAACCCGCCGAGGCGCGATCCGTCGCGAACTTCTCCGCCAGGCTTGGCCTGAGCGGCGCATGGTGCGTGACCACAATCGTCTGGCCATCGAAGGGTTTTACCAGCTCATCTTCCAGCCATGCTCGCGCTTGCTTGTGGAGCGCCAGCGAGTCGCGGGGAGTAAACGAACGTAGCGGGGCTTCGAGTTCGGGCGATGAGACCTGAATCACACCCTGGTAGTCGAGTATGACCCGCTCGGCCTCTGCAATGGACTCGCGCAGCGCCACATCGCCAGCGCCGAACAACGAGAAGTCTGTCCACAACGTAGTACCGAGGACCCGCCATTGGCCATTTCGCTCCGTGAACGTTGTGTTGTTCAGGAAATGCACATTGGGCAAGCTGCGCGCGGCGGCTTGCATCGCGCTTTCGAGTGCAGCGAATTCACCACCGTAATACTCGTGGTTGCCCGGCACATAAATAACCGGCACCTGTGAATCGAAGTTTTCCGCCGCCCAACGCAGGCCTTTCGCATGGTTGTGGATATCACCGGCCAGCACGACGAGATCGGCCTCCACGTGCGGGATGGCAAGCGGTTCGTCGTACTCAAGATGCAGGTCGGACAGAACGCGAATCTTCACGACGTGGTTCTCCTCAATGCTGTTCCCGATGCATCTAAGTATGAATGCCACCGATCAAACCGACCTGACTCAGGTTCTGCTGGGATACCGGATCTAGTAATCACCTGATCCACGCTGCCGGCTACTGTCAGAAATGACAGGCCCGATAAATGGTATTGAGCTGCCCACGGTCCAATGTCAGGCAGTCAAGAAAATGGGATATTGAAAACACTACGCAACTTGTAGGAGCAGGTCTTGCCCGCGAAGCTTTTAGCGATCTCACGGGCCTCTTCGCTGGCAAGCCAAGCTCCTACAGGGACCGTGTTCGCCTTAACGGGTAGGTATTTGCTCATAGCCGGAGGCTTTCCGAAAATGAGTTCGGATCTGAGCCGGTAGGATATTCACGAAGACTATTCCCTTTCGCCGCCCTTGGGCAGCGACGGCGGCGTGATGCTGAAGTTCTCTTGTGGGTCCATCGCCGGGCTCCAGGCAGATCTGCTGGGAGCTAATGTGGGCGCAATCCGGGGGCCTCATCTACTGTCAGAAATGACAGTTTTTTAGTGATTAACGAAATAAGAAAGCGCCAAACAGGGCATATGCCGGCCGGCCCAGGCGATAACGTGACCCCATGACTCACTATTAACGACCAAGATCGAGCATAAAACGACCCATCCATTACAACGCAGCCCCCCGATTTCTGACCACAACCCCTTGATTTTATGGAAGTACACCTGCGGTAACACTCTTTCAGCCGACTCGCTCAGCAATGATGGCGCTTTGACACCCGTCATTTCTGACAGGTTACATTGGATCACATTTGACGTTGAATACTCCCCAACACCGAAACAGGGCGGCAGGGCATCGAGCATGAAAGGGACGAACACGGTCATCGAGATAAAAACTCGACAAGCGTTCAGGGCAGAGCTGGGCAGCCTGGAGGTGCCATTGATCCGGCCCCGACCCGCCGTGGTGCTGGTCTATAGACGTAACTGTCCACCGTGCGACAAGCTCAAGCCCTTGCTTGAGGCCCTGGCCGCGGGCCCCTACCGGGATCGGGTGGCGTTCTATCAGATCAGTTACCCGATTTTCAAACTGTTCCAGCCGGAGATCAAACTGGAGTACCTCCCGGCCCTGTTTTTTCTGGATGGTCATGGCAACCAGACACACATGTATGGCACGCAAAAGGACGAGGTAAAGAAGGGCCTCGATTCGCTCATTTTTGTCTCGGACGGGGTATTCTCAGAGATCTTCGACTCTCGACAAGCCCACTAAGGAAGTGCCATGCCCGTTGCCCTGATTACCGGATGTTCCAGCGGCATCGGCCGCGCGTTGGCGGATGTGTTCAAGCACGCGGGTTACCAGGTCTGGGCTTCGGCGCGTCGGGCCGATGATGTGGCGGCGCTCGCGGCAGCCGGGTTCACCGCCGTGCAGTTGGACGTCAATGATGGCAATGCCCTGCAGCGACTCGGCGAACGGCTCAACACCGAGTGCGGCGGCCTTGATGTGCTGATCAACAATGCCGGTTACGGCGCCATGGGACCGCTGCTCGATGGCGGGGTTGAAGCGATGCGTCGGCAATTCGAAACCAATGTGTTCTCCATTGTCGGGGTGACCCGGGCGATGCTCCCGGTGTTGCGCCGCGGCCGAGGGCTGGTGGTGAATATCGGCAGCGTGTCCGGGGTGCTGGTGACGCCGTTCGCCGGGGCTTATTGCGCCTCGAAGGCGGCGGTGCATGCCTTGAGCGATGCCTTGCGCATGGAGTTGGCGCCGTTCGGGATCCGGGTGATGGAAGTGCAGCCCGGGGCTATCGATACCAGCTTTGCCAAGAATGCCGGGCATGAGGCTGAACAGTTGATTGGCGAGCAATCGCCCTGGTGGCCGCTGCGCGAGGGGATTCGCGCGCGGGCCAATGCCTCGCAAAACAATCCGACCCCGGCCACCAGCGTGGCCGCCGACTTGCTCAAGGCCGTGCAGCAGGACCGACCACCACGGCTGTTGCGCCTGGGCAATGGCAGCCGGGCCTTGCCGTTGATGGCCTGGTTGCTGCCCAAGGGGCTGCTGGAAAAGGTGTTGATGAAGCGCTTTGGTTTGGGGGTACGGCTGTAACGACCGCTCAGGCGTGCTCTTTCATGAAGTCGATAAACACCCGGACCTTCAACGGCAAATGCCGAGTGTCCGGGTACAGGGCATAAATCCCTTGTTCGACAAAGCGATAGCCGTTCAACAAGCGGCACAGGCGCCCTGCCTCCAGATCCTCACGTACCAACCAATCCGGCAAAATCGCCACGCCCTGCCCCGCCAGGGCAAAACCGCGCAGCACCGAGGAATTGTCCGCGACAATCCGTGACTGCTCGGCCGCCGGCCGGAAGAAAAACGGCTCGCCGCTCTGCACATGGGTCAGGCCCAGATCGCCCAGGCGCCGATGCACCAGGCTCTGCACCTGTTGCAAGTCCTCGAAGGTGTGCAACTCGCCGCCGGGTAGCCCGGCAACAAACTCCGGCGAGGCCACGGCAAAGATCTTGAACGTGGCGAGCTGCGTGGCCCGGTGATTGGAATCCGAGACCTGGCCGAGCCGGATCGCCACGTCGAAACGTTCCGAGATCAGGTCGGCGTGGGTCGAGGAGGTCGACAGATGCACCTTCAACTCCGGGTGAATCCGCCGGAACAGCTCCAGCGCCGGAACCACCTTGGCCAGGGCATATTCGACCGTGGTGGTGATCCGCAGCGTGCCGCGCAGTTGCGTATGTTCCGAACGCGCCTCGTCGATCGCCAGCCGGGCCTGTTCCAGCATGCTCAGACAGCGCCCGTAAAAGCGCTCGCCGGCCTCGGTCAGGGCCAGGCGCCGGGTGTTGCGGGTCAACAGGGTCACCCCCAGTTCGGCCTCCAGGCGCTTGAGGGTAAAGCTGACCACGGCCCGGGTCTGCCCCAGGCGTTCGGCGGCGGCGGTCAGCGAACCGGCCTCTACCACGGTCTTGAAGGTCTCGAAACGATCCAGGCTGACCATGGGTCAAGGCCTCCATTGTCAAAATATTTTTGACAAACTAGCAGTCAATGCGCGGTTTCCCAAGCCTTGCCGGCGACCTAACCTGTCGCCTTATCCGATGGAGACCGTCATGAGCTATCGCTCGAAAATCGCCCTGGTGTATCTGCTGGGGTTTTCCCTGGACCTGGTGAACATGTTTGTCGCCAATGTCGCCTACCCGGAAATCGGCCATGAGCTGCGGGCCACGGTGACGCAACTGGCCTGGGTCGGGAACGCCTATATGCTTGGGCTGACGGCGATCATTCCCCTGAGTGTCTGGCTGGCGGCGCTGGTCGGCGAGCGACGCTTGATCGCGGCCTCGCTGGTGCTGTTCGCCGTGGCCTCCTGGTGCGTGGCCCAGGCCGGCTCCATTGAGGCGCTGATCGGTTGGCGGTTGGTGCAGGGCCTGGGCGGCGGTTTGCTGATCCCGGTCGGACAGGCCATGGCCTACCGCAACTACCCGGTGAACGAACGCGCCGGTCTGACCTCGCGGATGATGCTGGTGGCCCTGTTGATCCCGGCCTTGTCCCCGGCGCTGGGCGGGCTGATTGTCGACCATGCGTCGTGGCGCTGGATCTTCTACGCCAATATCCCGCTGGCACTGCTGCCTCTGCTGCTGACCGGGTTGTGGTTCAAGCCGGACGTGCGCCCGGCCCAGCGGCCAGGGTTCAGCCATCGCGGCCTGTGGAGTGCAGCCCAGGTGGCACGTATTCCGCTGTTGCGCCTGGCGATGCTGGTGTACCTGTTCGTCCCCGGGGTGTTTATCGGCACCCAGTTGGTGGCAATTCTCTATCTGCGTGGCCTGGGGGCGAGCGCGGCGCAGACCGGTGCCCTGATGCTGCCCTGGGCACTGGCCTCGGGGGTGGCGATTGTGTTCGGCAAGCGCCATTTCAACCGACTCGGCCCCAAGCCCTTGTTGCTGGCGGGCATGTTCGCCCAGGCACTGGGCATCCTGTTGTTGGTATTGATCATTGATCCCCACGGACCGCTGCCGATCATCGCCTATGCGCTGATGGGCCTCGGCGGCAGCCTGTGCAGCAGTACCGCGCACAACTGCGCGTTTCTCGATGTCGAGTTACCACGCATGGGCCACGCCAGCTCGGTGTGGAATATCAATCGGCAACTGAGCTTCTGCCTCGGCGCGGCGCTACTGATGGGACTGCTGGATCAGTTGGGTAGCACGCCGTTCGGGTTTCACGGGTGCTTTCTGATTGCCGCGGCGTTGACCCTGGTGCCGCTGTTCGCCGTCTTTCGTCTCGATACGCCAGCGGTGCTGGCACTGTTAACCCCCAAACAAGGAGAACCTGCATGAGCGATAAAGCGCTGTACCTCAATGAAGTGCTCGAAGCCCATAAAGTCATCGAGCAATGGTTTGCCGGAGCCCTGGAGAACGACGCGTTGGCGCCGCTGCTGGCGCGGTTCTCGGAAGCCTTTTCAATGGTCACGCCGACGGGCAGGCCATTGGACAAGTCGGGATTGGGCGAGCTGTTTGCCGGTGCGGGCGGACGTCGACCGGGTTGCACCATCACCCTGGGCGAGCTTGAAGTGTTTGCGTTGCACGAAGCCGGCGCCATCGTTCGTTATCGCGAATGGCAGGCCGATGACACGGGCACGCGTACAGACCGGCTATCGACGGCGGTGTTTGAGAAACAGTCGGATGGGCCGGTGCTGTGGCGGCATCTGCATGAGACCTTCACTCAGGCCTGAGAAATCAGTACATGTTTTTTTGGGGCAGTCATAAGGCAGCCTGTGGCACTGTCAGCCTTGGAAGAGTAGGATTAAAATCTACAGACTCAATTTTAATATTATTGAGTCCACAGATTATACTTCAAGGATATGATCATGACAGTCACCTCACCCGCTCCAGGACTGACCAAAGCGCATGGCGTGACAGGTCTGAGAGCCGCCGTGGGCGTACTCGAAAAATGGCAGGCCTCGAGTGACCAGGCCTGTCGTATCTTGCGTATTTCCCGCAGCACCTACACCCGCGCCAAACAACGTGATCCCGAGTGGTCCGTTGCCCTGGATGCCGACCAGATGCAACGGATCAGCTTCGTTTTGAACATCCACGCGGCCTTGCGCGGCATTTTCGATAATCCCGAGAACGCCTATGGTTTTCCGGCGATGGCGAACGATAACGAGTTTTTCAACGGACGTGCCCCGCTGGACATCATGGCGCAGGGCGACATGATCTCGCTGTACGAAACGTTTCGGCGGATTGACGCCCTGCGGGGCGCGCAATGGTGAAAACAGGCGATTTGCCGACGTTGCCCGGTGAGCGCTTGCAAGCTTACCGATTGGTCAATTCCAAGTTCCCACCGATTGCCTTGTTCGATGACGTGGCGGACGCGGATGAGTTCGAGGTGCTTTACCAGATTCAGGCCCTCACCAATCCAAGGCTGCAGAATGAGCTGGGTCGATTGGAACTGATCTCACGCGATGAGATCCCCTTCGGCATTCCCGGATGCGCGTACGCGACGGCGCCCTTCACTCACGTCAATCCGGCGGGGTCGCGGTTCAGCGATGGCAGTTTTGGCGTGCTGTATCTGGCCGATACGATGGAAACGGCACTGGCCGAGGTGCGGCATCACCAGAACCATTACTGGTCGAAGGTGCAGGGCCTCAACTACGAACGTTTTGTTTTCCGGGGGCTTTCTTGTCAGTTCACTGACGCGGCAATGAAAGATGCCATGTCCATCCCTCTGGCAGACCCCATTTATGATCCGGATGACTACACCCATTCCCACGCATTGGGGAAGGCGGCCAAGAGTGAACGGTGCCCCGGCCTGCGCTACCGATCCGTGCGCCATCCGGGCAACCACTGCTGGGCGCTGATGACCCCACGCCCGGTCTTATCGATCATTCAAACCGCTCATTACGAAATGATCTGGAACGGCAAAATCACCGGTGTCAACCAGATCACCGGCGCCTGATCGTGATGGTGCGAGAAGCGGGTGTTTGTGGAGCCCCTTAAGCTCTTGGCGATCGTCAGGCCCCCGCCGGCTTGACAATCACCGTGCAGGTAATCCCCGCCGCCAACAGCACCCCGTCCGGCACCTCGTCGATATGAATCCGCACCGGCACCCGCTGGGCCAGGCGCACCCAGTTGAACGTCGGGTTCACATCCGCAATCAGCTCACGACTCTCGGGATTGTCACGGTCATAGATCCCCCGCGAGATACTCTCCACATGCCCCTTGAGTACCTGGCCGCTCATCAGTTGCATATCCGCCGGATCACCCACCTGGAGATGCGGCAACTTGGTCTCTTCGAAGAAGCCATACACCCAGAACGAGTTCATATCGACCACCGCCATCTTCGCCTCGCCGATCCGCGCATAGTCGCCACGGTGCACATTGAGGTTGGTGACGTAACCGTCCACCGCCGCCCGCACTTCAGTGCGCGCAAGGTTCAACTGCGCCGCCTCCAGCTGCGCCTGGGCCTGCTGATAGTCGGCCAGGGCCGCGTCGGCGGTGTTGCTGGCGTCGTCGCGGCTTTCCTTGGAGATCACCAGGTTGTCCAGGTCGGCGCGGCGATGGGCATTGAGCTTGCGCATCTCCCAGGTGGCCTTGCGCGAGTCCACCAGCGACTGCGCCTGCTTGACCGCAATCCGATAATGCTCAGGGTCGATGCGCATCAGCAGGTCGCCCTTTTTCACCACCTGGTTATCCCGCACCGGCACCTCCACCACTTCACCGGTGACGTCCGCCGCGACATTGATAATGTCGGCGCGTACCCGGCCATCGCGGGTCCAGGGGGTTTCCATGTACTGGACCCACAGGACCCGGCCGATCCAGATCGCCAGGGCCAGGACCAGCAAGGTGGCGATCAGGCTGAAAAGCTTTTTCATCAGGTCGTTCTCAACGGTAGACAGTGAGCGCCAAGGCGCCGAACAAGCAGCAGAACAGGCTCAGGCGCAACAGCGCCGGATGCCAGAAAAAACGGTACAGGTCATGGCTGGCGATAAAGCGGTCCAGCGCCCAGCCCAACCCCGCCGCAATCAGGAACATCAGGGTCATGGTCGGCATATAGACGCCGTGGAAAGCTATTTCACGGGGCATGAGAGAGTCTCAGGTCGGCCAACGGGGATTGCGGGTCCAGCAACGAGGTGCGGATAAAGTGCAGGTAGCTCTGCACCCGGCGCAGCGCCGAGGTGTCGAAGTGCCGGGCAAAAGGTTCGTCGGTGGACTGGACCCGGCTGATAGCATGGTCCACCGCCACCAGGGCGCGCTCCAGGTTGCTCGCGTTGGGCTGGATAAACAGGCGCATCAGCGCCCGCCCCATGACCCGGATCGACTGGCGCCACGGCTGCGATTCGGCATAGGCCGGGTGCACCGGCAGGATCGCCTGTTCCTTGCGCAACTCGATAATGGCGTGGCCGACTTCCAGCACCACGAACATCCAGCGCAACAGTTGGCTCTGCACTTTCGGCTGCCGGACGGCCAGGCCATAGGCCTGGTGCAGCAGGTCGCGGGTGCCGCTTTCAAAGGTCGAGCCGAGGCCCTTGAGCTTGCCGCTGATGGCGAACACCACCTGTTCGCGCAGGTCCTGCTCCAGCCGCCGCCATAGCCAGCGGCTGTTGGGCGGCAGGATGATCGCCCCCGCCGCCGCGCACACCAGCATGCCAATGACCATGCCGATGTAGTCGTTGATAAAGGCATAGGGGTTGTAGATCGTCAGGTTGTCCGGCACCGAACCGATGCTGAAAAAGATCAGCAGACCCAGGCCGACGCCCGCGTACGCCGGACGCGAGGCCAGGAAGGCGCCGAGCACGATCACCGGCGCGAGCGTCAGGCACAACAGCGCGAAGCCGTCGATATAGGGGAAGACGAAGAACATCTCGACAAAACCGATCAACGCCCCAAGCAAGGTGCCGCACGCCATCTGGAACGCCATGCGCTTGGGGTTCGGCGTGGCCGCCGCCAGGCCGACCGTGGCCGCGGCGACCAGGGTCATGGTCGCCCCGCTCGGCCAGGCGGTTGCCACCCAGTAGCTGCCGAGCACGATCAGCACGAAGGCAGCGCGAATCCCCGAGGCCGAGGCCGCCAGCCAGTTGGTTTTCGGCACATAAGGCTCGTCCCACTGTTCGCGTTCGTGGTGGTGATCAGCCAGGGAGGCGTGGGTCAGGGCGTAGCTGTGCAGTTCCTCGACGAAGCGATAAAGCAGTTCGTAGGCGGTGTGGAAATCCAGCAGGTCGGCTTCGCTCGGTTCGCTTTGCAGGAAACTCGCCCGCAGGCTGCGTACCTGCTCCGGCAACCCCAGTTTGTAGTCGGCCAGGCGGCTCGCCAGGCGCTGGGCATCGGCGTCGGTCAGGGCGCGTCCGGCAAAATCGTCGAGCAGTTCGCCCAGTCCCGGAAAACCCGGTTCGATGGCTGCCAGCACCTGCGTCCGATCCCGGCTGCGCAGGCGTTCGAGCAACTGGTGCAGGGCGTTGAAGCGGGTGGTCAGGGTCATGAATTCGCTGTTCAGGCGATTGAGCCGACCATTGCGTCGACGCATATGCGGGTCTTCGAACACGGTGACGCTGCGCAGTCCTTCGAGGCCCACCGCCTGGGCGATAAAGCCGACGTTGGCGGCCTCGAACGCGGTCTGCGGATGACTGCCGCGCAAGCCGGCGCTGACAAATCCGGCAAACACGCCGAAGCGTTGATAGAGCGCGTTGCGCATGGCCGCACTGGAGGTCTGCGGCAGGATCGCGGCGCTGACGAAGGTCGAGCAGACAATCCCCAGGGAGATTTCCAGTACCCGCCATACCGCCGCCATAAAGGCCCCTTCCGGATGGGCCAGGGCCGGCAGGCCGACCATCGCGGCGGTGTAGCCGGCCAGGACAAAACCGTAGGCGCGGAAGTTGCGGTTGCGTTGCGCGCCGGCCGAGCAAAGCCCGACCCAGATCGCCAGCGCGCCGAGAAACAGTTCGGTGTACTGGGCGAACAGGGCGATCAACGCGACCATCACCGCCGACCCGGCCAGGGTGCCGAGGAAACGGTAAAAGCTCTTGGCAAACACATGGCCGCTCTGCGGCTGCATCACGATAAACACGGTGATCATCGCGGTCCGCGGCTGCGGCAGTTCCAGGCGCATCGCCAGCCACAGGGTGAGGAAGGCGGCGGCCAGGACCTTGAAGATATAGATCCAGGTCACGCCGTCGCTACGGGCCCAGTCAAAGAAGCCGCGACGCCATTCCAGGGAGTACAGCCAGCGCACCGGGGCGGGCAAGGGAGTCATGACGCGGTTCTCAGTGATCGAAGGCAGCCAGCACGGCCGGAGGTTTGTTCGCCACGGTGCGGTTCTCGGCCGGTACGTCGTTGCCCGCGCCCAATCCGCCACCCAGTTCGGTGACCAGTTCGGCATGGGCACTCAGGCGCGCCGCCTGGACCTGCTGTTCGACCTGCTGCTGGTGGAACAGCAGGGTCTGGGCGTTGAGCACATTGAGGTAGTCGGTCAGGCCGCGTTGGTAGGCGACCATCGCAATGTCGTAGGTTTTCTGCGCCGAGGCCACGGACTGGGCGGCGAACACTTGCTGCTTGTCCAGGGACTCGCGGCGGATCAACTGGTCGGAAATGCCCTTGAGGGCGTTGACCAGGGTCTGGTTGTATTTCGCCACGGCAAGGTCATAACCCGCCGCCGCTTCGCCCAGTTCGGCGCGCAGGCGGCCGCCGTCGAAGATCGGCAGGGACACCGCCGGGCCGACGCCATAGTTGAATTTCTTGCCGGTGAGAAACGCCAGCGGGCCGCCGCCGGTGGCCATGTAGCCGAGGTTGCCGACCAGGTCGATGTTGGGATAGAAGCCGGCGTGGGCGACATCGATGCCACGGGCCTGGGCCGCCACTTGCCAGCGACTGGCGACCACGTCCGGGCGCTGGCCGAGCAATTGCGCGGGCAGGGCCGAGGGCAGTTTCAACGCGGTGTGCAGGGACAGCGACGGGCGTTGCAACTGCGCACCCTCCCCTGGACCGACGCCAGCCAGGGCGGCCAGCTGGTTGCGGCTCAGGGCGATCTCTTCGTCCAGCGCATCGAGCTGGCGATGGGTTTCCGGCAGCGGTGTCTCGGCCTGGCTGACTTCGAAATGAGTACCGATGCCGCCGTTCAGGCGTTTTTGCGCCAGGTCGAGAATCTGCATCTGCTGCTTGAGGGTGGCTTCGACGATATCGCGCTCGGCGTAGTGCAATGACAGCTGGATATAGGCGTGGACGATGCTGTTCTGCAATTCGAGCCGGGCCTGGCGCGCTTCGGCAACGCTCATATGGGCGAGGTCCACGGCCCGTTCGCTGGCGTTGCTTTCGCGACCCCAAAGGTCCAGGGAATAGCTCAGGCCCAGCCCGGCATTGTTGTCCCAGGTGGTGGTGCTCGCCAACTCGCCGGGGCCGTAGAACTGATCGTTGGCCCAGTTATGCCGTTTGAGCGCGGCGTCGCCCTTGATCTGCAGCGACTCGGCGGACTCGGCCAACCCGGCCATGGCCCGGGCCTGGCGCACGCGGGCGGCGGCCATGGCCAGGCTCGGACTGCCCTGCACGGCGCGGTCGATCCACTGGTCGAGTTGGCGGTCGCCATAGGCTTTCCACCACTGCGCGGCCGGCCAGTGCGCGTCGCGCTCGGCGCCCTGGATCGCCTGGTCGGTCAGCAGGGTATTGGCGGCCAGGGCCTGACCCTGTGGAGCAATACCTCCGGTGCCGATGCAACCGCTGATAGCCAAGGATAAAGCCCAAACACTGAGAGTCTTCAGCTCTCTGCTGATGCGACGCGGCACTGCTGCAAATTCCTGGGGTGGGGAGAAAAGCGGTTTTCTGTGAGCACGGGATTGGTCACAACGCCGTCCTGTAGGAGCAGGGCTTGCCCGCGAAGGGGCACTTGAGGCCGCCAAAAGCTTCGCGGGCAAGCCCTGCTCCTACAGTTATGAGGTGTTCTTGAGATTGGAGGGTGCACACAGGTCGGGGCAATTCTAGAGGGTGGCCTGTCAGACGATAAGATGGCCTTTCTGTGAAGCTTTGTTACCGTTAGCGCGATAATCCCTTGGTCGTATGCCCATCACCCTGTTACTTCGTGTCACAATTTACCGTCACCCCAGAGAGCCTTCCATGGACACTTTGCAAAATATGCGCGCCTTCAGTTGCGTGGCCGAGGCCGGCAGTTTTACCGCCGCCGCCGTGCAACTGGACACCACGACGGCCAACGTCTCGCGCGCGGTCTCGGCTCTTGAGGCCCACCTGCAAACCCGCCTGCTCAACCGTACCACCCGGCGTATCGCCCTGACCGAGGCCGGCAAGCGTTATCTGCTGCGTTGCGCGCAGATCCTGGCCTATGTCGAGGAAGCCGAGGCCGAGGCCAGCGACGCCCATGCGCGCCCGGCCGGGCAGTTGAAAGTGCACTCGATGACCGGGGTCGGCCAGCATTTCGTGATCGATGCGATTGCCCGTTATCGCAAGACCCATCCGGACGTGACCTTCGACCTGACCCTGGCCAACCGCGTGCCGGACCTGCTCGACGAGGGGTATGACGTGTCCATCGTGCTGGCCAGCGAATTGCCGGATTCGGGGTTTGTCTCCCAGCGCCTGGGGATCACCTACAGCATCGTCTGTGCCTCACCGGCCTATGTGAAAGCCAATGGCTGCGCGCAACGGCCCAGCGACCTGCTCAACCATGCCTGTCTGCGCCTGGTGAGTCCGGTGATCGCCCTGGACCGCTGGGCCTTCGATGGTCCGGATGGTCAGGAAGTGGTGAACATTGCGACCTCGCCGTTTCTGGTCAACTCCGCCGATGCGATGAAGGCGGCGATCACCAGCGGCATGGGGGTTGGGGTGTTGCCGGTGTATGCCGCGATCGAGGGGCTGCGCAATGGAAGTCTGGTGCGGATGATGCCCAGCTATCGGTCCCAGGAGCTGAATGTGTATGCGATCTATCCGTCGCGCCAGTACCTGGATGCCAAGATCAAGACCTGGGTCGAGCACTTGCGCAGTACATTGCCGGAAATCCTCGCGGGCCATCAGGCCGAGTTGGCGGCGTATGAGTTGAAAAACGTGCGTATCGCCAACTGAATGTTGTTGTAGGAGCGAGCTTGCTCGCGATGGGCGTCAACGATAACGCGGGGCATCTGATACCCCGCGGTGTCTGGACCACCATCGCGAGCAAGCTCGCTCCTACAAAGTCAGAATCCACCGCACAAATCCGACGAAAAATGATAGCGTGCTTGGCATTCCCGCCGTTCGATGAGCCCTGCGATGAAAAAGACCGTACTCGCCTTCAGCCGCGTCACCCCCGCCATGGTCGAGCACCTGCGCCAAGACTTCGAAGTGATTGTCCCGGATCCCAAGCTCGGTGATCTCAACGCTCAGTTCGACGAAGCCCTGCCCCATGCCCACGGCCTGATCGGCGTCGGCCGCAAGCTCGGGCGCGCCCAGTTGGAAAACGCCGCCAAGCTCGAAGTGGTCTCCAGCGTCTCGGTCGGCTACGACAACTATGACCTGGCCTACTTCAACGAACGCGGGATCATGCTCACCAACACCCCCGACGTGCTCACCGAAAGCACCGCCGACCTGGGCTTCGCCCTGCTGATGAGCAGCGCCCGCCGGGTCGCCGAGCTGGACGCCTGGACCAAGGCCGGGCAATGGCAAGCCAGTGTCGGCCCGGCCCTGTTCGGCGGTGATGTGCACGGCAAGACCCTGGGCATCGTCGGCATGGGCAATATCGGCGCCGCCGTGGCCCGCCGTGGTCACCTCGGTTTCAATATGCCGATCCTCTACAGCGGCAACAGCCGCAAGCCGGAACTCGAACAGCAACTCGGCGCCCAGTTCCGCAGCCTCGACGCGCTGCTGGCCGAGTCCGACTTCGTGGTGCTGGTGGTGCCCCTGAGCGACAAGACCCGTCACCTGATCAGCCATCGCGAACTGGGCCTGATGAAGTCGGACGCGATTCTGGTGAACATCTCCCGGGGCCCGGTGGTGGACGAGCCGGCACTGATCCAGGCACTGCAAAACGGCACCCTTCGCGGTGCCGGCCTGGACGTCTACGAGAAGGAACCCCTGGCCGAGTCGCCGTTGTTCCAACTGAAGAACGCCGTGACCCTGCCGCATATCGGCTCCGCCACCCACGAAACCCGCGAGGCCATGGCCAACCGGGCGCTGGCCAACCTGCGCAGCGCCTTGCTGGGCGAGCGCCCGCGCGACCTGGTCAATCCCCAGGTATGGAAAGGCTGAGCAGGCACCCGGCCCGGCTAATCCTGCCGGGCCTCGATGTCTACCCGGAAAAGCCTGGGCAGTGCCCGGCGCGTGAGGGTCTTCAGCCAATCGTCACGCCGCCTCAGGTACTCACGCTGCAAGGCTTCGCCACGGTTCTTGTAGTCCTGCGTTGTCTCGCCCTCTAAAGGTTCATAGTCGAAAAATTCGCCAAATAGCTGGTCGTGCTCGCTGATATGGCTGTTCTTCAGAAACGTCTGCCAATGGCGGTTGCCCATCAAGATATTGTCCAGCCCTTGCGTCGTTTCGACGTGCAGGACAAGCCCGTGCATGGACTCGGCCGCCCCTGGCTCAAGCACCGTCGGCGGTATGTCGTCAAGAAACAGCGGAGGCAGGTGAAGCTCGCCGAGCTGGCAGACGTAGGCCCGAAAGCGCCCCTCCGGATTCTGGACGTTCTGTCTGTGCACCTCATTGTGCAAGGTGAAAAAGCGGAACTCTCCCCGGGCCAGCACAAAGGTCATCAGCTCCGTCTCACTCGCCTCGGTCTGGCGACGGGCGAACGCATAAAACGCCTCCAGCTCCAGTTGCCGGAAAATCTCAAAGGCCGACGAGTCCCCCAGCCGACCGTAGTGGACGATATCGAATAGCCGGTTACGCAACTCCCGATCCTGTGCCCCCAAAGAGAAGAGGTACTCCATATGCCTGACCAGGTCGTCGCGAATCGCATCCTTGCTCTCCAGATACAACTCGGGAAGCTTGGCCAACTCGCTGAAAAACCCCAGGAACTCATCCCCCGAGGCGTCGGACAAGCTCCGCCAGGCCTGCGTAAGCGCCTCGTCGAGGCCCGCCGAATGCCCCCCCAGCCACAGATCGAGCCCCCCCAGTTCAGGCACATCAAAACCGAAACGGCTAGTGGGATGACTCAGTTTGAAATATTGAAGGCGGCACCGCGTATTGCCTGAAAGCGGGTTGTTGGTCAGCGCCACCGCTACCGGTTCAGCATCCTCTGCCCTGGCGGCCGCGAACCCGGTGAGGACCCGTCCCGAAATATCCCGAATGCGGTTATCGCTCAAGTCGGCAAAGACCAGTTGGCGCAGTTGCTCGATTCCCTCAGGCAAGGTTTCTATCCGGGTATTGTGCAGATCCAGCTTTCTCAACAAATGCAGCTCGTCGAGATCGGGTGGATGCCCCAGCGGATTATCACTCAGGTCCAGATGAACCAGTTCGCTCATGCCAGCCAGGCGCCGATGACCGCCCCGGGGAAAGACAATGCGGTTATGCGCCAGCTTGAGCCGGCGCAGCTCGCGCATCGAGCCTTCCAATGCAGGAAAATCGGACAGACGATTGTAGGATAAATCCAGCTCTTGCAACGACACGAACTGGCGCAGGAACTGTTCGAGAAACACTGGCGCCTCGATCTGCATACTGCGCATCGACAAGCGCGTGACGTGGGAAAAGTCGGCCACTCGGGGAAATAACGGAAAGCGACTGACCTCCAGACGGTCCAGGCTCAGCAAGTAACCGGCTTCCCCACTGTTTTGTGCGGGGGCGCGCAAGGTTTCCCGGCGCCAACACTGCTTGATGCGTTTGGCAAACTGATACAAATGCGCCCGTGATTCAGCGTTATACCTCGTCTGGCGCCAGCGCTTGAGATCGCCTCGGAGTGCGTCCAGCTCCCGAACCCGTTGACGGATCACCCCGTCACGACTGGCGAAATCCTCGCCCAGCAGCGCCAACTGCCGAGACGCTTCGGCATAGGAATAGCCCGAATACAGGCCTCTGAAACGCTTCAATTGCCGATTGTGCCGCCCTTCACCACCACTCAGTTCATAGCCGACCCGGCCGTCGGCCAGACGCCGGGGCGGCACGAAACCGGGGATCTCGGGGCGCATGCCCAACAAGCGCTTCGCCCGCCCACGGTCAGCGACCGCCGCACCGGCCAGGTCTCGCCGCAACTGGCTGGCAAACCCGCTGGGGACCAGCGCCCTGCGCGCGGGCTCCGGCAACGCGGCCACTATCGAGGGAATCAGGTTGCGACTCACCGGATGCAGGCCACGACCCTGACCGGCGGCAGGCGCGTAGCCTTCGGCGGACTTGACGATCACTGCCCGCTGGGACGCATCGGCACTGCCCAGGCTGTCGAGCAGCGTCCCCGAGGCCGAGGTCTCGCGGATCTCGATACGCAGGTCGGCCGGCCATCCCGGCAGATGTTCGAGCAGATGCAAGGCCAGCCGGTCGTTGTCGCCATTGATCAGGCTGTCGACCTGAAACCCTTCCAGCGCCCGAGCGAGCCGGACATCCTGAATCCACCAGCGCGCCTCTTGCCCCAGCGCCAGAGGCAGCTTGCCGGTTTCCATCTCTCGGATCTGCGGGTCATCGGCCTGCTCGACGATCTCCCGGGCCAGCGGCTCCGGCAGGCTGGGGAAAAGCCGACGAATCAGCGCGGTCGACGGATCGCTGTCAGGCGCCCGGGCCCGCTCAAGCGCATTGCCCAGCAGGCTCTTGAGTGCCCGGGTGTCCTCGCGGTTTTTTTCACCCAGCGCCTGCACACGGCTCGCTTCATCCCGCTCGCTGTCACCGAAGAGTGCGAGGCGTTCCTGATCGTTCAACTGTTCGAGCGCCCGGCTCAGCACCTTGTCGAGCTGGCCGGTGCTACCCAGCAGATCGAGGCTGTCGCCGACCCGCACATGACTGTCCACCCGCTGCAACGTATCCATCAGCAGGCCCGGTGCCCGCGAACGGGTCACATGCACCTTGCGCAACTGGTTCTCGCTGACATCACAGATCGCCATCAGTTGTCGCGCCAGCTCATCGGATTGCGCCGCCGCCCGCTCACCCAGCCGCCGAAACAGCTTCAGCCCTTCCCATTCCAGCGGCTGCTCCTGCTCATGCCACCAGGCACCGGCGCCGTTGTGCTCCAGCTCAAGCCGGTAAGCTCCGGGCAAGCGCGGATGCTCGATGCCCCAGTCGTCGAAAACCGGATGCCGGTCGACCTCGAACAACCCGTCATCCAGGGGCAGCCAGGTCTTGTCCTGCCAGCGATACAGCCCCAGCGAATCGGGTTCCAGCCCGGCAGGCAGGTCGACGGGTTGCCGGTAGGCCTGCGCCGAATCGTTCCAGGGCCGTATATCACCGTCCTCGGTGCGCCGGTCCGTCAGGGCGTCCCCCGCGTCGCGGCGCAATCGCCCGGCATTGTCCGCTGTCGCATCGTTGATCCCCAGGCGGATCTGATCATCACGGTTCAACGCGCGGTTGAACGCCTTGTAGAAGTTGTCATCGCCCGCCGGGACCGGGCGCTCATCCTGGCTGAGCGTATCGAATACCGCATAACGTCCCTGCCCGTGATGGCGCAGCAGCACCTGCTTGCCCGCCGGGTCGGCGGCCACCGGCGCCACGGGTTGCCCAGGCCGGACCTCGGTAATCTCCAGGGTCATCCCGAGTTTTTGCCCGAGCAGCGCCGCCATGCCTTCACGGGCCCAGGCATCCGTCGACGCATTCCAGGCCCGGCGGTGATAGATGCCATCGAGCGCCCGCTCCAGGCTCAGGCTTCTGGCTGCTTGCGCGAGCCCATGGCGAGGGCCTTCGGGCAACAGGCCCGAGGTCATGAACCCGGCCCGTTCGGCGCTCGACAATGGCTGGCTGCGCCACCACTCGGCAACCCGCGCGGGGGACAGGTCCGGATGCAGGGTCAGGGTCTGTTCGAGCAAGGCCGGTCGCGGCGTGCTTGCCACCGGAAGAAACCTGCGCAGACCCGGCGCCAATTCCGACCGCTCGGACTTCAGCCGCCCCGGATAACGGCTCAGGGCTTCGAACAAGTGGACTCTTTCACGAATGACAAGATCAACCACCCGCCGCCGGAGGATAACGGCCCTGCTCGAAAACGCCTGGTTGGGCGCAACGGGCCGGCTTATCGCCGCATCGCTCGGCAACAACCCAAGAATCAACCCCACCGGCCCCAGATCGTGATCGGCGATGGCCTCCGGCGCAGCGTGATCCACATACCCGCCATCCGCCAGACGGCGTATCGAAACATGCAGATCATGTTCAGCCAGGGTGTCTTTTTTCCCGTAGGCCTCCAGCAGCGCGCCTTCCTGGTCATGAATACTCAGGGCCAGCTCGTCCGGCCACTCCGGCAATTGCGTCAACGCCGAGAACAGCGCCCGATCCGCCTCCTCGGGCAACGGCAGCCGCGACACCAATGGCGCGCTCAAGGCCTGCAGGGCGCGGTCGGTGTTATGCCGCTTGATGGTGTCGACCAGCGCGGCCGGCGCCGGCTCGCCCGCCCAGACCCGCTGCAGGGTGTGCGAGCTGCTCCCGCTGATCCGGCTCAAGCGGGTCAGCTCCTGGCCGGTCAAGGGCCCGCCGGGCAGCAGTCGCTCGCCCAGTTGGCTCAGGGTCGGCGGCTCGGGGTTGTCCAGTGCCAGTTGCCAACGCTGCAGGTCCTGGTCGAAGTTCACCGCCGGGCGGAATACGTTGGGGTCCGGATGCATCAGGGTGTATTGCCCGGAGACGGGATCGTGGGCCAGCTCGAATGCCCGCCGTTCGCCCTCCACCAGAAATTCGCCGTATGGCTTGCCTTCCCGTTCGATCACCCCGGAGGCCCGCACCGCTTCGCCATGCAGCAGACCGATTTTCACGCTGACATAACGGTCCAGCCGGGAAGCCCAGAGGGTATGCTTGCCCGCCACCTGGACCCGGTGCACGGCACCCAGGCAACGCTGCAGTTCGCGGTGACGGCGCATCGACCACTTCACCGCGTTGCGATGAAGGCCCGCGCTGATCAACAGATTGCCGATATCGATGACCGACTGGGCCAGTTGCTCCGGGCGCCCTTTCGCCGCTTCCGTCAGGCCCTGGATAAAGTTGTAGCCCAGGCTCCCGAACAGGGCGATCTGCACCACCCGCCCCATGCCGCGCAGCCCGCCCGGCACCGGCAACAGCAACAGGCCGAGCACTTCATCGAGGACCGCACTGGCACCTTCGATAAATGCGCGCCAATCCTGAACCGAGCGTTCGACCGCCAGTTCGTTGAGGTTCTGCTGGTCACGTTGTCGGTAGTAGTCTCTCAATGCCTGCGCGGGCGTGGTCGTCAGCTCCAGGTACTTCCACTGGAGTGTTTCGAGCAGCGGCGCCGGAAAAGCCCAATGGAAGGCATCGTAGAGCCCGCCGGTCACGGCGTTCAGCCCTTCCGGGCGTGGATGCTCGGTGACGATATCGCGCACCACGGCCTGCTGCTTGATACTCAACGGCGCCAGGAACCAGTTGAGGCGCTTTTGCCCATTGTCGTCCTTGAGCTGCTGCTTGAACTCGGTCTCGAACGTTGACCTGTCGCAGTGATAACGCAACGCCCCGCCCAGGCGGTTCGGGTAGTAACTGAAAACACCGTCGAACCGCTCGATTTCGAAGGTGAACAACGGCAGTTCGAGAAAACTGGAGATCACGTCGCTCTCGCCAAAAAGCGCCTTGCCCAGTTGATAGGAGAGGTTGACCTTTTTCAGAATGGCCACGACTTCGTTGTCCGGGAGCCGGATCGATACGGCATTCACCGTCACGCTGTCCGGCGCGCTCCATAAAGCATGGCGCAGGACAGTGAAGGGCGCGTTGGTGACCCCGGTGGCGGCGCCATTGCGATAGGCCTCGTAGGGATGGAACAGGATCTCGGCCCAGGCCATCTGCTCCAGGTGCTGGCCCAGCACGCCCCCCTCGCCCAGCGCCTTGTCCACGCGCGCCTTGAGATCGCGTCCGAAATCCAGCTCGCGGGCGATGCTCACGAAGTCGTGGATCGGCATCATGCTGACCTGGTTGATTTCATGGGGCGGGAAGCCCCATCGATAGCCGGGGCCGGGCCGCTCGTTGATCCAGCTGGCACGCACCTGGTTGGAGCTGAACAGATCGCCGAAACCGAAGTTGAGGCAGGCCGCCTGCCAGAGCGACAAACTGTAGACATGGGCCAACGGTGCGTTGGAATCGTAGGCCCGCTTGTTGCGTTGGCCGGGTACCCAACCGCTCTCCTTGAATTCCATGTGCAGGGTGTGGATATAGATCTTGCGGGGGTCCAGGTCGCGCCCGGTGCTTTCGCGCAAGGCTTCACGCAAACGCTTGAGCCCGTCCTGCTCGAAGGCGCTGCCGAGCTTGCGATTCTCGGCTTCGACAGCCTCGGTCATTTTGCCGAGGTAGCGAAACGCGCTGGTATAGGTCAGCCGCTCGACCTCGTTCAGGGGCCCCATCGCTGCGGCGGAAACGGACAACAGATGATTGCCGATATCCGCGAATCGCCAACTCTTGCGTGAGTGCACAAAGCCTTGTTGCTCTTCAATGAGCGATTGGGTCTCAAGCTCGACAGCTGGGTCGGGAAGGGGGTGGGAAGCGTCCATGGTTGCTCTTTTCATTGCTGGAAAAGCCCAGCCTAGCCCTCCCTCCCCGGGCAACGGTTCTAACTAAATACGACAGGGGTCGTGTCACTCAGGGCACTGATCGTCAGCGTGTCGATCCGCGCGTTACGCTCCGGCTCGGGCAACGATTGGAAATCCTCCCGGTAGGCCCGCTCCAGAAACCTGCGCCAGGCAATATCCGACTTCAGGTAACGATGCAGGCCCACCGGCTCCGCCGCCGTTTCCATCCGCCGGACATGCTGGACCATGACCTCGAGCTGAGCATCGCTCAACATCACCTGCTCCTTATAGAAACGTCCGTTGAACAGGTCGGGCAATTCCAGTCGCTCGGCCAACAGCTCCCAATAAGCCCGGTAAACACCCAGATCGGCGACCTTGTTCCAAAGCACCTGCAAGCGGAACTTGCCTTTGAGCAAGCGCAGCAGCCGGGCCTGGGCCGTGGCCTTGTCGACCTCGTTCAAGGCCTGGCGGCAGAGCACCGCGAACTCCAGTTCGTTGAACACCCGCAACCTGCCCGTCCCCTCGGCCGTCAACACCAGTTGCCGGATAAACAGCTGTTCGCAAAAATCCGCGCTTTCGGCTATCGCCTCGAGCACCCGCCAGACACGTTGCGTCAGATCTCTGCGCACAGCGGAAAACTGCGGATCATAGAAGGTCGCCAAGGCGCTCAATTGCTCCAGGAAGTCGAAGAATGCATCGGCGTCCGGATCATCCCTGAGCCGTTGCCAGATCCAGTTCTGCTCATCGCTACGCTCCACGGCCGAGCCCCAGGCTTCGATACCGACAGGCCCTGAAAGCTCGGCGATGGACAGCCCGAAGGTAATGCCCTCGCCCTTTTGTTTGCGAGCATCGACCGATAGTTTGGCCAGCGCGTCCTGCTCCAGCGGATTACCCTCCAGATGCACGCCACGCTTGAGCAGCCGCGGAGCCGAGAGCAGGGTATCGGGTACCTGGCGGATCCGGTTATGGGCCAGGTTCATGTAGGCCAGGCTCTTGAGAAAGACCGTACCCGAGGGCCATGAATCCATGCCGGTCCGGCTCAGGTTCAGTGACTGCAAGTCGGACAGGGCACCGAAATCGGGGAGCAGCTTCAGTGGATTCCCGCGCAAGTTCAGTATTTTCAAGCTTTTCAGCCCGACCAGTTGCAAGGCCGCAGGCTCGGTCAGGACAATCTGGTTTTCCTCCAGGTCGAGTTCTTCCAGCGCCTTCATCTGGCCAATCTCAGGGGGCAGACGCTTGAGGCCGGCGCCATACAGGCGCAGGTGCTTCAAGGCAGGAAACGCGCTCAGGAACGCATTCACATAGCTGATCTCAAGGTTCATGTCGCGCACCAGCAGTTGGGTAACGTGCCTGAACGACACACTGAGCCTGGGCATCTGCTCGACCGCAAAGCCTTCGAGCAGCAACAGGCCGCCCAGCAGATTGCGGCTTTCCCAGCGCCAGCAACGCCTGATCCGCGACGCCATGGCCATGCGCATCCTGAAGTTCACGTCCCATGCCATTCCGTCCGCGCCGCGTGGGGCATCGACCCAGGTCACCAGCTCGTTTTTCAACGTGATGTAGTCGCGCTCCAACGCCTCGACCGCCCGCCGTTGCTCCGCGCTGGTGCTACCTGCCGCGCGCAGCAGGTCGAACAACTCCTGATTGGTGGCACCGCGATAGAGTTTTTTCAACCGGCCAAACAGCTCCACCCCCGGCAGGTTCCTGCCGCGCCCGCTCATCGCGATGCCAATCTGACCGCTGCGCTGGCGCACCAGACGGCGCGGCAGTGAGGCCCAGGGAGGAGCGGGACGCAAGCCGAGCCGTTGGCGCAGTTCGGCGCGCTGGCGAATCGCCTGCTGGCTGATCAGGTTTTTCAACAGCGCCTCCGGTCCTTGCGCGCCTCCCCAGGGCAAGCGGGCGGGCAGATCCTGGACCACGCGGGACAAGGCCAGCAGCAGGTCGCTTTGCGCCGTGCCCTGTCGGGAAACCTGCTCGCCCTCGACGATAAACGACTCATAACCGTCGGGCCGCTTGACCACAACGCGTCGCTTGTCGATATCGACGCTGCCGCTGCTGTCCAGCAGCGGACCGTCGACGCCCGTCTCGCGGATTTCGATCCGCGCCTGCTCCGGCCAACCCGGCAGGGCCTTGAGTACCACCAACAAGACCTGATCGCTATGGGCATTGCTCAACCCGTCCGGGCTCAACCCCATGAGGGCCCGGCCCAGGAGAGCTTCCTCGCACCACCAGTGGGCCTCTTCGGCCAACGCCAGCGGTATGCGTCGCGAGTCGGTGATCAGCTGACGTTGCCATGATTCGCTGTGCTCCAGTATCTCCTCGGCCACCCCGCCAGGCAGGTCGGCAAAAACCTGTTCCAGCAGTCTCGGCAAAGGCTTCGCCGCTTGGCCGCGCTGGCCGGACAGACCGTCGGCCAGCGCCTGCCTGACCCGTCGTGGATCACTCGCCAGGCGACGCAGCAGGTAGCCGACCAACTGGTTTCCCGACAAGCCCGGATCGAGGGCCAGCCACAGATCGTCCGCGGAGCTGAGACCATTGAGCGCCGTTTTGAACAACGCCGGCAGTTCCGCCGAGCGCCAGGTCAGCGAGGCGATATTCCGCTCGATATCCAGGTAATCCCTGAAGCGCTGCATGACCGACAGCAGGAAGGCCGGAGGTCGTTGATTGCAGAAAATCGTCTGCCGCAACTGGCTGTCGGATGCATCGCTCACCGCCAGTATCTGTCGGGCAACCGTCTCGGAAAACGACGCCGCCTGCCCGCCCAGGCGCCGAAAGGCGGTCAGGCCATCCCACCCCAGCGGGTCTTCGAACTCGTGCCACCAGGCACTGGCGCCGTTATGTTCCAGGCGCGGTGTATAGGCCCCCGGCAGAGCGGCGGGGTTGATTCGCCAATCCTCGGGCAACCCCGTGTTTTCAATGCGATAAAGGCCGCCCTCAAGCGACAGGTAGGTGTTGTCGCCCTGGCGATAGAGACCCGCGGCGTCGGGGATCAGGGTCGACGGCAGGGCGACCGCCTCCCGGCAATGCTCGATCGGCAGCAAGATACGCCCGTCAGCCGCCCGCCGGCGCTCCAGGACTCTGGCGAGCAGCGTGCGCAATGCCTTCACGTCGGTCGCCGAGGGCACGCCCAACTGGCTCAGCTCATGGGGTTTGAACAGCGCCGCCAGGGCGAGGTAGAAGCTGTCGTGAGTCGGGCTCGTGCTGACCCGTGGGCACAGGGCCGTTCCCAATTGTTCGCGGACCAGCAACTCACCGGCCAGTTGCAACCACTGATCGGTGTCGCGGTTAAATGAGCGGGCCTGATGGATCCCGTCCAGCGCCCGGCCCAGGCGGGTCATGGCTTGCGCATCGGCCAACGCCCGGGCATGGGCGCCGGACAATTCGCCGTGCTCCAGCAGCCGTTGGCGCTGAAGCGGCTCCAAGGGCATACGCCGTAGATATTCGGCGATGCGCGCCAGCGACAGCGCGGGGTACAAGGCCCGGAGCTTGAACACCAGCGACGGCAGGGACGGCGCGACCAGCGACAGGTAATGGCGGGCGGGTGCCAGCGAGGCGGAGCGGTCCATGCCGTCGTGGGCGCCAAGCATCTCGAACAACGCCTGGCGTTCAAGCCGGGCCAGGGCGTTGACCTGCTGGCGTATCGCCTTGTTCCACTGGCGACGGACAAAGGGCTGGAAGTCGCCCTTGAGCGGGCAACCCTCGGGCAACAGGCCGAGGATCAGTGCCTGTACCCCCTCTTCATGGGCGAGACCGTCGGGAAGCAGCAGTGGATCGGCCGGCTGCTCGACATACCCGCCCTCTTCCAGGCGCCGAATCGCCACCCGGTGCTCGAAGTCGGTTGGCCGCTCCTGGCGGCCATGGACCGCCAGCAACTCGCCCTCGGGCCCATGGATAAACAACCCGGTGGTTTCGGGCCAATCGGACAAGCGTGGCAGCAGGCAGAACAGCACACGCTCGGCATCCGCCGGCAAGCTCAGCCGCGCATCACGGCTGCCGATCAACGCATCGAGGCCCGCGTCGATCTGTCGGCGGCGCTCGGCCTCGACCAGCGATGCCGGGGGCAACCCGCCCGCCCAGACCTCTTCCAGCGCCTCACGGCGAACACCGCTGATGGTCAACAGCGTCTCGGCCTGTTCGGCATTCCCCTGGACCATCATCCGTTCCAGCCAACGGGCATCGCTCAGGGTATGGCTGTCATCCAGGTCCGGCTTCCAGCATCGTTCTTGCCGGTCATAGCGCATGGCCGGACGAAATCCCGACGGTTCGGGCGCGACCGCCACATAACGCTTGAGCACCGCATCGTATTCCAGCCTGACCTGAATCGATCCGCCGGGCTCGCGCACCTCGCCGAACAGTACCCCGCCTTCCTCGAAAAGCCCGCGCTCATCGGCAACAAAGCGTTCCCGCAGCCCTCGCACGGAAACCCCATAGCCGCTCAGGTCGACCTTCCACAGCCGGGGCGGTCCCTGGGCCGCCGTCACCTTGCGCCAACGTCCGACCTCCAGGGACAAAGCCTGCAGCCGCCGCTCCAGGACCTGTCCGGCATAACCGAGCGCCGCCCCGGTCAGGATCGCCATGCCGACGCTGGCCAGCGCTTGCCCCAGCGCCTTGGGACGCCCCTGGAAAGTCGCCAGGATGCCATCGGCCAATTCCACGCCCAACTGGGCGAACATGGTCACCGCGAGTATCCGCCCCAGGATCCCGAAACCGCCCGGCACCGGCAGCATCAGGACATTGAGCAGCAGGTGCATGACTTCAAGGAAGCCCTCCTTGACGGCTTGCAGATCGTGTTCGGTCTTGGAGACCGCGATCGCTTCGGTATTCAAGCGAAAACGCCAGGCATAGAACTCGGCCAAGGCCTGGCCGGGGCTGAAATCGGCAAGCGTATCGCCATACACGAAAGCCAGGTCCTCAACCCCGCCCCCCGACCAGATCCACTTGTAGAGGTCCTCGAAGGTCGACATCCAGGTGAGGCGCCTGGGCTTGGGGTGATCCTTGAGCCATTGCCAGAACTGATGCTGCTGCTTGAACGCCAGCGACGAGATCAACCAGCCCAATTGCCCGCTGCTGCTGTCTTTTTCCAGTTGCGCCTTGAAGTCCTGTTCGAACGCCGCTCTTGAATCGTGGTAACGCAAGGCTCCCCCGGGGCGGTCGACGCAATAGCTGTAAAGACCCGGCTGACCCGAGACCTCGAAGATTTGCAGGGGCAGGTAGATCAGTTCCAGGGGCTCGTGCTCGACCTCGAACAGATGCAGCAACGCGCTTTCGACGGACTCCAGCACCCGATCCAGACGCGCCTGCAGGCCGCCGGTCAGGCGCAGCGCGACATAGGCGCCCTTGAGTCGGGGACGCGCCGTCGCCAGTTCGTCCCGCAAGGCGACGAAGGCGCCGTAGCTCAGACCGGTGAGAGTCGGCTGGCGGGCCGCGTCGTACAGCGCAAAGTGAATCTGCGCATGAGCAAACGCCAGTATCGACTGATACAACCGCCCTTCCACGGCCATGGCTCGCGCCACATGGGGCTTGAGCACGGCGCCCAGATTGAGCTCGCGGACGATCCGGACAAACACCTCCGTCGCCAGCAGCCAGCGTCGATCGGAGATATCGACTTTTTTGTCGAAGGAAATCCAGCGCCGCTTGAGGTTGGCGTAGCTGGAATCGGAGAAGGCGAAATTCAGGCAGGCGGCCTGCCACAAGGTCATGGTCGAGACCGTGACCGTGCCGATGCGCCGCTCGAACGACTCCACCTGCACCGGCGGGCCTTCAGCCACGGGCTGCCGGACAGCCGCCGCCGAATCGATCACGGTGTGCAGATAGGTGGTCTGCGGGTCGAGGTCCAGGCCCGAGGCTTCCCGCAGGCGTTCGCGCAGCTTGGCCAGACCGGCCTTTTCGAAGGTGTCGACAACCTTGTGGCTCTCCTCGTCGAGGGTCGCCCGGGCCTCCATCAACCGGCGATAGCTGCCCAGCCAGGTGCGCTGTTCGGCTTCATGCAGCGGCCCCATGGCCGCCTTGAACGAAATCGCCAGTTGCTCGACGACCTGCTGTCGTGCCCAGCTTTCCTCGCTGTGCAGCAGGTCGACGTCGCGCTGCATGAACCCCGCCAACAAGGGATCGTCGACCTCGGCGGGAGGCGGAGGCTCATCCCCCGGGTCGACAGCGGTGCCTGGTTCAACTGATCGGTTCATGGCCTGTCCTTCCTGATACGCCGTGGAAAGCGTCAGGTTATCGGGCCATGGAGCGGCGGCTGATCTACATAAATCTGCTGTCCGTCAGGCCATCCTGGCCGACGTCGAGCGCAGCGCGGCCCTTGGCTTGCGGAACACCAGCACGTTGCCCGCCATCACCGCCACCAGTCCGAGCAGAGCCGGCGCGCTCCAGTGATAACCCTCGGCATAGGCCGAGACATTCAGCGCCACCAGCGGAAACAGCACCGTGCAGTAGGCCGCGCGCTCCGGCCCCATGCGCCCGACCAGGGTCAGGTAGGCGGTGAAGCCGATCACCGAGCCCGGAATCACCAGGTACAGCAAGGAGCCGATATAGCGGATGTTCCATTCCATCGCGAACGGGATGCCCTGGACCAGGCAGTAGACCGCCAGTATCGTCGCGCCGTAGAGCATGCCCCAGGCGTTGGTGGTCAGCGGCTTGAGCCCGGCCTTCTGCTGCAGGCTGGACAACAGGTTGCCGGCCGAGAAAAACAGCGTGCCGAGCAAGGCCAACCCCAGGCCCAGCAGGGTGTGCGGGCCGGCGGTGTGCCCGGAGAGTTCCGGCCAGAACAGCAAACCGAGTCCGAGCAGGCCAAGGGCGCCGCCCATCAGCACATTGCGGGCAATCTTCTGCTTGAAGAACACCCGGGCGTTGAGGGCGTTCCACAAGGTCGCGGTGGAAAACACCACCGCCACCAGGCCGCTGGGCACCCACTGGCTGGCGGTGAGGAAACACATGAAATTCAGGCAGAACAGGCACAGGCCCTGGGCCAGGCAGATCAGGTGACCGCGGCGGTTCATCGGTTGCAGGCGGCGACTGAGCAGCAGCAGGACGAACAGCACCAGCGCCGCCAGGCCGAAGCGATAGACGATGGAAACCGGAATCGCCACCACCCCCAGTTGCAGTTTCAGGGCGATCCAGGTGGTGCCCCAGATCAATACGGTGAGCAGGTAGAGAAACAGGTTCATGCGGCAGACTCCAGAAGACAGGCTTCAGTGTCTGCGGACAAGCCGCTCCCGCGCTTGCAAAAACTTGCGCTTTTATCGGCCCGCGACTGCCAGGGCATTACGCGACGGAGTAGGATGCAAGGCGTTGGAGAACAGACCATGCCCGCACTGGATACACTGCAAGTCTTTCAAGCCCTGAACCGCTCGCCCCATTCGCGCCTGGAGCACAGCGCGGAGCTCGGTGACGGCCTGGCCGCGGCCTTGTGGAGCAATCACCACGACGCCCAGGACTACGAAGCCCCCGGTCATCACACCCTGTCCTGCTATATCGCCGGCGGCACCGGGACCTTTCGCCGTGACCGCCCGGACACCAAGGGCGGCCCGGACAAACTCTGCATCCTGCCCGCCGAACATCAGTCCGGTTGGGTGATCAACGGCAGTATTCGCCTGGCCCACCTCTATTTCAGTCCGGAACAGTTTGCGCTCGGTTGTGTGACGCTGTTGGACCGTGAGCCCCGTGAGCTGCAGTTGCAGGAACATACTTTTCTGGATGACCCGCAGCAGGCCCTGCGCTTTCGCCAACTGATCAGCCTGGACTGGGACGAACCGGGAGGCGCCTGCTCAGCAGCAGCCTGGCCCACGAGTTGATCGGCCATACGTTGCTCAATCAGGTGGGGATGCGCCAGGGCTTGCGATTGAAAGGCGGTTTGGCGGCGCATCAGCGACGGCTGTTGGTGGAGTACATCGACAGCCGCTTGGACCAGCCGTTGAGCCTGGGTGAGTTGGCCGGGTTGTGCGCGCTGTCGGAATACCACTTTGCGCGGATGTTTCGTACCAGCTTCGGCTTGCCGCCCCATCAATATGTACTGGCGCGGCGCCTGGAGCGGGCGCGACTGCTGTTGCGTAGCAGCGGGCAACCACTTGGGGAGATTGCCCTGGCGTGCGGGTTTGCCAGTGCCAGTCATTTCGCCAATCGGTTTCGCCAGGTGCTGGGCGCAACGCCCGGCGAGTACCGGCAAGCCTTCGCGCACTAAAGCCGAACACCGTCCCTGTGGCAACCCCATTCCGGTAGGAGCAGGGCTTGCCCGCGAAGCTTTTGGCGATCTCAGGGGCCTCTTCGCGGGCAAGCCCTGCTCCTACAGGTTATGCGGTGTTTTCAAGATGCCGTTTTTTCAGTCAACCTTGTTGGCCAACGCCGTCACCACCTGGTCCTCTACCGCCTTGACCTGCCGCCCACCGACCAGGTAGTTGTTGCTCAGCATGGCGAACACCAGCAGCCGCCCATCACGGCTGGTGACATAACCGGCCAGCGACGACACACCGCCCATGCTACCGGTCTTGGCATGCAGGTTGTTCGCCGCCGCCGTACCATGCAGGCGTTTGCGCAGGGTGCCGCCGATCATCCGCTCGGAATTGCCGGCAACCGGCAACGCCGCATACCAGGCCTGGAACCAGGGGCGACTGCGCGCCACCAGCAGCAAATCGCTGAGGGTCTGCGCCGACACCTGGTTACGCCGTGACAAACCGGAACCATCGAACTGCAGCAACTGCGCCGACGCCACCCCGTGCCCCTGCAGGAACCCGTTGACCGCCGCCACACCCGCCGCCGCCGTGCCCTCATGGGCGGTCTTGCGGCCCATGGACTTGAGCAGGATCTCCGCCATATTGTTGTTCGACAACTTGAGCAGCGGCGGCATCAGCTCCGCGAGGACCGGCGACTGGTGCTCGACCAGCGGCTGGGCCGCGGCCGGCGTGGCGACACCCAGCAAGCTGCCGCCTTCCACCGCGATCCCCTGCTGGAGCAGGGCGCTGCGGAACAGATCGGCCACCAGCCCGGTCGGCTCCCAGACGCTGACCTGGGCAATGCGCTCCGCGCCCTTGGGCAACGCGCCGTCAATGCGCAACAGGTTGCCACCATGGCCGCGACTGACCACCAGCGGACCGCCACGGCCGGTCGTGGCCCGGTTGAGCACGTTCATGTAGTGGTTGGCCGGGGTGAAGCTGACCCGAACCGGCTGGCGCGCGGCGCCACCGGCACGCACATTCACCAGGATCGAGCCGACATCGAGGTCCGCGTTCGGCGACACGCTCAGCGCGGAAATCTGCGCCGCAAAATACTGTTGCTCATCATCGGCGGACCAATCGACCCCCAGCCGTTCGTGGTCGAAGGCGGTGTCATCGAGGATCAGCCGTCCGCGTACCCGCGTGATGCCTTTACGCGCCAGCCCGGCCGCCAGGGCCTGGTAGTCTTCCTGGCGCATGCTCGGGTCACCCGTGCCGCGCAGGTACAGGTCGCCGTTCAGCACGTTGCCTTGCTGCACACCGCTGCTCAACAGGGTGGTGGAAAACCGATAATCGGCACCGAGGATTTCCATCGCCGCCGCCGTGGTCACCAGCTTCAGGCTGGAAGCCGGAATCAGGCGGAATTGCGGGTTGTATTCACACACCAGTTTGCCGCTGTTCGCCTCGCGCACCACCAACGAAGTCGTCGCGCCTTGCAACGCCGGCGCGCGCAATACGCTGTCGAGCCCGGCGCAAAAGGCCGAGCGTGGCAACGGCAATGGCAACTGCGCTGCTTGCAGGACCACCGTCCGGGCCGGCTCGGGAGCCTTCGGCGCCTTGCTCGAACAGGCCGCCAACAGTACGCATAACGCCAACGCGACGCCCTTGCCCATGAAACCCTGTACCGAATTCATCTTCCGCCTCGAACTCAACCAATAAACACACAATAGCCGCTACCCGCGACTCATCACTCAGGAGGCACGTAAGAACAAGGTACTTAGCGAGTCAACGGGGGAATTATGCGGGAACACCGTCCCCGGAATCCATGCGTGGCGATTCGTTTTCCGGGGACAGGGTTTGTGGTTCAGGGCGCCAGGGTGGTGACGGAAAAGCTGTTGGCGTGAAACAGTGGATCGGCCTTGGCTTCGCCCTTGGCGGTCGCCGGCAGGGTGAAGTCCATGGCGGGCAGGTAGACCTTGCCGCTCAGCGGGTCGAACGCCATGTTGTAGGCCATCGGCAAGGTGCTGACGCTACCCAGCGTACGGTAGTGATCGAGGTCCGTCTGTTCCACCAGCGTCAGGTTGGCGTCCACCCCGCTGGGGATGATCAGCCGATGTTGCCGGGCATCCCAGGCCAGGGCGTTGACGTCCCGGGTGATCGGCAGGCTGGCCTTGACCGCGCCGCTCTCCAGGTCGGCCACGATCAGCCGGGGCTGCTCGCCACGACAGGCGACGAACAGGCGCTGTCCGGGCTTGTCCTCGGCCAGGGCGCTGGGTTTGGGGCAACCCTCGAAGCTCCAGCTGTCGAGCACTTCGAAGGTGCTGGCGGAAAACCGCGCCACCTTGCCTTCGTCGCGCATCGGCAGGAAGAAACTGCCATCGCCCTTGACCAGCAACGGGTCGATCTTCTTCACGTCCAGTTCATGGGCGGCGGTGATCTTTTCCTGTTGCGGGTCGAAGACAAACAGCGTCGAACGATCCGCTCGCCGGCCGCTGACGACAATCACCTGGCCGGTATGTGGCTCGTACACCGCGCTGTTGAGGTTGCTCTGGGCCACGGGAATACGCTTGAGCAGCTTGAGGCTCGACAGCTCCACCACGCCGAGGCTGCCGTCGGTGTTGAGCACGAACACGCGATTGCGTTCGGGCACGAACACCACGGCGTTGGCCCCTGCCGAATGCTCGAGGGTTTTCACCAGGCGCTGTTTCGCCACGTCGAACACGCTCAGGCCGTTTTCCCGACGGGCCAGGAACAGGTAGGGCCGGGTTGGATCGAGGGCGGCGAATCCCCAACTGTCGCCGGAGCCGGGCAAGGTCACCTGATGCTCACGCTGGTACAGGCGCCCCTCCCCGGGTGCCGCCAGGGCGGTACCACTCAGGGTCAGGGTCAGGGCCAGCAGGACTGCACTGATTCGTTTCATCAAAACTCCAGGGTGCTGGAGACAGACACCTGGCGCGCATCCCCCATGGAGACGAACAGCTGGCTGACCGCCGAGGTGTAGTAGACCTTGTTGAACAGGTTCTTCACGTTGAGCTGGAACTTGACCTTCTGCCCTTCGAGCTTGGTGTCGTAGGTGGCGAAGGCATCGGCCACGGTGTAGCCCGGCAGGTCGAAGGTGTTGGCCGCATCCCCGGTGCGATGACCGATATAACGCGCGCCGGCGCCGGCCCGCAGCTTGTCGCCACCGCCCATGATCGAACCGAAGTCGTAGACCGCCGACAGCGACCCAGCATTCTTCGCCACGTTCTGCAGGCGGTTGCCCTGGTAATTGGCGTCCTTGGTGACCTGGGCATCGGTGTAGGCGTAGCTGCCGATCAGGCTCCAACGATCGCTCAACTGACCGCTGGCATCCAGTTCCAGCCCGCGCGAACGGACCTGGCCGGCAATGCTGTACTGGGTGGTCAGGCCGTCGGCGACGGACACCAGCACGTTGCGCTTGTGGATATCGTAGATCGCCGCCGTGGCGGTGATGCGCCCTGGAATATCCAGCTTGGTGCCGATTTCCCAGGCCTTGGATTGTTCCGGTTCAAGGGAGCCGTCCAGCACCAGGCGGGTATTGCTGGTCACCGCCAACGGGGCGATGGTGGAGTTGGGCTTGAAGGATTCGGTGTAGCTGCCATAGAACGACAGCTCGTCAGTGTAGCGATACACCAGGCCGGCGCGCGGCACGAACTTCTCGCCATTGCCGTTGGTGTTGACCTGGAACGGCCGGCCCTTGCCCGCGAACTGGTCATACATCTGGTAGCGACCGCCGGCGACCAGGATCCACTGGTCGTTGAGGTGGATCGAGTCCTGGGCGAACAGCGAGTCGCTGCGCAGCAGGTCGGTCTGGTCGCTGTCCTTGGGGCTGACGGTGGAGCCCGGGACTTCGCGTCCGTAGATCGGGTCCAGGTAGCTGAAGGTGTTCAGCGGGCTCTGGCGGATCAGGTCGGAGCGGTAGATCTTGCGGTACTCGTCGTCCATGCCGAACACCAGGTCATGCTGCATGCCGGCCACATCGACCTTGCCTTCGAGGCTGGCGGTGGTGAAGCGGTCGGTGGTCAGAGCGCCTTTGGTGCCGTCCATGCTGCGCACCAGGGTGCCGTTGGCCGGGTTGACCGAAACCACCCGGACCTGGCTGGCATCGTAGGTTTCGCGGTTCCAGCTGTAGCCGAGGTGCGCTTTCCAGCTGTCGTTCAGGTCGTGGTCGGCTTCGAAATGGACCAGGTCGGAACGGCCTTCCATGTTGTTGAACGGCTCATCCAACCGGCGATCCTTGGGGATGGCCAAGGGGTGGTTGGTCCGCGGGTCGATGGCCGTGCCACGGTCGAACGGGGTCAGGAACTCGCGGTGCTCGTAGGACAGCAGCAGCTTGGTGGTCTCGCCGAACCAGGCCAGGGACGGGGCGATCAGGGTCTCGCGGTGGGCACCGAAGTCGCGCCAGTAATCTTCGTCTTCACGGTCGAGGACCATGCGGTAGGCCAACCCGGAATCGCCGAGGGCGCCGGTGCTGTCGAGGCTGCCGCCGCTGCCGTTCTTGCCGGCGCCGTAGGTCGAGCCGCGCAGGGTCACGGCGTTGTACTGCTCCAACTGGGGTTTCTTGCTGACCAGGTTGACCACCCCGCCCGGGTCCTGGATGCCGTAGAGCAGGGAGGCCGGGCCCTTGAGCACTTCGACCCGATCGGTGGTGGCGTTCAGCGCGCGGCCCTGCACCAGCGGCATGCCGTCCTGCATGATCGAACCGTTACGGTTGTCGCCGAAGCCACGAATCATCACCGCGTCCTGGGTGCTACCGAGGGTGTTGGCCTGGGTGATGCCGCTGATGTTGTTCAGCGCGTCATCAAGGTTGCGCGGGGTCTGGTCACGCAGGACCTGGGCCGAGACCACGTTGATGGTCTGCGGGATTTCCTGCAGCGAGGCGCTGGAACGGGCCACCGAGGTGACCTGTGGCGGCTGGTAGCTGGTGGAGGACGCCTGCGGGGTGCCGTTGATGGTGGTGGCGCCGAGGTTCAGGGCGCCCTGGGTCGGCACGGGTTCGAGGGCCAGGGTGTGGTCGTCGGTGCGGCGGAAGGTGAAACCGGAGTTGCTCAGCAGCTGTTGCATGGCCTGCTCGGCGCTCATCTGCCCGTTGATCGCCGGGGCCTGGTGACCGTAGGCGGCTTCGTCGGTGTAGACCACGCTCAGGCCGGTCACCCGACTGAAGTCGTTCAGGGCCTGGGGCAGCGGTTTGGCGGCAATGGCGAAGGTGAACTGCGCGCTGTGCTGCGCCGCGGACTCGGCTGCCAGGGCCACGCCCGGGGGCAGCAAGGCCAACCCCGATACCGCCAGCGCCGACGCGCCGAACCACCGCTTGACCGAACTGCCTGCCACCGATTTTGCCCTGGACTTCATGTGTGCCTGACCCATACGTAGAGAAATCATTAATGCGAATGAATCGCACTTTCAACCACTACACGGATGGGCTTCAGGTTTACCTCACCTTTATTTTGAAAATATTTTCTCGGGTCAGCGCAAGACGATGACCCGACCCAGCAGGCTGTGCTGTTCAAAGCCCAGCACGCCTTGCAACGAATCGAGCACCGCCCGCGGATCCTTGTTCGGAAAACTGCCGCTGATCCGCCGTGCCGCCAGGCTGTCGTTGAATACCAGGATCCGTCCCGGGTAATACCGGCCCAGGTCCTGGACCACCTCGGCGACGCTGGCTTTCGAATAGTTCAGCCAACCCTGGCGCCAAGCCAGCAACTGGTCGCTGTTCACCGGATGCAACGGTTGCGCCGAACCATCGACATAGGCCACCTGCTGGTTGGCGCCGAGAATCTGTTGCGGCGCGCCCGCACTCGCGCGCACCCCGACCCGTCCGGACAACACCGTCACCCGCGCACCACCCGGTTGCAGGCGCACTTCGAACTGCGTGCCGAGCACCCGCGCCTCGCCGCCCTGCGCATCCACCACAAAGGGCTCGCCGGTATGGGTCACCTGGAAAAACGCCGAGCCACGACGCAGCCGGACATGCCGTTCGCCCGCGCTGAAATCCACGGAGATCGCACTGTCGGTGTCCAGGGTGACTTCGGAACGGTCGGCCAGGGTCACCGTGCGCACCTGCCCCGGCACCGACACATAGTCGGCGCCGAGGTCGTCGAGCCAACGACCGGGCTCGAAACCCAGGCCCATGGACACCATCAGCAGCAGGCAGGCGGCCATGGCCAGGCCCGCCGACCAGCGCCAGCGCGTTGCCGGCCTGGGCCGGTCCATGGCCGCGAGCAGACCTTGCAAGGCCACGGCCTCCTCTTTGGCCAAGGTACTCGCCGGCACTTCGCTCAGTTCCCAGAGCACCTGGGCCTGGGCATAGGCCTCGACATGGGCCGGATCGGCTTGCAGCCAGAGACTGAAGCGCGCCTGGTCACCCCGGCTCGGTTGATTGTGCAACAGGCTGAGCCAGGCCAGGGCGGCCTGTTCCTGGTCGGGTGTCACGGCAATGCTGGAAGAATGGATCACGATGCTTTCCCTGGCAGACGTGTGGCGGATGGTACTCGATGCCCGGCCGAAGGCTCTCGCAGACTGGCCTTGCAAGCCTCAAGGGCACGCATCATGTGTTTTTCCACGGCACTTTGCGAGAGGCCCATGACCTTGGCGATCTCGGTGTACTTGCGACCATGGATCCGGTTGAGCAGGAAAATCTGCCGGGTGCGCTCCGGCAGGCTGCGCAGCGCCGCCTCGACATGACGCAGATCGTTACCGGCCTCCAGGGCCGCCTCGGGCTCGCAGCCCTGGTTATCCTGCTGCTCGGGCAGCCAGCCTTCATTGACCCGCACGCGAACACCCTCGCTACGCAAATGGTCGATGGCAATGTTGCCGGCGCAGCGCAGCAGGTAGGTGCTCAGCTCCTCCACCTGCACCAGGGGCCGACGCCAGAAACGCAGGAACAGGTCCTGGACCAGATCCGCCGCCGTCGCCCGACAACCGACCCGGCGACTGACCAGCGCCTCCATCTGCGAACGCTGGGACAGGAACACTTGCAGGAAGTGCGCGCGACCGGCGTGCAACTCGGTCCTCTCGGCATCCGGGTTCTCGGGGGGGCGCAGGGCCAGGTTCATCACGACACTCCCAGCAACAGTCAGCCGCCGAGCAGCAGTGGGCCAGCGGAAAGGATGTCAATATTAATGATAAAAATTCTCATGCGCAAAGACATCCGACGAGCCGTGGTGGCACAAGGACATTGAGCGTTGACGAGCCGAACGGTTGTTCAGCGCTGAATAAGGCTGGCGGACGGGTCGGGTTCCGGGCCAATCATTGAATGGAGCACAACGAAAACGGGCCTGCAAATGCAGGCCCGTTATGGTCAGTGTTGAAGATCAGCCGTTAGCGGCCAGCCGTACACGTTCTTTCTCTTCGAACTCCTCTTCCAGCAGTGCGTCTCCCAGGTCACGGCGCTCGCCCTTGATGGCGGTCGCGCGTTTGGCTTGCAGTTTGCCGAACAGATGCTCCAGTGCATGTTCCAGTTTGGTGGCCGCGCCATCGATCGCCTGTTCCAGCGTATCGGCTTTATGGGTGACCGAAATCGGTTGATGGCCTTTTGGCCGCGCCTCCATCTGGCAGCGCATATCGTGGGGACCCGGCTTGTCGCCGTTCTCGTCCGCCAGGTGAACTTCGACCCGTGTCAGGTCTTCTTCATAACGTTCGAGCGCGGTCTCTACGCTCGTCCGGACCCACTCCTCCAGTCGAATGCTGCTTTGAATATGGTTATCACTATTGACTTGGATTTGCATAGTTATTCCCTTATTTCAGCTAGCTAGTAAGAGACTCGTCGGCAGCGCCTGAAGGCGTGCTGAACATGACCTCTTGATGACAGAGTTGGGCAGTTGGAAAAACAATTCAACCCCTTTGAAAAGATAAATAATTATCCGACGAAATAGCCGGACAAGCCGGTAAAGCGCTGTTAATGTCGGGAGTTGGGTCGAGTCGCTTTCCTGTCATTTCCTGCAACAACCTTCCTGAAAAAGCCCCACTACAAGCTCGGCCAAAACGCCTTGAAGCAGCGGACATCCTTGTCCGGCACTCGAACACATCAAGCCTCGCGCAACCCTGGCACCACCTTGCGTTCACGGGTGTAGCTCAGCACGAAATGCGCCACCAGGCCGAAGATCAATCCCCAGAACGCCGCCGCCAGACCCAGGTAGCTCATGCCCGATGCGGTCACCAGAAAGGTGATCAGCGCCGCTTCCCGCTGCTTCTCCTCGGCCATGGCCCCCGTGAGCCCGGCACTGATCGCGCCGAACAGCGCCAGCCCGGCCAGGGACGCGATCAGCTCCTTGGGCAAGGCGCCGAATACCGAGGCCAGGGTCGCGCCGAAGGTGCCCATCAGGATGTAGAAAACCCCGCAGGCGATGCCGGCGATATAACGCTTGTCGCGGTTTTCGTGGGCCTCGCGACCAGTGCAGATGGCCGCCGTGATCGCCGCCAGATTGAGGCCATGGGCACCGAACGGTGCCAGCAACACCGCGCCCACCGCCGTCAGCGAAATCATCGGCCGGGCCGGCTGGGTATAACCGGCCGTGCGCAGCACCGCCATGCCCGGTACGTGCTGGCCGGTCAGGGTCACCAGGGCCAGCGGCAAGCCGATATTGATGATCGCGTGCCAGCTCCACTCGGGCGCGGTGAAGATCGGATGGGCCACCGCCACGGTGATCGCCCCCTGGTTCAACTCGCCCATCAGCGCGGCGAAACCACAGCCGACGATCAACACCGAGAGAATCGCGTAGCGCGGCGAAAAGCGCTTGCACACCAGGTAGACAGCGATCATCGACAACACCAGCGCCGGTTGCAGGCGGATCGAGGTGAACAGCTCGGCACCGAAGCGAAACAGGATCCCCGCCAGCATCGCCGCGGCAATCGCCTTGGGCAGGCGGCTCATCAACTTGTCGAAGGCCCCCGACAGCCCGACCACGAGGATGATGACCGACGCCACCACATAGGCGCCGATCGCCTCGGCGAAGGACACCGTCGGCAGCATCGATACCAGCAGCGCCGCACCCGGGGTCGACCAGGCGGTGATCACCGGGATCCGCAGGCGCCAGCTCAACAGCAGGCCGGTGACGCCGCTGCCGATGGAAATCGCCCAGATCCACGACGACACCTGGTCGCCGGACAGATGGGCCTGGGACGCCGCCTGGAACACGATGATCAACGGGCCGGCGTAGGAAATGACCACGGCGATAAAACCGGCGATCACCGCGGATAACGAAAAGTCCTGTCTGAGGCTGCTCATAAGCGTCGGTACCTGGAGGTGGAAGTCATTGAGTCGATTAATGCGCATATAACCGCATAAATTGATTCGATTCAATAGAATCAATTTAAATTCATACACCCTGTGATAAGCTTGCCCGCACTTTTCAGGATCGGTAGCCATCAAGCATGTGGGTTCCTCGGCTCAGCGACTTCAACCAACCGGTGTATCTCTCCATCGCCGACGCGCTGGCGCGGGATATCGCCAGCGGTGCGCTGAAGGTCGGCAGCCGCCTGCCGACCCTGCGTGAACTGGCCCAGGCGCTGGAGGTCACGCCCGGCACCATCAGCCGTGCCTACAGCGAGGCCCAGCGGCGCAAGCTGGTGCAGGGCGAAGTCGGACGCGGCACCTATGTGCTGGAACAGGGCGCACCGACGCCGACCCGCCAACAGGTGCCGGCATTGCTGGCGCCGGGGCCGACCGACCTGCTCGACCTGTCGATCATCAAGCCCCACGGCGAGCCTCTCGAACACGAGCTGCGCGATGCCCTGGTGAACATGGCCAACGACGCCGATTTCGCCCGCGCCCTGGACTACGCCCCCGACGGCGGCCACCCGGCCCACCGCGAGGCCGGCGCGCAGTGGTTGCGCCAGTCGGTGCCCGATGCGCAATGGCAACAGGTGGTGATCACCGCCGGTGCGCAACATGGGCTGATGGTCGCCATGAGTGCCCTGAGCAACAGCGGCGACCTGGTGCTCTGCGAAGCGCTCTGCTACCCCGGCATCATCTCCCTGGCCCATGGCCTGGAGCGCCGGCTAGGCGGTGTGGAAATGGACGCGGAAGGGATCATTCCCGAAGCCCTGCGCGAGCGTTGCCGGCGGGAAAAACCGGCGTTGCTGATCTGTGTCGCCACCTGCCAGAACCCGACCACGGCGATCATGTCGGCGGCGCGCCGGGCGCAGATCGCGGCGATTGCCGAAGAGTTCGATTTCATCATTATCGACGACGATATCTACGGTTTCCTCGCCAACGATCCGTCGATCAAGCCGCTGTCCAGCTACGCCCCGGAGCGTTCGGTGTACCTCACCAGCCTGTCGAAATCGGTGATGCCGGCCCTGCGCATCGGCTACCTGTACAGCCCGCCGAAACTGCTGTCGCGCCTGACGTCGATGGTCCGCAGCAGCATCTGGATGCCCTCGCCGCTGACCGCGCAACTGGCCAGCATGATGCTCAGCGAAGGCCTGGACACTCGGTTGGTCGCGGTCCAGCGCGCCGAAGCGGCCGCGCGCCAGGCCATCGCCGCCGAAGTCTTCCACGGCTTGCAGATCACCACCCAACCCCACAGCTACCATTTGTGGCTGACCTTGCCCGAGCCCTGGAGCGGTGATGAATTCACCCTGCTGGCACGGGCCAACGGCGTGCTGGTGCTCAGCGGCACACAGTTCCAGGCCGAGCGCCTTGGGCATACCCGCAGCGTGCGGATCGTGCTGATGTCACCCACCAGCCGCGACGAACTGCGCTTCGCCCTGACCAAGCTGGCCAGCCTGATCGACGCCGACCCGCGACGTTTCTACTGAACGGTCGTTTACTCGGCACAAGCCTTGCAAATTCAAATGGTGTAGTTGTGCCCCGACATGAGGTCAGGGCACCGATCTGCCGCCGGTCCGGAAGCGACGAACCAACCCGCCCGGTGCGCAGTCAATGAATGCAGGTTTCGATCAGAGTGGTGACACACATGGATAACCCCTTTCAGTTGATCAACGAGGCTTTCCAGCCCGAATACCGCGTCAACCTCAGCCTCCAGGGACTGGACGGCGACGTCATGCTGACCCTGTCCAACGCCGATGGCGTGGTGGCCAAACGGATGATCAGCGCCGAGCAACGCAATGATCCCAGACGACTGAAACGCCTGATCCAGAGCGTTCAGTTCGGCATCGCCATCGAGCAGGGGCACAGCGCGATGGATATCCTCACAGCCATGACCGACAGCGACAGCCTCAAGCTGGGAACGCTCCCGGCACCGGTCTGGAGCGGTGCCGGCCATCGTGTCGGGCGCCCGGTCACACCGACCGGACGGGTAGTGACGCTGCCGATTCGTTAAGCAGCCGCTACACCAACTGCAACCCATTGGGGCGTGCGCCGGGAAAAACGCTCTGAAGTTGCGCAGTGGACAAACCCCAGGTGCGGCCCAACAGGCCGCCCAGCAAATCACGGTAGTTGTTCAGCACCGGATAGTCGCGGTTCTGCAACAGGCTGCCCGGCGCCACTGCCACTTGCTCGCCGACGATGCGCCCACCGTGCACGCTGCCGCCCAGCACCCAGTAGACCGTGCCATGGCCATGATCGGTGCCGCGATTACCGTTCTCGCGAAAGGTGCGACCAAACTCCGAGACCACCACCACGGTGGTGTCCTTCCACTGATCGCCCATGGCATCGGCAAAGGCCGCGAGGCCCTGCCCCAGGTTCGCCAGGTTGTTGGACAGCTGACCCTGGGCGCCACCCTGGTTGACATGGGTATCCCAGCCGCCGACATCGACGAAACCCAGTCGATACTGATCGCGCATCAGGGTGGCGATACGCCGGGTTTCCGCGGCGAAGTTCTGCGCTGTCTGCGCACCGCGCCCGGCCTTGGTCATTTCATCCTGCAGGTCCTTCGACACTTGCTGGCGCAATTGCAGGCCGTCGGTTACCGGTGCGGCCAGCGTCGTACCTTTGTACATCGAGGCGAGGATCGAGGACTGGCGCTCGTCGAACACCGGTTTTGAAACCCCACGCAACGACAGATTGGGAATATCCCGGCCGCCCTGGAAACTCAGGGGCAAGGCGTCGGTAAAGGCAATCGGCGCACTGCCGGGCACGACACCGGCCAGGCGGGCAAGAAAACCCGAGCCATAGTGCCCATGCTGGTCGCCGGCCAGCCCGGCCTCGATATTGTCCTGGGTTTCGAAATGGCTGCGGGACAGGTCGTCGGTGCCGGCAAAGGGCACGAAGGCGAGTTGCTTGCGTTGCCAGAGCGGGTAAAGCGAATCGTGCAACACCGGGTTGAGTCCCCAGTGACCGTCGAGGGCAATGGCGCTGTTGGGGTTGTGCGGGTCGGGCCGGGCAATCGCCAGGGTCGGCCGCGACTCGTAGTAGAAATCGCTGGCATAGGGCACCAGCAGGTTGTTGCAGTCGTAGCCGCCACGCAGGAACACCATCAGAAAACGCGGTGCCGACGCGGGAGCGGCGAACAACTTGCCGGAGAACGACAAGGTCGGCAGGGTCGCGGCGGCGACCGCTGAAGCGACCAGAAAGTCTCGACGATTCATCACTGCACCTTCCTTGAAGAGCACGACGTTAACGGTTGTTGAAGTCCGGTGAAGACAACAGGAAGGTGTTCCATTCCTGGGGCGAGGTGGCCTGATTCAGCGCGGCTGTGGTGGCGGCCGACAGATGCGGGCCGATGGCCTCGTAATACAACGGCGTGGTGATCATGGGGAAACCGCCCTGGGCCTTGTCACTGCCTTCAGGGGTAAACAACTTGTTGTAGCCCGAGCCGATGGACCGGGCGATTTCGAAACGCTTGGACATCTGCCCCGAGCTGGCCCAACCAGCGGCGTCCAACGGCCAGCCGTCCGGGGTCTGCCGGCCGAATACCGGTTCGCCCAACTGATTGAGCCAGTTGAGCATAGGCCGTGGATTGGCGATGGGCTTGCCGTCGTAAGCCAGGCGTACCGCCGAGACCACGAACTGGGTCGGGTCCTTGAATTTTTTTCCGGCGCTTTGCAGCAGTTCCGGCGACTCGAAGAGCGTGCGCAACACCTGGGCGATATCGCCATCACTGCGCTGGAAGGTCACGCTCATGCGGTCCACCAGGGACTGCGGCGGCTGGTCGGCGACAAAGTATTGCGCCAGTTTGCGCGATATGAATTGCGCACAGGCTTTCTGCCGGGTGATCAGGTTCACCGCCTGGGTGATTTCATCGAAACCGCTGCCCTGGATCGATTCGCCCAGCAGCACCTTGTCGGAGAAGTCATGGCGCTTGGGATTGAACTGGAACATCCCGTCATTCACCACCAACGGCGCCACCCGGGGCCCGAACTTCTGCACCCGGCCATCCAGCGGCCGCACCCCGGCACCGGTAAGGATCAGCGCCAGTTGCTGGACATCCTGCTGGGTGTAGCCGGAACCGACCCCCAGGGTGTGCAGTTCCATCAGTTCGCGGGCGTAGTTTTCGTTGACCTTGCCATTGGCGTTCTGGGCATTGTCGAGAAACTCCAGCATGGCCGGACTCTTCAGGGTCGCCAGGACCAGATCCCTGAACTTGCCCAGGGCATGCGGGCGAATCACCTGTTCTTCGTAGTCCGCCGCCATCAGGCGTACCGCGCCCTTGCCGGCAAATACGCTGAAGTGATTGAGCCAGAAGCCGACCATCTGCTCCTTGAGCTGGTTGCTGCCATAGACCGCCCGCAGCAGGGTGATTTGCCGGGCCTGGTCGGCGGCGTCATTGAGCTGTTGCTGCTGGGCCTTCTTGGCATCGGCCTTGGCATCGCCGTCCGGCATCGACTGCAGTTGCTCCTGGCCCTGCTTGAAGGCGAGCAAGGTGGCCTGCAGCGGTTGCGCAAGGATCGGGAACGCGCGCAATTGTGCGTCGATACCCGGCGGCAACGGGTCACGAATACGGTCGCTCAGTTGCGCCTCGAGCAAGCCGCTACGGCCCATGGCCCGAAAGCGCGCGACGTTCGCCGCGTCCAGGTCGTAACCATCGCGCCGCAGCCAGGCCGAATCGGCGGGACTCAACGGCACGACAGGTGCCGCCACGGCGGCGACGGGAAGGCCCGCCGCCAGACACACCGACAACCCCAGACAACGTAGAACAGCACCCGGTACTGGCATATCAAGAGGCTTCCAAAGGTGAGAACGGCAGTAATCCTTTCATCCCCAGTGTCTGTCGAACTGGCTGTACCAATGCTGACAAATGCGCATTCAGTTCTATCCTGCCAGAGGTCTGTGACAAGCGGCTTTTGCCGCAAAAAGACTGTGTCGGGTTCAGGATCCGGACAGATACATACTGTTACAACAAGCGTAGCCGGTGAGAAAACACGGCAACGATCCGTTCGCCAGGCGCGTGCCGTGGGCGGACCATCCCGAGGAGGCAACATGTTTTTACGTTACGCAGCACTTGCAGCGGTAGTCGTGGCGGCTTCCGGTTGCGTACAGGAACGCGTGGTTCACGATCGCCAGGTGGTGGTCGAACGGCCCGCGCCGCAATACGTGGAAGTGGTGGCTCCGCAGCCACCACCGCAGGAAGTGATCGAAGTGGAGCCGGCCTATCGCCCTGGATTTATCTGGGCACGGGGTTACTGGCATTGGGACGGGCGACGCTATATAGCGATGCACGGTCATTGGGAACCGGTGCGCCAGGGTTATCGCTATGTACACCCGCACTGGGAACGGCATAACGATGGCTGGCATTTGCGTGCCGGGGCCTGGATCAACTGATCCACCGATAGGCTTCCTTTTCCTGCAGGAGCGAGCTTGCTCGCTCCTGCAGGGGGTTCAAAGCTCGCCCTTCTCCACTTCCGGATGCTCGCTGGAGCCCTCGCCGGTCTTGCGTTGCGGGTGCTCGATCTTCACCGACGGAAACTGCGACGAGGCATAGCGCACCACCAGGATCGCCAGCGCCAGCAGCAGGATTGCACCGGAGAGGTAAACCACGCCCATGTCCGGCGGATTGTGGTGCGACACGTTGGAGATCAGCAGCCGGGTCAGCGCGGTGATCGCCACGTAGATCAGGAAGCGCACCGGCATATGGTTGGTCTTGAAGTAGATCCCCACCATCGCCCCCAGTTCGAGGTAGATGAACAGCAGCAGGATGTCGTCGATCTTCAGATGACCCTCTTCGATCATCGTCAGGAACTCCATCACCGCCGCCCAGGCAGTCACCCCGCCAATGGCGAACAGCGCCAGGTAATGAAACGACTCGACGAACAGGTTGCCCAGGGATTCGGCCACCTGATGCACGTTTTGTCGCAGGTTCTCGGCCCAATTGATTTTCACGGTACAGGTTCCTTGGTTCGGCTTGATCGAATGATGCGGGTGGAAGATGACTGTTGTCCCTCTCTGCACAAGCATGCAGAAAAAAGGCCAGAGACAGGGGTGAGATGATAGTAGGTGGCCGGCGCTTATCCATGACTCGACCACCACGCAATGCAGTTCTAACTATTCATACTGAGGATCGATAACGCTCTGCTGGCTCGGAGTTGCTAAAGCCGGAAGCGAGAACACTCCTTGCCTGCTCGAAAGCCTCCCAGGCGGCCACTTCAGGCACAGGAGGAATTGTCACCAACTCCCGGCGATCAAAGCCGAGCAACGCAGCATCCACCAAAGCCTCTACTTCCATGACGTCTGGCACCTTGCTGATGTCACCACCCGCTCGCTCATATATTTCAGTGCGCGTTGCCGCGGGCAGTACAGCTTGCACGTACACCCCTTTTGCTGAAACTTCGGCCGCCAGGCTTTGCGACAGCGTCAGCACGTAGGCCTTGGTGGCTGCATAGATCCCATGAGAATACTCCGGTAGCAGCGCCAACACCGAAGCAATGTTGATGATCGAGCCGTTGCCACGCGCCAGCATATTATCGATGACGGCAGAGGCAAGCAGGGTTGGAGCGACGACGTTGAGGCGCAGCAAGGTTTGCATCTTGTCAGGCTCAGCGCAGGCAAAGTCACCGACCAGTGCCGCCCCAGCGTTATTCACCAAGATATCGATCACTGGTACGCTGCGCAGGCGCTTCAGAACAGGGTCAAGTTGGATCGAGTCGGTCAAGTCGGCAGTGATGACTTCAACTGAAACACCATGCGCATCGCGCAACTCGGATGCAAGCGCATTGAGTCGATCAGTGGCACGAGCGACAAGCACCAGGTCATGGCCTCGCGCTGCCAAGCGGCGCGCATAGATTGCACCAATGCCGCTTGAGGCGCCGGTGATAAGGGCGGTCGACATAAAAAAATTCCTCATAAAATTACAATGTCCTGCACTGTAATTTGTAAATTACTAGCGTTTATAAAGTCGTATGGTAAATTGGTATTGCGACGTACATGGGGGGGGTCAAGGACGCGCTGTCAGGTGCAGCATGGTGTAGTGCTCGTAATGGCCAACTCCGTTCTTGATGATGGGGTCTTGCGATGTCAACTCAATAACATCCTGGTCGTCAGCAAGTTGGTAAAGTGAGACGCCATAACCTCCCACCTCATCTATTACAGGACCGTGAGCGACAATCAATCCTTTATTGAGCAGGTCATTCATATACACACCATGCTGCTTCATCCACTCCCGCTCATTGCTAGACATGGTTGCCAGGAAGTCTGCGCGAGGAGGAATGAATTTACACAAAAAATATTTCATGCCTTGGCTCCGCGATATATATAGAAAAGCGTTTTTCCAGGCGAAGTGCTGCCATGGAGTACAACTCGCGCTCCGGCCGTTCGCAAATTAAAAGTTCAGCCGCGACTTGAAAAGCCAAGCCGACTGGCTTTGGGGCACGCCAGATATGATGAGCAGACTATCGGGCCCGACTTAAAAAAGCTTACTCACTCGACAGCAACTGGAATAGCAGCAATTCGCTTGCCCACCTCAGCGGATAATGCCAGCACGACGCCTGCTGGTCGCATCATTACCATGAAGTCAGCAATCTTGCCCTCATCATTGAACTCAATAAGGTCGACACCCGTTACACGGTCATCGCCTATAGTCGCACTGAACTCCAGTACGTAGCCTGTTTCACTACCGAAGTGCCTGTGATATTCAAAGTTTTCGAGAACGCTGAACACCGCAGGCAGAATCACGTGCATTGGGCCCTTACCTTGAGAGGGTTCGAAGGTAGATGGATTGCGAAAGACAACGTCCTCGGCGAGCAAGCTTGGAAGCTCTTTCCAATCTGACTCGGCAACGATGCGATGCCACTCCTTGATTCCTGCCTGGGCGGCCGCATGTGGCCGAGCTGTTTGGATAGAATGTGCAGTATGCTGGTCAATTTTCTTCATTTTCATCTCCGGTTCTATATATCCAGGGGGACATTGCCTATGTCAGGTATTAAGTTTGGATTGGCTTACTTTGCCGACTGCACGCTCTTCAATATTGAGCCTTCAAACATTTTAGGCATGTAGCTTTGCAGAAAAAGAATCATGCCAGTCATTTTCCCTACCGGATTACTGAATTTGGAGCTCTTGGCTTCAATGAGCGTTCTGATTTTTTCCACAACGGCGCCTGGTTCCTCGGCGTCATCAATGCCCTTCTGCGTGGCCGCGTTGACTTTCGTCCGATAAGTGTCATAGTCAGCAATGCGGTTGTTTGTTACAGAAATCGCATTGACAGCCAAATTGGTCTTAAACCATACCGGCTCGACCATGTTGACTTTTATGTTGAATTGATCCAGCTCAAAACGCAGAGATTTGAAGTAACCTTGAACCGCGTGCTTAGAGGCTGTGTAAAATGAAAGATTCGGCGGACCAATCAAACCGACGATAGAGCTGACAGTAATTATCTGCCCCTGCTTTTGACGTCTGAAATAGGGGAGCAAGGCATTGGTCACCTTGACAGTGCCCCAAAAATTGGTCTCAAACTGTTGATGACCAAGCTCCACAGGCGTTTCTTCTGCGATACCAGTGACCATGTAACCGGCGTTATTTACCAGAACGTCCAAATGCTTAATGTATTGGAACAAATTTTCCGTAAACCGTCTGATAGAAACATCATTATCAACATCCAGTTCAAGCAATTTGAACGGCAGTTGCGCTGCGTGTTTTTCGGGTGTACGGCTGGTGCCGATGACATTAAAACCTTGCTGGTGCAGGTTTTTCGCCAGCCTCAATCCAAAGCCGGACGATGCACCAGTGATCAGGATTGTCTTTTTCATATGTCTACCAGTAATGGGAGGTCTCATCCCTTCAAGTACGCGGTTGGTTCCGGCAGGTCGGGATTTGTCGCATCGATAACTTCATCGAACGGACGCTCCCAGACCCCGGATGACATATAGATTGCTGGGGATACCACAATTTGGCACTCGCCTAACGCGCCTATATGACTGCAAAACCCGCCAAGATCGCACTGGCATATTGGCGCGATCTGTCGTTGTCGTGGCGTGATCGGCTCACTAGACTGGGGTGCCTGGATACTGGAAATACCCCCCAAAAAGGAGGAATTAAATTTCATGGCAGGCAAGCGCAGCTCCGTTTTGGACTTCTCTGTTTGGCCCGGATGGCGATTGCTGATGCATGATGCCGGATTGGCCACTGCACCTGTTTTGCGTCGCGCACAGATGCCAGGCGATCTGTTCACGCGGCAAAACGTGCGCTTGGATTCCGCACATTTTTTCAAGCTGTGGCGGGCGATTGATGCTGAGGCTGCGGCTGTTTGCGCAGAGTTGCCTGCGCCGTTGCAGATCGCGAGGGTAATGTCCTCCGACTGGTTCGATCCGGAGCTTTTCGCAGCATTGTGCAGCACCCATTTAGGCGGCGCTCTCGAACGGATTGCCCAGTACGTGCGGCTAATAGCACCTATGACGATTCGGGTCGTTCGTACTGACGCGCACACCACGGTAACCATGGACTTTCTAGATCCTTCCGAGCCGCCACCAGAAGTTTTCTTAGCCTTTAAAATCGTGTTCTTCGTGCAACTGGCAAGGTTGGCGACTCGTAGCCATGTGCAACCATTGCAAGTGAGCTGGCCCTCGCTAGCTATTGAGTCGGATTCAGATGCCTATCAGGCTTACTTCGGTATTCCTGTGACTAGAAGCCCCCTGGCCTGCGTAGTATTCGCTGCAGCAGACGTCGAACGACCTTTTCTGACCGAGAACCACAAGATGTGGTTGTTCTTCGAACCTAGCCTGCGTCAGCGATTGTCCGACCTGGAGAGGACGTGCGGCATGGCCGATAGGGTACGCAGTGTCCTGCTTGAATCCTTGCCCGCAGGCGAGGTATCGATGCAGTCGGTCAGTCGAAAGCTCGCGGTCAGTACCCGTACATTGCAGCGTAAATTGCACGATGAAGGGACAACGTTTCAACAGACATTAGATACGCTACGCGCTTCGTTGGCGCGTCAATATCTACGGAACACGGCCATGTCGAGCGCTGAGATCTCTTTCCTTCTAGGGTTTGATGATTCCAATTCCTTTGCTCGAGCATTTCAGTCCTGGAGTGGCATTACACCGGCCAGGGCGAGATCGCAAATGCTTGTCTCCAGTGAGACTCAGCCTCCCGTAGCAAAGCGGGAGCAGCAGGATTGACCTTGCATTTGCTAGCGCGGTCAGCGTGTTCCTGGCCGAGCAGCTCGCCCCCCTTATCGTCGCTGTCAGTCATAAACATCCCCATTTGCCCATCCCCTATCTCAAGGGGGAACGGTGTCCGCGAGATCGCCAAAGGCAGCTCAGTCCACCTGAAAAACCACGAAATAGGTCTACATTAAAAAGCCACTACCCAAACCCTGGGGATTCGCTTATGCTTTTAGCTGTATATAAATACAGTAATTGCAAAACACAACTATCGTGAAGGCATGTGAGGTGGTGAATGGCCGTCGAAGTGGTATACCGCAGCAGCCGAGATCTGGAGCGTTTGTTCATGGATAAAGCCGAAGCTGATCGTCATGACAAAATGCTCGAACTGGCCGAGCTGCTGGCCGAAGTCCTGCAAAAAGCCGTGCCCTCGCTGAGCGAGCAGCAGGTGGAAGAAGCCGGCATCTACATGGCGAAAAACCGCGATGTGTTCGCCCGGGCGTTCAAGAGCCAGCCGGATGCGCTGAGCGAATTGCTCTCGCCCCCTGCCCCTGTCGAATAAGACAACGCCAGACGGCAGGAACCGGTTCGTTCAACGGTAAAGCAGGCGCTCCGCCAGTTCGTCGGCCACCCGCGCCGGCGAGCGCTTTTCCGCCTGGGCATGGGCGAAGACTTCGGTCAGGCGCGTGCCGATACGGGACAAGTGGGCGGTGATGGTCGACAGTTCCTCGCCCCGGTGCCTGAGGGTGACATAGATCAATCCGCCAGCGCTGATCACGTAGTCGGGCGCATAAAGAATCCCGCGTTTTTCCAACTGATCGGCAACGCTGATATGGGTCAGCTGGGTGCTGGCCGAACCCGCCACCGCCGCGCAACGCAGCTGCGCCACGCTCTGGCTGGTGAGCACATTGCCCACGCTGCAAGGGGCGAGAATATCGCATGGGGTACTGAGCAAGGCTTCACAGGCAATCGGATGGGCCCCCAGTTGCTCCATGGCCAGTTGCACCTTGCCCGGGTCGGTATCGCTGACCAGCAACTCCGCACCCGCCGCGTGCAACTGCTCGGCCAGGGCATAACCGACGTTACCCAACCCTTGCACCGCCACTCGCAAACCTTCCAGGTTGTCGCTGCCCAGCCGCGCCATGGCGGTGGTGCGAATCCCGGCAAACACGCCCATGGCCGCGTGCGGCGACGGGTCGCCAGCGCTGGTGGTGCTGGTGACGTGCTGGGTGTATTGGGCAATGCAGTCCATGTCGGCGGTGGAGGTCCCACTGTCGATGGCGGTGATATAGCGCCCGTTGAGCTGCTCGATACAACGGCCGAAGGCTTCGAACAAGGCGGCGCGGCTTTCCACATGAGGCGGACGAATGATCACCGCTTTCCCACCGCCCACCGGCAACCCGGCGAGCGCGGCCTTGTAGCTCATGCCCTGGGCCAAACGAATGGCATCGACCATGGCACTTTCATCGTCGGGATAGGCCAGGTAACGACAGCCACCCAGCGCCGGCCCGAGGCGACGGTTGTGGATGGCAATCACCGCCTTCAACCCGGTTACCGGATCGACACTGAGGTGCAGCGACTCAAGACGAGTGCTTTGCATGAGAGCGAACATCGAGAGGCCCCCTGGATACTGCCTGTAGCGAGTATAGGCTTCGTGGGAAAGCTTGCAGAAGCAAGCAGGAATAAGCCCCTGGCGTTTGCAGTTTTTGCGACATAACCCTCGAGCGCTGCAAGCGGACTGGACGAAAGCCCATCACGGGGCTAAAACAGAGACTCTGCCGGAGATCTCGATGAACCCCCGCCAAGCCTTTTTCGCCTGCCTGCAACGTACACCGCCCGCCGTGTTTGAAGCAGCCGTGTGGATAGCAGCCGAACATGACCCGCAGGTCCTGCCTGAATCCGTATTGCGCGATTTCCGCGACTTGCAACAACGGGTCAGCGCCGGCCTGCCGATGCTGCCGGTCAGCGAGTTGGGCCAGCCGCTGTTGCGGCGGCTGAACGAACTGGGGTTCCAGCAGGACGAGTTCACCCCGCTGCGACCTCACGCGGCACTGCTCGACAAGGTCCTGCAGCGCAGGCGCGGGCAACCGCTGGCGCTGGCGTTGATCGCCCTGGAACTGGCCCGGCAGTTGGAGATTCCGCTGGTGGGGGTGAATTTTCCCGGGCATTTCCTGCTGCGGGTGCCGGGGGCCGACCATTTGCTCGACCCGTGTGGCGGCCGGCGCCTTTACCCCAACGACTGCCGCGAACTGCTGGTCCGCCAGTACGGCCCGAGCACGGTGCTGAAGGCCGAGCACATGCATAACGCCACGCCGGTGCAGATGCTCCAGCGCCTGTCGCGCAATCTGCGGCAATTGCACCAGGCCAACGACGACTTCCTCGGGGCCCTGGTGGATGCCGAGCGGGTCCTGGAACTGGGCCAGGCCAATGCTGGCGACTACCTGGCCCGCGCCAGCCTGTACCAGCGCCTCGATTGCCCACGGGCCGAACGCCATGACCTGGAACGGGCGCTGCTGCTCAGCGAAGACCCGCTCCAACGGCTACGGCTGACGGAACGGCTGGGGCAATTACCACCGAATGCGGTGGTGCATTAGGCGGTTGTGAGGCGCCATCGAAAAGACCGGTATGCGCTAGCCATCACTTTGTCCGCTTCTGTCGTATCGTGTAATGAAGATATATACACTACGTCAGTACTTTGTGATGAGATGCCTGTCCATGTCGAAAGAAGCCGTTTTCACGATGAAACTGGAACCCGAACTACGCGCCGAATTCATGGCCTGTGCTCAGGCTGTCCATAGGCCTGCGTCCCAAGTGCTGCGCGAACTGATGCGCGATTTTATTCAACGTCAGCACGAATCCCAGGAATATGAAGCCTTCCTGCATCGTAAGGTCGAGGCGGGACGGGCCTCGATGGAGGCGGGTCGGGGTCGCTCGAATGAAGAGGTTGAGGCCGAATTTGCGGCGCGCCGCGCGAGTGCGGCCAAGCTGGCGTGAGCGTTATCTGGACGCCAGAAGCGCAACAAGACCGTGTGGAAATATGGGATTACATCGCAACCGAGACCCCCTATGGGGCGGCACGGTTGGATGAACTGTTCAGTGCTGCGGCAAACAGACTGGCCACTCACCCCGAGATGGGGCGGCCGGGGACAGTACCCGGCACCCGTGAGCTGATACCACACGAAAATTATCGTCTGGTGTATGAAATCAACAGCGGAACCGTCTGGATACTAGCGCTGGTGCATACTGCGCGACTGTGGCCATTTGATTCGTGACTCGCGATCTTCAGGCCGGAGTATCCGGCTGATTCGCCGGATGTGCCTGGATAAACGCCGGATGCTGTTCCGCCAGCGCCGCCACCCGGCGAATACGCGGATAGGCGTCCAGCGATACCTTGAAACGCTGCGCCGCATACAGCTGTGGAATCAGGTATACATCCGCCAGCCCCGGCTCCTTGCCAAAGCAATAACCCACGTCACCAATCAACTGCTCCACCGCCGTCAGCCCCTGGCTGACCCAGTGGCCGATCCACTCCTGCACCTGGGCATCATCATGCCCCCACTGGCGCAGCAGGTTGGTGGTGCCGGAGTTGTGCAGCGGATGAATATCGCAACCGATCACCGCCGCCACCGCCCGCGCGCGGGCACGGGTCAGCAGGTCCGAGGCCAGCAGCGGTGGCTGTGGATAACGCTCCTCGAGAAACTCGATGATCGCCGGCGACTGCGTCAGCACATCCCCGGCATCGGTGCGCAAGGCCGGCACCCGGCCCTGGGGGTTGATCGCCAGGTACGCCGCCTGACGCTGCTCACCACCGCCCGGGGCGATCAGGTTGATCGGCTGCGCGTGGTAATCCAGGCCCTTGAGGGCCAGGGCGATCCGCACGCGGTAGGAGGAGGTGGAACGGTAATACGTGTAAAGCTCCATGGTCCTCTCCTCTCAACGCGCCGAGACAATCTTGCCGCGGCATTCGCCGAAGCCGATGGAAGCAAAACCTTCACGGTTGCACCGCGCCCGCAGGATGATTTCGTCGCCGTCCTCAAGGAACTTGCGCACTTCGCCCGATGGTAGCTCCACCGCTTTTTTACCCCCTTCGGTGATCTCCAGCAGGCTGCCGAACTGCCCCGCGTCAGGACCGGACAAGGTGCCCGAGCCGAACAGGTCGCCGGCCTGCAGCTGGCAGCCGTTGACACTGTGGTGTGCCACCAACTGCGCCACGGTCCAGTACATGTGCCGGGTGTTGCTCAAGGTCAGGCGCTGGGCCGGCAGGTTCTGCTCGCGCATCGCCTCGGTCAGCAGCAACACTTCCAGTTCGATATCAAAGGCGCCGCCCTGCTGATCGCCCGCGTCGAACAGGTACGGCAACGGCTGCGGATCGCCTTGCGGACGCGCCGGCTGGGCCTGGCGGAACGGCGCCAATGCCTCGGCCGTCACCACCCAGGGCGAGACGCTGGTGATAAAGCTCTTGGACAGGAACGGCCCCAGCGGCTGGTATTCCCAGGCCTGGATATCCCGTGCCGACCAGTCATTGAGCAGGCAGAAACCGGCGATATGCTCGGCGGCATCACCGATGGCAATCGACTCCCCCATGGCATTTCCCTGGCCGATCCAGATGCCCAGCTCCAGTTCGTAGTCCAGTCGTGCGCAGGGACCGAAAGTCGGCTCAGTCTGCCCAGCGGGCAAGGTCTGGCCCTTGGGCCGGCGGACCTCGGCGCCGGACGGGCGCACGGTCGAAGCGCGGCCGTGGTAACCGATGGGCACGTACTTGTAGTTGGGCAGCAGCGGGTTGTCGGGGCGGAACAGCTTGCCGACATTCTGTGCATGCTCGATGCCCACATAAAAATCGGTGTAGTCGCCGATCCTGGCCGGCAGGTGCAACTGGCAATCGGCAGCCAGGTGCAGCAGCTTCGCGTCCTGGGCTTCGATCTTGCCACGCAGGCTGCTGCCTTCGCCGAGCAGTTCCAGCAGGCGGGCACGCAAGGCCACGCGAGCCGCGGTGCCGAGTTCGAAAAAGGCATTCAACTGACCGCCACGGGTCGCTTCGACAGCGGCCTTGGCCAGACCGTCAAACAAGCCGAGCTCCAGGGCTGCTTCCAGATCGAAGATCTGCTCGCCGATCGCCACGCCACTGCGCGGGGTAGAACCCTGGTAACTGAACACCCCCAGCGGCAGGTTCTGCAACGGGAAATCGGTATGGCCGTTGGCAGAGGCAACCCAGCTGCGAAGGATGGTTGGCTGACTCATGGGTTATCTCCGATTCGGGTTGAAAGTGACGGGCAAGGTGGCCCAGCAAGTATCGTAGTTGCTTTGCAGCTGCGGGCAATCGAGGGCGAAACGGCTCGCACGCAATACCTGGCTGGTCTCGAACATGAAGGCCATGGTGTTGTCGATCTTGCTTGGCGCCAGCTCGGCGGCAATCGCCCGGGTGCAGGTTTCACCGTCCGGGCCGTGGGCGCTCATGCAACTGTGCAGCGACGCGCCGCCGGGCAGGAAGCCTTCGGCCTTGGCGTCGTAGGCGCCCTGGATCAGGCCCATGAATTCGTTCATCAGGTTGCGATGGAACCACGGCGGACGGAAGGTGTTCTCGGCCACCATCCAGCGCGGCGGGAAGATCACGAAGTCGAGGTTGGCCATGCCCGGCACGCTGGTGGGCGAAGTCAGCACGGTGAAGATCGACGGGTCCGGGTGATCGAAGCTGACCGTGCCGATGGTGTTGAACCGGCGCAGGTCGTATTTGTACGGCACGTTGTTGCCGTGCCAGGCGACCACGTTGAGGGGCGAATGATCGAGCTCGCAGCCCCAGAGCTCACCGAGGAACTTCTGCACCAGGGTGGTCGGTTGCCGCAGGTCTTCGTAATGGGCGACCGGCGTGAGGAAGTCCCGCGGGTTGGCCAGGCCGTTGCTGCCGATCGGCCCGAGGTCCGGCAGGCGTAGCGGCGCGCCATGGTTTTCGGCGAGGTAACCACGGGCTTGCGGGTCGAGCAGTTCGACGCGGAATTTCAGGCCACGGGGCAGGACGGCGATTTCCAGCGGTTCGATCTCCAGTACACCGAGTTCGGTGACGAGCCGCAGCCGGCCCTGTTCCGGGACCAGCAGCCATTCGCCGTCGGCGTTGAAGAACACCCGTTCCATGGAGCGGTTGGCGCGATAGCTGTAGATGCTGATACCGGCCGGTTTCTCCGCCGCCGAGTTGGCCGCCATGCTCACCAGGCCGTCGAGGAAATCCGTGGGCTCACCCGGGATCTCCAGCGGGTTCCAGCGCAGGCGGTTGGGGGTGACCGAACCCAGCGGGCCACCGGCCAGTTGCCGCTCCAGCTTGACGAACGCCGGGTGCCGGGCCGACGGCTGGATGCGATACATCCAGGTACGTCGCGCTTCGCTACGGGCCATGGTAAAGGCCGTGCCGGAGAACAGTTCGGTATACAGACCGTAGGGCGCTTTCTGTGGGGAGTTCTGGCCGACCGGCAGCGCGCCGGGCAAGGCCTCGCTGCTGAATTCGTTACCGAAGCCGGACTGATAGGCCAGCACCGTGGAATCGGGGTTCATGGAGCCTCCTGGAGGGAGTGGACCTGGGGCTGCCTCCGGATTCAAAGGGAGCGCGGCACGGGTCGGTTTATTTTTATGGAAACGAAATTATGCATAACGTAACTTGATTATGCAGAACGTAATTTGATTGACAGTGCCCGTCAAGCTATAAAGACGCCCATTCGTCCCGGGATTACATCGCCTCCATGGAAAAGCCGCGTCCTACCAGCGACAGCAACGGTAAACAGAAAGTCCGCTCGGCGGAGGTCGGTACCGATATCCTCAAGGCACTGGCCGAACTGTCACCCAGCACCTCGCTCTCACGCCTGGCCGAGCATGTGCAGATGCCGGCGAGCAAGGTCCACCGTTATCTGCAGGCCTTGATCGCCAGCGGCTTCGCCGAACAGAACCGGGCGACCAACCACTACGGCCTGGGGCGCGAAGCACTGCGGGTCGGCCTGGCGGCGCTGAACAGCATGGAGGTGCTGCATGTGGCGGCGATGCCACTGGCGGAGCTGCGCGACGACCTGAATGAAAGCTGCTTCCTCGCGGTATGGGGCAATCACGGGGCGACCGTGGTGCATATCGAACCGGCCGTGCGCGCGGTGACGGTGGTGACGCAGTTGGGTTCGGTGCTGCCGCTGCTCAGTTCGTCCACGGGGCTGGTGTTCAACGCGTTCCTGCCGGATCGGGAAACGGTCGAGTTGCGCGAAGCGGAACTCAAGGCCGGCCACCCTCACCCGCTGGCCGATGTCAGCGTATATACCGCGACCTGTGAACAGATCCGCCGGCGCGGGCTGCATTTCGTCCATGGCTTGCTGATGCCGGGAGTCGATGCCTTGTCGGCGCCGGTGTTCAATGCGCTAGGCCAGGTGGTGGCGGTGCTGACGGTGGTGGGGCCGACGTCACTGTTCCACGCCGATGAAGACGGCCCGGCGGCCAAGCGGTTGCTGGCGGCGAGCGAGGCGGTCAGTTGGCGGATGGGTTATCAGAAGACCTGAGTACCCAGTGCTAACCCATCAAGCCCAGGGCCTTGGCCTTGGCCACTGCCTGGGTCCGACGCTCCACCCCCAGCTTGCTGTGAATCCGCCGCGCATGGGTTTTCACCGTGTGCAGTGAAATAAACAGCTGATCGGCGATCTGCAGATTGGAGCTGCCCAGGGCAATCAGCTTGAGCACCTCCAGTTCGCGCTGGCTCAAGGGATTGTCACCCGTGGCGATCAGCGCCTCTTCAAACCCCAGGCTCGCCAGCATGCCCGGCTGGCGCAAGCGCAACTCGCGCAAGGCCTGTTGCAGATTACAGCGGCTGACCAGCGCCAGCCCCTCCTCCAGGTGACTCTTGGCCAGCGCCGCTCGCCCTTGCAGAAAAGCCACTTCCGCCAGCGCCAGGCGCAGTTCGGTTTCCATGCCCTGCATGCCCCGTCGCTGGGCCTGTTCAAGCAATAGCGCCAACGCCTCCAACGGCGCCTGGGCCTTGTGCAGATAGACCTGCGCCAACACCAACAGGTATTCAAGACGCGGGATCAACTCCAGCGTCGCCGGTGGCGCCTGCACCCCGTCCGCGCCGCTGTAGTGACGCAGTACCCGGGTCAGCGCCTCTTCCGCCAGCTCCGGCCGCCCCTGCTGCAACCAGAAATGGCAGCTGACCATCAGCAGCACCGCGCGATACACCACATCCGGAATATGCCGTTGCTGCATCAAGCGTTCGGCATCGCGCAGGCGCACAAACGCCTGGGCGTAGTTGCCGTGGTTGGCATCCAGCAAGGCCAGCCCGAGAAAACCGTACAAGGCCTGTTTATCCTGGCTGCGCAGGCATTCATCCAGGCCTGCCTGGAAATGCTCGACGGCTTGTTGATCACGGCCCTGGCGCAGGGCGATCCGTCCCTGGCGCAAGGCGATCCGCCCCAGCAACGGGCCCGCCAGGTAACGCTTGGCCGACAACAGGGCATGCATATTGTCCAGCAGGCTCTCACTGCGATGCAGGGCACCGCGCTGCTCCAGCAACTGCGCATGGTCCAGTTCCAGCAGCGCCTCGAACAACAGCGAGCCTTGCGCCCGTGCCAGGCACAGGGCTTCGCGACTCAAGGCATGGGCCTGCTCCAACTCGCCATCGAGCAGCGCCTGCTGGGTCAGCCCCGACAGGCAGAACAACCGCGCCGGCCAGGCGACCGGCGGCAGGTCCTGCAAAGCTTCGAGAAAATGTCCACGTGCCCGTTGTGCCTGCCCCTGCAAGTGCAGCAACCAGCCCTGCTGGGCCTGCCAGCGCGCCACCAGTTGCCGTTGTGCCGCCGCCGACGATTGCGGGGAGAATCGGGCCATCTGTTCGATGCTGTGGGCCGCCTCGTCGAAGCGTCCGGCGAACAACAACGCCGTGGTGATCAACCCCACCAAATGCGGCGTGCCGAACATCAGGTCATCCGGCTGCTGCTCGTGCAGGCGCAACAACAGCGCCACGTTCTGTTCCTGGAACAGGTAATCGAAGGTGAAGTTGTGCAACAGGCTGGCCGCCACCTCGAACTCTTCGGCGGCCAGGGCCTGTTCCACCGCCGCCTGCCAGTCGCCGCGGGCACTGAACCACTGGCAGGCGCGGCGATGCCAGGAACGCCCGGCCGGCCAGGGTTCGTCGCGCAGCAGCAGGGCCAGCGGCGCGAACACCCGCAGCCATTCCGAGGAGTCTTCCCAGGGTTCGATAAAACACCCCAGTTCCTGCAGGGTACGCATCCACTGGGCGCCCTCCCCGGCACCGAACAGGTGCTCGCAAAGGTCGGCATTGAAGCGCGGCAGATGCACCAGCACGCGCCAGGCTTCGGCCAGCTCCGGTGCCAGGGCATCGAACAGTTCGTGTTGCAGGTAGTCGAGCAAGGTCGCCGAACGTCGCGATCCGGCGTCGGGAACATTGGCGATCCAGGCCGGCGCTTCCAGCATGGCGACCCGCACCCCGGCGCACCAACCGGCGGTGAACTGCTCCATCCGATCGAGACATTGTGGGGTCAGGGTGATCGACGGGTGACTGACCAACTGTTCGATTTCGCCGCGTTCGAACGCCAGGCTCGGGCCCTCGACCTCGTAGAGTTCACCTTCGAGCAACAGCCGTGGCCAGTTGCAGTGAGGCCGCCGCCGCCCGCCCAGCCACCAGTTGAGGACCGGACTGCTGAGCGCCAGCAAGCGATCGAGCAGTTGATCCAGTGCCGGGTTAGGCAAACGGCAATAGTCGTCGAGAAAAACCCAGGTAGGGGTGGTCCAGCGCGCCAGTCGCGCCAACAGACTCGACTCGTCCTGGAACTCGTCCAGCCCAAGTGCCTGGGCCAGGGCCGCGCAGAAGGCGTCGGGGGTGAGATTCGCACCGGACAACGGTAGCCAGCACACGCCACAGCTGGGCGGGGCTTGCAGCAGGCATTCGGCGAGCAAGGCGCTCTTGCCGCTGCCGGCGGGCGCACAGAGCAGGCGGACCCGTGCCTGGGACTCGATCAAGGGTGTGCTTAGCCGCGAACGTGGCAAATGGCGGGAAGATAAACGAGGCAGGAACCCGGGACGGTCCAGACGCGGGGTCATGGCGGTCATTGCGGCGGCCTTTCTTGATTTTATCCGGCCACCCTAGCCCCCATGGATGGCTTTGTCGAATGAGTATTCAGGGCAGTGATTGACTCCTATAAAAGAATCGACAGGCCGGGCGCCTGGCTGATCACCCCGGATCGACCTTACACAAAAATACGAACCGGAGGACTGCGGTAAAAGTCCGCGGGGCATTAGCTGACCTCCATGGTTTCAAACATGAAGGAGCATGGAGATGGGAATCAAGCAAACGCTCGAAAGCATGACAATAGAGGAGAAAATCGGCCAGAAAATCATGTTGGATTTCCGCTACTGGGACCCGGCGGGCAAAGCCACCCTGGACATGACCCAGCCCGATGACACGATCAAGACACTGATATTGGACCATCATATTGGCGGGGTGATTCTGTTTGCCAACAACCTCAAGGACAGGGATCAGATCGCACGCTTGACGTCATGGTATGCCTCGCTGGAAACATCCACGGGGCTGAGACTTTTCATCGCTACGGACAATGAAGGCGGCAACGTTTTCCGTCTGCCACGCGGCGAATATGCTTCGTTTTCCGGAAATATGGCTCTCAGCGCCGCCATTGAGGGAGGCGCAGACCGACAGTTGGCCTACGAACAAGGCAAGCAGATGGCGCAGGACATGAAATCACTGCACATCAACACCAACTTTGCCCCGGTGGTCGACGTCAACGCCAATCCAGCCAATCCGGTGATCAACGTGCGCGCCTTCAGTGACGATGCCGCCACCATCGCGGATCTGGCACAACGAATGAAGGATGACGCTTACCTGAGCTACCTGCGTTACGCCGCCAGCCAGGGCAAAACCCGCGTTCATCTGTCACTGCGGGCGCCTTACGATGTGGTCAACTATGCCGAGTTCGTCGACGCCGCCGTGGCGAGCTATTCCTTTTACGGCTATGAAAACGGCGTTTGGCGAGGACGTTCGATGACGTCACTGGCAGAGGTCCTGATCGGTAATCGCCGCCCCGCAGGCAAGCTGCCGGTCAATACCTGGAAGCGCTACGATAGCCAAACCTATGCCGGTGCGGTCGCCCAGCCCAAAGGGTTCGGGCTGAGCTGGTAACACCGCGATCTGACCGCAGGCCCAAACAAAAAAAGGGGTCAACGCACTGTGGCGATGACCCCGGTCACGTTGTGCCTGTCTAGGTGACTTGCGGGGCGCGACGCACGCAGTGCTGGCCGGCGTTGTAGGCCGGCCAAGCGCGGCTCCTTCCCCTGGTCGAGGGTTTGGTGCACCAGCAGCACGTTGCCCGCCAAGAGCGTCGGCGCGGTGGGCTCCTTATCAACACTCATAAACATGCCCTACTGCCCAAGACGGCTCAGATGGCTATTGAAATACGGATGACCACACCAAAAAAATGTGATGCGCATCACATTTAAAGAAAAAATCACTCCGTAGGAACGGTCATACAAAAATATCTAATCTCGCCAATCTCCTCACACTCACAAAAATCACTCCCTGTTAAAAACAACCACCTATCTCGCAAACATATCACCACGTAAGAAAGCCCCCACACAAAACAAAGAAGCAACTTAATAAAAAAACAACACGCTCTCAAAAACAGCGTTCTCAAAAACTAAAACACCGCAACGTAAAACATTGACACCTGCATTTATAAAAAATACTTTCGCATTGCGCCAAGAAACACTCGAGCAAAACTTATTCAAATAGGTAATACACTTATGTTTGAGCTCTCCAAAACAATAGAGGAAAAAATCTCTGGAGCTTCCCTGGCTTCCAGCCCTTTCAGCTTTTTCGAGCTCGACGAGCTCATCCCAAACGCTCTATATAAAAAATTCATATCCCATCTCCCCGACATCGAACACTACAAACCCTTGCCACATAAGGATACTTTTCTCAACGGCAAGCCGACTCGTTTTGAAATGTCCCTATCATTTGAAACCCCCCATCAGGACGTCACACGTTCCTTTGGCAACTGCCCGATTGCAGGACACCTCGTCGAGATATTCTGCAGTAACAGATTCGCAACCACTCTACTGGAAAAATTCAATCTCACGACTGATCTCATCCCTTACCCGCACCTCTATCGGGACCAAGCAGGCTTCCACCTTCCCCCTCACACAGACATAGAGGAAAAAGCCATCACCTTTGGCTGGTACTTACCAGTGGACACCTCTCACATCGACTCAGGACTTAAACTTTATGAGAAAAGCAACGGAAAATTCGTCAACTTCAAAACCATAGAATATGTTCCCAACAAAGCTTTTGCTTTCATGCGTTCCGAAAACAGTTGGCACGGCGTAAAACACACACCGCAATACCAATACGACAGGAACAGTCTTTTTGTAACTTTTTACGACAAAGCATTCTACAGCAATGGCAGCCTTACCATTCGTGACCCTAACGTTGAACGAAACCAAATCAAGATTCTGCCCGCCTTAAAAAAATAGGTCATCGACATGGAACGCAAACAGATCATTGCATCAGGCCGCAACATATTAACACTCGAAGCCGAAGCCCTGTTCGAAACCTCACTCAAACTCGACAGCAGTGGATTTGCCGAAGCTATCGAACTTATCTATAAATGCACAGGCCACGTCATACTCTTGGGCGTAGGGAAAAGTGGGCATATTGGAAATAAAATAGCCGCTACACTTTCTTCGACAGGAACACCCAGTTTTTTCATGCACCCCGTCGAGGCCAGACATGGCGACATGGGGGCAATCACCCAAAATGACGTCGTCCTGTTAATTTCTTACAGTGGTGAAACTGAAGAGCTGATATCACTTATACCCTGCCTGAAAAACAGAGATGTAAAGACCATTTCCATTACTGGAAATCCAGGATCGTCGCTGGCTGAAAAAACGAACGTGCATATAGCATTGTCCGTACGCAGAGAGGCTTGCCCTCACAACCTCGCCCCCACCGCAAGCAGCAACGCTACGTTAGCGTTAGGAGATGCTCTGGCAATAGTCGTCATGCAGATGCGCGGATTTACACAATCTGATTTTCTGAGAAACCATCCGGCCGGGGCACTCGGTCGCACTCTGATCGCCACCGACCCAGGTAACACAATCACCCCCACTCCACCTATACCAAGGACATGAGTATGTTAACACTCTCGATCCATTCCACCCTTTCGGTTTTCTGCCTAATTATCACAGGCTACATTCTCGCCAGGACAAAACTTATAAAAAGTCATTTTCCGGAGATATTCAGCGAATACGTATTTTACGTTGCACTGCCCGTAGAAATATTCTTGGCTACCTCAGCAGCCGACGACGCAAATACTCCAGAAATTTCGAGTTACCTGCAAAGCTACGCGCTAAGCATCCTGCTGCTATGGATCCTCATAGTGCTCGTCTATAAAAGCGTCTTCAACACCAAAATTTCCGAGATAGGCTTCAACTTCATTGCCATCGGACAAACAAATACCGCCTTCCTGGCGGCTCCCATATTCATACTATTATTTGGCAACTCCAGCTTGGTAGCTCCCATCATTTTTTTTCAATCTGCCATACTCACTTCCCTGGCCATACTGACGATAGAAGCGCCCTCAAATAAATATGTCTTCCAGCTACCCTCATTAAGAAACATCATTTCCACTTCAATTAAAAACCCCCTGATCCTATCCGCCCTGCTTGGCTTCATCTTGTCAAAAGTCTCCCCCTCTTTTGCCCAGAATGAAACATTCATCACACACACACTTCAGATGATTGCCAACACCGCTGCACCTATAGCGCTGCTTGCTTTGGGGGCCTCCTGCTACGGCGATCAAGTACAAAAAATAAATCGCAAAGAAACCTACGAAATCATATCAGGCATCTTTATCAAAAGCGTTGCGCATCCGGCCCTGTCGTTCTTCATCGGAAAATACATCTTTAACCTATCAACCCCCTTGCTTCTTGCCGTCGTATTGATCTCCGCCATGCCATCACCCAAAAACACATTCATTCTTGCGAAAACCTATAATTTTAGCGCTCAAAAATTCAACATTATCCTGATCGGAACGACAGCGATTTCCTTTTTTTCAATTAACCTCATCGCCTTTATTCTTTAATGACGAGCTCACGCTTTAGCCACCTTCAGCAGTCAAGAGACGCCGGTCTGCTCGACTGCTGAAGGCTCGGGACAAGCTTTAGCGAACCCCGCTCGCCCGCAGCGCCGCCGGCGTGTAGTCCGCCGCCTTGCCGACAAAGCCGAACTGGAAGCTGTGCTTCTCTTCGTTCTTCATGCCCAGGGCGATGTAACGCCCGGCAATCAGGTCATACAGGGTTTCAACGGTATAAGCCGGCACCTGGTGGTCGTAGTAGAACTGCGCATGACCTTCGGCCACCCGCCACAGTTGGCCGCGACCGTCGTAGTGATCCACCAGCGCGACCTGCCAGCTGTCTTCGTCGAGGTACATATGGCGCTTGGCATAGATATGCCGCTCGCTCGGCTTGACCGTGCCCTCGATTTCCCAGACCCGGTGCAGCTCGTAGCGGGTCAGGTCCTGGTTGATATGACCGGCCTTGATGATGTCGGTGTACTTGAGGGTCGGCGAGTCGAGCTTGTAGCTGTTGTAGGGGATGTACATCTCCTTCTTGCCGATCAGTTTCCAATCGTAACGGTCCGGCGCGCCGGAGAACATGTCGAAGTTGTCCGAGGTGCGCAGGCCGTCAGCGGCGGTACCCGGGCCGTCATAGGCGACTTGCGGGGCGCGACGTACACGGCGCTGGCCGGCGTTGTAGATCCAGGCCAGACGCGGTTCCTTCACCTGGTCGAGGGTTTCGTGCACCAGCAGCACGTTGCCTGCCAGGCGCGCCGGCGCGGTGACTTCCTGCTTGAAGAAGGTCAGCACGTTGGCGCCCTTGTCCGGCCCCAGGTCGGGGATCTCCGACGGCACGGCGGCTTCTTCCTCGAAGGTGATCGGGGTGAAGGAACCGTCGGTCTGCGGCGTGGCCTGGGTGATGGTGCGACGCAGGTTGCCACCGTGGTAGCGGGTGATGTGGTTCCACAGCACTTCCACGCCGGTCTTCGGAATCGGGAAGGCGTAGTAGCGGTTGCCGGTGAAGTTCGCCAGGCCGTTGCCGTCATTGATCGTCGTGACATTCAAGGCGCTGCGCTTGGCCGCCTCGAGAACCGCGTCCGGCAGGACCACCGTGCGGTGAGTCGGATAGACCGGGATCTTGTAGGTCTGCGGATAGCGCTTGAACATAGCGAGCTGGCCTTCGGAAAGCTTGGCCTTGTACTGCTCGGCGGTGGCCGCGGTGATGATGAACAAGGGTTTTTCATTGGCGAATGGGTCGGCCAGGAAACCTTTACTGTCCACCGCACCGGCATTTTTCGGGATACCGCCGGTGTAGGCCGGGATCGAGCCGTCGGCATTGCCGGCCTTTTCCGCGCCGATGGCGGTCAGGCTGGTGCCCAGCTTGGCCGCTTCCTCCGGGGAAACCGCCGCCATGACGTTGGCGGCCAGCAGGCTCAGGGCCAGGGCGCCACATTGCAAAATCATCTTGCGCATAAAGTTGTCCTTCTCAAGCCTGGATCAGAAGTTCGCGCCGACGCTGAGCGCCACGAAGTCACGGTCAATCAGGGTGTTGTAGTTGCCACCGAAAAAGTCGGTGAAGCTGAGGCTCGCGGTGTAGGTGTTGCGGTAGTCGGCGTCCACACCGATGCTGACCGCCTTGGCGCCCTGGTTGAAGATGCCGTTGGGGCCGTAACCCTTGACGTCATGGGACCAGGACAGGTTCGGCTTGAGGTTGATCCCGGCGAACACGTTGCTGTAGTCGAGGATCGCCCGGGCACGGTAGCCCCAGGAGGTGGCGGTGACGAAACCGCTGGTATCACCCTGGAAGCCGTAGGCACCGTAGACCGAGTCACGCCCGTAACGCAGCTTGTCCTTGGTCTCCAGGCCGCCGACGTAGGTCATCCCCGCCTCGCCCACCAATGTCAGGCGCTCGGCGCCCAGGACCTGGTCGAAGAACTGCGTGAGGGTGCTTTGTATCTGGGTGATTTCCTTGCGGCGGTAGCCGGGGTTGTCGGAACCGGGGCTGGTCTGGATCGGTGAGGCAGCACCACCGGCAATCGGATTGACCAGTGCCAGGGTCAGGTCGGTGGTGTTGAGCTGCACCGGGGCGTTGGGACGATAGCTGATCTCGCCACTCCAGGCCGTACCGGTTGGCAAGGTGGTGGAGAAGCTGGCGCCGTAGAGGCGGATGTCTTCCGGGTACTCGAGATAGTACTGACCGCGTCCCAGCATGATGCTTTGCGCCAGGCCGCTACGGAACGGTGCCGGTGCCAGCGGCAGGATACTGCCCAGCGCCGTGATGGTACTGGCACTGGCGGTGGTGGTGCCGACGGTCGGGGTTCGGCTGTGGTAGTTCATGAAATACAGGCCGTACTCGGTGTCGCTGCCCAGCCAGCGCAAGGCCATGCCCCATTGGCCACCGTCACGGGCATCGCGGTCATCGCCGCGCTGCACCACAACACCTTCCGGAGTGACCTGAAAGCCCTGGCCGAACGCCGCGGCCAGCGGTTGCAACGGCGCGATCGCCGGGCTGCCGACGGTGTAGTTGTTGTTGCAACCGTGTTGCACCACATCGTTGCCGAAGAAGGTGCCGCAGTTGTCGACGACGGTGTTTTCCCAGTTCAACTGGTAGAACCCTTCGACCGTCAGTTGGTCGGTCAGGCTCTGGGAAGCGAAGAACATATTGACCGGGATCAGGCCTTCCTTGATCTCGGCACCCGGCCGGCGGAAGGCCGAGACGTCGATGGGGTTGATGCTGTTGATCGAGTTACCGATAAAGGTACTTTCACCCCAACTGACCACCTGCTTGCCCAGGCGCACAGTGCCCGGCAGGTCGGCGATGGAGTAGTTGTGATAGATGAAGGCGTCGAGGATCTGCGCGCCCGACGAACGAGCCGCTTCATCGCGATGGTGATCGCTGATGTCCTTGAAGTCCTGGCTTTCGTCGGCGGTCGCGAAATCGTACCAGTACTTGCCCCGGACGAAGACGCCGGTGTCACCGTACTTCAATTCCAGGTCATGAATGCCCTTGATGATCTTCGAGAAGGCTTCGCCCTTCTTGTAGTTCAAGCGTCCGTCATCACCGGTGGAGGCCTGGCCGGTACCGCCGTTGGGCACCCCCACCAGGCTCTTGTCGGCATCGCGCAGGCCCCAGCTCACGCCGGCCGACAGGGATGAGTCGAATTTGCCTTCGATTTCCCCGATATTGAACGAAACCGCCTGCGCCTGCGCACTGACGCCCATGGCAACCGCGATGGCCAGAGCCTGCGGCGTGAAGATGGCGCGCATTGTTGTTTTTGTCATGCGTCTTCCCCGGTGTGTGACAGAAGGCTTCACCCTACTCACCACCAACGGGAGCGATAAGCGCACCAAGGAGGTATTCGTGCTGTACCTCGAAAGGATGAACGAGTGCCTGCGACGCGCTTTGCAGCGCGCCATCGAACCTGTGGATAACGCGTCATAGCGCATATGGATGGAGGGCCGCCGGAACGGCTCCGGGTGTAGTGACTTGCGCAGACGACTGTTACTCCAACGGTAACAGTGATTGTCGCAAAGCAGGCTGTTTCAACGAAACCGAACGCCTTATTATGATCGTCATCTACTCTTTACTGACGTTGATTTACTCCTTGATCGAACGTCTTCCCTTGGCCACTGCGTTTGCGGTGGCTTTTTTTATGCCCGCGTCATTCAAGGTCACGACAGGCTTTCAGGACCGCTGAAACTTCACAAGCAACCAGGGACCCTTCTTACAACCTGGAAAGACCCCGGCCGCTATCCCGGCTCAACACCACGACTCACCCTGTTCCACTCAACAACATCACGGGATAGGGAAGGAGTCGCTTATGAAATCGATCAATTACAACACCTATCGCAGCACCCGGGGTTTCAACGACAGGGTTCGCTTTCTGGTGCTGCATTACACCGCCATCGACTTCGCCGCCTCGGTCAAGGCCCTCACCGGCCCCCAGGTCAGCAGCCATTACCTGGTGCCCGATGTCACCGACCCGAGCTATCTCCAGGCTGGTTTCAAGGAGCAGGAAATCTTCAATCTGGTCGACGAAGACAAGCGCGCCTGGCATGCGGGCGCCAGTGCCTGGGCTGGCAGAACGCAGCTCAACGACACCTCGATCGGCATCGAGATCGTCAACCTGGCTTCAGACAGCGGGGGGCAGTTTCATTTTCCGCCCTATGAGCCCCGGCAGATCGAGGCGCTCAAGCAGCTGTCGTTGAATATCCTCGCCCGTTATCCCGAGATCACGCCCACCCAGGTGGTCGGACATTCGGATATCGCCTGGAGCCGCAAGAGTGATCCGGGAGCCGCCTTTCCCTGGCACGATCTGTACCTGTCGGGCATCGGTGCCTGGTTTGACGAAAGCACCCGCGACCGCTACCTGCAGCACTATCTGCGCGCGGGCCTGCCCCCTCAGAAAACAACCTTGGAGCGGTTCAAGAAGTACGGGTATGACGTGATGGGAGCCGACACGCAAACGGGGTTCAACCAACTGGTCAGGGCCTTCCAGTTGCATTTCCGAGCGGAGAATTACGATGGGGTGCTGGATGCCGAGACCGCGGCGATCCTCGCGGCACTGGTGGAGAAGTACTTCCCGGGGGCAATACAGGCCAACTGAGGCAAAACCGGTGCAGGGCTTGCCCCTGTCCGGTTATTCCCCCCCCTGTAGGAGCCGGTTTGCCGGCGATGAGGACTTTGAGCCTTGTATCGCCCTCGCGGCCGCTATCGCCGGCAAGCCAGCTCCTACAGATGCTGCGTTGTGTCAGGCAGCCCTGTTTTCAGGCCAGGTATTTCTGCAGATTCGCCATCATTTCCCGCAGGGCTTCAGGCGTGTCCTTCGGGTGCACGGCACCGTCGAAATCGCAGATCTGCTTCCAGCTGGCCGCCACGTCCTCCACGGAAAAACCATTGTGCGGATCGAAGCCGGCGCCCAGGCTGCGCTCCCAGCGGGTCTTGCCGATCCAGCCGCCACCGACTTCGAACAGGCCGGATGTTTCATCGCACCGCTCACTGCCGAGGAATACTACCAGCGGACTGATCAGCTCCGGCTTGAGCAGCTCGAAGACCTGCGGCGGAATAAGGCCTTCGGTCATGCGCGTGCCACCCGTCGGGGCAATGGCGTTGACCAGGATATTGTTCTTGCGCCCCTCGATGGCCAGGGTCCGGGTCAGGCCATACAGGCCAAGCTTGGCCATACCATAGTTGGACTGGCCGAAATTGCCGTAGATACCGGAAGTCGATGCGGTGAAGATCACCCGGCCATAGTTTTGCTCACGCATATGCGGCCAGGCAGCGTGGGTAACTTTGTAGGCACCTTCGACATGCACCCGGTAAACCAGGTCCCAGTCGGCATCCTCCATTTTCAGGAAGGTCTTGTCCCGCAGGATGCCGGCGTTGTTCACCACCACATCGATACGACCAAAGGCATCCAGGGCGTTCTGCACGATCTTGTCGCCATCGGTGACCGAGTCATGGTTGGCCACTGCGGTACCGCCGGCCTCGCGAATCTCGGCCACCACCTTGTCCGCCGCCGAGGCATTGGCGCCTTCGCCGTGGGCCGAGCCGCCGAGGTCGTTGACCACCACTTTGGCCCCATGGCGGGCGAACAGCAGTGCATGGGCACGTCCCAGGCCGCCGCCAGCGCCAGTGACGATCACCACTTTATCTTCGAAGCGCACAGACTCACTCATACAGGACTCCAGCCAGGGCCGATGGAAATAGACGCCGAGTGTCTGACACCCGGCCTTTGGTCACAATAAAGTCGGCCAGGGCTGAATGGTACGCGATAAGGCAGAGGGATAGTCCGGCCCTGGCCGCGACTGTCCCTGTTGACGCACGCCGAGCAGCGGCCTCAGAGCCGGAACCCGGAGTCCTCTTTGTCCAGCTTGCGCAGCAGCGCCGGCCAGGCCAGCGCCCCGCCCATGCCCTGGGCGCTACGGGTGACCGCGGCGACCATGGCCTTGGCTCCGGCGAGTATCTGCGGCTCGATGGCGATCAGCGGCGCCGCGCCATTTTGCGCCAGCACCTGGATATCGCAGGCGCGCTGGAAGGTGAACATCATCAGGAAGGTGTCGGCGATGGTCGAGCCACAGGTGAGCAGGCCGTGGTTGTGCAGCATCAGAAAGTTGTTTTCGCCGAGATCGGCCTGCAACCGCGCTTTCTCCTCATGGTTGAGGGCCACCCCTTCGTAGGCGTGATAGGCCAGGCTCGACAGCACGAACAGCGATTGCTGGCTGATGGGCAACACGCCCTGCTGCTGTGCCGAAACCGCGACACCGGCGGCGGTGTGGGTGTGCAGCACACAGGTCACATCGTGCCGCACCTCATGGATAGCGCTGTGGATGGTGTAGCCGGCCGGGTTGATCTCGTAGGGGCTGTCCAACAGCTTGTTGCCGGCCTGGTCGACCTTGACCAGGCTCGACGCGGTGATCTCGTGGAACATCAGCCCATAAGGGTTGATCAGGAAATCCTCGGTACCCGGCACCTTGGCCGAGATATGGGTGAAGATCAGGTCGTCCCAGCCGTGCATCGCCACCAGGCGATAACAGGCCGCCAGGTCCACGCGGGTCTGCCATTCGGCGGCGCTGACCTGGTTCTTCACATCGGGTGCGGCGGTAACAGGGGCTGCGTTCACGGCACTGACCTCGGGGTTTGCGGTTTTTATTCTAGTACCGACCAGTCTAGAACAGCCGGTTACCCCGACGGAGTCGCATTGCCAGCCAGCTTGATGACTCAGCGGGTCAGCGAGTCATCAGATCACTGCCGCCAACAGCGGTGCGGCAAACAGGTTCAGCAAACCGGTCAACACCATCACCAGGCCCGCCACCGAGCCCTCTTCGCCACCGACTTCACGGGCGCGACTGACCCCTGCACCGTGGGCCCCCACACCGAACAACGCACCGCGGGCCAGACTGCTGCGCAACGGCAACCACTTGAGCAGCAGCCCGCCGAGAAATGCCCCGAACACCCCGGTGACCATCACGAACACCGCAGTCAGTTCCGGCATGCCGCCGAGGTCCTGCGCCAGCGGCATGGCAAAGGGCGTGGTGATCGAGCGCGGCACCAGCGACAAGGCCAGGCTGTTATCCAGCGACAGCGCCCTGGCCAATCCGTAGGAAGTGCCGATGGACGCTGCGCTACCGGCGAGCATCCCCAGCAGCAATGCCGGGCCATGGCGCATCAGCATCTGCCGCTGCTGCCAGATCGGCACCGCGAAGGCCACGGTGACCGGCCCGAGGATCAGCATCAGCCAGTGGGTATCGCGCGAATATTCGGCGTACGCCGTGTGCAGCGGCAACGCCACCGCCAACAGCACGAACGGCACCAGGATCAGCGGCGACAGCAGATAGCGGCCCGTGCGCCCATACACCCAGCGGCTGAACACATAGGCCACCAGAGTCAGGCCCAGCCAGAACAGGGACATCCATTCAAGCTTCACGACGGCTGCTCCAGCGGCAGACAAACTCGACGGTAAAGGCCGTCGCCAGCATCACCGCCAGGGTACTGACGCCAATCACCAAGAGGATCCGCCAGCCGTCCTGGCGAACCATGGCGCCGTAGTCCAGCAGGCTCATCACCGCCGGGATAAAGAACAGCAACATCTCCGCCATCAGCAGCCCGGCCCCCAGTTGCAGGGTGGCGGGCTTGACCCGGCCGGTGGCGAAGGCCAGCAACAGCAGCGCCAGGCCGATCACCCCGCCGGGAATCGGCCAGTGGCTCCAGGCGGCGAACAGCGTGCCCAACTGATAGAGCCCCAGCAACACGGCCAGTTCGGCGAGCAGGCGGCAGGTTTTTTTCAACAACGGACGGTTCATCGGATTCGGCCCTCTCAAGGAGCCGATTTTAAAGTTGTCACTACCATCCCAAAAGCGAATTGTTAGACTGGCAGCCATTCCACTTTGGAATCAGGCCATGGAATTCAAGCAACTGCGCAGCTTTATCGAGGTGGTCCGCCAAGGCGGTTTCACCCAGGCGGCGAAAACCCTGCACATCAGCCAGTCGGCGGTGAGCAAGCAGGTCGCCCAGCTCGAACACGACCTCGGTACGCCGTTGCTCGACCGCCACGGCTCGCGGGTCCTGCTGACGGCGGCGGGCGGCGTGGTCATGCAACGGGCCGAAGCCATGTTGCGCCTGCGCAACGAGTTGCTCAGCGAACTGGATGACCTGAGCCACCTGGCCCGCGGTGAACTGCGCCTGGGTTTGCCGCAACTGGGCGGCGAGGCCCTGTTCGCCAGCCTCTTCGCCGAGTACCGACGGCGCTACCCCAATATCAGCATTCACCTGCTTGAAGGCGGTAGCCTGACGATCGAGCCGGCGGTGCTGAGCGGCGAGCTGGAACTGGGGGCGGGCCTCAAGCCGAGCGATCCGGCACTCGACTACCAGCCGTTTTGCGATGAGCCCCTGGATGTGTTGCTGGCGACCGATCATCCGCTGGCCGAGGAAGGCTCCATCCGCCTGGAACAATTGGCCGATACGCCGTTTCTGCTGTACCAGCGCAGCTTCGTACTCAACCACCGGTTGATGGAGGCCTGCCGGCGAGCCGGGTTCACCCCCAAGGAGAGCGGGCGCAGCGGCCAGGCGGACTTTCTCGCCGCACTGGTGGCCGCCGGGCAAGGCGTGGCGTTGTTGCCCAGCGTGGTCGCGCGTTCGCTGATACGGCCCGGGGTGGTGCGCCTGACCTTGAGCTCACCGACCGACCTGCGCTGGGACATCGCCTTTGTCTGGCGGCGCGGCGCCTACCTGTCCAAGGCCGCCCAGGCCTGGCTGGCGCTGGCGCGCGAGCGACCCAGCCTCAGCGCAACGCGCTGATAAATTCGGCCAGCCAGGGCTCGGCGTCGGTTTCCGGGGTGACGCTTTCGCTGGCATCCAGGCGCAGCATGTCCTTCACCTCGCGCACGCCCAGCTCGGCAAACAGCTCGCGCATTTGCTCGCCGCCGCCGCAGAAGGTGTCGCCGTAGCTGGAATCACCGAGGCCGATCACCCCGCCCGGCAAGCCGCGCCACGCCGCCGGTAGCTGGTCGCGGATGGCGTTGTACAAAGGTTGGAGATTGTCCGGCAACTCCCCCATGCCGGTGGTGGCGGTCACGGCCAGGAAGGCCTGCGGGGCAAAGGCCTGGACATCGGCGAGGGTCGCCCGCGGGTTGTGCCAGGCCTCGAAACCGGCCTCGCGAAGGATTTTTTCAGCGTGGCGGGCAACTTCTTCGGCAGTACCGTAGACCGAGCCGGAAAGGATGGCGACTTTCATCAATCTGATCCTGATGCTTGATAAAAAACCCAGGATACCAGCAGATGAGAGACTTTCTCACAAAACCCGCCCCTCGCCGCTCGCAAATGGGATGGATTATTCAGGACGATGTCTTAAACTTTGCCGGACATGTCAATGGATTGCGCGGGCGTTGAACAATGATAAATCCCAAACTGCTGCAAATGGTGATTGACGCGTCGAACGACGGCATCGTGGTGTCCGAACAGGAAGGCGAAGACCATATCCTGATCTACGCCAACCCGGCGTTCGAACGCCTGACCGGTTACACCAACGAAGAAATTCTCTATCAGGACTGTCGCTTCCTGCAGTCGGGCGACCGCGACCAGCCGGCGCTGGAACTGATCCGCGAAGCCCTGCACACCCGCAAGCCGTGCCGGCAGATCCTGCGTAACTACCGCAAGGACGGCAGCCATTTCTGGAACGAGCTGTCGCTGTCCCCGGTGTTCAACGAAAGCGACCAACTGACCTACTTCGTCGGCGTGCAAAAAGACGTGACGGTGCAGGTCAAGGCGCAGCAGCGGGTGGCCCAGCTGGAAGCGCAACTGGCCGAGGTCCAGGCGCAACTGGCGGCGCTCAAGGCGGCAGGCACAAACCAGCCATGACCGATCAGCGCGGCCGGCCGGTGCAGGAGACGCCTGAGCGGCGATCAGGTGTCGAGGCGGCCCGCCAACAGTTGTTGCAGGCGCCGGCGCATCAGCCGGCCGTCATTGCCCAGGCAACCGATGCTTGAGCCTTCCAGGCGCTCCTGTAACAGTTCCGAGACATCCCCGGCCAACATCACCGCACAGTCCACCGACAGCGCCAGGCGGTTGAGGCGGCGTGGCAGATCCGTCGTCGGCGAACGGTTGGAATACAGCACCAGCGCCTCGGGCCGGACCTTTTCACAGACCAGGGTCAGTTCATCGAAGGGCTGGCCAACCGCCAGGACACTGACGCAGCGGTCGCCGTCACCCAGCAACAGGCCGGCCACCAACAATTCGAGCTCACGACATTGATCCGGTAAAGCGGCGAGCACGATGCGCTGGGAGGGCAGCCCGCGAACCACGTGCAGGCGCTGCAGGACCCGCGCGCGCAGGAAGGTATCGAGAAACAGCCATTCGCTGGTCTGGCCGAACTCACCGCTCTGCAACTGCAGGCGCTGCCACAGGGGCAGGAGGATATTCTGGAACACCACGGTCAGCGGGTAGCTGGAAAACACCTGTCCGTAGAGACGTTCGAGGGCCGGTTCGTCGAAAGCGCTGACCGCCGCGCGCAATTGCGTCTGCCAGTCGTCCCATTCCGTCTGGGCAATCGATTGCACCGCAATGCCGGAAGGGGTGTGAATGGGCGCTGCCTGGGCGGCGGTCTTCGCCAGGATCTTGCCGACCTTGCTCACCGCCACGCCGCGCTCGATCCAGCCCATGATGGTGCGGACCGTCTCGATATCGCTCATGGCATAGAGCCGATGCCCACTTTCGGTGCGGGTCGGCTGAATCAAACCGTAGCGCCGTTCCCAAGCCCGCAGGGTGACCGGATTGACGCCGGTCAGGCGCGAAACTTCGCGAATGGGAAACAACTCTTCCTGTTTCAGCGCCCGCAACAGCGGCGCGGCAGGTTCAAGTTCGGTCATGACGGGCATCTGTCACACATTTATGGGTAGGATTTAACCGATATTCTAGCCCACTGGATCCAACACCCTGCAAATCATACGCAATGCGACTTACTGGCTTGGTGCATTTCCCGGGAATAGGGAATAATTCTTGCCTGTCCAAACACGCAGCCCACCACCCCGGCGCTGCGTTGCGCATCAGCCCTATCCGGGCGGCATGCTTGTCTTACGGAGATACATGATGTCTACCTCACCCGTCACCATGATGGTGGCCCGGCGCGTTGCCGATGGCCGCTACCAGGACCTGCTCGCCTGGTTGCACGAAGGCGAACTGCTCGCCACCGACTTCCCCGGTTACCTGGGCTCCGGCGTGCTCGCCCCGCCGCCCGGGGACAACGAATTCCAGATGATTTTCCGCTTCAGCGATGCCACGACCCTGGGCGCCTGGGAGCACTCCGCTTCGCGCAAGGCCTGGCTGGCGCGCGGCAGCGACCTGTTCGCCGGGCCACAGGAGCGCCGGGTCAGTGGCATCGACGGCTGGTTCGGCGTCGTCGGCCAACGTCCACCGCGCTGGAAGCAGGCGGTGGCGATCTGGCTGGCGTTCTTTCCCGTGTCGCTACTGTTCAACTTTGGCCTCGGGCCGTTGCTCGCCGAGCTGAATCTGCTGCCACGGGTACTGGTCAGCACCCTGGTGCTGACCCCGCTGATGGTCTACTTCTTCATTCCGCTGTCGACCCACCTCCTCGCGGGCTGGTTGCACAGTACCCAGGCCAAGGCGCTGCCCGGCGACACGGCCACTGCCCGGCATTGACAGTACGCAGTATCCGGCTTGGCAGTTGTACAAGCGGTGTGGCTGGTATAGCTTTGACTTCAACGTCAACCGACGCCTCTCCACCGCTGCCACGAGCCTTCGATGCCATCGTCTTGTGCCCCCATCCTGATTACTGGCGCCGGCCAGCGTGTCGGCCTGCATTGCGCAGAGCGACTGCTGGCCGACGGCTACCCGGTGATCTTCAGCTATCGCAGCGAGCGCCCAGGCGTCCAGGCCCTGCGCGACCTCGGCGCCACCGCGCTGTTCGCTGATTTCTCCAGCGAAGCCGGGATCCTGGCCTTTATCGAAACGCTGAAGCAGCACACCGACTGCCTGCGGGCGATCGTCCACAATGCCTCGGCCTGGCTGGCGGAAACTCCCGGTAACGAAACCGTGGCCTTTACCCGGATGTTCAGCCTGCACATGCTCGCGCCCTATCTGATCAACCTGCACTGCGCCGAACTGCTGGAACGCTCGCCAATGGCCGATATCGTGCACATCAGCGACGATGTCACCCGCAAGGGCAGCAGCCAGCACATGGCCTACTGCGCCAGCAAGGCCGGCCTGGACAGCCTGACCCTGTCCTTCGCGGCCCGCTACGCGCCACGGATCAAGGTCAACGGCATCGCCCCGGCGCTGCTGATGTTCAACCCCGACGACGACGCGGCGTACCGCGCCAGGACCCTGGCCAAATCGGCCCTGGGTATCGAGCCCGGAGCCGGGGTGGTCTACCAGAGCCTGCGCTACCTGCTGGACAACCCCTATGTCACCGGCACAACCTTGACCGTCAACGGCGGCCGGCACCTTAAATAAGCCGCCCCGCGAGGAATCCTTTCCATGAGTGCCACACTGCCCGAGCATTACCGCGAGATCCTTCTGGGGCTGGGCGAAAACCCCGACCGCGAGGGCCTGCTGGACACCCCGAAACGGGCCGCCAAGGCCATGCAGTACCTGTGTCATGGCTATGAGCAGAGCCTCGACGAGGTGGTCAACGGCGCGCTGTTCGCTTCCGACAATGACGAGATGATCATCGTCAAGGACATCGAGTTGTACTCGCTGTGCGAACACCACCTGCTACCCTTTATCGGCAAGGCCCATGTCGCCTACATGCCCACCGGCAAGGTTCTGGGGCTGTCGAAGATCGCCCGGATCGTCGACATGTTCGCCCGCCGCCTGCAGATCCAGGAAAACCTCACCCGGCAAATCGCCGACGCCATCGAGCAGGTGACCCAGGCCGCCGGCGTGGCGGTGGTGATCGAAGCCCAGCACATGTGCATGATGATGCGCGGCGTGGAAAAACAGAATTCGACCATGAACACCTCGGTGATGCTCGGCGCCCTGCGCGACTCGAGCACCACCCGCATGGAGTTCCTGCAACTGATTGGACGGAGCAAGTAGCAATGCCACAACTTCAACCCGGCATGGCACGCATTCGGGTCAAGGACCTGTGCCTGCGGACCTTTATCGGCATCAACGAGGACGAGATCCTCAACAAGCAGGATGTGCGGATCAACCTGACCATCCTCTATGCGGCCCAGGAAGCGGTCCGCGACAACGACATCGATCACGCCCTGAACTACCGCACCATCACCAAGGCGATCATCCAGCATGTGGAGGGCAATCGCTTTGCCCTGCTCGAACGCCTGACCCAGGAACTGCTGGACCTGGTGATGAGCAACGAAGCCGTGCTCTATGCCGAGGTCGAAGTCGACAAGCCCCATGCGTTGCGCTTTGCCGAGTCGGTATCGATTACGCTCGCGGCGAGCCGTTGAGCCACTGAGCCGTCTGGCGTTCGCCGCGCCAGGCTCTTATCATCGCGCCCTACTTCACCCGCACAGAGCCCATCATGACCGAGCAAGAACGCCTCGAACTCGAAGCCGCCGCCTTTCGCCGGCTGGTCGCCCACCTGGACAGCCGCAAGGATGTGCAGAACATCGACCTGATGAACCTCGCCGGGTTCTGCCGCAACTGCCTGTCCAAGTGGTACAAGGCCGAAGCCGACGAACGCGGGGTCGAGGTCAGCCTCGACGACGCCCGTGAAGTCATCTACGGCATGCCCTATGCCGAGTGGAAGGCCCAATACCAGCAAGAAGCCAGCGCCGAACAACAGGCAGCGTTCGCCAAAGGAAAACCCCATGAGTGATTTGAACACCCTGCGCGCCAGCCTCAACAGCGGCGAACATGTTTTTGCCGACACCCTGGCTTTCGTGGCCGCCGGTTACGACTATCAGCCACAAGCCTTCAACAACGGCGGCGTGGAAAACGCCGCCGGGCAGAACGAAGGCTCGTGCAAGACCCTGGGGCTGGCGCTGCTGGAAGGCTTAAGCGACCAGGAAACCTTGCTGGCCTTCGGCGAGCATTACCGTTCGGTCCTGGCCACCCCTGAAGGCAGTGACCACGGCAATATCCGCGCGTTGATTGCCCACGGCCTGGCCGGCGTGAAGTTCACCCAGGCGCCGCTGACCCGGCGCTGATTCAAGGCCCGGCCGGCACATCGCAACTTTTAAGATTGACCCGGCGACTTTATTTCGTTTGCCGGGGACCGCTGCTCACAGCTTAGATAAAAAGAAGTCTTCCTTCTTTCGAGTCAGGTCTCCATGAGCAGCGAAACCATCAGCCAGTCGATTTCCATCGTTCACCCGATCAGCCTCAGCCACGGCAAGAACGCCGAGGTCTGGGACACCCACGGCAAACGCTATATCGATTTTGTCGGTGGCATCGGCGTACTCAACCTCGGCCATTGCCACCCGCGTATCGTCGAGGCCATTCGCGAACAAGCCACCCGGCTGACCCACTACGCCTTCAACGCCGCGCCCCATGCGCCCTACCTCGAACTGATGGATCGCCTGACGGCGTTTATTCCCGTGACCTATCCGGTCAGCGGCATGCTCACCAACAGCGGCGCGGAGGCGGCGGAAAACGCCTTGAAGATCGTCCGTGGCGCCACCGGTCGCACCGCCGTGATCGCCTTTGACGGCGCCTTCCACGGCCGCACCCTCGCCACCCTCAATCTCAACGGCAAGGTGGCCCCCTACAAACAGAAAGTCGGGGTACTGCCCGGGCCGGTGTATCACCTGCCCTTCCCCAGCCAGGACAATGGCGTGACCTGCGCCGAGGCGCTGAAGGCCATGGAGCGGCTGTTCAGCGTCGAAATCGATGTCGAGGACGTCGCCTGTTTTATCCTCGAACCGGTGCAGGGCGAAGCAGGCTTCCTGGCGTTGGACGTGGAGTTCGCCCAGGCCCTGCGGCGTTTCTGCGATGAGAAAAAGATCCTGCTGATCATCGATGAAATCCAGTCCGGTTTCGGCCGCACCGGCCAGCGTTTTGCATTCTCGCGACTGGGGATTGAGCCGGACCTGATCCTGCTGGGCAAGAGCATTGCCGGCGGTGTGCCGCTGGGGGCTGTGGCCGGCCGCAAGGCGCTGCTCGACACCTTGCCCAAAGGCGGACTGGGCGGCACCTATTCGGGCAACCCGATTGCCTGCGCCGCGGCCCTGGCGACCCTGGATGAAATGACTGATGCGAACTTGCAGGCCTGGGGCGCGCAACAGGAAGAGGCGATTGTCGGCCGTCACCAGGCCTGGCGCGCCAAGCAGCTTTCACCCTACCTGGGGCGCCTGACCGGTGTTGGCGCCATGCGCGGCATCGAGTTGATCAACCCCGACGGCAGCCCTGCGTCGGCACAGTTGACGCAATTGCTGGCCCTGGCCCGCGAGGCCGGTTTGCTGCTGATGCCCAGCGGCAAGTCGCGGCACATCATTCGCCTCCTGGCCCCCTTGACCACCGAGGCGGCAGTGCTGGAAGAAGGGCTGGATATCCTCGAGGCGTGCCTGGCCAGGCTTGCCTGAAACCCGCGGGCAGAAAAAAACCGGCCGAGGCCGGTTTTTTTCATAACGATGCAATCAGAACGAAGCGTTCTGCAGGTCGTCGAGGTAGCGCTCGGCGTCCAGGGCCGCCATGCAGCCGGCGCCGGCCGAGGTGATGGCTTGACGGTAAACGTGGTCGGCCACGTCACCGGCGGCAAACACACCTTCCACGCTGGTAGCGGTGGCATTGCCGTCACGGCCGCCCTGCACCACCAGGTAGCCGTCTTTCAACGCCAACTGGCCTTCGAACAGCGAGGTGTTCGGGGTGTGGCCGATGGCGATGAACACGCCGTCGACTTTCAGCTCATCGAAGCTGCCGTCGTTGTTCTTCAGACGGGCACCGGTGACGCCCATGTTGTCGCCCAGGACTTCGTCCAGGGTGGCATTGAGCTTGAGGACAATCTTGCCCTCGGCGACGCGGGCATGCAGTTTGTCGATCAGGATCTTCTCGGCACGGAAGGTCTCGCGACGGTGCACCAGGGTCACCTTGCTGGCGATATTGGCCAGGTACAGCGCCTCTTCCACGGCGGTGTTACCACCACCGACCACGGCGACTTCCTTGTTGCGATAGAAGAAACCGTCGCAGGTGGCGCAAGCGGAAACGCCCTTGCCCATGAACGTCTCTTCCGACGGCAGGCCCAGGTAACGAGCGCTGGCGCCGGTGGCGATGATCAGGGCGTCACAGGTGAAGGTGCCGCTGTCGCCCACCAGGGTGTAGGGCTTTTTCGCCAGGTCCACCGCATTGATGTGGTCGAAGACGATTTCGGTTTCGAAACGCTCGGCGTGCTCTTTCATGCGGTCCATCAGCGCCGGGCCGGTCAGGCCGTGCACGTCGCCGGGCCAGTTGTCGACTTCGGTGGTGGTGGTCAATTGCCCGCCGGCCTGCATGCCGGTGATCAGCAGCGGCTTGAGGTTGGCGCGCGCGGCATAGACCGCGGCGCTGTAACCGGCAGGGCCGGAACCGAGAATAATCACTCGCGAATGGCGTACTTCAGACATGACTCACTCCTATCGACCGCCCGTCAGCTACCGGTGCGGAACGCCGGCGGACCGGCTGGAATAAAAAAGGACCGCGAAAGCACTTGGGGAAGGCTTGTAGCACACAGTCCTGAAAAATAATGAGGTGCAGCGTATCGAGGAGGCGAAGATTAAGGAAATACGCAATAACAATCCAGCTCATAGCAGGTCTCTATCCTGAACGGTGTTCTTCAAGACGCCTTTGTTACTGCAAATGTCGAACCTTTCACCGGCCCTGCAAAGCCGGTAAGGTCGGCGCGTTTCCCCCATCTCGGAGCACGTTATGCCCGCACCCGTCCTGTCCGGCCCGCAATATCTGCGCGAGGGCCTGAAGCTGGTCCTGAGCCCGGGCCTGCGCCTGTTCGTCCTGCTGCCGCTGGCGATCAACCTGGTGCTGTTCGTCGGCTTGATCTACCTGGCCGGCCATTATTTCAGTCTCTGGGTCGATACGCTGATGCCGACCCTGCCCGGCTGGCTGAGTTTCCTCAACTACATTCTCTGGCCGCTGTTCGTGGCGCTGGTGGTGCTGATGGTGTTTTTCACCTTCACCATGATTGCCAACGTGATCGCCGCGCCCTTCAATGGCTTTCTCGCCGAGAAAGTCGAAGTGGTGGTGCGCGGCACCGACAATTTCCCGGCCTTCAGCTGGGCCGAACTGCTGGCGATGATTCCCCGCACCCTGGCGCGGGAAATGCGCAAGCTGGGTTACTTCCTGCCGCGGGCCATCGCGCTGTTGGTGCTGTCGTTCATTCCGGTGGTGAATATCATCGCCGCACCGCTGTGGTTGCTGTTCGGGGTGTGGATGATGGCGATCCAATACATCGACTACCCGGCGGACAACCACAAGCTGAGCTGGCAGGGCATGCTCGCCTGGCTGCGGCAGAAACGCTGGCAGTGCATGAGTTTTGGCGGGATCGTCTACCTGGTGCTGCTGGTGCCGGTGGTCAACCTGCTGATGATGCCGGCGGCGGTGGCCGGGGCGACCTTGTTCTGGGTCCGTGAGCGCGGTGAAGAGGCGGTGGCCGGCGAGAAGCGCTGAGGCGCCCGCAACGCCGGCCTCGTCACAAATCCATCATCAAACAGCCACAGTGTCGCAACCGCCCGGGGCGACACTGTAAACATGACGACAGCTCTGCATATCACCCTGATCACCGAAACCTTCCCACCGGAAATCAATGGGGTGGCCAATACCCTTGGCCGCTTGTGCGACGGACTGCGCGCCCGCGGACACCAGATCGAGCTGGTGCGCCCGCGCCAGAGCTGCGACCAGTCCCGCCCCAGCGATACCGAACTGCTGCTCTGCCGTGGCTGGCCGCTGCCCGGTTACCCCGGCCTGCAATGGGGGCAGTCGTCGATGCACAAGTTGCTGCGACGCTGGAAGAACCAGCGCCCGGATGTGCTGTATATCGCCACCGAAGGTCCGCTCGGCTTGTCGGCCCTGCGTGCGGCCAGGCGTTTGGGGATTTCGGTAGTCAGCGGTTTCCACACCAACTTCCAGCAGTATTCCCATCAATACGGCATGGGCTTGCTGACGCGGGTACTGACCCACTATCTGCGCTGGTTCCACAATCGCTCCAAGCTGACCCTGGTGCCCAGCGTCAGCCAACGCATGGAGCTGGAGCGGCGGCATTTCGAGCGCCTGGAACTGCTCTCCCGCGGCGTCGACAGCCAGTTGTTCCATCCGGCCAAGCGCTTGAGCGCCCTGCGCGACAGCTGGGGGCTGGCGGACGACGATATCGCCTTGCTGTATGTCGGGCGACTGGCGACCGAGAAGAACCTCGGCTTGCTCAAACGCACCTACGAGCGTCTGCGGGAAACTTATCCACAGCGGCGGATGAAGCTGATGGTGGTCGGCGATGGTCCGCAACGTGGCGTGCTGGAAAAGGAAATGCCCGAGGCGTTGTTCTGCGGCACACAGCGGGGCGAGGCCCTGGCCTGTCACTATGCGTCGGCGGATATGTTCCTGTTCCCGAGCCTGACCGAAACCTTCGGCAATGTGGTGCTCGAGGCGCTGGCATCCGGGTTGGGGGTGGTGGCTTACGATGAGGCCGCGGCGGCCCAGCATATCCGCCATGGTTACAACGGCGTGCTGGCCATGCCCGGCGACGAGGACGCATTTTGCGATGCCGCCTGCTGGTTGCTGGAAGGTCGGGAGACCTTGCGCAATGTCCGCCTCAATGCCCGCCAGCATGCCAGCCGGCAAGGTTGGGGAGCGATAGTCGAGCAGTTCGAGAAGCAGTTGCGTGGGGCCTGTGACGCGCCGCTCGTGGAGCGACGCGCTCCGGCCCTGCCGGTGGATGCCGTTGTGACCAATGGCATCCTGAAAACACCGCGCAACCTGTAACCGGGCTTACGCCAGGCTCATCAACGCCTCTCGGCTGAACGGCAGGATGTCCTGCTCGCGGCCGTCGCGCACTTTCACCGCCCAATCCGGGTCCACCAGCAGCGCGCGGCCCACGGCAACCAGGTCGAACTCATCGTTGCCCAGGCGCTCCAGCAGCTTCTCCAGGCTTGCCGGCTGGGCGACCTTGTCGGTGTTGACCATGAACTGCAGGAACTCGCCGTCCAGGCCGACGCTGCCCACGGTGATGGTCGGCTTGCCGGTCAGCTTGCGAGTCCAGCCCGCCAGGTTCAGCTCGGAACCGTCGAACTCCGGCTCCCAGAAACGCCGCGTGGAACAGTGGAAAATATCCACCCCGGCGTCAGACAACGGCTTGAGGAACTCGCCCAGGGCCTCCGGCGTCTGCACCAGGCGGGCGCTGTAGTCCTGCTGCTTCCATTGGGAAAAGCGGAAGATGATCGGGAAGCCAGGCCCCACCGCCGCGCGCACGGCCTGGATCAGCTCGATGGCAAAACGCGAACGGTTGGCCAGGCTGCCACCGTATTCGTCGGTGCGCAGGTTGGTGCCTTCCCAGAAGAACTGGTCGATCAGGTAACCGTGGGCACCATGGATCTCGACACCGTCCATGCCGATGCTTTGGGCATCACGAGCCGCCTGGGCGAAGGCCGCGATCACCTCGTCGATGTCCTGTTTCGTCATGCCGTGCACCACGACCTGACCGTCCTTGAGCTTCTCGCTCGGGCCATAGCCCGGCACGCTGGCATCCGGCTCGGTGCCCAGGCGCCGTACATTACCCACATGCCAGAGCTGCGGAACGATCTTGCCTCCTTCGGCGTGCACCGCATCGACGACTTTTTTCCAGCCGGCCAGGGCCGCTTCGCCATAGAAATGCGGCACGTTCGGGTAACCGTTGGACGCCTGGTGACCGACGGTGGTGCCTTCGGTGACGATCAGGCCGACACCGGCCGCCGCGCGCTTGCGGTAGTACTCGATGACTTTCGAGTTGGGCACGCCACCCGGGGAAAACGAACGGGTCATCGGCGCCATGACCACACGGGTCGGCAACTCCAGCGCGCCAAGATGGAAAGGTCGGAACAGGGCTTTAACGGGCATGGGAGCACTCCACGGCGCAAGGGAAATTTATGATCAGGATAATATTCCGCCATGAACGCGCCGCCCAGCACTATTGATCTGAGTGATTAAGCTTTAGAAGTCGTTGCAGGAGCAGCCGGTCGACATGCTCCTGCGTGCGGCCCGAACCGGGCGAGAATCAAGCCAGGGCTTTTTCGATCGCATGGATCACTGCCGGATCATCCGGAGCGGTGCGCGGCGAGAAACGCGCCAATACGCGGCCATCCTTGCCCATGAGGAACTTTTCGAAATTCCAGGTGATGTCCCCCGGAAACTCAGCGCCCTCGCCCGCCAGCAGACGGTACAACTGGTGACGGTCATGACCGTTGACCGCAAGCTTGCTGCTCAACGGAAAGCTAACGCCATAGTTCAGGCTGCAGAACGCCTGGATCTCCTCCTCGGAGTCCGGTTCCTGCCCGGCAAACTGGTTGCACGGCAGACCGAGCACGCTGAAGCCCTGGGCCTTGTATTGCTGATAGAGGTGCTCAAGGGCGGCATATTGGGGTGTCAAGCCGCACTTGGAAGCCACGTTGACCACCAGCACTACATGCCCTTTGAAAGGCGCCAGCGGCAGTTCCTGACCATCCAGCGCTTTTAGTGTCAGATCGTGAAAAGCACTCATGACGAACTCCCGTTTTTCCCGGACTTATACGCGAACATTGTTGCCTGACAGCCTGACCGGTTTCCAGTTAAAAACCGCGGCTGACTAAAAAAGGCGCCCGTGGGCGCCTTCCAACTACCAGAGCTTAGCAGCAGAAATCAGTGGTGATGGCCGCCTTCGCCATGGACGTGACCATGGGCGACTTCTTCCTGGCTGGCATCACGGATTTCGATGATCTTGACCTGGAAAGTCAGGCGCTGGCCAGCCAGAGGGTGGTTGCCGTCAACGGTGACATCGTCGCCGTCCAGGTCGCGAATGGTGACGATCTGCATCTGGCCGTCCGGAGCGGAAGCGTGGAACTGCATGCCGACTTCCAGCTCGTCGACACCTTCGAACATGCTGCGGCTCAGGGTGCTGACCAGTTCAGCGGAGTATTCACCGTAGGCATCTTCCGGCTCGACGGACACCTTCAGCTCGTCGCCGACGTTCTTGCCTTCCAGGGCCTTTTCCAGACCTGGGATAATATTGCCGGCACCGTGCAGGTACACCAGCGGGGCGCCGCCGGCAGAGCTGTCGATGACCTCACCAGCATCGTTGGTAAGGGTATAGTCGATGGAGACAGCCTTGTTGGCAGCGATCGTCATATGAGCGAGACCTTTTGCATAGGAATAAAGAGCGGACAAGTCTAAACAAGGATTCGTCCGAAAGCGAACTGAACCCGGACAGACGGGCCAAGACCATGCCTGTAACCATTATCGGCTTTCATCAGGACGAGGACGGGCACTGGGTGGCCGAGCTGTCCTGCGGCCATACCCAGCACCTGCGCCATCAACCACCCTGGCAGTCGCGGGACTGGGTGCTCGATCCCGTGCGGCGCGCGGAAAAAATCGCTCAGGGCTTTGAATGTGGTTGGTGCGCTCGAGGCTCGGTTAACGATAACCTTGGCGACTGAACTTCGCAGACGACCAGACATAGGCCGTCGCACTTGCGCTTCCTCAAGAGAATACGCATGCAAACTTTTTTTATCGCGCCCACCGATTTTGGTGTGGGTCTGACCTCGATCAGCCTCGGGCTGGTCCGTACGCTGGAACGCGCCGGGTTGAAAGTCGGCTTTTTCAAACCCATCGCCCAGCCCCATCCCGGCGACCTGGGCCCGGAGCGCTCCACCGAACTGGTGGCCCGCACCCATGGCCTGAAACCGCCCCAGCCCCTGGGTCTGGCCCATGTCGAGCGGATGCTCGGCGACGGCCAGCTCGATGAGCTGCTGGAAGAAATCATCACCCTCTACCAACAGGCCGCCGTCGGCAAGGACGTGCTGGTGGTCGAAGGCATGGTTCCGACCCGTAGCGCCAGCTATGCGGCCCGGGTCAACCAGCACCTGGCCAAGAGCCTGGATGCCGAGGTGATCCTGGTCTCGGCGGCGGAAAACGAAGTGCTCAGCGAACTCTCCGGGCGGGTCGAATTGCAGGCGCAATTGTTCGGAGGTCCCAAGGACCCGAAAGTGCTCGGGGTGATCCTCAACAAGGTCCGCACCGACGAGAGCATGGCCGACTTCTCTGCCCGTCTGAAGGAGCATTCGCCGTTGCTGCGCAGTGGCGATTTCCGCCTGCTGGGCTGCATTCCGTTCCAGCCGGACCTGAATGCGCCGCGCACCCGCGATGTCGCCGAACTGCTCGGCGCCCAGGTGCTCAACGCCGGTGACTACGAGCAGCGGCGCATGAACAAGATCATCATCTGCGCCCGTACGGTGCGCAATACCATCGACCTGCTCAAGCCCGGCGTGCTGGTGGTGACCCCGGGCGACCGCGACGACATCATCCTCGCCGTGAGCATTGCCTCGATGAACGGCGTGCCCCTGGCCGGCCTGTTGCTGACCAGCGACACCCTGCCCGATCCACGCATCATGGAACTCTGTCGTGGCGCGATGGCCGCGGGCCTGCCGGTGTTGTCGGTGAGCACCGGCTCCTACGACACCGCCAACCAGCTCAATGGCCTGAACAAGGAAATCCCCATCGATGACCGCGAGCGTGCGGAGATCATCACCGATTTCGTCGCCGGGCACCTCGACGCCCACTGGCTGCACCAGCGCTGCGGCACCCCACGGGAAATGCGCCTGACCCCGGCGGTGTTTCGCTACCAGTTGATCCAGCGTGCCCAGGAAGCCAACAAACGCATCGTCCTGCCCGAAGGCAGCGAACCGTTGACCGTGCAGGCGGCGGCCATCTGCCAGGCCCGGGGCATCGCCCGCTGCGTGTTGCTGGCCAAGCCGGCGGAAGTCGAGGCGGTGGCCCGGGCCCATGGTTTCGAACTGCCGCCGGGGCTGGAGATTCTCGACCCGGACCTGATTCGCGGGCGCTACGCCGAGCCCATGGTGGCCTTGCGCAAGAGCAAGAGCCTGAACACGCCGATGGCCGAGCAGCAACTGGAAGACACCGTGGTGATCGGCACCATGATGCTGGCGCTGGACGAGGTCGACGGACTGGTTTCCGGGGTGATCCACTCCACCGCCAACACCATTCGCCCGGCCCTGCAACTGATCAAGACCGCGCCGGGTTGCACCCTGGTGTCATCGGTGTTCTTCATGCTGTTCCCGGACCAAGTGCTGGTCTATGGCGACTGCGTGATGAACCCCCATCCGTCAGCGGCGGAGCTGGCGGAAATCGCCCTGCAAAGCGCCGACTCGGCCCAGGCCTTCGGGATCACGCCACGGGTGGCAATGATCAGCTACTCCAGCGGTGAATCGGCCAGTGGCGAGGAAGTGGAGAAAGTCCGCGAAGCCACCCTGCTGGCCCATGAGTCCCAGAGCACGTTGCTGATCGACGGCCCGTTGCAGTACGACGCCGCGGCCAACGAAGCCGTGGCCCGGCAACTGGCGCCCAACAGCCAGGTGGCGGGACGCGCCACGGTGTTCGTGTTCCCCGACCTGAACACCGGCAACACCACCCACAAGGCGGTGCAGCGCAGCGCCGACTGCGTCAGCCTGGGGCCGATGCTGCAAGGCCTGCGCAAGCCGGTCAACGACCTGCCGCGCGGCGCCCAGGTGGACGACATCGTCTACACCATCGCCCTGACCGCGATCCAAGCCGCCAACCGACCTGTGGATATCTGAATGTTAGACTTTCTCCCGGCCCCGCTACGGGGTGTGATCGCCTCGCTGCTGTTGACGTTGAATACCTTGCTGCTGTGTTCCTTCCTGTTCTGCGTGGCGCTGCTCAAGGTGCTGCCCTTTGCCCTGACCCAGCGTGTCACCCACTGGCTGATGAACCATACCCATGAGGCCTGGGTCAGCAACAACAAGGCCTGGATGCAACTGGTCCGCCGCACCCGCTGGCACCTCAGCGGCCTGGAGGGCCTGGACTACCAGCATTCCTACCTGGTCACCAGCAACCACCAGAGCTGGGTCGACATCATGGTCTTGCAGTACGTGCTCAACCGGAAGATCCAGCCACTGAAGTTCTTTCTCAAGCAGGAACTGATCTGGGTCCCGGTGATCGGCCTGGCCTGGTGGGCACTGGGTTTTCCGTTTATGAAGCGCTATTCCAAGGCGTATCTGGAGAAGCACCCGGAAAAGAAAGGCAAGGACCTGGAAACCACCCGCAAGACCTGCGCGAAGTTTCGCGACAATCCTGTGGGTATCTTCAATTTTGCTGAAGGCACGCGCTTTACCAAGGGCAAGCATGCGCAGCAGCAGTCACCGTTCCGTTATCTGTTGAAACCCAAGGCCGGCGGTATCGCCTTTGTGCTGGATGCCATGGGCGAGCAACTGGAGTCCATCGTCAACGTGACCATCCACTATCCGGGCGGCAAGCCGGGGTATTGGGATCTGCTGTGTGGCAACGTGCGGGATGTGGTGGTGCACTTTGAAGAACTGAAGGTTCCGCGGCAGTTTGTCGGCAGGAACTACGACCAGGACGGAGAATACCGCCTGGCGTTCCAAGGCTGGATCAACCAGTTGTGGGAAGAGAAGGACGCGTTGTTGGCGCAGATGCATCGCGAGTATCCCGCCAAGTCTTGAGGCGCCGCGAAGACGATCTCCAAGACACAAAAAAGCCCGCAGCCGATCACTCGACTGCGGGCTTTTTAACAGCTGCTGATCCTTAGATCGCGCCGCGCTGGCGCAACAGCTCCAGGACTTGCTTCACGCTGTCTTCCAACGACAGTGCTTGCGTATCCACCACCAGATCGGCATCCAGCGGCACATCGTAGGGGAACGACTCGCCCGGAATGTTATCGCCACCGGCCGCGTACAGGCCCTGGGGATCACGTTCCTGGCACGCCTGCGGCGAAGCCTGGACATAGACCGTCAACACACGTTCGCTACCGATCAGCGCCTTGGCCTGTTCACGGCCCTCGGCATCCGGTGCGACGAACGCGGCCAATGTCAGCAAACCCGCCTCGTTGAACTGACGCGCCACATGCGCGGCACGCCGCCAGTTCTCGGTACGCCCGGCACGGTCCTGCGGCAAGCCCTTGTTCAGGTCATGACGCAGGTTCTGGCCGTCCAGCACAAACACCGCACGACCCAGGTCGAACAGCTTGCGCTCCACGGCATAAGCCAGGGTGCTCTTGCCCGCGCCCGACAGACCGGTGAACAGCACCGTCGCCGGTTGCTGGCCGAAACGCTGGGCGCGTTCCTCGGTGGCCACATGGGCCAGCTTGCCGTGATGGGTGGCGCTGCCATGGGCCAGCGGTTGGGCGACGATCATGCCGGCGCCGACGGTGCCATTGGTCAGACGATCAATGATGATGAACGAGCCGGTGGTGCGGTTGCTGTCGTAACCGTCCAGGGCAATCGGCGCGTCCAGGGCGATCTTGACCTTGCCGATCTCGTTCAACTGCAAGGCGCTGGCCGGGCCTTCTTCCAGGGTGTTCACATCGACCTTGTTGACGATGCTGGCAATCGAACCCGGAACGTAGCTGGTAGCGCGCTTGATGTCGTATTTCTTGCCCGGCAGCATCGGTTCTTCAGCCATCCAGACCAGCATGGCCTCGAAGCTGTCGGTCACCGGCGGCACATTGTCGGCATGCACCAGCAGGTCGCCACGGGAGATGTCGATCTCGTCTTCCATGGTCAGGGTCACGGCCTGGCCGGGACCGGCGCTTTCCAGCTCGCCTTCGAAGGTGACGATGGACTTCACCCGGCTGCTCTTGCCCGAAGGCAGCACCACCACGTCATCGCCCTTCTTCACGATGCCGCTCGCCAGGGTACCGGCGAAGCCACGGAAGTTCAGGTTCGGTCGGTTGACGTACTGCACCGGGAAACGCAGGTCGGTGAAGTTACGGTCGCCCGCCACTTCCACGGTTTCGAGGATTTCCATCAGCGACTGGCCGGTGTACCAGGGCGAACGCTCGCTCTTGTTCACCACGTTGTCGCCCTTCAAGGCCGACATCGGCACGAAGTGCATGCTGGTCGGCTTCAGCTTCAAGCCTTCGGCGAACTTCAGGTAGTCGGCCTTGATCGACTCGAACACGCCCTGGTCGAAGTCCTTGAGGTCCATCTTGTTGATGGCGACGACGATATGCTTGATCCCCAGCAACGAGGCGATAAAGCTGTGGCGACGGGTCTGGGTCTGCACGCCGTAGCGGGCGTCCACCAAGATGATCGCGAGGTCACAGGTGGAGGCACCGGTGGCCATGTTGCGGGTGTACTGCTCATGGCCGGGGGTGTCGGCGATGATGAATTTGCGCTTGGCGGTGGAGAAATAGCGGTAGGCGACATCGATGGTGATGCCCTGCTCGCGCTCGGCCTGCAGGCCGTCGACCAGCAAGGCCAGGTCGATGTCGTCACCGGTGGTGCCGACTTTCTTCGAATCGCGGGTGATGGCTTCCAGATGGTCTTCGTAGATCATCTTGGAGTCGTGCAGCAGGCGCCCGATCAGGGTGCTCTTGCCGTCGTCGACGTTACCGCAGGTCAGGAAACGCAGCAGTTCTTTACGCTCGTGCTGGCCCAGGTAGGCGAGGATGTCCTCGCTGATCAAATCAGATTGATGCGACATGCTTAGACCCTGTTTAGAAATAGCCCTGACGTTTTTTATCTTCCATTGAGCCTGCGCCATCGTGATCGATGACCCGGCCCTGGCGCTCGGAAGTACGCGTCAGGAGCATTTCCTGAATGATGTCCGTGAGGGTTTCAGCCTCGGACTCCACCGCGCCCGTCAACGGGTAGCAGCCAAGGGTACGGAAACGCACCTTCTTCTTGACGATGCGCGCCTTGTCCTCGTCGGACAGGTGCTCGAGGATCCGCTCGTCGTCGATCATGATCAGGGTGCCGTTCTTCTCGATAACATCGCGCTCGGCAGCGAAATACAGCGGCACGATCGGGATGCCTTCGAGGTAGATGTATTGCCAGATGTCCAGTTCGGTCCAGTTCGACAATGGGAAAACGCGGATCGACTCGCCCTTGTTGACCTTGCCGTTGTAGACGTTCCACAACTCCGGACGCTGGTTTTTCGGGTCCCAGCGGTGCTTGCTGTCACGGAAGGAGTAGACGCGTTCCTTGGCCCGCGACTTCTCTTCATCACGCCGGGCGCCGCCGAAGGCCGCATCGAAACCGTACTTGTCCAGGGCCTGCTTGAGGCCCTCGGTCTTCATGATGTCGGTGTGCTTGGCGCTGCCGTGGGTGAAGGGGTTGATGCCCTGCGCCACGCCGTCCGGGTTCACATGGGTGATCAGGTCCAGGCCCAGCTCGGCAACCATCTTGTCGCGGAAGCTGTACATCTCCTGGAATTTCCAGCGGGTGTCGACATGCATCACCGGAAACGGCAGCTTGCCCGGGAAAAACGCCTTGCGCGCCAGGTGCAGCATCACGGCGGAGTCTTTACCGATGGAGTACAGCATCACCGGATTATCGAACTCGGCGGCCACCTCGCGGATGATATGGATGCTTTCCGCCTCCAGCTGTTTCAGATGCGTCAGTTTGTCGACCATGGCTACTCACGAAAAGCGTTCTTATGGACGGCCAGCGGGCCGTGTTCGAGCGAGGCATGCTAGCACAGCACCCTATTCTATTGAGGGGGCCGACTAGATCGAAACGGTATAAGAATATACCGGGGCGTTTGACCGCTCAGATCGGGTTCGGACAATCGATAAACAGATGCTCCACCGCGAAACGCCGCGCCAGGTAATCGCCCAGCGCCTGCACGCCATAACGCTCGGTAGCGTGATGACCGGCGGCGATAAAGCTGATGCCATTCTCCCGCGCGCTGTGGAAAGTCTGTTCGGAGGCCTCGCCACTCAGGTACAGGTCGACACCGGCCAGCACCGCCTGGTCGATATAGCCCTGGCCGCCGCCGGTGCACCAGCCGACCCGGCGGATCATGTCGTCGCCCTCGATCAGCAACGGCTCGCGCCCCAGGACTTCCTGGACCTTGCGGGCGAAGTCACGGGCGGTCATCGGCTCGGTCAGGGAGCCCACCAGCCCGACAATCTTCGGGTTGTCCGGGTCCAGCGGGCCTTCCACGGTAATATCCAGCTGCCGCGCCAACTGCACGTTGTTACCGACCTCCGGATGCAGGTCCAACGGCAGGTGATAGGCCAGCAGGCTGATGTCGTGCTTGAGCAGGGTCTTCAACCGGCGCTGCTTCATGCCGGTGACACAAGGGTCCTCGCCCTTCCAGAAATAACCGTGGTGCACCAGAATCAGGTCGGCCTGGGCTTCGACGGCCGCATCCAGCAGCGCCTGGCTGGCGGTGACGCCGCTGACGATGCGCATCACCTGTGGCCGACCCTCGACCTGCAAGCCATTGGGGCAATAGTCGGCAATCCGCGCGCTGTTCAGAAAGCGATCCGCTTCCTCGACCAGCGTATTCAATGAAACCGCCATAAAAACTCCTGAATATCCCATTCAGAGGCGCCCGCGGCCTCGTATAATGCGCCACATTATGGGCCGTCCGACATGGCCTGCAACCTTCCAGGACTTTGCTCAATGCTCAAGGCTCTGCGTTTCTTTGGCTGGCCGCTGCTGGCCGGTGTGCTGGTGGCTTTGCTGATCATCCAGCGCTACCCGCAATGGGTCGGCCTGCCCAACCTCGATGTGAACCTGCAACAGGCGCCGCAGACCACCTTTCACCAGCAGGGTCCGTACTCCTATGCCGACGCGGTGGACCTGGCCGCGCCGGCGGTGGCCAACCTGTACACCACCAAGATGGTCAACAAGAACACTCATCCGCTGTTCGAGGACCCACAGTTCCGGCGCTTCTTCGGCGACAACCTGCCCAAGCAGAAGCGCATGGAGTCGAGCCTGGGTTCGGCGGTGATCATGAGTTCCACCGGCTACCTGCTGACCAACAACCACGTGACCGCCGGGGCCGACCAGATAGTGGTGGCCCTCAAGGATGGCCGTGAAACCCTGGCCAAGGTGGTCGGCAGCGACCCGGAAACCGACCTGGCGGTGCTCAAGATCGATCTGCCGAACCTGCCGTCGATCACCATCGGCCGTTCCGACCAGATCCGCATCGGCGATATCGCCCTGGCCATCGGCAACCCGTTCGGGGTCGGCCAGACCACCACCATGGGCATTATCAGCGCCACCGGCCGCAACCAGCTGGGCCTGAACAACTATGAAGACTTCATCCAGACCGACGCGGCGATCAACCCCGGCAACTCCGGCGGCGCGCTGGTGGATGCCAACGGCAACCTGACCGGTATCAATACGGCGATCTTCTCCAAGTCCGGCGGCTCCCAGGGCATCGGCTTTGCGATTCCGATCAATCTGGCGGTGGAAGTGATGAAGGCGATCATCGAGCACGGCCAGGTGATTCGCGGCTGGCTGGGGATCGAGGTGCAGCCCCTGACCCAGGACCTGGCGGAGTCGTTCGGCCTCAGCGGGCGTCCGGGCATCGTGGTGGCGGGCGTGTTCCGTGACGGTCCGGCGCAGAAAGCCGGTTTGCAACTGGGGGATGTGATTCTCAGCATCGACGGCGAGCCGGCCACGGACGGTCGTCGTTCGATGAACCAGGTGGCGCGGATCAAGCCGACTGACAAGGTGGCCATCCAGGTGCTGCGCAACGGCAAGGAGCTCAAGCTGATGGCGGAAATCGGCCTGCGGCCACCGCAGCAGACGCCGCCGCAGGAAGAGGAATAAGGCAATCGTGCCGACGCTGGACTTGACTCCAAGTCCAGCGTCGCCTATCAGGCCGCTATCGCCAGCAAGCCGGCTCCTGCAAGTCGCTGTCCCAGCGCAATAACACAGTATCAGCCAGCCATCTTGGACGACTTCAGTTCCTCACTGAAGCGCTGCGAACGCACGCCCTTGTTGTCGTAATACTCTTCGACCGACTTTACAAAGCGCTTTTGCGCGGGCACATACCAGAACGCCTTGTACAAGCGACCACTGGCCGGACGCGCCGCAACACGTTGAGCATTGGAGATCGTTGTCACCTGACCGGGTGTCACGACAGCTTGCGCACCGCCTACCGCCACGGGTGCCAGCATCGCCGACCACTGGCCTTCGGATTCGATCTTCAGTGCCCTGAACTTGCCTGCAGGCACCTCGACATCCTCCCAACCGGTGACGACGTAGTCGTTATGAATGGTCTCGCTGGAGTGCTGGCGATTAGGGTTCAGCTCGGTGTATTCGACCGTCCATGTCTTGCCTTCGCTCAAGGGAAACGCCAACGGGCGATTGACCACTTGCTGCTTGCCGTTGATATCACGGGAGCGACTCCAGTCCAGGCCCGTCAGGCTTTCAACCGGTGGCTGGTTGGACCCGTCCTGCTTGCTGCTGATCAGCATGCTCTGGCTGCTGACGCGTTCGACCGTCATCAATGTGTTCTTGCTCGAGAAACCCTGTGGGCCGGTTTCCACTGTTTCGGCATAGACCCAGCTATCCCCGGCCTTCAAGGACGGCGCATCGACCGATTGGGCATACGCCGAACCGCACATCAAACCAAGCACAGCGGCAGATAGTGTTTTAAGCATCACATTTTCCCTGAATGTCTGACTTGGCAAGTCCACTGAGGCTCACCAAACGTGTGACGCGAGTGACCCTTGCCGATGGCGGCACGAGCATCCTGAACAACTGCAACCCCAACTGCCTGGATATGTAAGCTCACCTCAAACGGCGTAACCAAGCCCATGAGCGGCCATTCGAAACACAACAGGCAATCATTCGAAGGCTCATATCATTGTGCCATTTGAAAATGAGCTCACGTGAGCTGATGATTTCGTCGACATCATGAATATGAGGACCGTTCAGCAAAGCGACAGCATCCGCCCCGGCCCAAGCACGTCGTTCAAATCAATAAGAGGGTTTGTTGCGCTGCATCACAGAGACCCACCCCGCAACCGATGCGTTACGGGGTGGGGCTACAGGCTTAGAGTTCGCCCAAGGCGTCGATCAGCGCCTGGTTCTGAGCCGGCAAACCGATGGTGATCCGCAGGAACTGGGCAATGCGCTCCTGCTTGAAGTGCCGCACGATCACGCCCTGCTCCCGGACCTTGGCCGCCAGCGCCGCCGCATCGTGTTGCGGGTGACGGGCGAAGATGAAGTTCGCCGCCGACGGCAGCACCTCGAAACCCTTGGCCTGCAACTGCGCCACCAGCCACTCGCGACTGTCGATCACCTTGCGGCAGGTCTCTTCGAAGTACGCCTTGTCCTCGAACGCCGCCGCCGCACCGGCAATCGCCATGCGGTCCAGCGGGTAGGAGTTGAAGCTGTTCTTGATCCGCTCCAGGGCCTCGATCAGGTCCGGGTGCCCGACCGCCAGGCCGACCCGCAATCCCGCCAGGGAACGCGACTTGGACAGGGTCTGGGTCACCAGCAGGTTCGGGTAACGGTCCACCAGGCCGATGGCCGTTTCGCCGCCGAAGTCGATATAGGCCTCGTCGACCACCACCACCGAATCCGGGCTGGCCTTGAGTATCTGCTCCACCGCGTCCAGTGCCAGCAGGCAACCGGTCGGCGCGTTCGGGTTGGGGAAAATGATCCCGCCGTTGGGCCGCGCGTAGTCCGCCACGCGAATCTGGAACTGTTCGTCCAGCGGCAAGGCGTCGAAGGTGATTCCGTACAGGCCGCAGTACACCGGGTAGAAGCTGTAGCTGATATCCGGGAACAGCAAGGGTCGATCCTGCTGGAACAGACCGTAGAAGATGTGGGCCAGGACCTCGTCGGAGCCGTTGCCGAGAAACACCTGGTTGGTGTTCACGCCGTAGTACTCGGCCACGGCGTGCTTGAGCAGGTCGCCGTTGGGGTCCGGGTACAGACGCAGATTGTCGTTCACTTCCGCCTGCATCGCGGCCAGGGCCTTGGGCGAAGGACCGTAGGGGTTCTCATTGGTGTTGAGCTTGACCAGCTTGGTCAGCTTCGGTTGCTCACCCGGCACATAGGGCACCAGGTCCTTGACGAATTTGCTCCAGAACTTGCTCATGCTGGTTTCCCCTGTTCCTTATCAGCGACAATCCGATATTCCGCACTACGGGCGTGGGCGCTCAGCGACTCACCACGGGCCAGTACCGAAGCGGTCTTGCCCAGCTCGGACGCGCCCTGCTCCGAGCAGAAAATGATCGACGAACGTTTCTGGAAGTCATACACCCCCAGCGGTGACGAGAAGCGTGCGGTGCCGGAAGTCGGCAACACATGGTTGGGACCGGCGCAGTAGTCGCCCAGGGCCTCGGAGGTGTGACGACCCATGAAGATCGCCCCGGCGTGACGGATCTGCGGCAGCCAGGCCTGCGGGTCGGCGACCGACAGCTCAAGGTGCTCCGGGGCGATGCGGTTGGCCACATCAATCGCCTGCTGCATATCTCGCACCTGGATCAAGGCGCCACGGCCGTTGATCGAGGTCTCGATAATCGCCGCACGCTCCATGGTCGGCAGCAGCTTGGCGATGCTCGCGGCGACCTGGTCGAGGAACGCGGCGTCCGGGCTGACCAGGATGGCCTGGGCATCTTCGTCATGCTCGGCCTGGGAAAACAGGTCCATGGCGATCCAGTCCGGGTCGGTCTGGCCGTCGCAGACCACAAGGATCTCCGACGGGCCGGCGATCATGTCGATACCGACCTGGCCGAACACGTGGCGCTTGGCCGTGGCCACATAGATATTGCCGGGGCCGACCACCTTGTCGACCTTGGGCACGCTCTCGGTGCCATAGGCCAAAGCCGCCACCGCCTGGGCGCCGCCGATGGTGAACACCCGGTCGACCCCGGCGATGCACGCCGCCGCCAGCACCAGCTCGTTGATTTCGCCACGGGGCGTCGGCACCACCATCACCACTTCGGCAACCCCCGCCACCTTGGCCGGAATCGCGTTCATCAGCACCGAAGACGGATAGGACGCCTTGCCACCCGGCACGTACAAGCCGGCACGATCCAGCGGCGTGACCTTCTGGCCCAGCACCGTGCCGTCGGCCTCGGTGTAGCTCCAGGAATCCTGCTTCTGTTTTTCGTGGTAGCCGCGCACGCGCTCGGCGGCCTTTTCCAAGGCTTCGCGCTGTGGCGCGGTGATCCGCGTCAGGGCCAGTTCGAGGCGCTCACGGGGCAGGATCAGATCAGCCATGGAAGCGACTTCCAGGCCGTCGAAACGCTGGGTGAACTCCACCAGCGCCGCATCGCCGCGCTCGCGCACGGCCTTGATGATATCGAGCACCCGCTGGTTGACCGAGTCGTCGGACACACTTTCCCAGCTCAGCAGATGATCCAGATGATGAGCGAAGTCGGGATCGGCAGCGTTGAGTCGGCGAATTGCGTTGGACGTGGTCATAGCGTGGGCCTCAATAATTGGCGAATGCTTGGGAACAGCAGATCTCAGGCGCCGCAAGACTACCAAGCCATCCGCGTGGGCACCTGAGAATTCTGGCTATGACACGGATAGATGGGCGCGGCTCAAGGCCGCGCAATTGAATCAGCTGCGATGTCGCGATTCCACTGCCTTGCGCAGGGTATCGATCAGGGACTGGATGCGGGCGTGCTGCATTTTCATCGAGGCCTTGTTCACCACCAGGCGCGAACTGATGGTCGCGATCAGCTCCTGGGGTTCCAGACCGTTGGCCCGCAGGGTATTGCCGGTGTCGACAACGTCGATGATCTTGTCGGCCAGGCCGATCAGCGGTGCCAGCTCCATCGAGCCGTAGAGCTTGATGATATCGACCTGACGCCCCTGTTCGGCATAGTAGCGCTTGGCGACGTTGACGAACTTGGTCGCCACCCGCAGGCGGCCCTTGGGCTCGACGGCACCGATAGCACCGGCGGTCATCAGCCGGCACTGGGCGATCTGCAGGTCCAGGGGTTCATACAGACCCTGGCCGCCGTATTCCATCAGCACATCTTTACCGGCCACACCGAGGTCGGCCGCACCATGCTCGACATAGGTCGGCACGTCGGTGGCCCGGACGATCAGCAGGCGTACATCGGCCTGGGTCGTGGGAATGATCAGCTTGCGGCTCTTGTCCGGATTCTCGGTCGGCACAATGCCCGCTTCTGCAAGCAGCGGCAGGGTGTCGTCGAGAATGCGGCCCTTGGACAGTGCAATGGTCAGCATGGGGAAACTAAGTCCTTCAACCTGTATCAGTAAGGCTCATTCTCCCTTGTCGGCGCGAGCAGGCTCGCACCGGCAAAGGGGGACAACACTAGCCCGGAACGCGGCGGATCTTGGCACCGAGCATCTGCAACTTCTCTTCGATGCACTCATAACCACGGTCGATGTGGTAGATGCGGTCGATCAGCGTGTCGCCTTCAGCGGTCAGGGCCGAAATCACCAGGCTGGCCGAAGCCCGCAGGTCGGTGGCCATGACCGGCGCGCCTTTCAGGCGTTCGGTACCGGTCACGATGGCGGTGTTGCCTTCGACCTGGATCTTGGCGCCCATGCGATGCAGCTCGTACACGTGCATGAAACGGTTTTCGAAAATCGTCTCGATCACCGCGCCGGTGCCTTCGGCAATGGCGTTGAGCGAAATGAACTGGGCCTGCATGTCGGTCGGGAATGCCGGATACGGCGCGGTGCGCACGTTGACGGCCTTCGGACGCTTGCCATGCATGTTCAGCTCGATCCAGTCTTCACCGGTGGTGATTTCAGCACCGGACTCCTTCAGCTTCTCGAGCACGGCTTCGAGAATGGTCGGATCGGTGTCCTTGACCTTGACCCGGCCACCAGTGGCAGCCGCGGCCACCAGGTAGGTACCGGTTTCGATACGGTCCGGCATCACCTTGTAGGTGGCCGAATGCAGGCGCTCCACACCGTCAATGGTGATGGTGTCGGTACCGGCACCGCTGACCTTGGCGCCCATGGCGTTGAGGAAGTTCGCCAGGTCGACCACTTCCGGCTCGCGCGCGGCGTTCTGCAGCACGCTGCGGCCACGGGCCAGGGAAGCGGCCATCATGATGTTCTCGGTACCGGTCACGGAGACGGTATCGAAGAAGAAGTTTGCCCCGCGCAGGCCGCCTTCCGGCGCCTTGGCCTTGATGTAGCCGCCTTCGACGTCGATCACCGCACCCATGGCTTCCAGGCCACGAATGTGCAGGTCCACCGGACGCGAGCCGATGGCGCAACCGCCAGGCAGGGCGACTTCGGCTTCACCGAAACGGGCGACCATCGGGCCCAGCACCAGGATCGAGGCGCGCATGGTTTTCACCAGCTCGTAAGGCGCGATCAGGGTCTTGATGGTGCGCGGATCGATTTCCACGCTGAGCTTCTCGTCGATCACCGGCTCAATGCCCATGCGCCCGAACAGCTCGATCATGGTGGTGATGTCGTGCAGGTGCGGCAGGTTGGCCACGGTCACCGGGCCATCGCACAACAACGTGGCGGCCAGGATCGGCAGGGCGGAGTTCTTCGCCCCGGAAATGCGGATTTCGCCATCAAGACGAACGCCGCCAGTAATAATCAGTTTGTCCATAAGGGTCTCGACGCCAATTCAGGCTCAGGTGCGCTCGGCCCAGGCCGCGCGGCTGAAAAATTTCATAGTGACCGCATGGATGCTGCCATCGGCGATCCACGGGTTCAAATGGGCATAGATGCTCTGCTGACGCTTCACCGGGCTCAGGGCCACCAGTTCGTCGCTAATCACATTCAGCTGGAAGTTGCAGCCTTCGCCTTCAACTTCAACACGGCTTCCCGGCAGCTTTCCCTCAAGGAAGCTCTTCACTTCTATGGCCTGCATGCTCAACCTCAATCGGCGCCCAACGCGCGCGGGTCGGCCATCATACAAAAAAGCCCCGCGCCTGCGAACCCCGCATTGCAGGACTCTGACGGGGGGCTTCTTTATTCATGGCACTGTCAATGAACGCCGAGGATCTCCGTCAACTCGGAAACCTCGGCGATTTCACGCATGTCTTGCGGCATGGCGCGAATACTCAGGGATTTGCCGCCCTCGGCGGCGTCACGCATGAATGCCAGCAGCAAGGCCAGGCCGACACTGCTGGATTTCTCCACCGCGGAACAGTCGACCACCAGGGCCGGCGCGGTGCTGGCCTTGATCAGCGCCTGCCCGTCCTTGCGCAAGGCCGGGCCGGTGCTGTAGTCGATCACGCCGGCCAGCAGCACTTCACCTGCCTCACCGGCGCGAACGCTGGCTTCACTCACTCTGCGCCCCCTTCTGCGGGTTCTTCTCGGATTCGGCCTTGGCCTTCTCCACTTCACCGGCCCAGTTGTTGATGGTCTGGTCCAGGTTGTTACCGTTGCGCTGCATCGCGTCGGCGAACTGATCGCGGAACAGCTTGCCGATATTGATGCCGTTGATGATCACGTTGCGCAGTTTCCACTCGCCATTGATTTTCTCAAGGGTGTAGGAAACCGGATAGACGGCGCCATTGTTGCCTTTGACGGTCATGCCAACGCTGGTGCGATCGCCCGACTCATCCTTCGGCGCGTCGACGGTGATGCCCTGGTTGTTGTACTCCAGCAAGGCGTTGCCGTAGAACTGGAACAGACCCTTCTTGAAGTTCTCCTCGAAGGTTTTCATCTGCTCGGGCGTGGCCTTGCGCGAGTACTTGACCGTCATGATGCTTTTGGAAATACCTTCGGCGTCCACCACCGGGCCGACGATGCTGTTAAGCGCATCGTAGAAGGCCTGGGGGTTCTGCTTGTACTGGGCCTTGTTCGCGGTCAGGTCGGCCAGCATCCGGTCAGTGGTGCTCTTGACCAGGTCATGGGCCGACGTGTCCGCCATGGCGTTGCCCATAAGAGGCAAGGTCGCCAGCAGCACCAACAGACTACGTCGCAACATCGAGATCATGGAAAAACTCCTCATTTGGCGTCTTTGTTCACGGTATTGAGCAGGAATTTACCGATCAGATCTTCCAGTACCAGCGACGACTGGGTGTCGTGGATGGTCCCACCATCCTTGAGCACGGCACTTTCCCCGCCCACGCTGAGACCGATGTACTTCTCGCCGAGCAAGCCCGCCGTGAGGATAGACGCAGTGGAATCAGTCGGCAGGTTGTTCACGCGTTTTTCAACTTGCATGGTCACCCGGCCGGTGAAACTGTCATGGTCCAGATCGATCGCCGTCACCTTGCCGATGGTGACACCGGCCATGGTGACCTTGGCTCTGACAGTCAAACCGGCGATATTGTCGAAGTACGCATATAATTTATACGTTTCAGTGTTTGTCGTAGGGGACAGTCCACTGACCCGCAACGCAAGCAGCAGCAAAGCCAGGATGCCAGCCAGCAGAAAAAGGCCGACACCGATTTCCAGGGTGCGGTTTTGCATCAGAAATCTCCAAACATCAAGGCGGTCAGAATAAAGTCAAGGCCCAGCACTGCCAGGGAGGCATAAACCACGGTCTTGGTCGTGGCGCGGCTGATCCCCTCGGAAGTGGGTTCACAATCGTAGCCTTGAAACACGGCAATCCAGGTCACCACGAAGGCGAACACGATACTTTTGATAATGCCATTCAGCACGTCGCTGCTGAAGGTCACGCTGTTCTGCATGTTGGCCCAGTAGGAGCCGTCATAGACCCCCAGCCAGTCCACCGCCACCCAAGAACCGCCCCAGATCCCGACCACACTGAAGATCATCGCCAGCAGCGGCAGGGAGATAAAGCCGGCCCAGAGCCGCGGCGCAACAATGTACTTGAGCGGATCGACACCGATCATTTCCAGGCTGGACAGTTGCTCGGTGGATTTCATGTTGCCGATTTCGGCGGTCAGCGCCGAACCGGCCCGTCCGGCGAACAGCAGCGCGGTGACCACCGGCCCGAGTTCACGCAACAGGGTCAGGGCAACCATCTGCCCCACCGCCTGCTCGGAACCGTAGCTGGAAAGAATGTTGAAGCCCTGCAAGGCCAGGACCATGCCGATGAACACGCCGGAGACGACGATGATCACCAGGCTCATCACGCCCACGGAATGCAATTGCTTGATCAACAGCCCGAAACCGCCGCCAATGCCGCCTCGGCCGAACAGCACATGGAACAGGAACAACGTCGAACGGCCGAGCACGGCGAGCACGTCCAGGCCCGAACGGCCGAACAGACGCACTCTCTCGATAAGTGATTTCTTGCGCATTGTCAGCGCTTCCCCAACAGGTCGGCGCGGTAGTCCGTCGCCGGAAAGTGGAACGGCACGGGACCGTCGGGATCGCCCTTCATGAACTGGCGGATACGCGGGTTATCGGCGTTCATCAGTTCTTCCGGGGTGCCTTGCCCGAGCACCTGGCCGTCACCGACCACATACAGGTAGTCGGCGATGCTTGCGGTTTCGGCCAGATCGTGGGAAACCACGATGCTGGTGATGCCCAGGGCGTCATTGAGCAGTCGGATCAGGCGCACGAGGACGCCCATGGCGATCGGGTCCTGGCCGACGAACGGTTCGTCATACATGAGGATCTGCGGGTCCAGGGCAATCGCCCGGGCCAGGGCCACACGCCGTTTCATACCACCGGACAGCTCGTCGGGCATCAGGTCGACCGCCCCGCGCAGTCCCACCGCCTGCAATTTCAGCAGAACAATGTCACGAATCATTTCTTCCGGCAGTTCGGTATGAACCCGTAGCGGAAAGGCGACGTTCTCGAAAACATCCAGGTCGGTGAACAGCGCACCGCTCTGGAACAGCACGCCCATATGCTTGCGCGCGTCGAACAGATCGCCGCGCGACAAGGTGGGAAGATTCTGACCATTGACCCAGACTTCGCCGCCGCTGGGGCGCAGTTGCGCGCCCATCAGCCGCAACAGGGTGGTCTTGCCGCACCCGGAAGGTCCCATGATGCCGGTGACCTTGCCTCGCGGGATACGAATGTCGACATTATTGAAGATGCTGCGCGCACCGCGCTTGAAGGTCACACCCTTCAGCTCGACCGCGTAGGCGTTATCGGCGCTCATCTAAACTCCTTGCGATACAGCCTCGGACTCGGACACCAGGCCTCTCTAGAAGAGGCGCATACTTCCTGAGCGGGCCGAACTAGCCGCGAACTATATCACCGCTGATACGACCCGCCCAAGGCCGAAGCCACCCTTGTTCGGTATAAATACAGCCGGGCTTGGCGGCTTGCGAGGCAAAGTCCTATAGGCACCACGCAAAACGCAATGATCTAGTGGGAGTGGAGAAGGCATTACCGCTATAATCGCGCCTTTTCATCAGGCTAACCGATTTCTGACATGAGCCAATCCAGCGACCTGATTCAATCAGCACAACGCACCATCCGCCTCGAACGCGAAGCCGTAGAAGGCTTGCTCGCCCATATCGACGCAGATTTCGTACGCGCTTGCGAAATGATTCTGGCCAGCAAGGGCCGTGTGGTCGTGGTCGGCATGGGCAAGTCCGGGCACATCGGCAACAAGATCGCCGCGACCCTGGCCAGCACCGGCACCACAGCGTTTTTCGTCCACCCCGCCGAAGCCAGCCACGGCGACATGGGCATGATCACCCGCGATGACATCATCCTGGCCCTGTCCAACTCCGGCTCGACCGCGGAAATCGTCACCCTGCTGCCCTTGATCAAACGCCTGGGCATCCAGTTGATCAGCCTGACCGGCAATCCCGACTCACCGTTGGCCAAGGCCGCCGAAGTCAACCTCAACGTGCATGTCGAGCACGAGGCCTGCCCGCTGAACCTGGCGCCGACCTCCTCCACCACCGCGGCCCTGGTGATGGGCGACGCCCTGGCGGTGGCCCTGCTCGAGGCCCGCGGCTTCACCGCCGAGGACTTCGCCTTTTCCCACCCGGGTGGTGCCCTGGGCCGGCGCCTGCTGCTGAAAGTTGAAAATGTCATGCACGCCGGCGATGAGCTGCCGCAGGTCCTGCGCGGCACCCTGTTAAAAAATGCGCTGATGGAAATGACTCGCAAAGGCCTTGGCATGACCGTGATCGCCGAAGCCGACGGGCGCCTCGCCGGGATCTTCACCGACGGTGACCTGCGCCGGACCCTGGACCGCACCATCGACATCCATACGGCCCTGATCGAAGACGTCATGACCCCTCACGGCAAGACCGCCCGGGCCGACATGCTCGCCGCCGAAGCCCTGAAAATCATGGAAGACCACAAGATCAGCGCGCTGGTGGTGGTCGACAGCGACGACCGCCCGGTGGGCGCCCTGAACATGCACGATCTGCTGCGCGCGGGAGTGATGTAAATGAACGACGATCTGTTGCAACGCGGCAAGGCCATCAAGCTGGCGGTCTTCGACGTCGATGGCGTACTGACCGACGGTCGCCTGTACTTCCTCGAGGACGGCAGCGAATTCAAGTCGTTCAGCACCCTCGACGGCCAGGGCATCAAGATGCTGATGGCCGCCGGCGTGCAAACCGCTATTATCAGCGGTCGCAAAACCGCACTGGTCGAACGACGGGCGCAGAACCTCGGCATTCCCCACGTCTACCAGGGCCGCGAGGACAAGCTGGTGGTGCTCGACACCCTGCTCGCCCAGCTCAATCTAAGCTATGAACAGGTCGCCTACCTGGGTGACGACCTGCCGGACCTGCCGGTGATCCGCCGCGTCGGCCTGGGCATGGCCGTGGCCAACGCCGCCAGCTTTGTCCGCGAACACGCCCACGGCATCACCCGGGCCCGGGGCGGCGACGGCGCCGCCCGCGAATTCTGCGAGCTGATCCTGCAAGCCCAGGGCAGTCTTGAAGCGGCTCACGCCGCCTACCTGTAGAGCTATTTATGCTGAGCAAGAAAATTCGCAATATTCTGCTGTTCGCAGTCATCGCCGCCATTTTCGCGGCCGTTGGCTACTGGAACATCAGCCCGGAACGTTTCCTCGAGCGCCCGGTGGCGCAGGTCGATGAAACCCAGATCGACTACTACGCTATTAACGCCCACAGCATTCAGTACATGCCCGACGGTCGAGTACAGTACGACCTGACCGGCGACAAGGTCGAACACCTCAAGGCGTCCGACGTGACCTTGGTGACCAAGCCAGACATGCACATCTACCGTGGCACGGTCTATCCCTGGCATGTCCAGAGCGAGCACGCCGAGGTCAACCCGGACGGCACCGAAATCGAACTGATCGACTCGGTACGGGTGGCGCGGACTGATGAACTACAGCGGGAAGTCATCATTACCAGCAGTCGTATGACAGTATTCCCACAGAAGCAATATGCGCAGACCGAGCAAGCCGTTAGAATCGACGGCGCCGACGGCGTGACCACTGGCAAGGGAATGAAAGCGTATTTAAACGACAGCCGGATACACCTGCTGTCCAATGTAAGAGGACAGTATGAGTCTCGTTAAAACCCTCCCTATTTTGCTTGGCCTCGGTGCGGCACTGGGAAGCGTGAGCGCCTGGGCTCTGCCGACCGACAGCCAGCAGCCCATCCGCATCCAGGCCGACGACGCTCAGCTGGACGACAAGCAAGGCATCGCCACCTACAAAGGTGACGTGGTCATTACCCAAGGCTCGATGATCGTCAAGGGCAACACCGTGACGCTGACCCGGACCAAGGACGGCGCCATCGACGTGGTGACCTCCGTGGGTAACCTGGCCTACTTCGAGCAACTGCAGAAAGTCGGCGATCCGAAGCCGGTGCAGGGCTATGGCGTGACCATCCAGTACCACGCCCAGCAGAACCGCATCATCCTGATCGACAAGGCCAAGGTGATCAACGACGGCAACACCACCGAAGGCGAGAAAATCGTCTACGACACGGTGAAGCAGATCGCCCAGGCCGGCCGCGCCAACGGCAGCACGATCACCGCCCCGCGCCCACGCATCGACATGGTCATCCAGCCGAAGCAGAAAACCGAACAGCAGAAGGCGCAGTAATGGCAACCCTGAAAGCCCAGCATCTGGCCAAGGCCTACAAAAGTCGCCAGGTGGTGCGTGATGTCAGCCTGTCGATCGACAGCGGGCAGATCGTCGGCTTGCTCGGCCCCAACGGTGCCGGCAAGACCACCTGCTTCTACATGATCGTCGGCCTGGTCCAGGCCGATCAGGGTCGCGTGCTGATCGACGACCAGGATATCAGCCACCAGCCGATGCACGGTCGCGCGCGCGCCGGGATCGGCTATCTGCCCCAGGAAGCATCGATCTTCCGCAAGCTGTCGGTGGCGGACAACATCATGGCGATCCTCGAGACCCGCAAGGAGCTCGACAAGAACAGCCGCCGCAAGGAGCTGGAAAGCCTGTTGCAGGAATTCCACATCAGCCACATTCGCGACAACCTCGGCATGAGCCTGTCCGGTGGTGAACGGCGCCGGGTGGAAATCGCCCGCGCCCTGGCCACCGCGCCGAAATTCATCCTGCTCGACGAGCCCTTCGCCGGGGTCGACCCGATTTCCGTTGGCGATATCAAACAGATCATCCATCACCTCAAGGCCAAGGGCATCGGCGTACTGATCACCGACCACAACGTCCGCGAGACCCTGGACATCTGCGAAACCGCCTATATCGTCAATGATGGACAACTGATCGCCGAAGGCGATTCGGCCACTATCCTGGCCAACGAACTGGTCAAGGAAGTCTACCTGGGCCATGAGTTCCGCCTGTAAACATCGAGGTAACGGATCAACCGCCAGAGCGCTCCCTGTTCAATAAAAACCACAAGATTTTTATTGTTACAGCGCTCTAGGCAAAGGCTCGGGTTTCAGGCATATAATTTGCTTATGTTTGGCGCCCCGGCGCCCTGTAGAGTGGATGGCGCATGCGCGCCGGCGAATAAGGTGTTAAGCCCCTGCCATGAAACCATCGCTAGTCCTGAGAATGGGCCAGCAGCTGACGATGACACCGCAGCTGCAACAGGCCATCCGCCTGCTCCAATTGTCGACCCTGGACCTTCAGCAGGAAATCCAGGAGGCCCTGGAGTCCAATCCGATGCTCGAACGCCAGGAAGAAGGCGACGACTTCGACAATACCGACCCGTTGGCCGACAACGCCGAGCACAAACCCAACACTGAAATCCAGGAACCCTCCTTCCAGCAGGAAACCGCCCCGACGGTGGACAACCTCGAGGAAGGCGACTGGAACGAGCGCATTCCCAACGAACTGCCCGTCGACACCGCCTGGGAAGATGTCTACCAGACCAGCGCCAGTAGCCTGCCGAGCAACGATGACGACGAGTGGGACTTCACCACCCGTACCTCGGCCGGCGAGAGCCTGCAGAGCCATCTGCTCTGGCAACTGAACCTGGCGCCGATGTCAGACACCGATCGGCTGATCGCCGTGACCCTGATCGACTGCATCAACAATCAGGGCTACCTGGACGAAACCCTCGAGGAAATCCTCGACGCCTTCGACCCGGAGCTGGATATCGAGCTGGACGAGATCGAAGCGGTACTGCATCGCATCCAGCAATTCGAACCGGCCGGCATCGGCGCGCGCAACCTCGGCGAATGCCTGCTGCTGCAATTGCGTCAGCTGCCAGCGCGCACGCCCTGGCTGGCCGAAGCCCAGCGCCTGGTCAGCGACTACATCGACCTGCTCGGCAGCCGCGACTACAGCCAACTGATGCGGCGCATGAAGCTCAAGGAAGACGAGCTGCGCCAGGTCATCGAGCTGGTCCAGAGCCTCAATCCGCGCCCGGGCTCGCAAATCGAGTCCAGCGAAGCCGAATACGTCGTCCCCGACGTGATCGTGCGCAAGGACAACGAGCGCTGGCTGGTGGAACTGAACCAGGAATCGGTGCCGCGCCTGCGGGTCAATCCGCAGTACGCCGGTTTTGTCCGCCGCGCCGACACCAGTGCCGACAACACCTTCATGCGCAACCAGTTGCAGGAAGCCCGCTGGTTCATCAAGAGCCTGCAGAGCCGCAACGAAACCCTGATGAAGGTCGCCACCCAGATCGTCGAGCACCAGCGTGGCTTCCTGGAATACGGTGACGAGGCGATGAAGCCGCTGGTCCTGCATGACATCGCCGAAGCAGTGGGCATGCACGAGTCGACGATTTCCCGGGTGACCACGCAAAAATTCATGCATACCCCCCGCGGTATCTATGAACTGAAATACTTTTTCTCCAGCCACGTCAGCACCTCCGAAGGCGGCGAATGCTCGTCCACGGCGATCCGCGCGATCATCAAGAAACTGGTTGCAGCGGAAAATCAGAAAAAGCCGTTGAGTGACAGCAAGATCGCTGGTTTACTGGAGGCACAAGGCATTCAGGTGGCCCGTCGTACTGTCGCCAAATACCGTGAGTCCCTGGGGATAGCCCCCTCCAGCGAACGGAAGCGACTGATGTAGTGGACGGGCCCCGTTACAGCGTTCCAGTGGTAGGCACAAGCCTGCCGCTTTATGCACTGGCAACGAAGGAGAAGCTGTATGCAAGTCAATATCAGTGGACACCAGCTGGAAGTGACCGAACCCCTGCGTGCTTACATCGGCGAAAAACTCGACCGACTGGAGCGTCATTTCGACAAGATCACCAACGTACAGGTGACCATGGCCGTCGAAAAACTGAAGCAGAAAATCGAAGCCACCTTGCATATCCACGGCGGTGAAGTGGTCGCCAACGCCGAGCATGACGACATGTATGCGGCGATCGACCTGCTCACCGACAAGTTGGACCGACAACTGAAAAAGCATAAGGAAAAGAACCTGCACCTGCTCCAAGGTACAGGTCGCTGATACCCATCCATGATCCGACTTGAAAGCATCCTGACCCCCGGCCGTTCTTTGGTGAACGTGCCGGGCGGCAGTAAAAAGAAAGCCCTCGAGCAAATTGCCAACCTGATCAGCCACGAAGTTCCTTACCTGGCCATGCAGGATGTCTTCGACAGCCTGATCGCCCGGGAGAAACTCGGCTCGACCGGTTTCGGCAATGGCATTGCCATCCCGCACTGCCGCCTGAAGGGTTGCGTGGCGCCCATCAGCGCCCTGATGCACCTGGACGCCCCTATCGATTTCGACGCCATCGACGGCGCGCCGGTTGACCTGCTGTTCGTCCTGCTGGTCCCGGAAGCCGCCACCGATGCCCACCTGGAACTGCTTCGGCAGATTGCCAGCATGCTCGACCGCAAGGACGTACGCGACAAACTGCGTGCGGCAACCTCCAACCAGGCCCTGTACCAGGTAGTCCTGGACGAGCAGAGCGGTCACTGACCATGCGCTTGATCATCGTCAGCGGCCGCTCCGGCTCGGGTAAAAGTACCGCCCTCGATGTCCTCGAGGACAACGGTTACTACTGCATCGACAACCTGCCGGCCGGCCTGCTGCCGGAGCTGGCCGAACGTGCGCTGATCCATACCGAGCTGGCGCAACCGCTGGTCGCCGTTTCCATCGACGCACGCAACCTGCCCAGCCACCTGTCACGCTTCCCGGAACTGCTCGATGAAGTACGCAGCCGGCATATCCAGTGCGATGTGCTGTACCTGGACGCCGACGAGGAAACCCTGCTCAAGCGTTTTTCCGAAACCCGTCGACGCCACCCGCTGAGCAATGCCAATCGCTCACTGGCCGAGGCCATCCGCGACGAAAGCAACCTGCTGGGGCCGATCTCGGACCTGGCCGACCTCAAGGTCAACACCACCAACCTGAACCTCTATCAACTGCGCGACACCATCAAGCTGCGCCTGCTGAACCAGCCGGAACCGGGTACCGCTTTCCTGGTCGAGTCATTCGGTTTCAAGCGCGGGATGCCGGTGGATGCCGACCTGGTGTTCGACGTACGCTGCCTGCCCAACCCCTACTGGAAACCGGAGCTGCGCGAACAGTCCGGGCTCGACCAACCGGTGGTCGAATACCTGGCCGCACAAGCCGACGTCGAGGAGATGTACCAGGATATTTCCAGTTATTTGCTTAAATGGTTGCCGCGTTTCGCCGCCAGCAACCGGGCCTATGTCACTATTGCCATCGGCTGCACGGGCGGGCATCACCGCTCCGTCTACCTCACCGAACGCTTGGGCAAGGCCCTGCAACAATCCCTGAAGAACGTCCAGGTCCGCCACCGCGACCTTAGCTGAAAGGACCACCACCGCGATGCCCGCTCTGGAAATTGAAATCATCAACAAACTGGGTCTGCACGCCCGTGCTTCGGCGAAATTCGTCGGCGTGGCCGGCCAGTTCCCCTGCCAGATCCGCGCCGGGCGTACACCGGAAAGCATGGTCGACGGCAAGAGCATCATGGCCATGATGATGCTGGCCGCTGGCAAGGGCACCAAGATTCACCTGAAGACCGAAGGCGAACAGGAAGAGGCGGCTATGGCGGCGCTGGTCAAGCTGATCAACAATTATTTCGACGAAGGCGAGTAAGTCCTGCGGCGTCCATTCGGACGCCATCGCCGGCAAGCCGGCTCCCACAGGGACCGTGTTTGGCCTTAACTGAACGGCATCAGGGCAAGCCCGCTCGCCACGGGTCCAGTACAACCAAAGGTCCCCGTGAGGCCAAAAAAAGGGTGTCATCCATTGGATGACACCCTTTTTTACAACCGATACGCCGAATCAGCTACCGGCGACCATCATCCGCTCGATCAATACCGAACCGGTGCGGATATGGCTGCGCAGCTCAAGATCGCTGCCAACGGCCACGATCTGCTTGAACATGTCGCGCATATTGCCGGCAATGGTCACTTCCTGGACCGGGAACTGGATCTCGCCATTCTCGACCCAGAAACCCGCCGCCCCGCGCGAATAATCCCCGGTAACCATGTTCAGGCCGTGGCCCATCAACTCGGTCACCAGCAGGCCGCGGCCCATGCGCCGGATCAGCGCGTCCTGGTCCTCGACCCCATGGGTGACGAACAGGTTGTGTACGCCACCGGCGTTGGCCGTGCTTGGCAGGCCCAGCTTGCGCCCCGAGTAGGTACCCAGTACATAGGAGACCAGGGTGCCATTTTCGACGAACGGCTTGGCATAGGTCGCCAGGCCATCGCCGTCAAACGCTGAACTGCCCATGGCCTGCATCAGGTGCGGACGCTCGTCGAGGGTCAGCCATTCCGGGAACAGGCGCTGGCCCATCGCCCCTTCGAGGAAAGAGGACTTGCGGTACAGGTTGCCGCCGGAGATCGCCGAGAGGAAATTGCCGAACAAACCACCGGCCAGTTCCGCCGAGAACAGCACCGGCACTTCGCAGGTCGGCACCGGACGCGCGCCCAGGCGGCTGGCCGCCCGTTGCGCGGCCTTGCGACCAATGCTCGCGGCATCCGCGAGCAGTTCGCCCTGGCGATTGACGTCATACCAGTAATCGCGCTGCATCTGGCCGTCGCCTTCGGCGATCATTACACAGCTGAGGCTGTGCCGGGTCGAGGCCGAACCGCCGATAAACCCGTGGCTGTTGCCATATACGCGGCAACCCTGGGAGGTGCTCAGGGTAGTGCCGTCGGCATTCTTGATCCGGCTGTCGGCATCAAACGCCGCCGCCTCGCAGATCAGCGCACGTTCGATGGCCTGCTCGGGGGTGATATCCCAGGCATGGAACAGATCGAAGTCCTTGAGCTCCTTGGCCATCAGGGCGGCGTCGGCCAGGCCCGAGTGCTCGTCTTCCGAGGTGTGCTTGGCGATGGCCAGGGCCGCCGCCACGGTTTCGCGAATCGCTTCAGGACCACTGGCCGAGGTGCTGGCCGAGCCCTTGCGCTGCCCCACGTACAAGGTGATGCCGAAGCCCTGGTCGCGGTTGAACTCGACGGTTTCCACTTCCCGCTGGCGCACCGAAGTCGACAGCCCCTGCTCCAGGGATACCGCCACTTCACAGGCACTGGCGCCCTGGCGTTTGGCTTCGGCGAGAATCTGCTCGACCTGCTCCTGCAGGACCGGCAACGCCTGCGGGCCGACGCTTTGTGCTGAACTCATGGCTTTCTCCACTCAAATTCTGCTTTCGGTCAAGGTCTTCGAGCGACCGGGCCGGACAAGCGGCCCCCGACTGGTTATCATGGCGGCGTTTCTTTGCGGACTGCCACCATGGTTGATTCTTACGACGACTCCCTCGATGGGGAGAAAAGCAAAACCCAGGTCAAACGCGAGCTGCATGCTCTGGTTGATCTCGGCGAGCGCCTGACAACACTCAAGCCCGACCTGGTGGCAAAACTGCCACTGACCGACGGCTTGCGCCGTGCCCTGGCCGAAGCGCCGAAGCACACCGCGAATATCGCGCGTAAACGGCATATCCAGTTCATCGGCAGGCTGATGCGCGATCAGGATACTGACGCCATTCTGGTTCTGCTCGATCAACTCGACGCCTCCACCCGGCAATACAACGAACGTTTCCACAATCTCGAACGCTGGCGTGATCGCTTGATCGCAGGCGCCGACGATGTGCTGGAAAAGTTCGTCGCCGACTACCCGGACGCTGATCGCCAGCAACTGCGTTCCCTGATCCGCCAGGCTCAACACGAGCTTGCGCAGAACAAGGCGCCGGCCTCCAGCCGTAAAATCTTCAAGTACATCCGTGAGCTGGACGACGCTCAACGCGGTCTGCGTTGATCTTCGCCCCGGGTGAGGCCTTGGCGCTCACCCGACGCTCCACCTCTTCCTACGACCCCGTGCCACCCACGGTGATCGCATCGATTTTCAAGGTTGGCTGACCGACCCCCACCGGTACCGACTGCCCATCCTTGCCGCACGTGCCCACGCCGCTGTCCAGCGCCAGGTCGTTGCCGACCATCGACACCCGACTCATGGCTTCCGGGCCGTTGCCGATCAGGGTCGCGCCCTTGACCGGGGCGGTGATCTTGCCGTCTTCGATCAGGTAGGCCTCGCTGGTGGAGAACACGAACTTGCCGCTGGTGATATCGACCTGGCCGCCGCCGAGGTTGGCGCAGTAGATCCCGCGTTTCACCGAGGCGATGATTTCCGCCGGATCGCTTTCGCCACCGAGCATGTAGGTGTTGGTCATGCGCGGCATCGGCAGATGCGCATAGGATTCGCGACGACCGTTGCCGGTGCGCGCCACACCCATCAGCCGGGCATTGAGCTTGTCCTGCATATAACCTTTGAGCACGCCGTTTTCGATCAGCGTGGTGCACTCGGTCGGTGTGCCTTCGTCGTCGACGCTCAGGGAACCGCGACGACCGGCCAGGGTGCCGTCATCGACGATGGTGCAGAGTTTCGAGGCAACCATCTCGCCCATCCGCCCGCTGTAGGCCGAGCTGCCCTTGCGGTTGAAGTCGCCTTCCAGGCCGTGGCCGACCGCTTCGTGCAGCAGCACCCCGGACCAGCCGGAGCCGAGCACCACCGGCAAGGTGCCGGCCGGCGCGGGAATCGCTTCAAGGTTGACCAGCGCCTGGCGCAGGGCCTCGCGGGCATAACCCATGGCCCGGTCTTCCGTGAGGAAATAACGATAGTCGGTACGCCCGCCACCGCCATGGCCGCCGCGTTCACGCCGGCCGTTCTGCTCGACGATCACACTGACATTGAAGCGCACCAGCGGCCGCACATCCGCCGCCAGGCCGCCGTCGGTGGAGGCCACGAGAATCCGCTCCCAGACCCCGGCCATGCTCACCGAAACCTGCTGGATACGCGGATCAAGGGCGCGAGTGGCGACATCGACACGCTTGAGCAACTCGACCTTCTCGGCACGGCTCATCACATCCAGCGGGTTATCCGGCGCATACAACTGCGTCACTTCCTGGCTGCTGAACACCTGGACCTTGCCATGCTGCCCGGCCCGGGAAATCGAACGGGCGGCACGCGCCGCCGAGCCCAGGGCTTCGAGGGTAATGGCGTTGCTGTAGGCAAAACCGGTTTTCTCACCGGACTGGGCGCGTACGCCGACACCCTGGTCAAGGTTGAAACTGCCTTCCTTGACGATGCCGTCTTCCAGGGCCCAGGACTCGGAGATCTGCCCCTGGAAATACAGGTCGGCGGCATCGATGCCCGGCCCGGCCAGGTCGCCCAGAACCGCTTGCAGACTTTCGATGGTCACGCCACCCGGCGCCAACAGGTGTTCGCTGACTGAGGACAACAACTCGCTCATGGTTTTGCGCCTTATTTCGTCATTCCGATGCAGGTCGCTGCGCGCCCTGCGAGAAAAAGCGCCGATGGCTCGCCACCGGCATCCGCGCCCGGATGGACGCTTGTTCATTACTGTCGCGTTCGGCCAGCAACACCGCTTCGCCTTGATCCTGTTCGGCGACTATGCGCCCCCATGGGTCGACAATCGCCGCATGCCCGAAGGTTTCCCGCGGCCCCGGATGCACCCCACCCTGGGCCGCCGCCAGCAGGTAGCACTGGGTCTCGATGGCCCGGGCGCGAATCAGCACCTCCCAGTGCGCGGCACCGGTCACGGCGGTAAAGGCCGAGGGCGCGGTGATCAATTCGGCACCGGCCTTGCGCAATTCACTGTAGAGCTCGGGAAAGCGCAGGTCGTAACACACGCTCAGGCCCAGCCGACCTACCGGGGTATCGGCCACCACCACCTGGCTGCCATAAGCATAGTCATCGGATTCGCGATAACGTCCGCGCGTGTCCGCCACGTCCACATCGAACAAATGCAGCTTGTCGTAACGTGCCACCGTCTCGCCCTGCTCATCGATCAACAGCGAGCAGGCATTGGCCTTGGCATGCGGTTGGTCAACGGGCGGTAACGGCAAGGTGCCCGCCACTATCCATAACTTGAGGTCGCGGGCGGCCTGTTTCAACCAGGGCAGGACAGGTCCTTCACCCATGGCCTCGGCGCGGCCGATTTCGGCGACGTCGCGACGGCCCATGGCGGCGAAGTTTTCCGGCAGTACGGCCAGCCGCGCCCCTCCATCGGCCGCCCGCTCCAGCAACGCGCGGGCCTGGGCCAGGTTGGCCAGCACATCGCTCTGGCTGACCATCTGGATGACGGAAAAGGTCATGGCGCACTCCTTCAAAGACATAGCGTCATGCTACTCCATGCAGCTGCACGCCCAGTACGAAAAATGTCGGCGCAACAGGGTCGCGCCGGGCCTTACTTCGACTTGTCAAACGGCTTGTCGAAGGTGATCTTCGGTTCTTTCCAGGGGCCGGTGACGCTGTATTTGACGCTGGCGAAGCGCGCCACGCGGTCGCCGATCAGCTTGTCGATCAGGAACAGTGCGCCGCCGATGGCCGGCGCACCGACGATCAACGCGGCAATCGGCAGGTTGTTGGTCACCGGCAAGGTCACCAGCAGCTTGGCATCGACCCGGTCGGCGACCATATCGAGGGTGCCGTTGAGTTCCAGGTTGCTCGAAGGCCCGGTCAGGGTGATCGGCTTGCGCGTCACATAGACGCCATCGCTGGCCACCAGCAGGCCCTTGACCCGATCGTAGCTCAGGCCTTTGCCCAGCAAGTCGGAAAAGTCCAGGCGCAGGCGGCGGCCGATGGAGTTGAAGTTCAGCAGGCCGAACACCCGTAGCGCCTGGGCACCGCCGTCAGCCTCGACGAACTGCCCCTTGTTCAGGGTCGCATCAAGACTGCCCGAGAAGCGCTTGAGACCGACCCAGGCCGGCGAACCGGGCCAGCGACCGTCAACGTCGAGCTGGAAATCCTCACTGGTGACGGTCGGGGCAAAGCTCCAGGCCTTGAGCACGTCCGCCAGGTTCTTGCCTTCCAGGCGCCCGTTGAACCAGCTGCCGCTGGCGCCGGGTAGGCCTTCCCAGCCACCGGAGCCCCGCAGTTGCAGGCCCTTGAGGCCGAGATCGAGGTCATTGAGCTTGATCCCCTTGGGGGTCGGGCGCGCCTTGAGCGACCAGGCACCGAGCAGGTCGTTGCCCTGGAACAGTTGCTCGATGCTCACGTCCACCGCTGGAATCTGCCGGGGGTCGACCGACGCCAACGGGTCCGGGGCATTCTCATCGGCGACCACGCTCGGGTCCGGTGCCGGCAAACGCACATAGGCCAGCTTGACGCCAATCGGCACACCCTTGGCATCCGGCAAGGTCACGCTGCCCTTGGCCTGCCGACTGTCGATCTGCAGGCCCCAGGCATTGGCACTGCGAGCCATCAGCAAACTCACCTGGTCGAACTGGCTACCGAAAGCGCTGAGCGTGCCGACCTTGAAATCCGCGCTGCTGAGCAATTGCTTGGCACTGCCGCCCGGATCCTGGCCGGCATAACGGTCAGCAACGGCTTTCCACGGCGCCAGGTCCAACTCCGACAACACCCCACGGATCCGCAAGCCCTGGGTCGCCGGCAGTTGTGCATCGCCTTCGCCAAGGAACAACTCACCACGGCCATCGCCGAACTTGCCGCTCGGCGCGGCAAAGGTGAAATTGGCCAGGGTGCCGTAATCGAACCAGTAACGCCGCTCGGCGCCTTGCAGGGTCATGCGGAACACGCTGTCGCGGCCCAGGCCGGCGGGCATGCCGAACGGCGCCGGCAGGTCGACGGCAACGCCCTTGAGGTTGGAGTTGATCATCAACTGGCTGTCGGGACCGTCCAGGGTCAGTTGCAACTGGTAAGGCAGGTCGCCGGAAATCGGCAATGGCTGGCTGACATTCAGCCAATCGGTAAGTTTCTTGATCGCCACCTGCCCCTTGGCCACCACCCGGGTATTGAGGCTGCCCGGCTTGCCATCGGCGAAAATCTGCGCGGTGATCGGTCGCTCGAATGCCTGGGCACTGATGTTGCCGGCGCTGAGGCCCTTGGCGCTGTCGAAGCGGAAGTCGCCCTTGAGCTGGCTCAGTTCGAGGACCGGATCAGGAAGCTTGAGCGTGGCCTTGTCGGTCTTGAAGTCCACTAGGATCTTCGGCTCCTCGGCCTTGACCAGCGGCACATCGAGGCTCACCTTGCCCGACAGATCACCCGTGGCCTGCCAGCCGGCAAAGGTCGCGGCGGTGCCGATCGGCGCCTCCTGGAGAATCTTCAGGCCGTCGCCCAGGCCGCCGGCAAAGTTGCCGTCGAGGAACATGCGGCTGTGCTGGCCGCTGGGCACATGGGGAATATTGACCATGATGTCGCTGACCTGGGTGTTGAGCAACTGGCCTTCGCTGGCCTTGATCCGCACCCCGCTGTCCTCGATAAAGACATCGCCCTTGACCTTGCTGACATGGGGCCAGCCCGGCTGGAACGCCAGTTCGGCATCATGGACCTTGAAAAACAGGCTGATATTGCGCGCCGCCGCCGAGGCATCGTGGTTCAGCGAACCCTGGTACTGGAAGAAGCCCTGCTCCACCGCGCCATGCAGGATCGAGCTGCGCAGCCATTCGTCCAGCGCCGGGCTCAACACCGCCGGCAGGTACTTGGGCGTGAAACGACCCTCGCCATCCACCAGGCCGACCCGCAGGTCCATATAGTCTTCGGTGCCCTGGGCGAAGTGCAGGCGAATCAGGAAGTCGGCGGCGATCTTGCCTTCTTCCCCGAGCACCTTGATGTAGGGCGCGATCAGGGTGAAACCTTCCTGGTCCAGGCGCCAGGTCAGGCGGGCATTGGCTTGCAGGTACTGCCAGGGGTTGTTGAAGATCGGGTACAGGTGCAGGGAGAAATCCTTGCTGTCCATGCGCAGTTCGCCCTGGCCGAGGTCGCCGCTGATGCTGCCGCTGACGTTACGCGCCGCCGGGGCGCCGTGGTAGGCGTCGAAACCGACCCGTTCCAGGTTCGCGGCGAAACTCAGCTTCTGGTCGCCGGTTTCCTGGGGCCGGTAATCCAGCAGCACGTTGCGCAGGGTACCGATGACTTTCAGGTGATCGATGGCCGTGGCCAGGCCTTCAGGCAAGGGTGCGAGGGCGTCGAGCAAGGGGGTGATCGGTGTCAGGTCGAGGCGGTCGGCCTGCAGGTGCCAACGTTCCGGATCCTTGTCGGTGGCCGCGAGTTGCTGCAATTGCAGATGGCTTTCCCAGCGCGTCTTCCCCAGGTTCATGGCCAGGGAATTGAGCTGCACGTCAAAACCCTGCCCGGTGTGCTGGACATAGGCGTTGAGGGCCAGGTTGTCGATGCTGATCGCCTTGCGCTGGGCATAGGCGCCCTGGAATTGCGGGGCATTGAGGCGGACCACGGCGTTCTGCACCGTGCCATTGCCCCAGTTCAACCAGAATTCGCCACCGGCCTTGAGTTCGGTGATTTTCATTTGCCCGGTCAGGCGCGCCGGCAGCCAGCGCGCCCAGTCGCTTTGCGGCAGGCTCAGGTAGGCTTGCGCGGTGCCGTTGCGCCAGTCACTGGCGCGCAGGCGGGTCTTCAGGTTCAGGGCCAGGGGCTGGCCGTCAGGCAAATTCAGGCGCAGATCGAGGCGCTGGCGGGAAATACCGCTTTCCAGGTTGAGACCGACATAAGTCAGGGTCAGCGGCGACTCGCCGAACGGCTGCAAGGTCACCTGGCTGTCAAGCACCGACAGCTGCTTGACCATCTGCATGCGGGTCAGCAGCTGCGCGGGGTCCAGCGGCTGATCGTCCTGTACCGGCAAGCCCTGGAGGGCCCAATGGCCGTCCTGGTCTTCTTTCAGGCTCAGTTGCAGGCCGCCCAGTTCCAGATGGGCGATCCGCACTTCGCGGGCGCGCAGGCTGGCCCAGAGATCGGGCACCACCTGGACCTTGTCCAGCAACAGCGCCGAAGCGCCCTCGCCGACTTTCACGTCATGGGCCAACAGCACCGGGGCCAGGCCATGCCAGCGCCCTTCCAGGCTGCCGATGGACAGCGGCAAACCTACGGCGGCCTGGGCCTTGCTTTCGATCTCGGCGCGATACTCGGCCACCAGCGGCACCAGTTGCCGGCCCAGACTGGCATACAACGCCACCAGCACCAGCAACAACGCACAGAGGCCCATGGTCCAACGGGTCAAGCCGGCAACAAAGCGTGTCAGACGCTCCATGTCAGTGCCCCCTTGAGGCATGGTTCAATGAACAGGTCGACACCGGGCCGGGCTTGCAGGTTCTCAGTACGGGAAATCAGAGCAGCACCACGTCATATTGTTCCTGGGAATACATGGTCTCGACCTGGAAACGAATGGTGCGGCCGATAAAGCCTTCCAGCTCCGCGACATTGCCGGACTCCTCGTCCAGCAAGCGATCGACCACCTTCTGGTTGGCCAACACTCTATAACCTTCAGCCTGGTAGGCGCGGGCTTCACGCAAAATTTCACGGAAAATCTCGTAGCAAACCGTTTCCGGGGTCTTCAGCTTGCCGCGCCCCTGGCAGCTGCTGCAGGGCTCACAGAGCACCTGTTCGAGGCTTTCGCGGGTGCGCTTGCGGGTCATCTGCACCAGGCCCAGCTCGGTGATGCCGATGATATTGGTCTTGGCGTGATCGCGCTCCAGCTGCTTTTCCAGGGTCCGCAGGACCTGGCGCTGGTGCTCCTCGTCTTCCATATCGATGAAGTCGATGATGATGATCCCGCCGAGGTTGCGCAGACGCAGTTGCCGGGCAATCGCGGTGGCCGCTTCGAGGTTGGTCTTGAAGATGGTTTCTTCGAGGTTGCGATGGCCGACAAAGGCCCCGGTATTGACGTCGATGGTGCTCATGGCTTCGGCCGGGTCGACCACCAGGTAGCCGCCGGACTTGAGCGGGACCTTGCGTTCCAGGGCCTTCTGGATCTCATCCTCGACGCCATAGAGGTCGAAGATCGGCCGCTCGCCGGGGTAATGCTCCAGGCGGTCGGCGATTTCCGGCATCAGTTCAGCGACGAACTGCGTGGTCTTCTGGAAGGTTTCCCGCGAGTCGATGCGAATTTTCTCGATCTTCGGGCTGACCAGGTCGCGCAGGGTGCGCAGGGCCAGGCCAAGGTCTTCGTAGATCACGCTGGGGGCGCCGATGGTCTTGATCTGCGCGCCGATCTGGTCCCAGAGGCGCCGCAGGTAGCGGATGTCCATCATGATCTCGTCGGCCCCGGCGCCCTCGGCCGCCGTGCGCAGGATAAAGCCGCCGGCTTCGGTGATGCCTTCACGGGCCACGCAGTCGCTGACCACCTGCTTGAGGCGCTCGCGCTCGGCTTCGTCCTCGATCTTCAGGGAAATGCCGACGTGGGCCGTACGTGGCATGTACACCAGGTAACGCGAGGGAATCGACAGTTGTGTGGTCAGGCGCGCCCCCTTGGTGCCGATGGGGTCCTTGGTGACTTGCACCACCAGGCTCTGCCCTTCGTGCACCAGGGCGCTGATGCTCTCCACCGCCGGCCCTTCGCGCATGGAGATTTCCGAGGCGTGGATAAACGCCGCGCGGTCCAGGCCGATATCGACGAATGCCGCCTGCATGCCCGGCAACACCCGCACCACCTTGCCCTTGTAGATATTGCCGACGATCCCGCGTTTCTGCGTACGCTCGACATGAACCTCTTGCAACACGCCGTTCTCTACCACCGCCACGCGCGATTCCATCGGCGTGATGTTGATCAGGATCTCTTCACTCATGGCTGGGTCTCGTTCAGGCGTATTCACAATAAAGTTGCCGTATCGCGGGCGTGCGGCAATCAGCGCACGACAAGGTTTTGCCAACAGGGTATGCCGAAATGGCCAAGCAGTTCTGCGGTTTCGCACAGGGGCAGGCCGACGACGGCGGAATAACTGCCATTCAAGCCCACCACGAAAACCGCCGCCAGGCCTTGAATAGCATAGGCGCCCGCCTTGTCCCGGGGTTCCCCGCCGGACCAGTAGAGATGAGCTTCTTCCGGGTGTATTGCACGAAATTTCACCAGGCTGCGCACCACCCGTGACTCGCAGCGCTCACCGTCGAGCACGGCAATAGCGGTCAGCACTTCGTGTTCGCGGTCGGACAGGGCCAGCAACATGGCCAGCGCATCGGCTTCATCCACGGGTTTGCCGAGAATCCGACCGTCCAGCACCACGGCGGTGTCGGCCCCCAGCACACAGGTCCCGGCCGCCGCCTGACTGGCACCCAGCCGTGCACGACCGGCCGCGGCCTTGCCCCGCGCCAGGCGCTCGACGTAGGCCAGCGGGCGTTCATCGGGCAGTGGGGTTTCGTCGATCTCGGCACTGATGACGCTGAACGGCACGCCGATCTGTGTCAGCAGTTCACGCCGACGCGGTGAGCCGGAAGCCAGGTAGAGCGAGGTCATGGAGACATCTCCGTGTCGGGGCTCTTTATAGGAGCTATGTCAGCAGAATCAGCAGCCCACCTGCAAATAGCAGGTGACATCCCGTCAGTTGATTTTGTAGCGGCGGCGCAGTCCACGCAGGCCGAAGCTGACCCAGGGCCAGAGCAAGGCACTGACCAGGGCCGGCAGCACCAGCGCCAGGGTCGGTTGGCGGTTGCCGGTCAAGGCGCTGAGCCAGAGTTGCACCAACTGCGCCAGGCCGAAGATCACCAGGATCACCAGGCTCTGTTGCCACATCGGGAACATCCGCAGGCGTTGTTGCAGCGACAGCACGAGGAAAGTGATGAGGGTCAGGATCAACGCGTTCTGCCCCAGCAGGGTGCCGTAGAGCACGTCTTCGGCCAGGCCCAGCAGGAACGCGGTGACCATGCCGATCTTGTGCGGCAGGTACAACGCCCAGAACGCCAGCAACAGCGCCAGCCACAGCGGACGCAGGATCTCCATGAACTGCGGCAGCGGCGAGACGCTGAGCAGCAGGCCGATGGCGAAGGTCAGCCAGACGATCCAGCCATTGCGGGAAAAGGTACCAGCCATTATTCCTCCGTCCGGGGCGCAGCCCGTGTCGCCGCCGGCGGTTTGCTGGCAGCAGGTTTGGCAGGGGTTGGCTTGACGGCATGGGCCGCCGGCTTGGCCGGGGTTGCCGGTGCAGCGGCAGGTGCGACGGGTGCGCTCGGCTTGGCCGGTGCGGTCCCGGGCTTGGGCACGGTGGCCGGTACCACGGGCGCGCCGTCCCCACCCTGGCGATCCGCTTCCTGGGCCTGCGCCGCTTCGTTGGCACGCTCTTCCGGGGTACGGCCGTCGCTGAACACCAGCAACAGGTAACGGCTGCGGTTCAACGCGGCGGTCGGCACGGCGCGGACAATAGCGAAAGGCTGGCCCGAGTCGTGAATCACTTCCTTGACCGTCGCCACCGGGTAACCCGCCGGGAAGCGCTGGCCCAGGCCGGAACTGACCAGCAGGTCGCCTTCCTTGATATCGGCGGTGTCGGCGACATGGCGCAGTTCCAGGCGCTCGGGGTTGCCGGTTCCGCTGGCAATCGCCCGCAGGCCATTGCGGTTGACCTGCACCGGAATGCTGTGGGTGGTATCGGTGAGCAGCAGCACGCGCGAGGTGTAGGGCATCAACTCGACCACCTGGCCCATCAGGCCACGGGCATCGAGCACCGGTTGGCCGAGGACCACGCCATCACGTTCACCCTTGTTGATGATGATGCGATGGGTAAACGGGTTCGGGTCCATGCCGATCAACTCGGCCACTTCGACCTTCTCGTTGACCAGTGCCGAGGAGTTGAGCAATTCGCGCAGGCGTACGTTCTGCTCGGTCAAGGCCGCGAGTTTTTGCAGGCGCCCTTGCAACAGCAGGTTTTCGGTCTGGAGTTTTTCGTTTTCGGCGACCAGCTCGGTACGACTGCCGAACTGACTGGCCACGCCTTGCCACAAGCGTTGCGGCAGGTCGGTGATCCAGTACGACTGCATCAACACCAGCGACATCTGGCTACGCACCGGCTTGAGCAGCGTGAAACGGGCATCGACCACCATCAGCGCGACCGATAGCACGACCAGCACCAGCAAGCGCACGCCCAATGAGGGGCCTTTGGCAAAAAGCGGTTTAATGAGCCGCTCCTCCCAGGCAATGAGTCATTTTATTCATACGGCATCACACCGGCCTGGATGAAGTTGACAGAAGATAAACGCAACAGGCAGCACTGCCTATGCAAAGTGCTGCCTGCGAGCGGAACAGCATAGAGCTTCCCGGCGAACTTACTCGCTGGAAAGCAGATCCATGGTGTGCTTATCCATCATTTCCAGGGCACGACCGCCGCCACGGGCCACGCAGGTCAGCGGATCTTCGGCGACGATCACCGGCAGACCGGTTTCCTGGGCCAGCAGCTTGTCGAGGTCACGCAGCAATGCGCCACCACCGGTCAGCACCAGGCCACGCTCGGCGATGTCCGAAGCCAGTTCCGGAGGCGACTGCTCCAGGGCGCTTTTCACCGCCTGGACGATGGTCGCCAGGGATTCCTGCAAGGCTTCCAGGACTTCATTGGAGTTCAGGGTGAAGGCACGTGGCACGCCTTCGGCCAGGTTACGGCCGCGTACGTCGACTTCACGCACTTCGCCGCCCGGGTAGGCGGTGCCGATTTCCTGCTTGATGCGCTCGGCGGTGGATTCACCGATCAGGCTGCCGTAGTTGCGGCGCACGTAGGTGATGATCGCTTCGTCGAAGCGGTCGCCGCCAACCCGTACGGATTCGGCATAGACCACGCCGTTCAGGGAGATCAGCGCGATTTCAGTGGTACCACCACCGATATCCACGACCATCGAACCGCGGGCTTCTTCCACCGGCAGACCGGCACCGATAGCAGCAGCCATCGGCTCTTCGATCAGGAACACTTCACGGGCACCGGCACCAAGGGCCGATTCACGGATGGCACGGCGCTCGACCTGGGTCGACTTGCACGGTACGCAGATCAGCACCCGAGGGCTGGGCTGCAGGAAGCTGTTTTCATGCACCTTGTTGATGAAGTACTGCAGCATCTTCTCGCAGACGCTGAAGTCGGCGATCACGCCGTCTTTCATCGGACGAATGGCCGCGATATTGCCCGGCGTACGGCCGAGCATGCGCTTGGCCTCGGTGCCGACGGCGACGACGCTCTTCTGGTTGCCATGGGTGCGAATCGCAACAACCGATGGCTCATTCAGGACGATACCGCGCTCGCGCACGTAGATAAGGGTGTTGGCTGTGCCCAGGTCGATGGAGAGATCGCTGGAAAACATGCCACGCAGTTTCTTGAACATTGGAAAGGGACCCTGGGCAACGCGTGGGTAAAAAAGTGCGGCAAACTCTAACAACGACGGGGATTTTGGGCAAGGCGCCAATATGTTAAATTAGGCGTTTTTCCGAGCACCATCCCATACAATCGCGGCCATGTGACCGTAGAAATGCGGTAGTGTTCCGACAATCGTAAGTCGCGCCCGCACTTATTGACACTCTTTATTGTGTATTGCCTAACCGAACGGACCCCTTTCGTCCGGTTTTCCACTGGAGATCCCCATGGCGCTTGAACGCTCCGACGTGGAAAAAATCGCTCACCTGGCCCGCCTGGGCCTGGTCGAAGCCGATCTTCCACGCACCACCGAGGCCCTGAACAGCATTCTGGGTCTGGTCGACCTGATGCAGGCCGTCGATACCAGCGGCATCGAACCCCTTGCCCACCCTCTGGAAGCGAATCAGCGCCTGCGCGCCGACGTCGTGACCGAGCGAAATCACCGCGAGGCTTATCAGTCCATCGCGCCAGCGGTCGAAAACGGCCTGTACCTGGTTCCGAAAGTCATCGACTAAAGGGAAAGAGCCTGCAATGCATCAAATGACCCTGGCCGAGATCGCCCGTGGCCTCGCCGACAAGAAATTCTCCTCCGAAGAGCTGACCCGGACCCTGCTGGCGCGTATCGCCCAGCTCGACCCGCAGCTCAACAGCTTCATCAGCCTCACCGAGGACCTGGCCCTGAGCCAGGCCAAGGCCGCCGACGTGCGCCGTGCCGCCGGCGAGAACGGTGCCCTGCTCGGTGCGCCGATCGCCCACAAGGACCTGTTCTGCACCCAGGGCATCCGCACCAGCTGCGGCTCGAAGATGCTCGACAACTTCAAGGCGCCCTACGACGCCACCGTGGTCGCCAAGCTGGCCGCCGCCGGCACCGTGACCCTGGGCAAGACCAACATGGACGAATTCGCCATGGGCTCGGGCAACGAATCGAGCTACTACGGCCCGGCGAAAAACCCGTGGAACCTGGAGCATGTACCGGGCGGTTCGTCCGGCGGTTCGGCGGCCGCGGTTGCCGCGCGCCTGCTGCCGGCGGCCACCGGCACCGACACCGGCGGCTCGATCCGCCAGCCGGCGGCACTGACCAACCTCACCGGGCTGAAACCGACCTACGGTCGTGTCTCGCGCTGGGGCATGATCGCCTACGCCTCCAGCCTCGACCAGGGCGGCCCGTTGGCGCGCACCGCCGAAGACTGCGCCCTGCTGCTGCAAGGCATGGCCGGCTTCGACCCGCAGGACTCCACCAGCATCGATGAGCCGGTCCCGGATTACTCCGCCAGCCTGGGCACCTCGATCCAGGGCCTGCGCATCGGCGTACCGAAGGAATACTTCAGCGCCGGCCTCGACCCGCGTATTGCCGAACTGATCCAGGCGAGCATCAAGGAGCTTGAGAAACTGGGCGCGATCGTCAAGGAAATCAGCCTGCCGAACATGCAGCACGCGATTCCCGCGTACTACGTGATCGCCCCGGCGGAAGCCTCGTCGAACCTGTCGCGCTTCGATGGCGTGCGTTTCGGCTATCGCTGCGAAAACCCGGTAGACCTCACCGACCTGTACAAGCGTTCCCGTGGCGAAGGCTTCGGCGCGGAAGTCCAGCGCCGCATCCTGGTCGGCGCCTATGCGCTGTCGGCCGGCTACTACGACGCCTACTACCTGCAGGCGCAGAAGATCCGTCGCCTGATCAAGAACGACTTCATGGCCGCCTTCAACGAGGTCGACGTCATCCTCGGCCCGACCACGCCGAACCCGGCGTGGAAGATCGGCGCAAAGAACAGCGACCCGGTTGCCGAGTACCTGGAAGATTTCTACACCGTCACCGCCAACCTCGCGGGCCTGCCGGGCCTGTCCATGCCGGCCGGTTTCGTCGACGGCCTGCCGGTAGGCGTGCAACTGCTGGCGCCGTATTTCCAGGAAGGCCGTCTGCTCAACGTTGCGCACCAGTATCAGCTCAACACTGACTGGCACACCCGCACACCTGAAGGCTTCTGAGGAGAAACACATGCAATGGGAAGTCGTGATCGGGCTGGAGATTCATACCCAGCTCGCCACCCAATCGAAGATTTTCTCCGGTAGTGCCACCACCTTCGGTTCCGAGCCGAACACCCAGGCGAGCCTGGTAGACCTGGGCATGCCCGGCGTCCTACCGGTGCTGAACCAGGAAGCGGTGCGCATGGCGGTGAAATTCGGTCTGGCAATCGACGCCGAGATCGGCCAGCACAACGTGTTCGCGCGCAAGAACTACTTCTACCCGGACCTGCCCAAGGGCTACCAGATCAGCCAGATGGAACTGCCGATCGTCGGCAAGGGCCACCTGGATATCACCCTGGAAGACGGCACGGTCAAGCGCGTCGGGATTACCCGTGCGCACCTGGAAGAAGATGCCGGCAAGAGCCTGCACGAGGATTTCAGCGGTGCCACCGGCATCGACCTGAACCGTGCCGGCACGCCGCTGCTGGAAATCGTTTCCGAACCGGATATGCGCAACGCCAAGGAAGCCGTGGCTTACGTCAAGGCGATCCATGCACTGGTGCGCTACCTGGGCATCTGTGACGGCAACATGGCCGAAGGCTCGCTGCGTTGCGACTGCAACGTTTCGGTCCGGCCAAAAGGCCAGGTCGAGTTCGGCACCCGCTGCGAGATCAAGAACGTCAACTCGTTCCGCTTTATCGAGAAGGCGATCAACACCGAAGTGCAGCGCCAGATCGAACTGATCGAGGACGGCGGCCGGGTGATCCAGCAGACCCGCCTGTACGACCCGAACAAGGACGAGACCCGCGCCATGCGCAGCAAGGAGGAAGCCAACGACTACCGTTACTTCCCCGATCCGGACCTGTTGCCGGTGGTGATCGAGGACACGTTCCTCGATGAAGTCCGCGCACAGTTGCCGGAGCTGCCACCGCAGAAGCGCGAGCGCTTCCAGGCCCAGTTCGGCCTGTCGGTCTACGACGCCAGCGTGCTGGCTTCCAGCCGCGAGCAGGCGGACTACTTCGAAAAAGTCGTGAGCATCGGTGGCGACGCCAAGCTGGCGGCCAACTGGGTCATGGTCGAGCTGGGCAGCCTGCTGAACAAGCTGGGCGTGGACATCGACCAGGCGCCGGTCACGGCCGAGCAGTTGGGCGGCATGCTGCTGCGGATCAGCGACAACACCATCTCCGGCAAGATCGCCAAGATGGTCTTCGAAGCCATGGCCAATGGTGAAGGCAGCGCGGACGAGGTGATCGAGGCCCGTGGACTGAAGCAGGTCACGGACAGCGGCGCCATCGAGAAGGTGCTGGACGAAGTGCTGGCGGCCAACGCCGAGCAGGTCGAACAGTATCGGGCGGCGGATGAAGCCAAGCGCGGCAAGATGTTCGGCTTCTTTGTCGGCCAGGCGATGAAAGCCTCCAAGGGCAAGGCCAACCCGCAGCAAGTCAACGAACTGCTGAAAAGCAAGCTCGAAGGCTGACAGCGACTAGGCTCTCAAGAGCGCTAAAAGCTTCGCGGGCAAGCCCTGCTCCTACAAAATCTCGCCGTACACAAAATTTGTGTTCGACGATGAACTGTAGGAGCCTGGCTTGCCAGCGAAGAGGCCTTCAAGATCACCAAAAGGCCCTCAGGCAAACACACCTGTGTAGAGGACATCCGATGAAGCGCCTGCTCGCCGCCCTTGCCCTCCTCAGCCTGCTGGCCGGCTGCGCCAGCCACGACATCAATCCCCGCGGCTATGACGAAACCGGCATGGCTTCGTATTACGGCGCCCAACACCAGGGCAAACGCACCGCCAGCGGCGAACCCTTCAACCAGCACGGCCTGACCGCCGCCCACCGCCAACTGCCCTTCGGCACCCGGGTGAAAGTCACCAACCTGGCCAACGACAAATCGGTCATAGTGCGCATCAACGATCGCGGCCCCCATACCCGTGGACGCCTGATCGATCTTTCGCGCGAAGCGGCCGCCCAATTGGGTATGCTGCAAGGCGGCACTGCCCGCGTACGCATCCAAAGCCTCGACGACTGACCGCTGGAGCCCCCGCCATTTTCGGATTGACCACCCTTCCCTGGCTAAGCCTGATTCAACTGGGCGGTGGCCTGCTGTTGCTGATCGTCGGCGCTGAACTGCTGGTGCGCGCAGCCGTGCGCCTGGCCGCAAGCCTGGGCGTGCGCCCGTTGCTGATCGGCCTGACCGTCGTCGCCTTCGGCAGCAGCGCGCCGCAACTGGCGGTCAGCGTGCAGGCGGCCGCGGCAGAGAATGCCGATATCGCGGTGGGCAGCGTGATCGGCGGCAATATCTTCAATACCCTGGTCACCCTGGGCTTCTCTGCGTTGATCATCCCACTGCGGGTCTCACGCCAACTGATCCGCCTGGACATCCCACTGATGATCCTCGCCAGCCTGCTGGTGTTCGGCCTCGCATTCAACGAGGAGCTGGGGCGTCTCGACGGCCTGGTGATGCTGGGCGCCTTCGCGCTGTACCTCGGCCTGCTGCTGCGCCAGTCCCGCCATCACCACGCCGCACCGCCGACCACCTCGCATAAATCCACACCCTGGCTGAGCAGCCTGGCGTGGATGGGCCTGGGCCTGGCGCTGCTGGTGGCGGCCGGGCACCTGTTGCTGGACGCCGCCATAGACGTGGCCACCGAACTGGGCCTGTCCGAACGCATCATCGGCCTGACCGTGGTGGCGGTCGGCACCTCCCTGCCGCAACTGGCTACCTCGCTCATCGCCGCGGTTCGCGGGCAACGGGATATCGCCGTGGGCAATGTGATCGGCGGCAACCTGTTCAACCTGCTGGGGGTGCTTGGCCTTACCGCGCTGCTCGCCCCCACGCCGCTGTCGGTGTCACCCAATGCCCTGGCCTTCGACCTGCCGGTGATGCTCGGGGTGGCCATGCTGTGCTGGCCGGTTTTCTACTCCGGCTACCGCATCACCCGCGCCGAGGGACTGCTGTTTCTCGGTTTGTACCTGGCCTACGGCCTGCATGTGGTGTGGTTCACCACCGGCATGCCGATGGCGGACAAGCTGGAGCGCCTGATGCTGTTTTTCATCCTGCCGGTGCTCTGTGCGTTCCTGCTCTTCAGTACGTTCAGGGCCTGGCGTCGCCAACACTCATAGGAGCTGCTGCAATGACCGATCAGAAGAAACCCGGTGTCGAGATGCGTCGTCAGGTCATGGGTGATGCGTTCGTCGACCGTGCCCTGGGCAATGCCACCGAATTCAGCCAGCCGCTGCAGGACTTCGTCAACGAACATGCCTGGGGCAGTGTCTGGAACCGCGAAGGATTGTCACTGAAGACCCGCAGCCTGATCACCCTCGCCGCGCTCACCGCGCTCAAGTGCCCGCAGGAACTCAAGGGCCACGTACGCGGCGCCTTGAACAATGGTTGCACGGTGGAAGAGATTCGTGAGGCGCTGCTGCATTGCGCGGTGTATGCCGGGGTGCCGGCGGCTATCGACGCGTTCCGCGCGGCCCAGGAAGTGATCGACGCCTACCAGAAGGCAGACTGACAACCTGTTACTGGCGGCGTCCGTATTGGCAGTGCATGGCTCGCGGGCCTCTTCGCGGGCAAGCCCTGCTCCTACAATTTTGTGTCGATCACCGGTTTTGTGTACGACTCAGAACTGTAGGAGCAGGGCTTGCCCGCGAAGACGTCAGCTCAAGCGATGCAAGACTCAAGGATCACAGCGTCCCTTGCAGACGCCAAACCTCAGATCCAACCGCCCCACTGCAGCACAAAAATCCCGATATTGGTGGTGATCGCCGCCATCAGGGTGGTGATCACGATAATCGCCGCCGCCAGTTCGTGATTGCCGTTGGCCGCCCGGGCCATGACAAAACTGGCCGCGGCCGTCGGGCTGCCGAAGTACAGGAACAGAATCCCCAGTTCCGCCCCACGAAAGCCGCAGAGCCAGGCCCCCAGCGTCGACAGCAGGGGCATGCCGACCATTTTCACCAGGCTCGCACTCAACGCCAGGTCGCCACTCTTGCGCAATGCCGCCAGGGACAGGGTCCCGCCAATACAGATCAGCGCCAGCGGCAAAGTCATCTGCGCCAGGTAATTACCCGAGGTTTCCAGCCAGCCGGGCAAGCCGATCTTGAAATAGGCAAAAGGCGCCGCCGCGATCACGCTGATGATCAGCGGATTGCTCAGCACACTCTTGAAGATGCTCCAGGGATCGGACTTGATCACCGGGCTGTAGACCGCCAGGACAATGGTCGACAGGGTGTTGTAGAACAGGATCACCAGGGCCGCGAGAATCGCCCCGAGGGAAATCCCGTAGGCGCCGTACATGCTCGCCGCCAGGGCCAGGCCGATCACCCCGTTATTGCCGCGAAAGGCACCCTGGGTATAGATCCCGCGATCAATCTCGGGGCAACGCCAGATCGCCCAGCACCAGGCACCGGCAAAACCCAGCAGGGTCGCGACGGAGAAGTACGCCAGCACCTTGGGCTGCAACGCCGCATGCAGGTCGGCATGGAGGATGCCGAGAAACAACAGCGCCGGCATGCAGACGTTGAACACCAGCGCCGAAGCCGTGTGGATAAAGCTGTCGTTGATCCAGCCCACGCGCTTGAGCAGCACGCCCAGGAACAACATGGCGAAAACCGGCGCGGTGATGGTCAAGATACCGAGAAAGATGGCCAGCATGCCCTGGGAACCCGTTGCCTGTCGTCAGACAGCTAATGATAGGGCAAAGTTACCCTTACACCCGTCCATGGGGCCTCGTTCAATCGAACTGCGCGCGCATCCAGGCCTGGTACACGGCCACTTCGGCGTCACCTTCACGCGGCGCCCAGTCGGCCAGCTCGCCTTCGCCCACCGGCCGATAAGGGCCGGCCTTGCATTCGAACATTACACTGTCGGCTTCCAGCACCACCAGGCCATGGAAGACCCCGGCCGGCAGGTCGACACCCGGGCATTCACCGCCCGCCTGCAACACGCGCTTGGCCAGCAGTTGACCCGCCTCATCGAATACCAGCAAACCCAGGCTGCCCTTGAGCACCAGCAAGGTTTCCGCCTTGTCGGCACTCAGGTGCCGATGGGGGGCGATATAGGTATTGGGCTGTAGCCCGACAGCCAGCCGATGGCACGGCTCGTCCATCTGGTGAAAATTGTGATGAACCCGGCCACGGGGATTCGCCGCGGCTTTCCCGGCCAGTTCGGCGAACAAGGTTGCATCGAGAAAGCTGGGCGTGCCCATCCCTTACATCCCCTTGACGGCGTAGATGCCGGCGGCGTTGCGCCAGTAGCCCTTGTAGTCCATGCCGTAGCCGAAGATGTAGCGGTCGATGCACGGCAGGCCGACGTAGTCCGCTTTCAGGTCCGGACGGGCCTTGCGGTCGTGGTCCTTGTCGATCAGTACGGCGGTGTGCACCCGACGTGCGCCGGCGTGTTTGCAGAAGTCGATGATCGCGCCCAGGGTGTGCCCTTCGTCGAGGATGTCGTCGATGATCAGCACATCGCGGTCGATGAACGAGACTTCCGGCTTGGCCTTCCAGAACAGCTCGCCGCCGCTGGTTTCATTGCGGTAGCGGGTCGCGTGCAGGTACGAGGCCTCCAGCGGGAAGTCCAGGTGGGTCATCAGCTTGCCGCAGAAGATCAGGCCGCCGTTCATCACGCAGAACACCACCGGGTTGCTCTCGGCCAGTTCGGCGTTGATCTGCGCGCCGACACGGGCGATGGCCGCTTCGACTTCGGCGTTGCTGTACAGGCAGTCGGCTTCGCGCATGACTTGACGGATATGCTCGAGATCAGCGGACATGGCGCTCTCCAAAAGGGGGCTTATGTAAGAAAAGCGGGCAAAGGTACGCACCCCGCGCGACCAGATCAAGGGTTTCTGGACTAACGTACGGCTGATCTATAGGACATCACCTGCGGATAGATTAATCTAAGCCGTTTTTTGCCCGCCGCCGGAGCCTATTCCCATGCCCATCCGTGAGATCCGCCACCCGCTGATCCGCCACAAGCTCGGCCTGATGCGCCGCGCTGACATTAGCACGAAGAACTTCCGTGAGCTCGCTCAGGAAGTCGGAGCGTTGCTGACCTACGAGGCAACCAAGGACCTGCCCCTGGAAACCTACGATATCGAAGGCTGGTGCGGCACCGTCCAGGTCGAGAAGATCGCCGGCAAGAAGATTACCGTGGTGCCAATCCTGCGCGCCGGTATCGGCATGCTCGAAGGCGTGCTCAGCCTGATCCCGGGCGCCAAGGTCAGCGCCGTCGGCGTGGCCCGCAACGAGGAAACCCTCGAAGCCCACACCTACCTGGAAAAGCTGGTCCCGGAAATCGACGAACGCCTGGCGATGATCATCGACCCGATGCTCGCCACCGGCGGCTCGATGGTCGCGACCATCGACCTGCTGAAGAAAGCCGGCTGCAAGGACATCCGCGCGATGGTCCTGGTGGCGGCGCCGGAAGGCATCGCCGCGGTCGAGAAAGCCCACCCGGACGTGACCATCTACACCGCTTCCATCGACGAAAAACTCAACGAACACGGCTACATCATTCCGGGCCTGGGCGATGCCGGCGACAAGATCTTCGGCACCAAACAGAAGGACGGCTGATATGCAGGATGAGTTCAACGACCCGCTCTGGCGCACGGTGCTGTCGGGCGCGCAAATGCTGTTCGTGGCCTTTGGCGCCCTGGTGTTGATGCCGCTGATTACCGGTCTCGACCCGAACGTCGCGCTGTTCACGGCGGGCCTGGGGACTCTCTTGTTCCAGGTGGTCACCGGGCGTCAGGTGCCGGTGTTCCTCGCTTCGAGCTTTGCCTTTATCACCCCGATCATCCTCGCCAAGGGCCAGTTCGGCCTGGCGGCGACCATGGGTGGGGTGATGGCGGCCGGCTTCGTCTACACCTTCCTGGGCCTGGCGGTGAAGATCAAGGGCACCGGCTTTATCGACCGGCTGCTGCCGCCGGTGGTAATCGGTCCGGTGATCATCTCCATCGGCCTGGCCATGGCGCCGATTGCCGCGAACATGGCGATGGGCAAGGCCGGTGACGGTTCCGAGCTGATCCACTACCAGACCGCCATGCTGATCTCGATGCCGGCGCTGCTGACCACCCTGATCGTGGCCGTGTTCGGCAAGGGCATTTTCCGCCTGGTGCCGATCATCTCCGGGGTCTTCGTGGGGTTTGCCATGTCGTTCTATTTCGGCGTGGTCGACACGGCGAAGATCGCCGCCGCGCCCTGGTTCGCCCTGCCGCACTTCACGGCACCGGAATTCAACTGGCAGGCGATCCTGTTTATTGTCCCGGTGGCGCTGGCGCCGGCCATCGAGCATATCGGCGGGGTGATCGCAGTGGGCAGCGTGACCGGTCGCGATTATCTGAAGAAGCCGGGCCTGCATCGCACTTTGCTGGGTGACGGTATCGCCACCACGGCGGCCGGCCTGTTTGGCGGTCCGCCCAACACCACCTATGCCGAAGTGACCGGCGCGGTGATGCTGACCAAGAACTACAACCCGAAAATCATGACCTGGGCGGCAATCTTTGCTATCAGCCTGGCGTTTATCGGCAAGTTCGGCGCCTTGTTGCAGAGCATTCCGGTGCCGGTGATGGGCGGGATTCTGTGTCTGCTGTTCGGTTCGATTGCCGCGGTGGGGATGAATACCCTGATCCGTCACAAGATCGATCTGGGCGAGGCGCGCAACCTGGTGATTGTTTCGGTGACGCTGGTGTTCGGTATTGGTGGCGTGCTGGTGGGAACGGGTACCGGCCCGGATGACTTCGGCCTCAAGGGCATTGCGCTGTGCGCCGTGGTGGCGATTGCGCTGAACCTGCTGTTGCCGGGTAATGACGGTTGGAAAAACAAGAAGGCGGATGAGCCGTTGTTGTAAGGCTCCCCCTCGCTCTTACAGTTCTGTGTTGTATGCAAATCGGCTATTCAACACAGAACTGTAGGAGCAGGGCTTGCCCGCGAAGCTTTTGGCGGCTTCAAGGGCCCCTTCGCGGCGGTGCGGCGATCCGACAAGCCCTGCTCCTACAAGGTTCTGCGGCGTTTTCGAGATTTGCGTTTAAAGAGCCAACGGCGCCCGCTCGCACAGGGTATTCAACGCCGCCGCCCATTGCGGTTCGTCGTTCAGACACGGCACCAGCACCAACTCCCCGCCCCCCGCCGCGACAAACTGCTCGCGCCCGCGATCACCGATCTCCTCCAGCGTCTCGATGCAATCGGCGACAAACGCCGGGCACATCACCAGCAGCTTCTTCACCCCGGCCTTGACCAACTCATCCAACCGCGCTTCGGTGTAGGGCTCGATCCACTTCGCCCGACCCAACCGCGACTGGAATGATACCGACCATTGCCCGTCCGCCAAGCCCATGCGCTCGGCAAACGCCGACGCCGTGCGCAGGCACTGGGCGCGGTAGCAAGTGGCAAGTACCGCCGGCGAGGCGTTCCTGCAGCAATCGGCGTCCTTGAAACAATGACTGCCGGTGGGATCGAGCTTGGTCAGATGCCGCTCCGGCAAACCGTGGAAACTCAGCAACAAGTGATCGAAACCCTGGGCCAGATGCGGCCTGACACTGGCCACCAAGGCCTCCAGATATTCCGGTTGATCGTAGAAGGGTTGCAGGATGGAGAACTGCACATCGAGCTTGCGCTCGCGCACCACTCGCCGGGCTTCCTCGATCACCGTGGTCACGGTGCTGTCGGCGAACTGCGGATACAGCGGCGCCAAGGTCACCTTGCGGATGCCTTGCCTGGCCAGGCGGGTCAGCACCGTCTCGACCGACGGCTCGCCGTAACGCATCGCCAGCTCCACCGGGCCCTGGGTCCACTGGGTGGTCATCTGCTGCTGCAAACGACGACTGAGCACCACCAGCGGCGAACCCTCCTCCCACCAGATCGAGGCGTAGGCATGGGCCGACTGCTCCGGGCGCTTGATCAGGATCAGCGACACCAGCAAGCGGCGGACCGGCCAGGGCAGGTCGATCACGTAGGGATCCATCAGGAATTGATTGAGGTAGCTGCGCACGTCCGCCACCGAAGTGGAAGCCGGAGAACCCAGATTGACCAGAAGCAAGGCGTGATCGGTCATGCAACGTCCTATTTCAGAGGCGGCTCGAGAGATCGTCGAGAGCCGCGGGCAGATCGTTAAACTGAAAAACAAATCCTGCCGCCAGCAACCGGGCCGGCGTCACGCGCTGGCCGCCGAGCAACAGTAACGCCAACTCACCCAGGCCAAGGCGCAGGACAAAGGCCGGCAACGGCACCAGCGCCGGGCGATGCAGGACCTTGCCCAACGCCTTGGCGAATATCTTGTTGCGCACCGGCTGTGGCGCGCAGGCATTATAGGGACCACGGGCATCACTGCGATGCAGAAGAAAATCAATCGCGGCGATTTGATCACGCACATGTATCCACGGCATCCACTGCCGACCGTTGCCGATCGGCCCGCCCAGCCCCAGTTTGAACGGCAGCAACAGGCGCGACAAAAAGCCGCCCTCGGCCGCCAGCACCAGGCCGGTGCGCACCAGCACCACACGAATCCCCAGGGCCTCGGCGCGCTGCGCGGTTTCTTCCCAGGCAATCGACAGGCGACTGGCGAAATCCTCGCTCACCGGCGGCGAATCCTCGGTCAGCTCACGCTCGCCGCCATCGCCGTACCAGCCCACCGCCGAACCGGAAATCAGGACTGCTGGACGCTGCTCACGCCCCTCCAGCCAGGCCAGCAGGGTTTCGGTCAGCTGGATCCGGCTGCTCCAGAGCAGGGCCTTGCGCTTGTGGGTCCAGAGTCGGTCGGCAATCGGCGCGCCGGCCAGGTTGATCACCGCATCCAGCGGCTCACCGGACAGTTCCTCGAGATGCCGCACACCACGCACCTGGGCACCGCATAAACGCGCCACCTGCTCGGGGCGACGGCTCCACACCGTCAGCCGATGTCCCTGCGTCGACCAGTACGCGCACAGTTGGCGCCCGATCAAACCAGTACCGCCGGTCAGCAATATGTGCATGAGTGCGTCCTCGCGTAACGTTTTGTCGAAAGCGTTAGTCTATTTTTAAAACAGGGCTCTTTTCTCTCGACCGAAATATGTTTTAACAATAGGACAGTGTGAACCGACAGGCAGGTCGCAAGTTATACCAAAAAACAAGATTGTACAGGTTTTGCTGACGGCGTAGTCTGTGCTTACAGGTAACGAGGCCCACCCATGACTGTACCTATCGCAATAATCGGTGCCGGCATCGCCGGACTTTCGGCTGCCCGGGCGTTGCACGATGCCGGGTATTCCATCGAAATCTTCGACAAGAGTCGCGGCAGCGGCGGGCGCATGTCCAGCAAACGCAGCGATGCCGGTGCGCTGGACCTGGGCGCGCAGTACTTCACCGCCCGCGATCGCCGCTTCGTCAAGGAAGTCCAGCGCTGGCAGGGTGAAGGCTGGGTCGCCGAATGGGATCCGCAGCTCTACAACTTCCAGAACGGCCAACTGAGCCTGTCGCCGGACGAACAGACCCGCTGGGTCGGCACGCCGCGCATGAGCGCCATTACCCGCGGTTTGCTCGGCCGCCTCCAGGCGCATTTCAGTTGCCGGATCACCGAGGTGTTCCGCGGTGAACAGCATTGGCACCTGCAGGATGCCGAAGGCTACACCCACGGCCCGTTCAGCCAGGTCATCATCGCCACGCCCGCACCCCAGGCCACCGCCCTGCTGGCGGCCGCGCCGAAACTCGCCGGGGCCGCCGCCGGCGTGCAGATGGAGCCGACCTGGGCCATCGCCCTGGCCTTTGACACGCCGCTGGACACACCGATGGAAGGCTGCTTCGTACAGGACAGCCCCCTCGACTGGCTGGCCCGCAACCGCAGCAAGCCGGCGCGCGACAGCCAGCTCGACACCTGGGTCCTGCACGCCACCAGCACCTGGAGCAAGCAGCATCTGGACCTGTCCAAGGAGGCTGTGATCGAGCAGTTGCACGGCGCCTTTGCCGAGTTGCTCCACGCCAGCATGCCGGCCCCGGTCTTCACCCTCGCCCACCGCTGGCTCTATGCTCGCCCGGCCGGCGCACGGGAATGGGGGGCGCTGGCCGATGCCGACCTGGGCCTGTACGTGTGTGGCGACTGGTGCCTGTCGGGACGTGTCGAAGGCGCCTGGCTCAGCGGCCAGGAAGCCGCCCGGCGACTGATGGAACACCTGGGTTGAACCGCATCAACCCGCGCAAGCTGCTGCTGTCGAAATGGACGGCAGCCCGCCCTCTGAATCGGGAAAAACATTTCCTGGTCACCGAACTGTTTTGCGATGAGCAAGGCACCGTGCTCGAAGTCGAGCTGCAAGCGGTGATGAGCCAACGCAACCAGCGCATCAGTTGGACCCATCTGCAAGATGCCGAGACCTGGCGAATGGGCTGGCAGTAAACGCCCCAGAAAAACCTGTACAAATAATTTGACTTGTACAACACAGAACCTATGATGAGCTTTAGTTGTACAAGCATGCTTGCCTGTACAAGTATTTCTCTCGAGGTTCTCCATGCCCGCCACCACCGAGTTGCCGCGCAAACCCAAAATCGCTGTCAGCGCCTGCTTGATGGGCATTGAGGTGCGCTACAACGGTGGGCACAAGGAATCGCGACTGTGCAGCCGCACCCTCAGCGAATATTTCGATTTCATCCCGCTGTGCCCGGAAGCGGCCATCGGCCTGGGCATCCCCCGCGAGCCGATTCGCCTGGTGGGTGACCCGCAGCAACCACGGGCCGTGGGCAGCGTGCACGCCGAGACGGATGTGACCCGGGCACTGGCCGACTATGGCAATCAGATGGCCGCCGAACTCACGGATATCAGCGGCTACATCTTCATGCAGAAGTCGCCGTCCTGCGGACTGGAGCGGGTCAAGGTCTACCAGGAGGGCGGGCGGCCCGCCGAAGACGGACGCGGCATCTACGCCCAGGCGTTTTGCGCGCAACATCCCGACTTGCCAGTGGAAGAGGACGGCCGGCTGAACGATGCGGTGCTGCGGGAAAACTTCCTGACCCGGGTCTTCGCCTACGCGGCCTGGCAGGACCTGCGCCAGGCCGGCCTCACGCGACGCGGCCTGACCGAGTTCCACGCCCGCTACAAATACCTGCTGATGGCTCACAACCCATTGCAGTACAAGGTGCTCGGCAAACTGCTGGGCAGCATGGGCAACACGGATGCCGAAACCATCGGGCCACGCTATTTCAGCCAGTTGATGGCCGCCCTGAAAAAATGCGCGACCCGCCGCACCCACACCAATGTCCTGCAACACCTCACCGGCTACCTGAAGCAATCCATCAGCGCCGAAGACAAACAGGAAGTGCTGCAGGTCATCGGCCAATACCACCAGGGTATCGTGCCCTTGGTGGTGCCGTTGACCCTGCTCAAACACCATTTCCGCCAGCACCCCGATCCCTATATCGCCCGCCAGGTGTACCTGCAACCGCATCCGGAAAACCTCAGCCTGCGAAATGCCATCTGATATGACCGACTCCCTCGAAGCGCCCGCTGATTACGCCAGCGCACTGGAACAGGGCTGGTTGCCCATTCGCGAAGTGGCCCGACAGACAGGCGTCAACGCCGTGACCCTGCGGGCCTGGGAACGCCGCTATGGCCTGGTGGTGCCGCACCGCACCCCCAAGGGCCATCGGTTGTTTTCCGCCGAGCACGTGCAACGTATCCAGGCCATCGTCACCTGGCTCAATCGCGGCGTCGCGGTCAGCCAGATCAAGCAACTGCTCGATGCCGGCCCGACCCTGGCCGAGCCTGCCACCAACGATTGGCAGGCCTTGCGCCAGGACCTGGCGCGGGCCATCAGCCAGTTGGCCGAGCGCCAGGTCGATGACCGCTTCAACCAGGCCATGTCGCTGTACCCGCCGCGCACCTTGTGCGAACAGCTACTGATGCCCCTGCTGGCGGAACTCGAGCAGCGCTGGCAAGGCCAGTTCGGCGGGCAGATGGAGCGGGCGTTCTTCTACACCTGGCTGCGCAGCAAGCTGGGCGCGCGGATCTATCACAACAATAGGCAACTCAAGGGCGCACCGGTCTTGCTGGTCAACCATTCGGACCTGCCCATGGAGCCGCACCTGTGGCTGACCGCCTGGCTGGTGAGCAGCGCCGACTGCCCGGTGGAAGTCTTCGACTGGCCCTTGCCGGCCAACGAATTGGCCCTGGCCACCGAACACCTGAAGAGTCGCGCCGTGCTGCTGTATTCGAGCAAGGCCATGAACCTGGCGGCGCTACCCAGGCTGCTGGTGGGGATCAACTGCCCGATCCTGATTGCCGGACCAACGGTATGCATCCATTTCGCCGAGTTATCCGTAAGTACCCGGGAGAGCGCTGAGATGACCCTGGCCGAAGACCCGTTGTCCGCTTACCAGAACCTGACCCGGCTCGGCCTGATCTAGCGCCCTCGCCCACGAATCAAGGAATGACTATGCAACTGCTCTGGCTGCGCACCGATCTGCGCCTGCATGACAACACCGCCCTGGCCGCAGCCGCCGGGCAAGGGCCGACGGTCGCTGTTTACCTGGTGACGCCCGGGCAATGGCAGTTGCACGACGATGCCCCGTGCAAGGTGGATTTCTGGCTGCGTAACCTGCAGGTACTGAGCAAGGCCCTGGCCGCGCTGAATATCCCGCTGCTGATTCGTCATGCCCAGACCTGGGAGCAGGTGCCCGAGGTGCTGGGCACCCTGTGCCAGACGCTGAAGATCGCTGCCGTGCACGTCAACGAAGAATATGGCGTTCACGAGAGCCGCCGTGATCAAGCCGTGGCGCACACCCTTGAAGCACAAGGTGTGAGCTTCCATAGCCACCTGGATCAACTGTTCTTCAAGCCCGGCAGCGTATTGACCCGCACCGGCACCTACTTCCAGGTCTTCAGCCAGTTCCGCAAGGTCTGCTACAGCCGTCTGCACGGTGCCTTGCCGCGCCTGGTCACAATACCCAAAGCCCAGGCAGAGTTGGCGTTCAAGGCCGATCCGGTGCCTGGCGAAGTCGACGGGTTCGCGCGCCCCAGCCAGGCCCTGCGCGACCTCTGGCCTGCCGGCGAGGATGAAGCCCGGCGGCGCCTGAGCACCTTCGCCGAGCAGCAGATCGACTATTACCAGAGCGAACGGGATTTCCCGGCCAAACCCGGCACCAGCCAACTCTCCGCCTACCTCGCCGCCGGTGTGATCTCGCCCCGCCAGTGCCTGCACGCGGCGCTGCAAAGCAACCAGGGCGAGTTCGACAGCGGCAGTATCGGCGCCGTCACCTGGATCAACGAACTGCTCTGGCGCGAGTTCTACAAACACATTCTGGTGGGCTATCCACGGGTCTCGAAGCAGCGCGCCTTCCGCGTGGAAACCGAAGCCCTGGCCTGGCGTCAGGTGCCGGAGGAACTGGCGGCCTGGCAAGAAGCCCGCACCGGCCTGCCGATCATCGACGCGGCCATGCGCCAACTGCTCGAAACCGGCTGGATGCACAACCGCCTGCGGATGGTGGTGGCGATGTTCCTGACCAAGAACCTGCTGATCGACTGGCGCGAAGGCGAACGTTTTTTCATGCGTCATCTGATTGACGGCGACCTGGCGGCCAACAACGGCGGCTGGCAATGGAGCGCGTCCACCGGCACCGACGCGGCGCCCTACTTCCGGATTTTCAACCCGCTGAGCCAATCGGAAAAATTCGACCGCGAAGGGCTGTTTATCAAGCACTGGCTACCGGAACTGGCCGGCCTGGACAAAAAGGCCGTGCATAATCCGGCGGCACTCGGCGGCCTGTTCGGCCTGGCAAGTTATCCACAGCCCATGGTCGACCTGGGCCGCAGTCGCGAGCGTGCCCTCGCCGCCTTCAGGAACCTGCCACAACGGCTGGAGGCCGGAGGTGCCCATGAGTGAGTTCCTGCACCATTTCGCCCAGCAATTCGTCCTGCTCGACAAGGACAACCTGTCAGGCCTCGGCGAACTCTACAGCGACGAGGTGCTGTTCACCGACCCGCTGCACGAAATCACTGGCCTCGTGGACCTGCAGCACTATTTTGCGCGGATGTACGCCTCGATCAGCGAGCTGCAATACAACATCCACGGCCTCGATGACGTCGGTGAAGGCGAAGGTTATCTGCGCTGGCACATGAGCTATCGTCATCCGAGATTGGCCAGAGGAAGGCCTATTCACGTCGATGGGTGTTCGCATCTGTTGTGGTTCGACAAGGTCTATCGGCATCGCGATTACTTCGATGCCGGGGCCTTGTTATATGACCATGTGCCGCTACTGGGCCACGCAACGGCCTGGTTGAAAAGGAGATTGGGATGAGCATTACAGCTCCACGACGTATCTGGCTGACGGGCGCCAGCAGCGGTATCGGCGCGGCCATCGCCGAAGTCCTGCTCAAGGCCGGCGTACACCTGGCCGTCAGCGCCCGCAGCCTCGAACCGCTGCAAGCCCTGGATAAGCGTTATCCCGACCAGGTCCTGCTGGTGCCCGGTGACCTGACCGACAGCCAGCAGGTCCGCGAAATCGGCGAGCGCATCACCCAGGCCTGGGGAGCCCTGGACACGGTGATCCTCAATGCCGGCACCTGTGAATATGTCGATGCCCAGGCCTTCGATGCTTCGATCATCGAGCGGGTGGTACGTACCAACCTGCTGGCCAGCAGTTACTGCATAGAAGCCGCCTTGCCACTGCTGCGCGCCGGCATCCAGCCGCATCTGGTGGGCATCGCCAGTTCGGTCACCTTCCTGCCGCTGCCCCGGGCCGAAGCCTATGGCGCGTCAAAAGCCGGCATGCGTTACCTGTTCGAATCCCTGCGCATCGACCTGGCCCACGAAGGCATCACCGTCACCGTGGTCAGCCCCGGCTTCGTCGACACACCGCTGACCCAGAAAAACGACTTTCCCATGCCACTCAGTTGGTCAGCCGAGAAAGCCGCCGAGCATATCTGTGAAAAGCTCAGGCAACGGCCCCTGGAAATTGCCTTTCCGGCGCTGTTCATGGCCGCGCTCTGGCCCCTCTCGCGCCTGCCCAGACGGCTGCAACTGGCTATCGGCAAACGCATGGCCCGCACCTCCGCGCAAAACAAGGGTCAGTCATGAAAATTGCCCTTGTCGGCAGCGGTATCTCGGGGCTGACCTGCGGACACCTGCTGAGTCGCCAGCACGAGATCACCCTGTTCGAAGCCGCCGATCGGATTGGCGGCCACACCCATACAGTGGACGTGACGGTCAATGGCCAGCGCCATGCCGTGGACACCGGTTTTATCGTGTTCAACGACTGGACCTACCCGAACTTCATCCGCCTGTTGAGCAGCCTGGGCGTGAGCTACAAAGCCACCGAAATGAGTTTCTCGGTATGCGACCCGGCCACGAACCTGGAATATAACGGCAACAACCTCAACAGCCTGTTCGCCCAACGGCGCAACCTGCTGTCGCCAGGGTTCTGGGGCATGCTGCGCGATATCCTGCGCTTCAACCGCCAGGCCCTCGAAGACCTCGAACAACAGCGCATCGCCAGCGACACCAGCCTCGGCGACTACCTGCGCGACGGTGGTTACGGCCAGCGCTTTATCCAGCACTACATCGTGCCCATGGGCGCGGCGATCTGGTCGATGTCCCTGGCGGACATGCTCGGTTTCCCGCTGCAACTGTTCGTGCGTTTCTTCAAGAACCACGGACTGCTGTCGCTGAGCAACCGCCCGCAATGGCAGGTGATCGAAGGCGGTTCGCGCCAGTACATCGAGCCGTTGGTCGCCGGATTTCGCCAGCATATCCGCCTCAACTGCCCGGTGAGCCGGGTCGAGCGCGATGAACAAGGCGTAACGATCCACAGCAGCACCGGCCGCGAGCGCTTCGACAAGGTGATCTTCGCTTGTCACAGTGACCAGGCGCTGCGCCTGCTCGCCGAACCGAGCGAGGCCGAACGGCAGATCCTCGGCGCCTTGCCCTACGCGGACAACGAGGTGGTGCTGCATACCGATACCCGTCTGCTGCCGGATCGCCCGCTGGCCTGGGCCAGTTGGAACTATCGCCTGGGCGGTGAAGGCCAGCGCCTGGCCGCCGTCACCTACAACATGAACATCCTGCAGGGCATCGAGAGCGACACCACCTTCTGTGTCAGCCTCAACCAGAGCACAGAGATCAATCCGCTGAAAATCCTCGCCCGCTACACCTATGCCCATCCGCAGTACAGCCTGAACGCTGTCGCGGCGCAGAATCGGTGGAACGAATTGTATGGCGATCAACATACCTACTATTGCGGCGCCTACTGGGCCAACGGCTTCCACGAAGACGGCGTGACCAGCGCCCTGCGGGTCTGCGCCGCCTTTGGTGAGTCCCTGTGAACAGCGCCCTGTACAGCGGCTGGATCAGCCACCGACGCTTTTCGCCACGGGCCCATGCATTCCGCTACCGGATCGGCCTGCTGTACCTGGACCTCGACGAACAGGACGCGGTACTCGGGCTCTCGCCATTGGCCGGCAGCCAGCGCCTGGCGCCCTTTGCCTTTCGCGAAACCGACTACCTGCGCAGCTTCACGCGCCAGGGCATGCGCCTGATCGATGCGGTTCGCCTGCAAGTCGGTGAAGCCCTCGGGCAAACCCCACAAGGCCCGATCCGCCTGCTGACCCAGGCCCGCAGCTGGGGCCTGGCGTTCAACCCGGTGAGCTTCTTCTACTGCCATGACCTCGACGGCAAGCTGCTGGCGATTCTCTGCGAAGTCACCAACACCCCCTGGGGCGAGCACTACCACTACGTGCTGCCCGCCGAGGGCGACGGTCACCAGCACGTCAGTGTGGCCAAGGCCTTCCACGTCTCGCCGTTCCTGCCCCGGGACCTGGAATACCGCATGAGCTTCAGCCCGCCCGCCGAACGACTCGGCGTGCACATGGCCGACTGGCAGGGCGACCTCAAGGTCTTCGACGCGACCCTCAGCCTGCACCGCGAAGTCCTTGATCGCGCCAGTCTGCACCGCTACCTGCGGCGCTTCCCCTGGATGACCGCCAAGACCTGCCTGGCGATCTACTGGCAAGCCCTGCGCCTGTTTCTCAAACGCACACCGATCTTCTCCCACCAGGCCGCCGACGGCACCTTCAGCCTGGCCGCCACGCAAACCGAGGAGCGACACCATGAGCAACGCCATGAAAAGTTCTAGCCTGGTGACCCGGGCCAATCGGTTCAGCGCCAACAGCCTGTCCAGCGCCGTCTTGCGCCGGGGTGTGCTACGCCAATTGAACCAGCTGCGCCATGGCCAGTTGCTGGTGGTCGAAGACGGCGAGCGACAACTGTTCGGCCAGGCCGGCGCCAGCCTGCTGGGCGAGATTCATATCCAGGACCCGGCGGTCTGGGGCATGGTCGCCGGCAACGGTTCCATCGGTGCCGGAGAGGCCTTTATCCATGGCTACTGGAGCAGCCCGGACCTGACCGCGGTGGTGCGGGTATTTGTCAGCAACCTGGACGTGCTCGATGCCATGGAGAGTGGCCTGGCCCGCCTCGGACGGCCGTTCATCCAGATCCTGCACTGGCTCAACCGCAACACCCGCAAGGGCTCGCGGAAAAATATCGAAGCGCATTACGACCTCGGCAACGAGCTGTTCGAACAGTTTCTCGATCCGACCATGATGTATTCCGCCGCGCAGTTCCTCAGTCCCGACGACAGCCTCGAACAGGCCCAGTTGAACAAGCTGGAACGCATCTGCCGCAAGCTCGACCTGCAACCCAGTGACCATTTGCTGGAGATCGGCACCGGCTGGGGCAGCATGGCGATTTATGCCGCGCAGCACCATGGTTGCAAGGTCACCACCACCACACTGTCCCGGGAACAGTTCGCCTACACCCGGCAACGTATCGACAGCCTGGGCCTGCAAGACCAGGTTACGTTGCTGCTCGAAGACTATCGCGACCTCAGCGGCCAGTACGACAAACTGGTGTCCATCGAAATGATCGAAGCCGTCGGTCATCAGTTCCTCGACAACTACTTCAAGCAATGCGCGCACCTGCTCAAGAGCGATGGGCTGATGCTGCTGCAAGCCATCACCATCCGCGAACAACGTTATGAGCAGGCCAGGAGCACGGTCGACTTTATCCAGCGTTATATTTTCCCCGGTGGCGCCCTGCCCAGCGTGCAGAAGATGCTCGAGGTGGTCAGCCACGAAACCGACATGAACCTGCTGCACATGGAAGACTTCGGCCTGCACTACGCACGCACCCTGCGCCTGTGGCACGAGAACTTCCGCCGTGCCCACGGGCGCCTGAGCGAACTGGGCTACGACGATTATTTCCTGCGTTTGTGGGAGTTCTACCTGTGCTACTGCGAGGGCGGTTTCCTCGAACGCAGCATCGGCACCGCGCAACTGCTGCTGGCCAGGCCGACCGCCCGAACGCAGCCGCTGCTCGGGCGCTTCGATAGTTAAGGCGGCTGGTTGGTCGTGGCCCGGATCAGCTAAAGCTGACGCAGTTGCTCACGCACCACGGCTTCGCGTTCCGCGGCATTGAAAAACAGCTGGCGCGCCATGTTCAGGCTGATCTCGCTGCGCCAGATCCGGAACACCTCCAGGGCCCGCCCGGGTTGACCTTGGCGGATCCGTTCAAAGCGCTCCTGCTCGGCCCGGGCCTGGGCCTTGACCCCGAGAAAACGCTCGTCCCAGCGCTTCAGATGAGCGCCATGGGCTTGTGGCTTGCCGTCCTTGCCCAGGGCGCCGCGCATCACGAACAACTCCTCCGGGGTGGTTTTTTCGGGATAGTGGAAATGTGCCACCCAGATATTCTTGCCGGCCGCCTTGTCGCGCACCACATACTCCTGGAGAAAGTCATCTTTCCCGAGTCTTGTGCGCGGCCCGTTGCGAAAGATCTCGACCTCGTTGTGTTCCTTGAGAAACAGCAGCCGCTCGGTGTCCGGCGCACTCGACTTGGTCACTGCGATTCGCGCCAGCAATCCCTCATGCCTGAGCGTCCCGGCCTGGAGACGCAGTTCCGAGGCCTGAACCTTGGCGGCGGAGATTTCGCTTTGGCTCACCGAACCGTTCGACTCGGCCAGCGCCCGGTCGATTTGCCCGGCCAGCGCCTCCAGCGCCCGCGCTTGCACTTCGAGCACATCCTGCAGATAGACCGGGTCCTTGGCGACCGGGATCTGCCGCTTGGCCATCTCGACCTCCCGACCGGCCTGGCGGATCTGGCTCTCGGCCATCTGTACCAGGCGCTTGAGGCCCGGCTGCGGCAGGGGCTTGGGCAAGGGGGCCGCCGCCGGCTTGGGCAACGGCTGCCAGTAGCCGTCCTCTTCTTCAACAAAGGAATCGATCGGTTGACCGGTCTGGGGATCCATCAACTCGACGACCTCATGGCCATCCTGGCGCGTGTCCCGAACATAACCGAGGTAGTTTTTCTTGCGGCGGGTACGGATGACTTTCCGGGTCTTGCCGGGTTGCCGCGACGGTACCTCAGGTTCGTCTTGCTCCGGAGCCTGCGCCTCGATGCGCTCGACCAGGCTGCGCTCGGCCTCCTGCTGCAACTCGACCAGGCGCCGGACAAACAGATCGCCCCAGACCAGACGGCTACCTTGCGGCAAGAAGCCGGTCTTGTACTCGACCATGGCCAGCACTTCGTTATATTGACTCACGCAGGTGTTGAGCACCGCCATGTCCGCCTCGGCGGACAGCGGCGAAGCGGCTCGCTCATCGAGAATGGACTGGGAGGCCAAGGCACTGCGCAGATCCTCGAACTTCATCCAGATATCGCTATCAAGCTGCTGCGGATCCAGCTCCCGGAAGCAATACAGCCCGAGCCGACAGGTTCTGATGGCTTTCAATCCAGCCACATCACTCCCTTGCCCCCTGACCTCGCGGATGCCCTGGTATTCCGTCAAATCCCGGTTGCGATGACGGCCCAGTTCGGAAAACGCCTGTTTCTCCCGCTCCGCCCAGTCGATATACAGGTCTGCGGCACGGTTTTCTCGTTGCTCTATCTGCTGCCTTTCCAGCGATACCCGGCCCGCGGCGTCCTGATAGGGCAAGCGCTCAATGATCAGCAGGCAACGACGTTCGACGATCCTTATCGAGTCCAGGGCAAACTGCATCCCCACGACGAACCGATGCAAGCAGGCAAAGAGTGTCCCCTTGTAGCCCCGCAGGAATACCGTCTCGTTCATCCGCAGCTTGTTGATCTGTTGCTCGTAACCGTCGAGAAAGGCTTTTACCCGGTCGCCGAGGCGGTCCATTCGAGCGAACCACTGCTGGTTGGTATAACGCTCGGGATTGCCTTCCATCGTCCTCAAGGCTTGCGCCTCGGGTAGTAGCGCTTCTGCCCGCGTCCCCTGCGCCTGGACCCCCTCATTCCACTCGTCCATAAAGCGCGAACTGACCTGGTCCCTCTGTTCCTGCTCCCGGCGTTTTTCCTCCAGCAGGGCGGCTCTTCTTTTCCCGACATTTCCCGAACGCCCCGATCCGCCGCGCAGGCGTAGCTTCAAGTCCGGCGTCCAGCTTCCCGCGCCATCGTTTTTCAGATAGAACCCTTCACTACGACCGTCCGGCGCGACCACCCGGACATTGCCCTCGGCATCCACCTTTACCGCAAACAGCCAGCCACCGAAGTAGGCTGCCAGCCGGCTCGACTCTTTCAATCGGATCAGTCCCTGCAAATCGCCGGAGGCGATGACTTCCCCCAGGGTCTCAGGCTCGGGCCAGGGATACGGGTAAATCTTCAAGGTGAACGAACTGACCGTCGGGCGCGAGGAGAGCGTGCCGGGCGCCACCGGGTTGTCCAGTTTCATCGGCAGTGGCCGGTCCGGCCCTTCGCTGATCGTTGCCCGGATCGGCGAGCGCTGGCCCTCCTCCATCGGGATCTGCTGCGGTGTCTCGGCGTGCGCCTGCTGGCGGGTCAAGCGATGTCCGAGAATAAAGGCGATATTCACCAATACATCGGCCCAGGCACTGGCCTTGGCCCCGGGGTCCTTTTCCTGCAGGCGTCGAAAGTCGGAATCGACACTGGCGACCACGGCGAAAATCCAGCTGGCCACCGCCGCCGGGCCGCGGATAAACATCAGCGCCACGTTGAACAGTTGCCAGCCGCCCTCCTTCAAGGTGTTCCAGCGCAACTCGGCATTGGACACCGATTGCCGGTCCGCCAGGGCGATCAGGGTCCTGGCCATCGAACCGAACAGGTGATGCAAGTAGTCGCCCTGGACCACCGCGTCATCGAGGGTAGCCGGGGCCACCGGCAACAACGCGGCAAAGTCGTCCTCGAACGAGCGCCGCAGATGGGGCTCGACAAAGCCGCCATTGGCATAGGTACGCCGGGCCTCATCGCTCAACCAGGCCAGGATGCTGTCCTGCACGGCACCGGGTTGCTTGAGCGCCGCGAACAGGGCCGCCAACGTCGGGTATTGCAGGAGCGGCTCGACGGGAGGCGTGGGGCGGGCGTCATTGTCGTGGGGACAAAAGGCCTTGTCCGGCGCCGACTGGAACTGCTGGAAGAGCGACGCCTGTGGGTCGGCCTTGGCGAGCAGGGGCCGATAGAGAATGAACGGGCCGTGGCGAGTGTCCCTCGGGCCGATAATGAACATGGACGCCACCACATCCGCGGCCGCATCGGCTTCGGCCTTGAAGGCCAGGGGACGCAGGACAATCTCCTGGCCGTTCACCTGACGCTTCGCTGCGTCGGGCTGCACTAGCGCCTCGACATAGCGGTATCCCGATTCGTCGAAGTTCGCTTCGCCGCGAATCTTCAGCTCCAGTGCCGCCATGGGCAATTGCACCCGCAGTTGCTCGCTGAACAGTTGTTCCCGGCGCCGGGCCTCGTCGGCGTCGTCGATAAGCTTGGCCCGCAGTGCATCCAGGTAGGTTTTGCCGATGTCCACGGCAGTGACCAGCCCCTTGACGTAGTCCGGGGTCAGCCATTCGGGCACCGGCTTTTCCACGCCACAGTGGCGGATGCCGATCTTCATCTTCGCATGCCGAAAACCGCCGAGATTCTCCAGGGCAAACTCCGTCAGGCTCATCCGCACCTTGACCACCGTCCCCAGCGCCCCACCCGCGCCCCCGGCAACGGCCACCGCAATGACCTTGTCGAGCTCCAGGCGAATATCGTCGGGGTTAGCGATATCGACGGTTTGCGGATGATCCTCGCCCATCTGCTTGAGCAGCGCCTTGGCGGCGAAGCCCGGCAGATCACCCACGTCATCAAGATAGGCCTTGCCGCCCGACGCGCGCTGCACATCGGCGAGTTTTTCCAGCAGGGCGCGGTAGGCGCCAAGGTCTTCGCTCGGCGCCCCGAGCAACCAATGCGGCAAGCCGTCACTGAGCGCCGCCAGCGCTTCGGGCAACTCGACCACCGTATGGGGCTCTGCCCGCACCGGCGTGAAAAACCAGTTATCGGGACGGGTGATCGCGTCGAGCCGGCGCTGGTAGTCCTCGAGCGTCCACTCGCTATCGGGCCCGATCAGCGAAATCGCCTGGACCTGGTTTTCCAGCAGGCTTTCGGCAAGGCTGGCGAGCGCTTGCTCCAACTGCATATCCGGGTCGCCCTTCTGCCAGAGCAGATGTTCGCGGTACTCGATATTGCGACCATTGGCCCGGGCACTCATGAACAAGGGCACCAGTTCTCCGAGATCCGTGGTGCTGGCCCTGAAAAGGCCTTTGGCCAGACTGAGCACCAGCGGGTTCTGCTCGATCCCCCGTTCCTTGCGGCGGGCCACCAGCACGGGCAAGGCTTCCGGATAAGCGCCGCCCCAGGTGTCCTTGCTCACCGCCTGTACGCCATAGAGAGAAAATTGCTCCTCGGGCCGTTCCAGATTGATCGACATAAAGGCACGATGCTGTTCACGATCGGCGGACAGGATCCGCCCCAGTATCCTGCCAAGACGATAAAAGCGACTGTAGCCGTCCTCATCCTCGGCGTTCCAATAGTCGACCAAGGCCTGCTGATAGAGTTTCAGCAGGATATCGCCCCAGGACCCGAGCACAGCCTGGATGGCCGGCGCATCCACCACAAGCCGGTCACCGGGCAAACTGTCGAGCTTGATCTCCAGCACATGCTCGGCGGTAAAGACCGGCGCCACGCCGGTCATGAAATGCTCGAGCACCAGGTCGATCACGGCGCGATATTGATAGCCGCCCGAGAACCCTTTTCCGTCGCGCTCAAGCCATTGGAGTTTGCCGACATACAGATGCGAGGCATTGCGCTGCGGATTCCAGCGGCTGAAAAAATACCCCTGGATGGCCGACAAGGCCACTTCCCGCAAAGTCGGCGGCTGGGCAAAAAGCGCCTTGGCCGCCTCGATCTCGTGCTCAAGCGACAGGCCTGGCAGTGTGACTGTGTCATTCATACAGACTATTCCCTTCAAGCAGATCCGACAGGTCTGGGTTCAAGCGCCATGCCCGGCACCGAACACCGGTACAGGGCCAGTAGACGCCTGACACACCAGGCCCATGCGGTATCCGCTTATCGTGGAAATATTCCATACCGCTATCCGCCAGCCAAACCAGCGGCGCCACTTGCTCGGAGGGTTCAATGGGTGAAACTAGTCCACCTCGGGTACCCAGGAAGCTATCTTCAGTCGCATGGAAAAATGCCTGAGATCGCGTAGCGCGTCGGCGGTTGAAGTGCCCAGGGCCAGACGCATAGTCTCGTCGCTGTATTCAGGGGAGATCAGCAGGCCCCACAGTGGCTGCGCCACCGTTCGAGGATGCCGGGACAAGGTCGTGAACAGATCGGGGGTGTCCAGCAACAAGGCCACCCGACTGTTGGACAACCTGCCTGAGGCGGGTGTGAACGCGGCCGTGACATAAGACATGGCGAACGAGTCGTTGAGTGTCTGTTCACTCACATACGCGACAAACTCAAGCAGTGTGTCGGCAAAGGCCCGGTCGCCAGGATGCCGACGCCGGTTGAGGGCGCGCTCGACGATATTGCGCAGATTGTGATCGTCGAACGGGCGCATCCACTCCGTATCGACGATCTCGTGTTCCTGCATCTCGCCCGCACGGGTTTCCAGGTAATCGGAGATAATCCTTAAGCGGGCATTTGACAGGCGCGGGTCCCGTATCAAGTACGCCAACTCTTCCAGCCCGACACTCCAGCCCAGATGAAAGCTGAAGACGTCCGAGCGCAGGACAATATCCGCCCTCGCCGATAAATCGGCAAAGCGCCCCAGCGCCACTCTCAGCGAGGCAACGCTCCTTTGCCCTTCATCGTAGGCCCTCCAGTTGCTCAGCAGCGCCTCCCGGTCAACGAACAGATCGTCCCTGTTGTTACGCTCGGGGTTCCTCTCGAAAAAAGCCAGGTAGTCATCCAGAAACCTGTCGATTTCGGCCGGATCCGGTTCAAGGCGATTGCCGGCATCATCGAAGCCGATTGCCCGATAATGATCAGTCAGTTCCTGTACCGTCAGGCCGTACTCCAGCAGGATGTACATGACCTCATTGCTCGGCCAGATATAACGACGGGCGAACCGTTGCAGCAGCCTGTCCAGCCCTTGGCTCAGTTGCGGCCCGGGAAGCAGGGTATGGTTCAGAAACGCCCGGATATCACGATCACGCTGGAACAACCCCTGCATGGGATTTCTGAACGGCAGATAAGCCGCGATGATCTGCAGTAATTCAGCAGGCAGGTGCGCCTCTCCCGTGCGGGTCGTCCATAGCAGTTGCCGGTTCTGCCGGTCGTTTGGCCAATTCGCAATGTTGTTCAGATAACGGATAGCCGGCCTGAAAAGACCGAGCACCGCCAGGTGCTCCTCGATCCTCGACAGGAGATCGACCGGCAAGACACCGTTGTTTTCGGCGCGCAGCGTTATCAGTTGGCGTGCGCTGTCTGGCCAGTCGTCGATAAGCTCCGGGTTATTCGCCATGGCCGATGCCAGCTGTGACTCGTAGGATTGTCCATTGACGATCCGGGTCAGCACCGCGAACGCATGGTTGCCCAGAATGCCCTCCAGCGGGTAGGCCACGTCAAACAATGCCTGCTGCACGGGGGTGCGTCGCGAGACCACATAGTCAGCCACTTGCGGGTGTTGATCGATATGATCCGCGACCCTGGCCCGCAGGTTCTGCCCTGAGTGCCCTGAGTGCCCCCTGCCCGCCAGGGCACCGGCCAGCGCATTGAAGAAACAATCGCCATCGGCGGGAACGTCCTCCCAGCGCCGGTTTCTCCACATCTGGTAGTGATTGCTTTCGATCCTGCGCAATACGACATCACTCACGGTTCGCTCGGGGTGGCGAACCGTGGGGTGCGTCACCTGGTGACGTCCCGGGCTATAGCGCACCGACCAACCCTGTCCCGCACTGATCTCGTCGAGAATCAGCAAAGCCCTGTGCCGTGGCCAGTCCGCAAGCTCGGTCATCAGCGAGGGGACCAGATCCATGATAGGGGTGTTCCAGTTTCCGGGCCTGCGTATGGCGTCGGAAATGCGCCCGGCAGTGGTTTGCACGACAGGCACGTTCGGAGTCGGCGTTTCCAGCCTTGGTCGTGACGGGCCGGGTTGGGGGGTCAGGGGAGAAGCGGCGGGCCGTTTACCGCCCAACTCATAGCCCAAGCGCCCCTCGGGCTGACGCCGGGGCGCATTGAAGAACGGCCTCTTCGGTACCCGCGCCGTTGCCACGGCCCTGGGCGCGGGGGCCAGCACCTTTCGGCCACCCTCGGTGGCGCGGTACACCAGGGCGAAGACGCCCTTGTCTTGCGGTAAAAGCCCCGTGGCCCTTAGCGTATTGAAGGTGATCAAGGTTCCCCTGGCCGCCCGCAAGCCCACCGCCCCGAGCGTGCTCACGGTGGGAAGCACTTCAGCCGCGGTCAGCACCAGGTTGAGACGGGTCCGGAGCTCGACCTCCGCGTTGCTCCTGGCGCGATGATCCGCATGCCGGATCTGAAAGCGCACGCCCGCCTGCGCCAGTTCCCTGATGAAATGCCCGCGCAATGGCAGGCAGCTCACCAACGCTCCCGAGCCCGTCAGTCCCAGCAAATGCTTGATCTCGCTTTTGTTCGCGGTGGCGATGCGCTGGGTGAAGTAGCCTTGCCACTCTTCGCTGTTCAGCAGTTCCCGGACACCCGTCTTCAAATCGGCAAACTCGCAAATATCGTTGCCATCCGGGCTGTCCGGAAAATAAACCCCCACCGTTCCCACGGTTTGTCCCCCTTGGAGGTGATCGGAAAACACCAGCACGCCATCGATACTGGCGGGGTCAGGTACCCAGTAGCCGGCAGGTGGACGCGCCATGAAACTGTTACCCAGGAACAGACGACACACCTGCACATCCCGGTCATTGACCTGCAGGCGCGAGGCCGGCTCGGGTGACAACAGGACTGTCTCCAGCCAGCGTGGAACCTGTTTCTCCGTGAGCGTGATGCCATTGACCTCGGTACACACCTGCGCCCTGAACACCTCGCCATTGTCCTTCAGGGCCGCCTCCAGGCTTTTCAATTTCAGCATGAGGAGGGTCAGCGCTTGCGTGGCACTGGCAATGGCGCGACTGGTTGGCGTGTCGTCCTGCAAGGTCTTGTGGAGCAGCGCCCGATAGTTTTTATCGACATCGCAGGTTTTCACCAAGGTCTCGATGTAATCGGGGCCCAGGACAATGTGATAACCATTGGCCGGATTGACCAGTTCATCGCCCTTGCTGTCGCGCAGCTTCGTCGGCATCAGCACCACGATGTCCTTGCTGGCCTCAGCCTTCCAGGCCGGCAAGTTATTGATCACCAGTTCAGTCAACGACATGGCGTGGGACTGATCACCGAATATCGCGCGGTCGATCACGGTCATCCAATGGTGCCACTTGACTTCGGGCACATCGAAACGAATCACCATCTGGTCCGGGTCGGGATCCAGTCCCGGGTAGCTTTTGTGCAGGTACTCCCTGGCCTGCTGTCGGGCAAACTGATTCAGCGTCGGGATATCCCGGGTCAACTCGCTCAATACCCGTTGCGCGGCAACGATCTTTTTCTCCAGCGCCCGATACTGCTTCTGCCGTGCTCGCGTGGCGGTTTTATAAAAAGCCGGACGCATGGATTCGAGCACATCCCGGTTATGCGCGGCCACCAGGCCTTCGACGCCCGCCATGGGCATCGACGAAGCGTCTTCGAGTTTTTTGGCGAGCGACTCTATCGTCAAGGTTGCGCGACTGGCCTCATGCAGCACATTGACCAGCGTGGCGTACTGCTGATCGAACAGGTCGCGGGCGGCCTGTTCAAAAACCTGCTCGAGGGGTTCATCGTCGATCCCCTGGATCGTCCAGGCGGCCCCGGCATGGTGGAGTTGAACCTCTTCTTTCAATACCTCTGGCGAAGAGAATCTCTGGAAGCCGCCCTCCCGGGAGTAAAGAAAAAGACGCGTCTGTCCCGGCAGCTTCAAGACCATGGCAGCGGGCCATTTGCGTACCTTTCCGTCACCCGCCATCAACCTGACAGCATGGGCCTGGGCAACGGGGCTTGTGCCCAGGCGATTGCGCGCTTCTCGGGAAGGGTGGGCCGCCAGGTCATCCAGGAGGTTATCGTCCCGCTGTTGCTGAGTGCGTTCCGTGGAGGTGAGCTGGCTCTGCGGGGGGCGATCGGTTTTATAGAGTTGCAGCGCGTATTGGTATTGCCATTGAAACTCATGGGCGAGGAAGGCTTCTGCCGTAAGCCCTTGCGGATTATCAAGCGCCTCGCCCCAACGGCAAGTCCTCCATTGCCGGTAATCTCCGGTCAATTGCTCGTGCAATGCTCGGTTGCTGCCGGGTTCGGCAATATAGAGCGCGGTCGCCAGCGTACGCAGTATTTCCGCACTCGCCGGACAACCCAAAAGGCTGTCCGCCTCCTCGATCGCCTCCGGGTGATCGGACAACACCACGGCACCGGGAGAATAGGTCGCCGCCGTATCGGTGATCAGCCCCTCCTTCATCGCCGCCATGAATGTCTGGGAGGCCATCTGTTTTCGCGTGCCGTCCGCGCCCACGGAAAATGTGTTGATGTACAAGGCATCCGGATCAAGCACCCGTTGGTGGAGGCCGGGAAAGTCTTCTTCGGTAAATCTCAAGCGGATCTGCGCAATCAAATAATGGCCGAGCACAGTGTCGAAAGTCGGCTGGCTGGCCAGCAGCGCAGCCACTCTCTGGTCCGACTGATCCAGAAGGTCCAGTTGCGTTATCTGTTGTTCTTCTTGTGAGCCGACCAAGGGTGATGTCGCATTTGCAGCAGGCGTGGCTTCAGTGTTCATGATGGATTCCCTTCGGGAGCAGAAAAGTGCCGGTACAAACGCAAACCGGCACGGCTTTGCAGCCAGTACACAGGGGAAACTCGTCTGAAGGCGGTAGCCCGATAGGACCGCGCCTGGCCTGGCGCCTTGCATGCCCGGCTATCGCGAGACCCGCTCCCCGGGCATACAGCACCGTGGCACTGGCATACACTGGCGCCCATGACCACTATCCCCCTGACCGACCTCACCACACCGGCAATCAGTTGCTCTTCCTGCGCGGCCTGCTGCTGCCGGCTGGAGGTGCTGCTGATCACCGATACCGGTGTGCCCGAGCGCTATATCGATATCGACGATTGGGGCGGCGAAGTGATGTTGCGCCTGGACGACGGCTGGTGCGCGGCGCTGGATCGCGACACCATGCGCTGCACCATCTACGCGAAACGCCCGTTGATCTGCCGGGAGTTCGAAACCGGCTCGGAGGAGTGCATGGAGGAACGCCAAGGAATCACCACGGCCTATCGCTGAATCGAAGGACCGAATCAGGGCGATTTCATCCCTGAGTCAAAGACACGTCTCATATATCCAGTGAACCCGCTCAATCCACACTTGGGACCACACGTCACAAGCAGCGGGCAACTCAATGTTGCCCCCGGACCCTGAGATCACTGGCTCATGAAAACCCTCGACCCTCCCCGTATTTCGCCCCCCAGCGCCGCCGATAGCCCCCCGGCGCCGATCGACACCGCGCAGCTCCAGTCGCAGTTGCTGCTGTCGCTCAATAGCGCCAATGCGCAAGTGGCCGCCCTGCTCGATGAGCTGCCGCGCCCGGCCATGCCCGAAGTGAATCCGGCGACTGACAAGACCGAGCAGATACGCCAACTCCAGCAGGCTTATCTGGCGCAGTTGCAACAGTTCTGGACACAACCCAATAGCGCCACCGACGGTTTGCCCGCCGATCAATGGCTCGCACTGACCCTGGAGACGCAACTGCGGACCGAGGCGCAACTGCGCGGCGTCGATGGGACGCTGGACGCCGATGACCGGCAACTGATCGATCAGGTACTGGACCTGCCCACACGGGAACAACGGGAAAGTGCACTGCCTGTCCTGCCCGTCGTCTATCGACCCGGGGTCTACTGCATCGCCTTCCTGGAAGAAAATACCTCGGCCCCGACCCCATGGCCTGGCGCATTCGTAATCACCAGCCGAGACGGTGCGGTGCTGCAGGGCAGCGATCCCGACCCGAAGCAGTTCAAGGGCAAGAAAGCGGTCGAGATCCACAGTGATCTCGGGCCGGTCGTGCTCTACACCCTGGAATATGGCCTCGAAACCTTTGCCTCCCTCAGGATCCTGCACACGACACTGCTGGTGCGAACCGGGCAAAAAATCGCTGACCGTTTCAGCGCCAGCGATGACAAGCACGAAAACCTGTTCGCCTGGCAGGTCCGGTCACTGCGCAATGCCCAGCAACGGCAGGTGAACGATGTGTTTGCCGCCTCCCCGGCGGACGCGTCGCAGGCCATGCTGGAACGCCTCGAAGCCGCCGCGGACCTGCGTGACGTCCTGGATATCGGCACGCGAGTGAATCGACGCGCGCAAGCCTTGCAATACAGCATCTGGAGGCAAGTCTTCAAGGCGGCCGACAGGCAAGACTGGCAACGCTACAGCACCGCCGCCGGCCGAGTGCAGGCCGGCCGCCTGGCGCTGGCCCTGGCCTTGATCAATGTACTGCCGCCAACCTCGCCCAACGACAGCTACGACGGGCCGATCATCCCGGATCAGGCGGCACTGGAGGCCATCGTCCAGGCCCTGAGCGAGCAGCCGTCGGCCTCGGCCACCGCGCAGCGGGCGCAGGCGATACGCGATACCTGGCAATACGCCAATGCCGCGTGCCTGCAACTGGCGCTCCTGGACGCCACGCTCCGCGGCCGAATCGCTACGCGCCAGCGACAGTGGGTCCAGGTGGTGCTCAACTATCCGACCCCGGCCACTCGCCCCACGATCGGTACACACGTCATCAGCGCCAACGCGCTGGGTTTGTGGGTACATCACAAGAATGCCCAGAGCACGCTCCATATCATTGGCGGCGGCGTACTCGCGATCACCAGCGCGGACCCGGACGACCCGAGTGTGGTGCTGCATACCCCGGATTCAGCCGATGACAACGACCTCAAGGTACTGAGCCAACGCGGTGACCTGGACCGGTATTTCCAGGAACCGCCATGGCGGGACTATGTTGCCGCGCGACTGAGAAAATCCAGTACGCCAACCCTGCAGTCGCCGCCCCCGGCAAACGCCGCTCACGTCCAACTGATCCCGATGCCGGGCAACGTGCATCAGTGCCTCTACGAAATACAGCGTGACGCGCTGATCGAGCAGGCCCGCCACCGTCTCCCCGACGGGACCGCGAGTAACCGGCAAGCACTCATCGATCAGTGGGCGTTTGGCAATGTCGTCGCTCAGAAGAACGCCGGCTTGATCAGCACCTTCCTGCCCGCAAAGGCTTGGCTGCCACGAATAAGGGCGACCGGACAAACAGACATTGCAGTGCAGCCGGGCAGCCGGGCAACAGATCGCCAGGGCACAACCAGTACCGACACCCTGCCACCTGCGAGCACGGACATTGCGACCCTGGTCAGCCGGATGGGTGCCGACGGCAAGACCTCGCTGACTGCCGGCCCGGTCCTGCAAGCGATGCCCCAGCCACGCCAAACCCTCGGCACCGTGCGGCTGAGGTTGCGGGGCGGTGCGCCGACGGGGCCATCCCTCGGCGGGCGATTGCCTCCTGCCGTATCAGCGCGACTTTCAACCCTGGCCGGCCTGATTCGCCTGGGGTCCTGGAACTCACAGGTCATGGACATCATTGCGCCCCTCATGCCCAGCCTGGCGGAGTGGCCGCAAGACAGCAACCTGGTGATTATCGACGCCCGCGATCCGGGATTTGGCTGGTCAGTACGCTACCGGCAGGGACTGCGCGAAGACACCTATGGATACCGGGTGAACCCGGAGTTGTTCGGTGCCCTCCATGATGTGGTGCTGTACCGATACAGTCCGAATCATTATCGCGTCTGGCTCGACGGCAACCCGGTGGACGTCCCCGCCGGAGAGGACAGCTTCTTTCATGCCGTGGCCCTGTCACTGAACCAGGGCCATGAGCCCGACACATTCACGGTCGAGAGACTGCGCAATGCCGCCGCCGATCATATCGAACACAATCCGGATATCGCGCCCTTCGTGACCGCCGAGCATTTGCCTCTCTATGCCCAGGCACTGGAGCATTGCCTGGAACTGAATATCTGGCTGGGCGATAGCAGCTATCGAGAGTTGACCGCCATCCTCAAGGGGGCCGCCAATCCATACGGTCTCTTTCAGCCGGCCATCCGCTACCTGGAGACGACTTTGCCGGCCCGCTCACAAAGGATCCGCGCCGCCGTCGATGATGCGTTCAACTCCGTTCGCGAGCGCCATGACCTGCGCCCGCTGCCCGCCGAAATACGTCAGATCGTTGATCGCTACATTGACAGCGACCCTCGTCCGGAACTGTCCTTGTGGGTCGACGAGCCGAGGCGCAGGCGGTTGCTGGAAACACTGTTGAACGGCCCCTCACAAGCGGCAGACATCGACTTCCTGACTCACCACACCTTCATTTTCAATGACAGCGTCCGGCATATTCTGCTGGAGTATGGGGTGACGGCCACCCAGCTACGCCTGTATGCCGCCCAGCACGTGGGCAATCAGATCAGCGCACGACGTGACCTGATCAGGGCCGTGCTCGGTCGTGTCCCGGCGCTGCTTGAGCGGGTCGATATCATTTTCAGTTCAGCGAACCTGACCCCGCCCCTGGAAGAGGGGCTCAACACCAATCAAATCGCCCATTTGCTCCACGATCCGCAAATCTCAACGGACAGGCTACGATTGATCGCCCGCTGCGCGGATGCCGGCATCATCCGTATCAACCTGCTGGAGAACGCCGACGGGATAAAGTCGTTGACCGACGACGTGTTGACCCGGCTCCTCGGACATCAGCAGGAACTGCTGGCGGTGGCCCGGCAAATGGGCTTCCAGGAAATCGCGCCGCTGCTTTTGCCCTTCAAGACCAATGCTACTGCATGGAGCCGACATTGCTTCCGATCGGCCTATCTCGCCAATGCCAGGCTCCAGCTTCTGCTCGATACACCCGAGTTGTTTACCTTGCTCAGGAAGAAGTCGGGCCGGGTCGTCGACAAGATGTGGACCCAACTGACCAGCAACACCCATGACAATGCCAGGATTCGATATGCACTGGCCAACCCGTTCCACACGCTCAGCAGCCTGGCCCAACTGAACAGAGTTCTGAACGCAGCTCTTCCGAACACAGGAGAAGCCGGACCTTCGACGCAGTCGCAGCCGGCCTGGCTGAGGGGATATGAGATGCGCAGCCGATCGGCGCTGGATCCGACCGGACCGGATGCGCGAGGCCTGTATCTCACGCCGGACGGCAGGACGTACATCCTCTACGAGGGCCTGCGCTACGAAGTCCGGGCCTTCCGCGACAGGTTCCGGATCATCCATGCCACCGAAGGTTTCAGGCGCTCGACCTATGAGGTGCAACGCCGTACCGACGGCTCGTGGCAGATCATGGACACTCCCGGTCTGGGCGGCGATGTACGCAGGCCCTATCCCGCCATAAGCGAGCAATCGCGGATGCAACGCAACGCGTTCGCCGAGCTGGGCCAGGCCGCACAACAGGAGTGGCAAAGGCTCGGAGCCGACTCGGCAGTGTCCGGCCGGGTCCCCGACCTGAACGCCATCGAATCCAGAGCCGCTGGCGACACGATGGAGCTGATCGGCCCGGCTGGTGCACCACGCCGGCACCTGGAACTGGAGAAAGACAGCGCACTGGCCAGGCTCTCGGCACGTATCCGCGACACCGTCGATACGCTCCACCACGACTTCGAGTTCCAGGACGGTCAGATGCTGCCGCGCCCTGGCGTCACCCATCACGAGGTGGTCCATGGCCTGGCGCAACTCGATGGCCTGAACAGCCTGAATACCGGCTTCGCCCTGTTGCAGCTCAATAGCGGCAGGCGCCATGTCTTGTCGACGGAACTGGCCAGCGCGGTCCAGGTGCAGTTCTACACGCAACTGGCCCAGGTGGTGGCCGGCGTAGCCTGCGATGGAAAAATACTCGCCCAGGCGATTTACCTCGGCCTGAAGGAGGCCGGGCACCTGGGTACAGAAAGCATCAGCCTGCTGGACAAGGCCGGCCGAGTTATCAGTCTGGGCGGCAAGACACTGACCCTGGGTGGACTGTTGGCCGCCGGCAATGCCTTGCTGCTCCTCGCGAGCCTGGGGGTGGACAGCTATCTGCTGGCCCATGCCGAGAGCGCCGAGGAAAAAGCCACCTACGGCACCAACGTCGGGCTCGACACCCTCGCGCTGGGCACGGTACTGGCCGGGTTTGCCGAGGGCGCCGAATTTCTCGGGCCACTGTCGATACCCTTGGCCGGCCTGGGCCTGGGTGCCAGCAGCCTGGTGTCGGTGTTCTTTGCCAAGGCCCATAAGGTCCTGGCCACGGGTGAGCAATTCATCCGGGAGATCCAGGCCTATCGCAGCGGCTATATCGAGGATCCTGAAAGCCATGCGCTGCGGATGGCCGGTCCCGTGGTGGTGACCCATCTGGATCAGCGCAACGGCCAGGTCTACCTGGGCAGCCCGAAGATCTACGCCGTCGACAATTCGCATTCGGGCGATCCACGGGTGATCCTGGACGAACAGCAGGCGATCGATGTCGGCCAGGTCTTGGAGCTTCCCGGGCAGAGGCCGTTACCCGTTTCGGAAAGCCTCCGTACCCTGCATCTGCCGGGTACGCCCGAGCACACCTATCTGCCGCAATACGGCTGGCTAGTGGGTGCCACCCAGCGCAATGACGCGGAATTGCAGCTGTTCAAGGCGCTCGAGCAAAAGACCCAAGGCAAATTCATCGAAACCGAATGGGTCGCGGCCTTCCAGAAGGTCGTGGAAAAGCTCGAGCCCCGCTACCACGCCACGCGTATCCGGGTCAGCCTGGGACAGGTCGCGCCGCCGTTGGTCATGGACGATCTGGCGGAAGGCGGTCGGTACCTGCGCTACGACATCGAAGGCCAGGGCAGTCAATATGACCTCTACCTGAGTGAAGGCGCGACGATCAATCTGTCCAGTTGTGCCACGTCACCACCCTCCACCTGGGTGCTGCACACCGATCACCTGAGCCGCCCGGACGACATCCGGCTTGAGCCCGGCCGGCTGACGGTGGGCGGTGTCGTGGTGCAGGTTCAGGACAAGGAGGTCCTGTATACGGTCAACAAGCTTGATGAGGCCTTCCGGTTGGATCTTGCCGGCGGGCGCTGCACGCTGGCGACACTGAGTGCCCGGGACCACGAGAATATCGATACGCTGGTGCAACGCCTGCAAGCACTGCAAGGCCGCCAGCAATTGGGCGCGCCGGTGCCTATCGAAGACCTGTCGGTGCCCGAGTGTCCGGGTCGGGGGATTTATTATCGGCCCACCAATGGCGGCTTCGCGGCCATTCCCGTGGACGGGGAGGATCACGGCGACGAGCTGTACCAGATCCCGGTGTCGCCCGACATGCTGGTGATCGCCCCCAGCCCGCAGCGCGAGAAAGTCTTGGAGGCCGCCGCGACACTGGCCGAACTGACGACCTATCTGAACGCCGAGTATCGGAAATTCGGCGGGCGTTCGGCGGGATTCTGGAGTGCCCACCCCGCCGACGGCGTGTTCGGCAACGAGCAGTGCTATGGCGATTATCTGCGGGCGCAATACCGGCTGGAGGTCCAGCGCGCGCGCCTGCAAGGCGGCTACTCGGACACCGCCTACCCAATGATGCTGCAACTGCTGCCCCGGCACGAACGCGAGCACCCGGCTCCGGGGCCGCGCCAAGTGCAGGTGCACCGCTTGAGCATCAACGGCTATCCCTCCGATGACATCCTGGTACTCGGCGATCCCCAGCAGGGCACGCTGCTGTTGTGGGTGCCGGCGTCAACCCCGGCATTGAGCGAGTTCAGTGGCGTCAGCGAGCTCAAGGCCTGTGTGCAAAGGTTGGCCGCCGCAGACGCGACGCGCCAGGAGCTACAGGAACACTTTCCGCGCAGCTGTCGCGCCAGTAATCACAGTGCCCTCTGGGGCTACACCGGAACGGACGAGGCGCTGGAAAAACTCGGGGACAACGGCGACTGGACGGTGATCCAGATCGACCGCTACCCCATCGATGACGATGATGTGTTTGCCGCGCTGGCCAGCCTCAAACGCCAGAGCGAAGGAGGCTGACGCCGAACGAACGGCCGTTACAACGGCATCGTGTAGTGCAAGGCGTAGCTTTCGATGCCCTCGTTCGGCGTGCGGATGCCGGCATTGGAATAGTGGGTCGCGCGGATCCCCACTTCATGCCCGCCGGCGAAGCGCAGGCCGAAACCCAAGCGGTCCTCGAAGAGGAAGGCCGAGCCCAGCTTGTTGCCTTCCACTTCGGTGTGGGCAAACAGGGCGACACCTATCCCCGCCTCGATATAGGGTTTGATCGATGCCCCGGAAAATTCGTAGACGAATACGGGGGAGAACGACAGGCTGTGATTGCCGGGACTCTTGTCGCCTTCCCAGTAGGTGTAGGCTCCGCTCCAGTAGCCGGTCAGGCGGCCTGCATCGCTTTGCAGCCAGCTTTTGTCCCAGTCCGATTGCAGGCCCAGGCGATAGGCCCGGGTCGAATCGCTGGTCTGGCCAACGGAGAACTCGACACCGGCAGCCTGTGCCATGGCGCCATACCCCAGGGCGGCCGCAAGCGCAGCCAAGCAGAACAATTGCTTCATGAGAAATATCCTATTTCCAACGCATTTCAGGTGCGACCAACAAGCTCCTCGCAATGAAAGCCTGACGTTAAGCCTGGGCTCACGAGGGATTCGCCGCTCTACGCCGACGTTTACCCTGTGAAGCTTTGCACAACCCCGGACTTCTGCCAGAGCAGCGGCAGAATTTTCCTGAAATGATCCGGATCGGCGCTGGTCCAGAACTGCGCGTCGCGCGCCGGCCCTTGGGACAGCAGGTCCCGCGCTTCCAACAGGCGCTGAAGTTGCCGGGCCACGGCGGCACCGGTGTCGATCAGGCTGATGGACGCCGGAATCATCTCCAGCAGCAGCGGCTTGAGGAAGGGATAGTGGGTGCAGCCGAGGATGATGGTGTCGCAGCCTGCCGCCAGCAAAGGGTCGACATAGCTGCGCAGCAACTGGCGCAAGGCCTCGCTGTGCAAATCGCCGTCTTCGATCATTTCCACCAGGCCGGGACAAGGCTGGGTGATCACCCGTACATCGTTGGCAAAGCGGTCGAGCAAGGCGGCGAACTTGGCGCTTTGCAAGGTCCCGGTGGTTGCCAGCACGCCGACCACACCACTGCGAGTGGCCGCCGCCGCGGGTTTGACCGCCGGTTCCATGGCCACCAGCGGCCAGTCCGGGTAACGCTGGCGCAAATCGGCGGCAGCCGCCACGGTGGCGGTATTGCAGGCAATTACCAGCGCCTTGGCGCCTTGCTCGCGACAGAAACCGGAGATCACCGCGCAGCGCTGGCGAATGTACTCCGGGCTTTTTTCGCCGTAGGGGATATGCCCGCAGTCGGCGACATAGAACAGCGACTCATTGGGCAGCAGGGCCTGGATTTCCTTGAGCACCGACAGGCCGCCGACGCCAGAGTCGATTACCGCGATCGGTGCGTCACGCATCGCCGCCACCACAGACGCTGCATTGCGGATCGCGCTTGACCCGCAGTTCACGGAATTTCGTGCCCAGGGCATCGATCAGCAGCAGGCGGCCGACCAGCGGCTCGCCGAAACCGGCGAGCAATTTCAAGGCTTCCAGGGCTTGCAGGCTGCCGACCAGGCCGACCAGCGGGCCGATGACGCCGGCTTCACTGCAGGTCAGTTCGGCTTCGCTGCCGTGCCCGTACAAGCAGTGGTAGCAGGGGCTTTCCGGACGCCGCGGATCGAACACCGAGAGTTGCCCCTCAAGGCGAATCGCCGCGCCGCTCACCAGCGGTTTGCTGGCGGCGACACAGGCGGCGTTGACCGCCTCGCGGGTGGCGAAGTTGTCACAGCAGTCGAGCACCAGGTCCACCGCTGCCACCGCGACACCGAGGGAATCCGCGTCCAGGGCGTGGCGATGGGCGACCAGGGTCACTTCAGGATTGATCGCCGCCAACCGGCGCAGCGCCGAATCGACCTTGGTCGTACCGATGCTGGCGGTGTCATGGATGATCTGGCGTTGCAGGTTGGTCAGCTCGACCGTGTCGAAATCCGCCAGATGCAGTTCGCCGACCCCGGCGGCCGCCAGGTAAAGCGCCACCGGGGCGCCAAGACCGCCAAGACCGACGATCAGCACCCGGCTGTTTTTCAGACGCAACTGGCCGTCGATATCGACCTGTTGCAACAGGATCTGCCGGCTATAGCGCAACAGCTCCTGGTCGCTCAGCACGATAGGCGCCCCAGACTGATGCGTTGATGGCCGCCCAGGTCAGTGCGGCTGTGGACGTCGCTGAAACCTTGCGCCGAGAGCAACTCACGCACGGCTTCAGCCTGATCGTAACCATGTTCGAGCATCAACCAGCCATCGGCCTCCAGGTGCGCGGGCGCCTGGGCGATGATCAGGCGCAGGTCGTCCAGGCCATCGGCACCGGCCACCAGGGCACTGGCCGGCTCGAAACGCACATCGCCCTGGGCCAGGTGCGGGTCGCTCGAAGCGATGTACGGCGGGTTGCTGATGATCAGTTGAAAACGCTGGCCATCCAGGGCGCTGAACCAATGGCTACTCAGCACCGTGGCGTTGTTCAGCCCCAGGCGCTGGCGATTGCGTTCGGCCAGGGCCACGGCTTCCGGCACGCGGTCCACCGCCGTCACCTGCCAGGCCGGACGCTCATTGGCCAGGGCCAGGGCAATCGCGCCGCTGCCGGTGCCGAGATCGAGCACCCGGGCCGGAGTTGCCGGCAACAGCTCAAGGGCGGCTTCCACCAGCAGTTCGGTGTCCGGGCGCGGAATCAGGGTATGCGGCGCCACTTCCAGGTCCAGCTTCCAGAAGCCCTGCTGGCCGAGGATATAGGCCACCGGCTCGCCACCGCGACGGCGCAGCAGAAAGTCGGAAAAGGCCAGCGCGGCTTCGCTGCTGACGATTTTTTCCGGCCAGGTGTGCAGGTAACTGCGGGATTTGCCCAGGGCCGCCGCCAACAGCAGTTCGGCGTCCAGGCGCGCGGTCGGCGAATCAGGCAGGTCGGCGGCGCGTAGCAGACTGGCAATAATGGTCATTCAATCACCCAAGGCGGCCAGTTGATCGGCCTGGTATTCGGCCAACAGCGGTTCGATAACGGCTTCCACCCCCCCGGCCAGGACTTCATCCAGGGAGTACAGGGTCAGGTTGACACGGTGGTCCGTGACCCGGCCCTGTGGAAAGTTGTAGGTACGGATACGTTCGGAGCGGTCGCCCGACCCCACCAGCAGCTTGCGCTCACTGGCGATGGCATTGGCCGCGGCGCTAGTCTGCTGGTCGTTGAGCTTGGCCGATAGCCAGGACATGGCGCGCGCGCGGTTCTTGTGCTGGGAACGCTCTTCCTGGCATTCGACCACGATCCCCGAAGGCAAGTGGGTGATGCGGATCGCCGAGTCGGTCTTGTTGACGTGCTGGCCACCGGCGCCGGAGGAGCGATAGGTGTCGACGCGCAGGTCCGCCGGGTTGATCTCGATGGCTTCCTGTTCGTCGGGCTCGGGCAATACCGCGACCGTGCAGGCCGAGGTGTGGATGCGGCCCTGGGATTCGGTGGCCGGTACGCGCTGGACGCGGTGGGCACCGGATTCGAATTTCAGCTTGCCGTAGACATTGTCGCCTTCGACCCGGGCAATGACTTCTTTATAGCCGCCGTGCTCACCCTCGTTTTCCGAGAGGATTTCCACCCGCCAACCACGCCGCTCGGCATACCGCGAGTACATGCGGAACAGATCGCCGGAGAAGATCGCCGCCTCGTCGCCGCCGGTGCCGGCGCGGATTTCGAGAAACACGTTGCGACCGTCGTTGGGATCCTTGGGCAGCAACATGCGTTGCAGGCTGCCTTCCAGTTCAACCAGCTGTTCCTTGGCCTCGCGGACTTCCTCGACGGCCATTTCGCGCATGTCCGGGTCGTTGTCCTTGAGCAGCGCCTGGGCGCCTTCGAGGTCGGACTGGACCTTCAACACCTGCTTGTAGGCCGTGACAATCGGCTCGACTTCGGCGTACTCCTTGGAATAGGCGCGGAACTTGTTCTGATCGGAAATGACTTCGCCATCGCCGAGCAAGGCGGTCAGTTCCTCGAAACGGTCCTGGAGGATGTCCAGCTTATTGAGCAGTGACGCTTTCATTGCGGTTTCTTATCCGAAAAGCTATCCGATGAGCCCTCACCGAGGGCAAAGAGTTCCTGGGCCATGGCCAGCGCATCGAGGCGGCCTTCGGCGGACAACTTTTTCAGTTGCACGCTGGGCGCATGCATCAACTTGTTGGTCAGGCCACGGGCCAGTTGCACCAGCACCTCTTCGGCGCTGCCGCCGTTGGCCAGCAGGCGCTGGGCCTTTTGCAGTTCTTCGTCGCGCAGGCGCTCGCTCTGCTGACGGTAGGCACGCAACACATCCACCGCGGCCAGCTCGCGCAGGCGTGCCATGAAGTCGTCAACGCCACTGCTCACCAGTTCTTCGGCGGCTTGGGCGGCGCCCTGGCGGCTCTTGAGGTTTTCGGCGACCACTTCGTGGAGATCGTCGACGCTATAAAGGTAAACGTCGTCCAACTCGCCGACTTCCGGCTCGATATCCCGGGGTACGGCGATATCCACCATGAAGATCGGCTTGTGCTTGCGCAGCTTCAAGGCACTTTCCACCGCGCCCTTGCCGAGGATCGGCAACTGGCTGGCGGTGGAACTGATGACGATGTCGCTGTGCACCAGTTCCTGGGGGATGTCGGACAGCAACACCGCGTGGGCACCGAACTCTTCGGCGAGGATCTTGGCCCGCTCCAGGGTCCGGTTGGCCACCACGATACGCTTGACGCCCTGCTCGTGCAGGTGGCGGGCGACCAGGGTGATGGTTTCGCCGGCGCCGATCAGCAACGCGCTGCTGCGCTGCAGATCACTGAAAATCTGTTTCGCCAGGCTGACGGCGGCAAACGCCACCGACACCGGGTTCTCGCCGATGGCGGTGTCGGTGCGCACCTGCTTGGCGGCGCTGAAGGTGGCCTGGAACAGGCGCCCGAGCAGCGGCCCGATGGTGCCCGCCTCCCGTGCCACGGCATAGGCCGACTTCATCTGGCCGAGAATCTGCGGTTCGCCCAATACCAGCGAATCCAGGCCCGAGGCCACACGCATCATATGACGAACGGCGGCATCGTCTTCGTGCACATAGGCGCAGGCCCGCAGGTCTTCGAGGCTCAGGTGGTGATAATCGGCCAGCCAGCGCAGGACCGTGTCCGACGTAATGTGCTCCTGCTCGATATACAGTTCACTGCGGTTGCAGGTCGAGAGGATCGCGGCTTCACGGCTGTCGGTGAGGCGGCACAGCTGCTGCAGGGCCTCCACCAATTGCTCGGGGGTAAAAGCCACGCGCTCGCGTACGTCTACGGACGCCGTCTTGTGGTTGATGCCGAGTGCGAGGAAGGCCATTCAGGGTCGCTGATGATGTCGAGAAGCCGACAATTGTCCACCTTCGAATGATTCAGAACAACCATTGCCGACTATTGTCCTAATGTAACGTTGCTATAAGTGTCTGGTGAGCGTCTCGGGTATGGTTCTGCCCGCCGCTTGTGTCATGATGCCCCGACCCGCAGGTAAGTCGTCCTTCTCCTATATGAATAGATCCTCCGCGTTGCTCCTCGCTTTTGTCTTCCTCAGCGGCTGCCAGGCCTTGGCACCCGTGTCGCCGGGGCGTACGCCGTCGGCTGAAGACACCACTCCGGCCCCGGAAAAGCCCAAGGTCTACAGCTCGTTCACCGAAGATACGGTGTTCAGCCTGTTGAGCGCGGAGCTGGCCGGACAGCGAAATCGTTTCGATATCGCGCTGGATAACTACGTGACCCAGGCGATCAACACCCAGGATCCGGGGGTTTCCGAGCGCGCTTTCCGGATTGCCGAGTACCTGGGCGCCGACCAGGCGGCCCTCGACACCTCGCTGATCTGGGCGAAAAACGCCCCGAATGATCTCGAGGCACAACGCGCGGCCGCCATCCAGCTGGCCCGCAGCGGGCGTTATGACGACTCCATGGTCTATATGGAGAAGGTCCTGCAAGGCAAGGGCGACACCCATTTCGACTTTCTTGCCCTGTCGGCCGCCGACACCGACCAGGACACCCGCAACGGCCTGAAGAAAAGTTTCGACCGCCTGCTGGTCAAGCACCCGAAGAACAGCCAGCTGATTTTCGGCAAGGCCCTGTTGCTGCAACAGGACGGCGACACCCAGGCCGCCTTGGCGCTGCTGGAGAAAAACCCGCCGGAAGACGGCGAAATCGCCCCGATCCTGCTGCGCGCACGCTTGCTGCAAGCGCTCAACCGCGGCAAGGAAGCCTTGCCGATCCTGGAAAAAAGCATCAAGCAGTACCCGGACGACAAGCGCCTGCGCCTGACTTACGCGCGCATGCTGGTGGAACAGGACCGCATGGCCGACGCCAAGACCCAGTTCTCCAGCCTGGTGCAGCAATACCCGGAAGATGACGAACTGCGTTTCTCCCTGGCGCTCGTCTGCCTCGAGGCCAAGGCCTGGGATGAAGCCAAGGGTTACCTGGACGAACTGATCGCCCGCGACAGCCATGTCGACTCGGCGCACCTGAACCTGGGCCGCATCGCCGAAGAGCACAACGACCTGCAGACCGCCCTGGATGAATACGCCCAGGTCGGGCCGGGCAACGATTACCTGCCGGCACAACTGCGCCAGACCGATATCCTGGTCACCACCGGGCGCGGCGCCGAGGCATCGAGCAAACTCAAGACGGCCCGCGACGAGCAGCCGGACTACGCGATCCAGCTTTACCTGATCGAGGCCGAGATCCTCTCCGCCAACCATCAGGGCGATCGTGCCTGGAGCGTTCTGCAGCAAGCCCTGTTGCAGTACCCCGACGACCTGAACCTGCTTTACACCCGCGCCATGCAGGCGGAAAAGCGTGACGACCTGGCGCAGATGGAGAAAGACCTGCGCGCCATCCTCAAGCGCGAACCGGACAATGCCATGGCGTTGAACGCCCTCGGCTACACCCTGTCGGACCGCACCACCCGCTATGCCGAGGCCAAGGAACTGATCGAGAAGGCCCACCAGCTGAATCCGGAAGATCCGGCCGTGCTCGACAGCCTTGGCTGGGTGAACTTCCGCCTGGGCAACCTCGACGAGGCCGAACGCCTGCTGCGCCAAGCCCTGGAGCGGTTCCCCGACCAGGAAGTCGCCGCGCACCTGGGCGAAGTCCTCTGGGCCAACGGCAAGCAACGCGAAGCCAAGCAAATCTGGGGCAAGTTCCTCAAGGATCAGCCCGACAGCCCACTTCTGCGCAGCACCATCAAGCGCCTGACCGGTTCCGAGACTCTTTAAGCTTATGTTTTTGCGCCACCTCGTTGTTTTCAGCCTGATCGCCCTGCTCGCCGGTTGCGCGGGCTTCGGTGCCCGTGAGTCCGTTGAAGGGCACGGCGACCCGGCCCTCTGGGCCAAGCACAAACAGCAATTGAGCAGCCTCGACGGCTGGCAGATCAATGGCAAGGTCGGTATCCGCGCACCGAAGGATTCCGGCAGCGGCACCCTGTTCTGGCTGCAACGCCAGGATTACTACGACATTCGCCTGTCCGGCCCGTTGGGGCGCGGCGCTGCCCGCCTGACCGGGCGTCCCGGCCAGGTGAGCCTGGAGGTCGCCAACCAGGGCCGCTATGCCGCCACCAGCCCCGAGGCCCTGCTCCAGGAGCAATTGGGTTGGGAGCTGCCGGTGTCCCATCTGGTCTGGTGGGTCCGTGGCCTGCCCGCTCCGGACAGCAAGAGCCGCCTGAGCCTGGACAACGACAGCCGCCTGGCCTCCCTCGAACAGGATGGCTGGCAGGTCGAGTACCTGAGCTACAGCGAGCAGAACGGCTACTGGTTGCCCGAGCGCATCAAGCTGCACGGCCGCGACCTCGACGTGACCCTGGTGATCAAGGACTGGCAGCCGCGCCAGCTGGGCCAGTGACATGAGCGCCGCCCGCCTGACGCTGCCGTCGCCGGCCAAGCTCAACCTGATGCTGCATATCCTTGGTCGCCGCGCGGACGGTTATCACGAGTTGCAGACGTTGTTTCAGTTTCTCGACTACGGCGACGAACTGAGCTTCGCCGCGCGTGACGACGGCGTGATCCAGTTGCACACCGAATTCGAAGGCGTGCCCCACGACAGCAACCTGATCGTGCGCGCCGCGAAAAAACTCCAGGAACAATCGGGCAGCCCCCTGGGCGTGGATATCTGGATCGAAAAAATCCTGCCCATGGGCGGCGGCATCGGCGGCGGCAGCTCGAATGCCGCGACGACTTTGCTCGGCCTCAATCACCTCTGGCAACTGGGCTGGGACGAAGATCGCCTGGCCGCGCTGGGCCTGACACTGGGCGCCGACGTGCCGGTTTTCGTCCGTGGCCACGCGGCTTTCGCCGAAGGCGTGGGGGAAAAACTCACCCCGGTAGACCCCGAAGAACCCTGGTATGTCGTGCTCGTTCCGCAAGTCTCTGTAAGTACAGCAGAAATTTTTTCCGATCCGCTGTTGACACGTGACTCCGCGCCCATTAAAGTGCGCCCCGTTCCCAAGGGAAACAGTCGTAATGACTGCTTGCCGGTTGTCGCAAGGCGTTATCCAGAGGTACGTAACGCTTTGAATTTGTTAGGTAAATTTACCGAAGCAAAGTTAACCGGAACTGGAAGTTGTGTGTTTGGGGCCTTCCCAAACAAAGCTGAAGCTGATAAAGTCTCGGCCCTTCTTACAGAGACCCAAACAGGGTTTGTGGCAAAGGGAAGCAATGTTTCGATGTTGCATCGCAAGCTGCAGAGTCTGCTCTAGGAATCGAGTACTGGGTACTCGTTGCAACAGATACAGGGGCGTCGCCAAGCGGTAAGGCAGCAGGTTTTGATCCTGCCATGCGTTGGTTCGAATCCAGCCGCCCCTGCCATTTTCCTATACTCATCCAGGTTACCCTCAGCCTTCAGGTACTGCGCGTGTCCAAGATGATGGTCTTTACGGGGAACGCTAACCCCGATCTGGCTCGGCGTGTTGTACGTCAGCTGCATATCCCACTCGGTGACATCTCTGTCGGCAAGTTTTCCGACGGCGAAATTACCGCTGAGATCAATGAAAACGTCCGCGGTAAAGACGTCTTCATCATTCAGCCGACTTGCGCTCCGACCAACGATAACCTGATGGAACTCGTCGTGATGGCTGATGCCTTCCGCCGTTCCTCAGCCACTCGAATCACTGCGGTGATCCCTTACTTTGGTTATGCCCGTCAGGATCGCCGTCCGCGTTCCGCGCGTGTGGCTATCAGCGCGAAAGTCGTTGCTGACATGCTCACCGTCGTCGGCATCGACCGTGTTCTCACGGTTGACCTGCACGCAGACCAGATCCAGGGCTTCTTCGATATTCCGGTAGATAACATCTACGGCTCCCCCGTTCTGGTGGATGACATCGAAGACCAACGCTTCGAAAATCTGATGATCGTGTCTCCGGACATTGGTGGCGTCGTGCGTGCACGGGCCGTTGCCAAGTCGCTGGGCGTGGATCTGGGCATCATCGACAAACGTCGTGAGAAGGCCAACCACTCCGAAGTGATGCACATCATCGGTGACGTCGAAGGCCGCACCTGTATTCTCGTCGATGACATGGTCGACACCGCCGGCACCCTGTGCCACGCGGCGAAAGCCCTCAAGGAACATGGCGCTGCCAAGGTCTTTGCCTACTGCACACACCCTGTGCTGTCGGGTCGCGCGATCGAGAACATTGAAAATTCCGTGCTGGACGAGCTGGTGGTGACCAACACCATCCCGCTGTCCGCTGCAGCACAAGCCTGTGCGCGTATCCGTCAACTGGATATCGCACCGGTAGTCGCCGAAGCGGTTCGCCGCATCAGCAACGAAGAATCGATCAGCGCGATGTTCCGCTGAGGGCCCAGCCCTTTCGGATGTCTCGTTGACGAAAAGCGCCCCGCCCCAACACCTGTTGGGGCGGGGCTTTTTTGCCCATACCGCCTTTAGCGCTGGTCGCAAACGCTAGGGTGGATGTGGTTAATTTGGAGAGTCAACATGAACGAATTTACCCTGAATGCTGAAGTGCGTTCCGACCTGGGGAAAGGTGCGAGCCGCCGCCTGCGTCGTCTCGCAAGCCTGGTTCCAGCTGTAGTCTACGGCGGCGAAAAAGCCCCTGAGTCCATCAGCATGCTGGCCAAAGAAGTTGCCAAACTGCTCGAAAACGAAGCGGCTTACAGCCACATCATCGAGCTGAACATCGGCGGCGCCAAGCAGAACGTCATCATCAAGGCACTGCAACGTCACCCGGCCAAAGGCCACGTGCTGCACGCTGACTTCGTCCGCGTTGTTGCCGGTCAGAAACTGTCCGCTCACGTTCCTGTGCACTTCGTCAACGAAGCCGCAGCGATCAAGAAAGGCGGCGAGATTTCCCACGTTGTGGCTGAAGTCGAAGTGACCTGCCTGCCGAAAGATCTGCCTGAGTTCATCGAAGTCGACCTGGCTGATGCCGAAGTCGGTTCGATCGTTCACCTGTCGGACCTCAAAGCTCCGAAAGGCGTTGAGTTCGTTGCACTGGCCCACGGTAACGACCTGGCTGTTGCCAACGTTCACGCGCCACGTGTTGCACCGGAAGCTGACGCTGCCGAGTAATATTTACTCCGTAACGTTGGAGTCATGGAAACATCGCGAGCTGGCAAGTAGCGAGTAAAGCGGGCGGGATCGCGAAGTTTGCATCATGTAAATGAGCATGTTTCGTCCACGTTCGCCGCGACGCTGATTAGCCGCGATGTTATCCACAACTCCTAGGAAGGGCCCCTGTCGTGACTGCCATCAAACTGATCGTTGGCCTGGGAAACCCAGGCACCGAATACGAACAGACCCGGCATAACGCGGGGGCCCTTTTTGTTGAGCGCATCGCCCACGCCCAAGGTGTCAACCTGGTGGCCGATCGCAAATATTTCGGCCTGACCGGGCGTTTCAGTCACCAGGGTCAGGATGTTCGCCTGTTGATCCCCACCACCTACATGAACCGTAGCGGCCAGGCCGTCTCGGCATTGGCTGGATTCTTCCGCATCACGCCTGAAGAAATCCTGGTGGCCCACGACGAACTGGACTTGCCTCCCGGCGTCGCCAAGCTCAAACAGGGCGGCGGACACGGCGGGCACAACGGCCTGCGCGACATCATCGCGCAGCTCGGCAACCAGAATACCTTTCACCGCCTGCGGCTTGGCATTGGCCACCCGGGCGTTGCCAGTATGGTTTCAAATTTTGTCCTGGGTCGTGCGCCACGCGCCGAACAGGAAAAACTCGATGCCAGCATCGATTTTGCCCTCGGCGTGCTGCCGGATATCCTCGCCGGGGAATGGAACCGCGCGATGAAAAACCTGCACAGCCAGAAGGCCTGACTCTTATCCGAGGGGAAACACCATGGGATTCAATTGCGGCATCGTCGGCCTGCCCAACGTCGGCAAATCCACCCTGTTCAACGCCCTGACCAAATCCGGTATCGCGGCGGAGAACTTCCCCTTCTGCACCATCGAGCCGAACAGCGGCATCGTGCCGATGCCCGACCCGCGCCTGCAGGCCCTGGCCGAGATCGTCAAGCCCAAGCGCATCCTGCCGACCACCATGGAATTCGTCGACATCGCCGGCCTGGTGGCCGGTGCTTCGAAGGGTGAAGGCCTGGGCAACAAGTTCCTCGCCAACATCCGCGAGACCGATGCCATCGCCCACGTGGTCCGCTGCTTCGAAGACGAGAACGTGATTCACGTCTCCAACAGCGTCGACCCCAAGCGCGACATCGAGATCATCGACCTGGAACTGATCTTCGCCGACCTCGACAGCTGCGAGAAGCAACTGCAGAAAGTCACGCGCAACGCCAAGGGCGGTGACAAGGACGCCGTGGTGCAAAAGGGCCTGCTGGAGCAGTTGATCGCCCACTTCACCGAAGGCAAGCCGGCGCGCAGCCTGATGAAGAGCATGAGCGACGACGAGAAAGCGGTGATCCGTGGTTTCCACCTGCTGACCACCAAGCCGGTGATGTACATCGCCAACGTCGCTGAAGACGGCTTCGAGAACAACCCGTTGCTGGATGTGGTCCGGGCCATTGCCGAGGAAGAAGGCGCGGTCGTGGTGCCGGTGTGCAACAAGATCGAAGCGGAAATCGCCGAGCTGGAAGACGGCGAGGAGAAGGACATGTTCCTCGAGGCCCTGGGCCTTGAAGAGCCTGGCCTGAACCGCGTGATCCGTGCCGGTTACGAAATGCTTCACCTGCAGACCTACTTCACTGCCGGTGTCGAAGAGGTCCGCGCCTGGACCGTGCGTGTCGGTGCGACCGCGCCACAGGCCGCTGGTGTGATCCACACCGACTTCGAGAAAGGCTTTATCCGCGCCGAAGTGATCGCCTACAACGACTTCATCCAGTACAAGGGCGAAGCCGGGACCAAGGAAGCCGGTAAATGGCGTCTGGAAGGCAAGGAATACATCGTTAAAGACGGTGATGTGATGCACTTCCGTTTTAACGTGTAAGCGCATCGCCGGATTCCGGTGATGCCAGCGGACACTAAGCCCCCGTACTCACGCAGTGATACGGGGGTTTTTACTATCCGCCAATATCCACGAGGATTAACGGTAGCGCTTGGGGTGCGGTGCTCAGATGGTTATTCAGCCTCAGTGTCCATTGGAGCATGAGGGCAGAATCCTGAGCAGTTCCGGCCAGCGTCCCGCCCAGTTGCTGTCATGACTCATGCCCGGCACGATATGAGTCTGTGCGCAGTGACCACCCGCAGCAATGACAAAACGTTTCGCGATCACCGGCGGCACCACCGAGTCATCGTCGCCGCTGAAATGAATCTGCGCAATGGTCGCTACCTGGGAAGCAACGTCGATGGCGTTCAGCGATTCCGGCATGGCCGAGACCTGGTGCAAGTGATTGACCTCGGCATGATCGAGATTGCCGGCCACGGTACGCAGCGAGGCGACATCGTCACGCCGGGCGGCGATCAACACCGCCAGGGCGCCGCCTCCCGAATAGCCGACCAGATGGATGCGCTGCCCAGGCACCTGGAGAGCAAAGTGGCTCACGGCCTGGTTCATCGCCACGACCACTTCCTCGGCAAAGCGCTTGCTGGTCCAGTAGGCTTTATCGCAGCGAGGGTTGAGCACCAGCGGCGTGAATTGACAGGGGCGCGCCAGGTACACAACATTGGGCCCCGGGTCCGCCGCCGCCAACGCCAGGCCCTCGGCCTGATGCGGCGTCGGATTTTCCGACGGGGTCGTACGCGAGCGCCAGGCCAGGCCATCCCCCTCGATGTACACGCTCAGAGGCAAGTCAGGTCGGGTTATCCGGAAGAAGCTGGTCAGCACGAATGCCTCGGCCCTGACCTCAGCACGCTGCAAGTGAGCGTCATGCGCCATGGCATCGGCATGCCGGTTCGGATCGGCGCAGCCTGCGAGCATTGCCGCCATCAGGCACACACTGGCGAACAAGGCCGACAGCGGCCACCGCGCACCTGCCCCCCTCACGAGTCAGCCACTCCCAGCACCGCCAACAGCGGCCCAAGCTGTCCGGCATGGGCGCGCCAGCGACCTTTCGAGGTCTTGTAGAGAGGCTGGCGCACCTGATTGACGCTGGCAGTGCGCACCACGCGTTGGGTCTTGTGAAAGTCCAGGCAGGCCCCGTCCCAGGGCAGGTCAATAAAATCGATCAAGCGCCTCGCCTGCCCTTCAAGATCGTCCAGTACCGACTCGTAGTCCACTTCAATAAAGGATTCGGCGGGCAGCAACTGACGCCAGTGACTCATCAAGGCGTCATAATCACGATAGAACTGCCCCAACTCGATCTGGTTATAGCTGAACGGCTGATCACCGCTGAATTGCTTGCTGTAACAGGACAGGCAGGTATCCACCGGGTCGCGGCGACAGTGAATGATACGGGCACCAGGCAGGATCAACGGAATCAGGCCGGCATAGACAAAATTGCCCGGCATCTTGTCCACCAGGCGGTCCTTGCCATCGGCCAGTGGCTTGATGCGCTTCAGGTAGTCATGACCGATACTGGCCAGGTCCTGCGCTGAACAGTTGACCAGGCTTTGCGGGAAAGCCCCCTTGCGTTCCACTGCCAGGCGTAACGACGACAGCTCGCCCGCGCCGTGCACCCGCGGATGGGAGGCCAGGATCTGCTCGACAAGGCTGGTGCCGGAGCGTGGCATGCCGACGATAAAGACCGGCAGCGACGATGCCGCGCCCAGCCCTTGCCGCGCGGATTGAAATTCATCGGTGAACAACCCGGCAATGCTCTGCATCCATTGCCGCGCGGTCTGGGAATCATAGGCAAAGGTGGAGCGCTTGAGTCGGTTTCCGGCATCCAGGTGATGGAAGGCTCGCGCGGAATCGCCCGTGTCGAGATATGCCTTGCCCAGGGCAAAGTGGGTTGTCAGCTTGTCGGCCAGCAACAGGCCTTCCCCACGCACCAGCCCGGCCTCCATGGCGGCGATATCGGCATCACCGGTTTTAAAGGTCTTGCTGTCCGAGCGACCTGCCAGTGCGCGGATCGACCCGGGAAATGCACTCAACACCTGTTCGAAGGCCACCGCGGCCTCTTCCTTGCGACCACTCTCCAGCAACAGTACAGCTCGCGCGATCAGCGCCTCTTCAGCCACCGAGCCAGGCAATGACGCCGCCTGGCTGAAATGCGCCAGGGCCTCCTCGTGCCGCCCCAAGGCCTGCAGAGTATGGCCCATGGCGTTATGGACACCGGCATCATTGGGCGCCAATGCCAGCGCTTGCTGTGCGCAGTGCAGTGCTTCGTCGAGAAGCCCGCCCTTTTTTAAGACCAGGGCTCGCGCCGTCAGACCTCCGACATGTTTGGGGGCCAAGCTGTGCAGGGTATTCAACCAGTGCAACGCATCGCCATGGTTCAAGCGTTGGGTTTCGGCTTCGGCGATATTCAGGTACGCATCGATCAACCGCGGATTGAGTTCAATGGCCCGTCGTCCGGCCGCCACCGCCTCATCGAAATGCCCTTGCGAACTCAGCAGGAAAGACAGGTTGCTGTAGGCCTCGGCGTAGTTCGGATCGAGGATCAATGCCTGCTCGTAATGCCAACCGGCGCGGTCCTGTCGATCCAGGCGGCGATAGGTGTTGGCCAGATTGTTGTGGGCTTGCGCGGCGTCGGGGCGCAGGGTCAGGACGCGGGTCAAACACTCAAGGCTGTCGTCCAGCTTGCCGCTTTCCTGCAGGATGATGCCCAGGTTGCTCCAGGCATCCACCAGCCCGGGGTCCAGCGCAACGGCCTGCCGCCCAGCCTGCTCGGCCTCGACCAGCAGGCCTTGTTGTCGGCATATTTCGGCCAGGTTGCTGAAGTGGATCGCCGGCGCGCCCTGTGTCAGGCAGGCCTGGCGCAAGTGGCTGATGGCCAATGCCGACCGCCCCGTGGCGTGGGCAATCAGCCCGAGCAAATGCAGGGCATCGCTCGATTGTGGCCATTTCGCCACGATGCGCTGACACAGTTGCTCGGCCTGTTGTGCCTGACCCGCGTTCCAGTGGCTATGGGCCAGGGCCATCGCTTCAGGGAATGTCAGCTGCGGGGGACCGGAGTCTGTCGGTGTACCGCTCATACGGGGCCTTCTAAATGGGGAGTGGAAACTCTTGTGCAATGGGCTTTGGTTCACATCCGCTGCTGAGCGAAGGATAAACGCCCATGATTCATCACTGAAAAATGGGCGTTATCAGGTCAGTTGAATCTAACGGATCAGAACTGCCAGCGCACCTGCACATCGCCCGTATTAGCGGTGTAACCGTTCGCCGCTTCCAGGGTGTACTTCGCCCCCAGGCTGAGGTTTTCGCTGTGCAGCAGCGTAATGCCCAGGGTCAGCACGCCAGTGTCGGCAACCGGTTTCGCCCCGGCGCTGGTGAAGCTGGTGGCGCCCGAAGTATCGGCGGCATAGTTGGCGACCGATTGCAGACCCTTGTCGTGATATTCATGCCGCCAGGTCAGTTGCGCCGAAGGTATCACGCTGCCGTAGGACGTGGCGAAGGAGCGTTCCAGCTTGGCGCCCAGATCGCTTTTGAGCGATTGGTTGCTGCTGGAGTCGATACGCAGTGCCGCACCGTTACCGCCGCTCTCGGTGTAGCTGTCCTGACGCAAGGTGCTGTAGGTCAAGCCGGCAATCGGCGTGAGGATGGTGTGGGCCAGTGCCGGGCCGAGGTCGATCGGGTAGCCGGCTTGTGCCGAGGCAATGTACTGCATCCCGTCATGCTGACCTTTGGCCGCGCCGTTGAAACCGCTGAAGCTGATTTCACGCTGGGTATCGTACTGGTGCTGGATGGCCCCGAGCGACAGGTCCAGGTACCACGGCTGGCCCTGGTAGCTGGCATAACCGAACAGGCCGTAGGACTTCACATCGGCGGAACTGCCGCTGTTGTCGCCGTCGTTGTTGACCGTGGTCTTGGTGTAGCTGAACAGGCCGCCGGCGCGCCAGCTGTCGTTGAGCACGGCATCGGCGCCCAGCAGGAAACCGCTGTAGCGGGCGTGGTAACCGGCGATATCGTCGCGTTCACCCAGGCGCGAACTGCCACCGAAGGCCTGGCCCCAGAGCCCGGTGTTGCTGGCGCTTTCGCCTGTGGCGACACCGCTGCCGACGCTGTCGTTCTGTGCGGTGCGCAACCCATCGAGGTGCGCCGCGGCGACATTGAGCACTTGTACGGTGGAAGCGGTCGACGCCTGGGTGGCGGCACTGGCGTTCGCGGTCGGGCTCAACTGGGCCCCGGCGTGGTTGCCAGCGGCCGAAGAGTCGAGGGCGGCGGCGGCGTTGAACAGGTTCATCAAGCCGGCATTCAGACCGTCGTAATGGAACAGCCCGGCCAAGGTTGCGCCGCCGTTGGCCGTGGTGGCCTGATTGATCGGGGTGGAAGTCGGGGTCGTGACCGGAGGTGTAACCGGTGGCGTGACCACTATCGCGCTGCCCAGCGTCAACAGCAAGTCAGTATTGCCGCCGTCGGCCACGCTGCTGCCCGCTGCGTTATAACCCGCCACCGTGTAGTGAAGGGTGCCGGCGTTGTAGTTGGTGCCGGTGGCATTGGCTTGAATCACGACGTAACGCTGGCCCTGGGCAAAACCATAGCTGCCCAGCTTCTGCAGGCCGATCGTCGAACCCGAATCGATGTTCGCGCTGCCGGACACCACCAGGCGGCCATAGCCTGCGTCGGTATTGATATTGCCGGTGGTCACGGCATTGTCGGCGACACCGAGGATCAGGCTGGAGTTAGCGGCCTGGGTGTAATTACCGGTGATATTGATCGTGTTATTGACCTGCAGCGTGCCTTGGTTGGCCACATTGAAGCTGCCGACGTTGATATTGTCGTTAAGCAACTGATTACCGACACCGAACACCAGATTCGAGGTGGTATTGCTGATCGTACCGGTCGTGCCACCGAAGCCAGTCAGGGTGCCGAAGGTCGATCCCGTGCCACCGTCGATGGTCAGGTCCTGGCTGGAGAGGTTCACGATATCGCCCGCTATCGTGCCTGAGTTGGTAATCACGCCTGAGGTGCCGCCGAGCACGCTGGTCTCCTCGTTGTAAAGCGCGGCGCTGCTGCCGGTGATCAGGCCGCTGTTGTTTAGCGTACCGATCGTGCCGCCGCTGTTGTGGAGGCCGTAGCCGATGCCAGTGCCGCTGACCGTGCCACTGATGGTGCCACTGTTGCTCAGCGTGCCGATCGTGCCGGTGTTGTAGAGGCCAGTGCCGCGATTGCCAGAGTTGCTGTTGCTGCCGCTGATGGTGCCGCTGTTGTTCAACGTGCCGATGTTGCCGCCATTGTTGTTGATGCCCGCTTGGTAGCCACCCCTGATGGTGCCGCTGTTGCTCAGCGTGCCGATCCTGCCGCTGTTGTCGATGCCGGTACTATAGCCGCTGATGGTAGCGCCGGCATTGTTGGTCAGCGTGGTGATGCTGCCGAAGTTGTACAGGCTGTCGCTAGAGCTGTCGCTGATAAGGCCATTGTTGGTCAGCGCGCCGATCGTGCTGCCGGAGTCATTGTAGAGGCCGCCGTTGCCAGCGCCGCTGAGGGTGCCACCGACATTGTTGGTCAGCGTGTTGATGCTGCCCGTGTTGTAGATACCGCGGTTGTTGCCGCTGATAACACCGCTGTTGCTCAGCGTGCCAAGCGAGGATCCCGTTGCCGACACGGCTGTGCCGCTGGATATCGAGACGCCATTGTTGACCGTGAGATCGCTATTGGTCCATGAAAACTGGTTAGTGGTATTGGAGGAAATAACCGTCGGCCCCAGAGCCGCGCTCGCCATCGCCATCGTGGGCGCCAGCGCCGCCAGCGCCGCCGTTATCGACATGCTTAACAGGGTCAACCGGCCAGCCGTCGATGGCTGTTGATATCTGGATGGACGCATCGTCATGTACTGCATTTTTTCTCCCCGGTGTCACTTTTTGAATAATTATTAAGTTCGCCGGAGTTTATTCAATCCGCTTTCACAGCCTTGACCGTGCGTCCAAGTTACTGGAAACAAGCAATTACAATTTTTTATTAAAGGGAATGACTCGCAAAGACGGCGGAAGAACGACGTATCGCTGACGTCAAAGATCGCGATCCTCGACAACCGCGGCGCAACATACGCAGACAATCAATGCGAGGAAGAATAGGTGCTCGGTCCTGGGGGGGTTAACGCCCAAGCGAAGCGGCATAGGCATGTAAATCCTGTGGAGCCATGTCATAGGCCCGGCGAAATGCGCGCGTAAAACTCGACGCATTGTTAAACCCCAGTCCGAAGGCAATATCCTTCACCGCCAGATGCGGAAAGCGGACCAGATCACTGGCCGCCGCGCGCAGCCTGCGGCTGCGGATATAGGCAGCCAGGCCACCTTCATGCGCAAACAAGCTGTAGACGCTGGCGCGCGACAGATGCAATTGCTGCAAGACCCTTTCGGGCGATAAATCAGGGTCGTGCAAATGCGCCTCGACATAACGCCGCACCTGTCCATATACGGCTGCGCGCACCGCCGCGCGGGCGTTGCCGCAAAGCCCCGCCTGCTGGCTGAAAGCCGTGGCCAGCAACTGAATCCCCGTGCGAAAGGCGCTATCCGCTTCGTCCTTGCTCAGACCGACGATCTGTTGATTGAGTGTCACCAGATGCGCAACCAGCATCCGTGTCAACGGCGTGGTCGCCTCAACCCGTCGACCATGCAGAGAGGCGGCATCGGGAAAAACCTCTTCCACCAATGCACGCGGCACGAAAAATATCAGCATTCGGCCATGAAAACTCCGGACAGTGCATGGCTGGCCCAGGTCCTGCACCAGAATGCTCGGCGCCGAGGGCCGGTGCGTATCGAGCCAATGCTCGTAACCCTTCATATGGGCGGGCGTTCCATCCAGGAACAGGCTGAAAGAGAGATCGCAGACGCTCTCCGTCGACACGCGCCCAAGTGAGCGCTCGGCCACATTCGGGCTGGTGTGAATGTCGAAGAAGCTCAGATTACCGATCGAGTAACGGCAAAGCGAAGCCGCGAAGCCGTCCTCATCCTTTGCCGATGAAGGACGAAGATCGTAGACCGGGTCCATCCGTTCCTGCCAGGCCAGAAAGCTCAGGTTGGCATCGCCGTGCACGCTGAAATGGCTGCAAATAATGCCGGGCGCGAGGAGGGGTCGCTCCGGCGGCAACAGCAGACGTTTTTCCGGCACGCCATCCACCGCTCTATCAGTCATTCGTCAATCTTCGTGGACGGTATCGGGAAACCGTATCAACGCGAACAGGCTGATACATAAGGTGGCCAGCAGGTACCAGGCGGGCGCCATTGGGTTACCGGTCACGCCGATCAACCAGGTCACGATAAAGGGTGAAAAACCGCCGAAAGTCGCCACGCCCAAACCGTAAATGATGGAAATGCCGGTGGCCCGGTGGTGACGCGCAAAAGCTTCGAGCATCATCACCGAACTGGGCCCGGTATTGGTTAAAGCCAGTGCGACATAGCCCATGATAATGAGCAAGGAGGCAATCTCTCCGACGCCATGCGTCAACGCCAGGAACGCGGGGTAGACCAGCAGGATGCAGCCGGTCAGCAGCAGGTACTGGATCGGCTTGCGGCGGGGTTGTCGATCGGAAATAGCGCCCAGCAACGGCGTGCCCAGGAAAATGACCGTGCTGGCGAGACAGGCGCACAGCAGACTGAAGATAGGTGGCAGATGCAATACCGTCACCAGGTAAGTCGGCATGTAAAACACCATGATATAAGCACTGGCCGAGGGCCCCGCCATCGACAGTATCCCGAACCACAGCGCGCGCGGATGCTGTGTGAACATGCTCTTGAGCGAGGGGCGATAGGTTGCCTGCGTCGGGCGCTCTGTCATTTGCCGTCGCAGATACCATCCCACCGGCCCGATCAGCATTCCCAGTATGAAAGGGATGCGCCAGCCCCAAAGCTGCATGTCCTCGGACGTCAGCAGCGCTGTGGTGCAGGCGCCGATCAATGCACCGGCCAGCGCGGCCAGTCCCTGGCCGGTGCCCCGCCAACTGGTCAGATAACAGCGTCGGCCCTTATCGGCCAATTCCATCAAGGCCGCCGTGGAGACGCCGATCTCCCCGCCCGCCGCGAAGCCCTGCATCAGCCTTGCCAGCACCATGAGCAGCGGTGCCGCCCAGCCAATGGACGCGTATGACGGGGTGAATGCGATGATGCCGGTGCCCAGCGTCATCAATGTGATCGAGAGCGTCAGTCCCGCCTTGCGCCCCTTGCGATCCGCCAGATTACCGATGAGCAGCGCCCCCAGCGGACGCATGATGAAACCGACGCCGAATGTGGCAAGCGACAGCAGCAGCGATACGAGGAGGCTGCCCGATGGAAAAAAGAGTTTGCCGATGATGACAGCGGAAAAACTGTACACCGTAAAATCGTAGGTGATCAAACCGTTGCCAATGGCAACCGCCCAGATGATGCGCCTTGACTGTTTGTCGGCGCTCACGGCATTTTCAGCGACAGGCATGGGGGCTGAGACGGGAAGCATGGTTATTTTGGCCTTCGGTTATCGAGCAAAATCCATGCCCAATTCAGCAAAATCCATGCCAGGGAATTCAAAGCGCTGTCCGAGTCTCAAAATAGAAACTGGCCGTGATATTTCGCACTGAGCCGACAACAATGACCATTTTTTTATTGTGCCCGCGGATGCCATACACATCCGACACGCTGATCCGGCCACAAGGTCGGAGCGCCGCGACGCAGGCTCGCATTATTAATCCGAAGTGCCTGCCGCCGTCAATTTCGTCACACGCCCGCGTATCGATTCATCCTTGAGTTCGATGCGACAAGCGTTGCAGGAATCGAATAGGCCGCGTTGACTCGCGGCTTTTTATGGGCGGGGCATCGACCCGCCATGCGTGACTAGAATAGATACCCCATATAGATCGCCGCACTACCACCAGCCTGTACGCCAGCGTTCATGCCGGCCATGACTACCGCGCCCTTGGCCGACTGCAGCAACTGCCGGTTGACCGTGGCGGAGGCAATGAGCGAGGTCGCCGGGTTGGAACTCACCGCCGCCGCCAACGCCAGCAGCTTGGGATCAAGCCCGAACAACAGGGCCGTGGCCGAACCGCCGACCACCAGACCCGCCGCCACCTCGGTATACAGGCAAGGCCCGGTGATATCGTCATCGGTCAGGTCACGACTGAGCAAGGCGTCGCTGACAAACACCTTGCCGGTACTGGGAAAAGCCTCCGCCGCACCGGCTGCCCCCACGCTCTTGCCCTTGAGCTGGATATTGATCTTGCCGATACGCGGCAGGCGCGCGCCAAATCCGACACCCGCCCCGACGCCACCGTAGCGGTAGCTGACGTCCTTGCCCTGGGGCGAACGCAGGATGATCGAACCGCCACTGCCGGCCAACAGGGCCACGCTCAGACCGCCGCCACTGGCGGTCTGATACTGCCAGCGACTTTCATTGACCGGGATCGGGATGTTGTAGCTCATACGTTCAAAGTCCTTTAAGTGAATGAACCGCACCACGACCGCGCTGACGGATACCCCTTGTCAGGCCGGCAATGATGAACACCAGACCGATACCAGCCAGTACCCCGGGAGTGCCCCACAGTGCGGCCGGGTCATCGATAACGGCGCTACTGGCCGGCTGCTCGGGCAGGTAATACACCCGTACCCTCTGATCCTTCTGGTAGCCGAAAATAAACCCGCCCTGGGGGTAGGAGATCTTTTCACCACCGCTGGCGGTGAAGGCAATTTCAGGATGTGAACCACCGGCATTCAAGTGGCTGACGATGCCATCGGCGGTTTGTGCGTGGGCGAGGAATTCGCGTCGATCAAGGGTGAGATTGACGGCAATGCCCAACAAGACGATACCGATCAGGGCAAAGAGCAGACCCTGCAATATCTTCCCGAGGCGTGACGGGGTGGAGTTAGCCATGGCTTCTCTCGGTATTCGTCCATGAAAGAGGATGGTCAGGATAGCAAGAAACCTTCGGGAAGTGCTTTGTACAGCACGACGGGTGAGGCATGTTCGAGTATTGCGACGTGCTGACCGAAGCAAGGAAAGTATTGAGAATCCCAGGACTGACTGAGCTGTAATGAGCTTTATTGAACAGTAATGAGCCGTAATGAGCCGTAACGAGCTATAACTCGCGCCTGGAGGGCAACCGTTACTCCTTGCTCGCCACCGAGGAGTTGTTCAAGAGTGGCGCTACCGGCTGACGATGAAGCAGACCGAGAACTGGATCAGTGCCGGTCGCCCTTTGCAGGGTTAAGCATGCGTGCAAGTGAGATCGACCAGTTGCCGAGTGCACCTACAGCGCAATCAAGCCAGCGCCACTTCCACCCTGTTGCGCCCAGCTGACTTGCCCTCGTAGAGCGCGCGATCGGCCCGCGCAATAGCGTTACTCAGCGCCTCCTGGGCCCGATATTGGGTAATGCCGATGGACAGGGTCACGCTGACTTTATGACCGTCACTGTCAATCACCAGCGCCTGGATCGCCTTGCGTATGCGCTCCGCGCTTACAGCCGCCTGATCAAGATCGGTTTCCGGCAATACCGCCAGAAACTCTTCGCCACCCCAGCGCCCGATAAAATCCTGTTCGCGCATTGAGTGCTTGAGTACCAGGCTCACCGCATCAAGCACCCGGTCGCCGATATCGTGGCCGTACTGATCATTGACGTGCTTGAAGTGGTCGATATCCATCAACATCAAGGTCAGGTTGCTGGGGCATCGATGGTGCCGCGCCAGTTCCTTCTCGGTCAGCGCAATCATGTGCCGGCGGTTGAACAGGCCGGTCAAGGAATCTGTCGTTGCCATCCGCGCCAGGCTCCTGTGGGCACGGGTCACCGTGACCACATAGAACAGCGCCAGATAGCTGAACATGCAGAACACCACGGTCAGGTTGAAAATGTGCACACCCAATAGGGCATTGGAGGAAATGGGTTGCAGGGGCTGGATGTACCACATGAGCACATCCAGCCCCACATAGTAGGCCCACAGGCAAGCCGCGAGGATCCAGGCGCTACGGGCACGCATGGTCACGAACAGGGGCGGAATGAACATCAGCAGGAAATAATGGAAGCCGCTTTCCCAGCCAATCAGTACCGTTCCCAACCCTGCGTGCACCAGCACTTCAGCGCGGATCAGCAGGATCGCCAGCCGATTGCGCCGCTGGCTGAACGCGCGATAGGCGTAGACATACATGGCCACGCTGATCACGTTGACCCAGGCCAGGATGGGTGAACCCAGCATGAGAAAAATGAAGAGAAAAGCGACGTCCACGGCACCAGCCAGCTGGCAGCAACGCATGGAAAGCTGCCAGAACTCGGGACGCGCATAACTCTTGTGCTGGTTTTCCGGGGAAGTCCCTGACATCAAACCTGTCACCTCAGGTTCCGGTTATGATTCCCGGTCCCTATGTAGGTTGACTACCTGATAGCCGACAGCTAAGTAGAGCCTGAAGTGTAGTGAATCGCCCGGGGATCGGCCAGCCCAAAAATGGCACATTGCCTCTATGATTTGAAGCGCCCCACCAAGCCGTTCAATTCATTCGAGAGGTGCGAAAGCCGGCCCGAGTCTTCCTGTGCGGAACTGGCCAGGCTTTCGACCAATCGCGCCTCGTCGTAGATCTGCTGGATATGCCGATTGATCTCCTCGGCCACGCTGTGCTGCTCTTCCGCCGCTGCCGATATCTGCAGGTTCTGATCGCGGATTTCATTCACCGACTGCTGGATGCCTTCAAAGCTGTCACGGGCACTCTCGATCGAGGACACACTGGCGCGCGACAGGTCCAGGCAGCTTTCCATCTTCTGCGACACTTCTTGGGTCTTGCTGCCGAGCGTACCGAGCAACTGGTCGATTTCCCCGGTGGAGTCGGACGTGCGCTTGGCCAGGGCCCTGACCTCATCCGCGACCACGGCAAAACCCCGCCCCTGGTCACCTGCCCTGGCCGCCTCGATCGCCGCGTTCAGCGCCAACAGATTGGTCTGCTCGGCGATGGCGCGAATGGTGCCGAGAATCTGGTTGATATTGCGGCTACCCTCCTCCAGCTCAACCATGGCCTGGGAAGACTCGGTCAAGCGCCGGCCCAGGCGGCCGACGTTCTGGGTGGTCAATTCGATCTGCTGTTTGCCCTCGGCCACACGCTGGTGTCCGCTCTCGGCGGAGTCGGCGGCCGTGCTGCATGAACGGGCCACTTCGTTGGCGGTGGCGACCATTTCGTTGAAAGCCGTGGACACCAACTCCACCGCTTCACGCTGGCGACCGGCCGCCTGGTTCATGTTGTCGGCCACTTCGCTGTTGACCCGCGAGGCGTCCTGCAAATTGGTCGAAGCGGCGCCGATACGCTGGATCAACTGGCGTATCGCGGCGAGAAACTTGTTGAACCAGCCGGCCAGCTCCGCGGTTTCGTCCTTGCCCTGCACCTCGAGATCACGGCGCAGATCGCCCTCGCCCTCGGCAATCGACTGCAACCCCGTGCTGACCTGGCCGATCGGCTTGACGATGACCCTGGCGAACGCCGCGGCGAGCAGCGCAAAGAGCAACACCAGCACGACCACAATCACCGCCGTCACATAGGTCATGCGCGTAGCCGCGCCCATGACTTCGTTGTACTCGATCAAACCGACATAACGCCAACCCAGGCCGGGGGATGTCCAGACATTGGCCATGTACCTGACCCCATTGATTTCCACCTCGGTGGAACCTTGCGCGGTGGCGGCCAGTTTGGCGTAGGGCTCGCCCAGATCCTTGAGCTGCTTGAAGCTGTGCGCGGCGTCACGGGGGTCGACCAGCACGGTGCCGTCTTCGATCAGCATCACGTAGCCGCTTTCGCCGAGCTTGATGCTTTTGACCAGCTCGGTGAGGTTTTTCAGCGAAACGCTGACGACAAACACACCCTTGGCCTTGCCGGCGTCATCGAGCATTGCCCGGGCAGTGCCGACCAGCGCCACCGCGTCCTTGTCATAGTAGTAAGCGGGGGTTCGCACCGTTTTGCCGGGGCTGGCCATGGCGGCCTTGTACCAGGGGCGCGAACGCGGGTCGTAGTTCGATAGCTGCGGGTCGTCCGGCCATTTGGCGTAGCTGCCATCTTCCAGGCCGATGGACAGGATGGCGGCGGCCGGGTGGGTCGCGCCATAACGGGCGAACGCATCGATCACCTGGCGAGCGGCCGCTGGCAGAGGATGGCTGGCGGCATCCGCGGTTTCATAGTGCTTCAGGCTGTCGACCGATGTGTATACAGGATCAACCGCCATTTGATCGACGTTCTGCTGAGATCCATCGAAAAACTGCCGGATATTGCCGTCGATCTGGCGTATTTCACGGGTGCTGCCGTCGATAAACTGATCGACGGCCTGAGCCCGTATATTCAGCACCGATATCACTGCCACAAGGCTCACCGGGATAAAGGCGACCAATACAAAGGCAAGGACAAGCTTGTTTTTTATTTTCATTACGACAATCACCATCCGCGCAAGTGGGGTGCGAATGGCCAGACTACACGGGCAAATAGCGATTTGCCACCCAACCTGGATCAGATGACCAGATACAATATCCGCCGATTTTTCGTATACAAAAATATAAAATATTGTACCAATCGTTAGCGAAGACCTACCGTTTGACCAAGACCGGCCGCCCCTTTTCGAGCGATCCGGCCCTTCAGGCTCAAACTTTTCTGGTCTTCGGCAACAACACCGCCAACACCCCGAACAATGGCAGGAACGAGCACATCGTGTACACGTACTCGATGCCGTGAATATCCGCCAGATGCCCCAGCAACGCCGCGCCGATCCCGCCAAAGCCGAACATCAAACCGAAGAACACCCCGGCGATCATCCCGACATTGCCCGGCACCAGTTCCTGGGCGAACACCACAATGGCCGAGAAGGCCGACGCCAGGATAAAGCCGATAACCACACTCAGCACCGTGGTCCAGAACAGGTCCACATAGGGCAGCATCAAGGTGAACGGCGCCACGCCCAGGATCGAGAACCAGATCACCGCCTTGCGCCCGATCTTGTCGCCAATCGGCCCGCCGGCAAAGGTCCCCGCCGCCACCGCGCCGAGAAACAGGAACAGGTGCAGTTGCGAGCTGGCCACCGACAGCTGGAATTTCTCAATCAGGTAAAAGGTGAAGTAGCTGGTGAAGCTGGCCATGTAGAAATACTTGGAGAACACCAGCAAGCCGAGCACCACCAGCGCCCCGATCACCCGATGCTTCGACAACCCGTGAGTGGCCTTCTGGCCCTGCTTGAGCTTGAAAAGATTCAGGTGCGCGCGGTACCAGCGACTGATCCCGTAGAGCACGCCCAGGGCAAACAGCGCGAACAGGCCGAACCAGGCGATATGGCCCTGGCCGAACGGAATGATGATCGCCGCCGCCAGCAACGGGCCAAAGGCGGAACCGGCATTACCGCCGACCTGGAAACTCGACTGCGCCAGCCCATAACGCCCACCCGAGGCCAGGCGGGCGACCCGCGAAGCTTCCGGGTGGAAGGTCGAGGAGCCAACACCGATCAAGGCCGACGCCAGCAGGATCAACGGGAAACTGCCGACCTGGGACAGCATCAGAATCCCGATCAGCGTGCTGATCATCCCCATCGGCAACAGCAAGGGCTTGGGATGACGGTCGGTATAAAAGCCGACCCAGGGCTGCAACAAGGAAGCCGTCACCTGGAAGGTCAGGGTAATCAGCCCGACCTGGGTAAAGGTCAGGCCATAGTTGGCCTTGAGCATTGGATAGATCGACGGCAAGACCGACTGGATCAGATCGTTGATCAGGTGCGCCAGTGCCACGGCACCGATCACGCGCATCACCAACGGGCTGGTTTGCGGCGCTGTCGCCGTCGAGATCGAAGCGCTGGACGTTTCAGAAAGGGCCATGAAGTGATTCCGTAACACGGATGGATGCACAGTTGCAGGTGCAGCAATGTGCCATTTTTCGGTGCACTCACGCCAGATACTTGCAGAGCTAACAATCGGTTTTTTCCCGATGAAATGGCTGATAGCGTAACGCCATTGGTCTGAATCTTGCGTGCTCTGAGTGCTTACAGCACGCCCCCTTACAAAGGGAGCCGAGAATGGGAAGTTTCGCTACAACGGCTAACCTACACCGCCTCACAGCCGGACTTCCGAAGTATCTAATGACGGCACCCGTTACGATCGCACCAAAATCGTGCGCGGCGCCCTGAGGAGTAGTCGACCATGCACGCTTTTTTATCACCGGGGATTCGACTGCTGGGCCACTTCGGGTTCGCCCGCAAGTTTCAGGTACTGTTCCTGTTGTTCATCGTCCCACTGATGGGCAGCCTGTACCTGATCGGCCAGGATTATCGCAGCAAGCTGGCACTGATCACTGAAGAGCGCGCCGGCGTCCATCAACTGCTCTCCCTCGATTCACTGGACAACCTGCTGGAGGCCCAGCGTGATCGTGCCGCCCGTTGGCGCGCCACGGAAACCAACCGGCAGCCGACACCCGCCACCCTGGCGGCCATGGCAACACTGGACAAGGCCCAACCGGAGATCGACCAGGCCGTCGAGGCACTGGGCAAGACCCTGCAAAACGAAGGTGCCGATGCCGACACCCTGAAGCGCTACCAGATCCTCCAAGCCGCCCTGAGCGGCCTCGACTCCGCCAGCCTGAGCAAGGTCGGCTGGTGGCCGGACGGCTACGATCGTTTCACCAGCGCCTTGAGTGCATTGCAAGCGTTGCGCGAACAAATCGCCATGGACAGTCGCCTGATCCTCGCCCCCTGGATGGAAACCTACCTGCTCACGCAAATCGCCACCCAGCATGCGCCGGACCTGATCGAACGGGTCGGCCGGCTGGCCAGTGTCGGCCAGGCCTCCGTGGTCTCGGGCCAGTTCAGCCTGCAAAGCCGCCTGCAATTGAAGGACCTGCGTAGTCGTATCGGCGATGCCCGGGACCAGTTGACCAAGACCGGCAACCTGCTGGAAAGCCGTCTGCCGGCGGAGCTGAAAAGCTGGGCCGAGCGTTACCATGCCAGCCTGACGCACCTGGACGAGGGCCTCAAGGTGCTCGACGACGGCATGTTCGGTGGCAGCATCACCCTCAAGCCCGATGGCTTCGAACAGGCCCTGGACAAAATGCTGGGTGAGCTCGCCAGCTTGCGCCAGGACAGCCTCACCTCCCTCGACAGTCGCCTGGACTATTACCACGGCGCGGCCATCCGCCAGTTCAGCCTGTTGGCGGCGATCTTCGGTTGCCTGCTGCTGGCAGCGCTGTACCTGTTCGTCTGCCTGCAAGCCTCGATCCGCCGTAGTGCCAGCGGTATCACCTTGCTGGCCGAATCCCTGCGCGACGGCAACCTCTGCTTGCAAGTGCCGGTGGAGGGGCGTGACGAACTCGCGGCCATCAGCACCGCGTTGAACGTCGCCGTGGTGCAACTGCGTACCAGCCTGCAGGGGGTCGACCATGAAACCCTGCAACTGAGCGCGGCCGTGCGCACCCTCAACACCCACTCCAGCGGTGCCCTCAGCGAGGTCGAGACGCAACAGGCGCAGATCAGCCAGATCGCCGCGGCGGCCACCCAACTGGCGGCCACCTCCCAGGGCGTGGCGCAGAGTTGCGAACAGGCTTCCGGCAGTGCCCAGAACACCCAGCGCATTGCCTCGGAAAGCAGCCGCGACAGCCAGCGCACCACCGCCAGCATCCAGCAGTTGAATCAACGCCTCAACGAAACGGCAGCCGCATTGGGCCGGGTCAGCGAGCAGGGCCAGCAGATCCAGCTGGTGGTCGACACCATTCGTGGCGTGGCCGAACAGACCAACCTGCTGGCCCTGAACGCCGCTATCGAAGCGGCGCGGGCCGGCGAGCAAGGGCGGGGCTTTGCGGTGGTGGCGGATGAGGTGCGCAGCCTGTCGCAGCGCACGCAATCGTCCACCGCGCAGATCGCCAGCACCGTCGACAGCCTGCGCTCCACGGTCAGCCAGGCGGTGACCTTGATGGAAGCGGCCTGTATCCAGGCCGAGACCGACGCCCAATCGGTGACCGGACTGGGTCAGCGCCTGGTGGAAATCGCCGGCGCGGTGCAGACCGTCACCGACACCCTGGCGCAGATCGCCACGGCGGTGGACGAACAGGCGAGCACGGCGGATGAGGTCAGCGGCAATATCCAGCAAATCGACCAGGCGGCCGTACGGCTGCTGGAAGGGGCTCGCGCGGTTAACCGCGCGGCGGACAGCCTGAGCGAAGGCAGCAAGGCTCTGAGCGACAATACCGGGCGTTTCCGCCTGAGTTGAGACGGCGTTGGCCCGCGGTTTTCACCGTCGGGCCTTAACCGGTTGATAGCGCAGAGAAAATTTTCAGATATTTGCTTGACACAATAGCGTTACCGGCGAATAATGCGCGCCACTTGGCTACATAGCTCAGTTGGTTAGAGCATAGCATTCATAATGCTGGGGTCCGGGGTTCAAGTCCCTGTGTAGCCACCAAGTACTAAAAACGGCTTACCGAAAGGTAGGCCGTTTTTTTATGCCTGGAGAAAAGTGCCAGGCCGGGCAAGCCGCTCCCGATCTCAAAAAGGCAGGTCTCGGCGGCCTGAAAAAGCCGTGCGTCCCTGGAAAGCCCGCCCGGGATAAATGGCAGGGATTTGCCGCCCAAGACTGACTGGATAAGCGCCGACTCGAGGTAAATCATACGGTAGCGAAAGCCGGCTTCGGTACAGGTGTCACTGGCCATGGTAACTTTATTACCTTCGAGACAGGACCTCCAGTTCAACCATGAAAATGCCCGACATCGACGCTATCCAGGCGTTTGTCCTGGTCGCGGAGCTCAAGAGCTTCACCCGCGCCGCTGATGTTATAGGCGGCACCCAGGCAGCTATCAGCCTGAAGATAAAGCGGCTGGAAGAAACCCTGGGGCGCAAGCTGCTGGAACGCACGCCGCGGCGGGTAACGCTATCTGCCCATGGGCAGACTTTCTTGGCCAGCGCACGGCATTTGCTGGATAACTACCAGCAAGCGCTGAACTGCTTCGGCAAGCAGAAACGCACCCTGCGGGTCGGCGTCAGCCATCACATTGTCGGGGCCGATCTCACCCTATGGCTGCGACGTATGGCGAACACCGACCCGGAGGTTATCGTCGCCTTCAGCCTGGGCACTTCCCGGGACATGCTGGAGAACTACGAGCAGGGCAAGCTGGATGTGGCCTTGATCCTGAGGCACGACAACCGACGCCAGGACGGTGAGGTGATTGGCGCGGCACGATTTAGCTGGATGGCTGCACGCGACTTCGAACTGCCGCCCGGAGCACCTTTACCCCTGGCGATACAACCGGCGCCCTGTGGCATGCGGTGCATGGTGATGGCGGTGCTACAAACACAGAATCGCCCTTGGGAAGAGGTCTTTGTCGGCAGCGGGATTCTGGCCATCGGCGCAGCCGTCGCCGCCGGCATCGGAATAGGCGCGATGGTCGGGCGCATGGCTCCAAACGGCTGCGTCGACGCGGCACAGCGGATCGACCTGCCGCCCCTGCCCTCTCGCGAAATCGTGCTCTACACCGCGCAGCGCGACGCCCAGGCGCAAGCGCTGATCAGTACTTTGAGCGCAGACATTTCAAATGGTTGAGCTAGAAGAATAAGCGCCCAGTCAAGGCCATCATCATCGTCAGGCTCAGCAAACCCAGGCTGACGAGGACGAATGCCGCGAGATGTACAAGTACGATCATGAGCGACCGCATTCGATACTGTTCCATATTGGCTTCCTTGGTGGGCTCCAGAAGCAGCAGTATGGGGAGGGGGATAGTGCGTGAAACAGACGTCGCGGGCTATTTCAGTGATAACCAAGTACTAAAAACGACTTACCGAAAGGTAGGCCGTTTTTTATGCCTGGAGAAAAGTGATGAGCAAGGAAGGCAAAAACAAAAGGCCCGGAACGGGGCCTGGCTTGGCAAGGTTCAGGATTTATGGGTGAATGAATTTTGCTGCAGTGAAGGCAAGCCCCGCGAGAACAGCTGAGATTTGTACGAAGCGCCAAGTCAAGTCACTGACGACTTTTTGAACGTCAGTAGAGATTGAGCCGCGCAGAGCCTCCACATCCGACTTGGTTGCCATGTTTTTCTCAACGTTGTCGAGTTTTGTCTCGACGCGAGCAAACCGTTCCCTGATCTCAGGGATTGCTTTCTCCAGTGCGGCTACGCGCGCTTCCATGGGGTGATCTCCAGGCGGTTCCTCACCACCAGTATTGCTCGAACCCTCTTTCTTGTCATCCCAGCGACCAGAAACGACATCACCCATTTTCTTTCTCCATGGCAGACAAGCCCTCCACAACTTTTTTAACGCTGGTGTAAGCCATGTAGCCGCAGCTTGGGCACTCCATCGAGAATGTTGGATGCGCCACTCGCTCAGAAAACAAATCCTCTGGTGACATCCCATCCATCCTGGTGATCATCATGCAGGACTCAACGCCCATTCCCAGGGACTTGTCGATATAGAAATTCCACTCTCCATCGTGGGGGCATACCGGACAAGAGCTTGAGCGGCCAACCTTTACCAGAAAGCTTATGAATTGGTTCAACGTGATCCGCCATTCCTTTGGTATAGAGTCGTTGTCTTCCAACCTTCACTCCTCAGTAAATCGCCTGATTTTTGACCACTTCACCGCAATGACTGGACGGATAGCCCTCATCCAACCAAGCGCTCTTACTCTATCCCCCGGCGCTTTTCCTCGACCTGCAAGACACATCTCTTTTCATCGTCTGAAATTTCCTAGAAACTTCCGACCTGTTGCGCCTGCCGATTTCGCTGGCTAGCCTTGAGTCGTCACTGCCAAATGCAGTGATCGGGTTTAGCAGCTCGGATTCGATTGGCGCACAGCGCCCCCTTTAGTCAGGCGCTTTTTATTGCCTGCCTTTTATGGTGGCTGTGCGCAGGGCACCTTCGGGTGCGCCGGGTTCTCCAATCGACCGGTCTGCTAACCTGCGTACAGCTGCCACCCCAAAATCGTTTAGCAGCGATGGTGTCGGCTCCAACCGATTTGATTGGAGATTCATCATGTTCAAGGTAACGCCCAATCCACCCGCCTCATTCGGCATGGAAACCATCGACCCACAAGCTGTCGACCGCGCCCTGGCTCACTACATACAGCCAGAAGGCCACGCACCAAGGTCTCCCGGTTCGATAGCACCGCACAAATGCCCGGCCACCTCCCAAAGCCGCGAAGACGCCCTGGTCAACGCCAGCTCGATCCTCGACTCCGCTGCCGCCACCGCCTATGAAAATGCTGACAACCTCACAGGTGCCAACCGCAAGGTGGCGATGGGTATCGTGCATCTGATCGAGCTGGCACAGCGGCAGGTAGACTCTGTGATTGAAGAAATAGCCGTGCCGGGCTGACAGAGCAGTGCGATGGGGGAGCCTGGCTAAATGCCCTCTCCTTTTTGCCATCCAAAAGCCCTTGCTATTAGCCCCACAAAAAGCCCAGGGCGCCCGTAATGCTCTGGGGCTTTGACCTTGTCCCTGAAAAACGTATTCCTTGCCAGCCAGCGCCCAACGTCGCCGCAAGGATATGGCATGGCTAAGCCCAAGGCAGATCGCGCAAAGCATGCGCTAGCGGCCTATTTGTCTAATTGATTTATCTATTTAAATGAGTTGGCCGCCTGTTTCCTGATTATTTAGATTATCGAATTCCCCGCACAAAAAACCAGCACCGACACCGCGCTGACACGGATCGTGGCGGTGTTCGGCGTGGTGAAGCGTTACTGTGTTTATCTGTTCACGAAGCGCCTGTCTAGCGAGGCAACCGTCCTATCTGTGTAGATTGAAGGAACCGAATAAAGAATTTGGTACAGATTTCAAAAAAAACCACCATACAGATGACCATCTGATTAGTTGTACGGTGAAAAAAACAACGGTCTGGATCTTAGTTTTTCGGTAAAAACGGTAAAAAATATCACGTCATGGATATTGACCACTCTCTAACAAAACACCAACAAGCCAATAAATAATGGCGAATTTATCACTGTCTATAAGCACTCAAATACTTTAAACAAATCAAGTTATGAGCCCGCTAGCGTCGCTTTCAACCACCGTTCTTTTGAAAACGCCCACTCAATGGATGAGCTCGCCGTGAACAAAACAGCTGAATTCGACAACCGCCAGGATAATAAAGCCTCACAACTGAAAGCACGAAATGCGTCGAGAATGGCTGAAATAAGCACTCCACATTTCGACGGCGCTTATGAAAAAAGCCTGATGGGCGTGTCTTGCAGAGTTTTCGAGAACCTACGCATCGAGATTGCCACCCGCGCAAGGGAGGTGATCGATTACACCCGATACGGCTACCTCAGCCTGGACAGTCATCCCAAAGTGCTCGCGATAGCGGTCGCCAACTTTGCCTCGGTCCTTCAGACATACAGGTGCTGAGCATGAATATCGCCAACTGGCTGGACCAAGCCGGCCTTCGCTACCCGAAGCATCCGGCCTTGTTCGAGGGCCGGCAGCAAGTCGCCAACTATGGCGACTTTGTCGCTCTGGTCCGGCACCGAGCTGCGTATCTGATCGACGAGCACGGCATTGCCCCCGGCGACCGTGTCGCGCTGTCCATGAAGAACTGTTGCGAATACCTCGAACTGCTCTACGCCATCTGGTGGGCCGGTGCCGTGGCGGTGCCGATCAACTGCAAGCTGCACCCAGTCGAAGTCGGCTGGATCGTGCGCAACTCGCAGTCTCGGCTGATTTTCACCGATGGCGGCCAGGTGTTCGCGCCCGGAGCCCTGCCCCAGGAGTGTCGAGAGCTGGATCGAGAGGACATGGGAGCACTCACATCAATCACTTCGCCACCGGACACGCCTTGTCCGCGTCAGGCCAATGACGTGGCCTGGTTATTCTACACCTGCAGCCCCACTGATCACTCCCAGGGGGTGATGCTGAGCCACGGTGACATGACGGCCATGTCGCAAGACTGTACGCCCGATGTCGATCCGATCGACGCCATGGTGTATGCCGCGACAATGTCTCACTGCGCCGGACTCTACAGCCTGATCCATGTGCGTCGGGGCGCTCGCCATGTCGTCCCGGAGTCTCGCGACTTCAAGGCCGACGAGCTGTTCGAACTGGCGAGCAGGTTCGGCAATATCACGTTGTTCGTGGCTCCCGCCATGTTCACAGACATGGTCGAACAGGCCCGCCGCCAAGGCTACGACGGCAAGGGAATCAAGACAATCATCTATGGCGACGCGCCCATCTACCCGATAGATCTGCGCAACGTACTGCTCAGGAACAACTACGGCGAGCTCCTCAAGACGGAGCTGAGCCTGTGGTTGAAGGTGAGCGCCAATGACGCAAGTGTTCCCTGAAGAACGTTTTCGCAGATAGCCGAACCTTCGGCGGGATCGACCCTACAGCAGTTCATCCAACTGGGGCTGGTACAGATCGTCATTGCCACATGGAGGGAGGACTTACGTGAACATAACGACCGTTATAACAAGGGCCATACTTCTCGTTCAGGAAACTTGAACGCTCACTGACACACAATGTCGGGCCGCCTACTCACTCATGTTCGCTTGCACCTGCACGCAGGATCAAAAGCAAGTTAAACAGTGTACAAAAACCCCCACACAGACCCGACATTACGCTGATAAAGCCGACAAAGTAGTGGTGTTAACCTCTGATCAGCTTCGGGACTTTCCCGCAGCCGGCCCCTCTGAATGGTCAAATAATTCAGAGACTACAAATGACTACCTGCGCCTCTCGTTCCGACTCACGCAGGCTTTCCCAGTATTCCGGAGGTCACGATGTCTATCGGTGCAATCTCAGCTTCGATTTCAACCCCCACCACCGCCACCACCCAGGCCGCGACAACCGCTGCGAACCAGGCCGCTACGCAATCCGCGACCACCAGCACCACCGCCAGCACCGCGGCAACCCATAAGCACCATCACCGCCACGCCGCACAAAGCAGCACCAGCAGCGACAGCGAAAGCACAACCGCTTCGGCCAAACCGTCTGTAAGCGGCAGCGGGCAGAGCATCGGCGAGACCATCAGCGTCACCGCCTAAGCGCTGCTCAAGCCCGTCAAAACAACAAACCCCGCTTCGGCGGGGTTTGTCGTTATACAGCGCAATCCGAGTCATCACGCCAGTGGCCATGAGCCACGAGCCCCTATTGTTGCATCGGAACCGGTTGTGGCTGGTAGTAGTAGCCCGGCGGCGGAGGGGGTGGCGGTGCCTGGTAGTAAACCGGCTGCGGCTGCTGGACGTACACCGGCTGCGGCTGGACGTAGACCGGCTGTTGAACGTAAACCGGTGGCTGGGAGTTGGCGACGACCGTCCCCACTACCGCGGCGCCGACCACACCACCCAGTAAGGCCGCCCCCAAACCATACCCACCACGGGCCTCAGCCTGTCCCGCGACGGCGAGCACGCCCAGGAGCACGACGGCTATTTTTGCTCTTGAGAGCGGAGTCATCATGGTAAATCCTCTTTTCTACATCAAACCGGCTATTTTAATAAATGCTCCGGGACTACTGATCAGACCGTTTTTCCTGGGGAATACGTCACGCGCCAAAGTAAAGACTTGGTAAATCCTGTATCCCATTTGTTACCTTCAACTTTCCCCCGCCGCCCGACAGTTCCAAAAATGCAGAAACACCCTCATAAATGGATTGAACTCACCGATCCAACGCCAACTTCCAGCCATTTTTTGTGTATATAAAACGATACATGATATAAAAAACAGCGTGACATATTAAATGCAGCACGGCGATAGCAGTATGCCTGCACCCTCGCACCCGCCATTTTGACCACGCCTCGACGGCGCAAGGGTGTCAGCCGGGTCCTGCCTTTTGGCCGCGCAAACAAACAGGTCCCGTTTTCAGGTGGGACCTGCATCACTCAGAACATCACGGTGACCAACGAGCACTTAACGGGGCGCCGGAACCGGTTGTGGCGCGTAGTAGTAGCCCGGAGGCGGTGCCTGGTAGTAGACCGGCGGCGGTTGCTGGATATACACAGGCTGCGGCTGGACGTAAACCGGCTGTTGAACGTAAACCGGTTGGGAGTTGGCGACAACCGAGCCCACTACGAGCCCGCCGACCACCGCACCCAACAGGGCCGGACCGCCCCAACCCCAGCCGTAACCGTGGCCGTAGCCATAGTGGCCGTAACCGTACCCACCCCGGGCATCAGCCTGCCCTGCAATGGCGAGTACGCCAACAAGCAAGACAGCTACTTTCATTTTTGAGAGTCGACTAATCATGATAAGTCCTCTGCATTTGCACCGAACCGGATTTAATAATATCCCCGGGCATACCTTTCAGACAGTTCTTTTTGATGAATTCGCAACGCGCCAAAGTAAAGACTAGGTAAAGTTTGTACCCCGTTCGTCACTTAACATCGAAACCGAATTAAACACCTGCTTTGGGCAGTTCCATGAATACGAAAATAAGCCCGCAAATGAATGGCTTCCGCCCTCCCCGTCTCAACTTTTGACACGTTTATATGTATATAAAACCATACCCGGCGGCGACGACTTCGATGCGCTGACGGCGGAACGCTATGGCTGGCTCAATCGTGCGTTACCGGATGTCGAGCTGGATGGTTTCGTCGACCGGCTTGCCAGACGAATCGCCTCGTTCGACGGTCAGGCCCGGGCGAACGCGCCGCCGGACTGGGCCTTGAGTTCGAGCTGCGCATGGGTCACCACCTAGGGTGGTTGTAGTGCCTTCTCTGATATGAAATTCTCTCAAGCATCACCTTTTTTGAACTCACCTCAATGTCGCGCTCCCAACGTCTCCTGGCCTTGATCCAGATTTTACGGTGCCACCGCTTTCCGGTGGCCGGTGCAGTGCTGGCCCAGGAGCTTGGCATCACCTTGCGCAGCCTCTACAGGGACATCGGGACCTTGAAGGAACAAGGCGCAAATATCGAGGGGGTAGCCGGACTGGGGTTTGTGCTGCACCCCGGCTTTCTACTTCCGCCACTGATGTTTTCAGAGGAGGAGATAGAGGCCCTCGTCCTGGGTTCGCGCTGGGTAGTCGAGCGTGCAGATGAACGCCTGGGTCGGGCAGCCCGTAATGCCCTGGATAAAATTTCGGCGGTCCTTCCATCGGGCCTGAGGGACGAACTGGACGCCTCTGCGCTACTCATCGGGCCCAGCACCTCGCCGTTGCCGGTAGACATTGTGCAGCCGCTGATTCGCCAGGCGATCAGGGCAGAACTGAAAGTGGACATCGTCTACCAGGACTTGAAAGGCGAACAGTCCTGCCGAATCATCTGGCCGTTTGCTCTGGGTTATTTTGATGAAGCCCGCGTACTGGTGGCCTGGTGCGAACTGCGTGAGGGCTTTCGGCATTTCCGCAGTGACCGGATAACCGAATTCAAGGTGGCCCAGGAGCGATATCCGCGCCGACGCCAGGCACTGCTGAAGGCTTGGCGTCTACAGGAAGGAATCAGGCCCCAATAGGCGATGACTGCTGACAAAAATGGGTAGGGGCCTGCGTAGGATAGAAAGCGCCAGCCAGCACTGTGCTGATAGCACCACTTCCATCCCAGGCCAGGAGCCCTTCAATGATCAAGCCCAATTTTTTCATCTTGTATGTCGACAGCCCGGAAGCCAGCGCCCGCTTCTACGCCGATTTGTTCGGTAGCGCGGCGATAGAGGCTTCGGCCACGTTTGCGATGTTCGCCTTGGGCTCCGGGGTCATGTTGGGTCTTTGGTCGAAGCACACGGTGGAACCACGGGTCGCCGACATCGGGGTTGCAGGAGAAGTGGCGTTCTCCGTCGCGGAAAAATCGCTGGTTGAGTCAACCTATCAAGCGTGGCTCGCCAAGGGGCTGAGCATTCTCCAGACACCGGTAGAGATGGATTTCGGCTATACCTTTGTCGCCCTTGATCCGGACGGTCATCGACTGCGTGTGTTCGCTTCGTCGGACGCCTAGTGGCGGGCCAGGCGAGCACCTACCCAGGTCGGCAATCCCACTCACCCGCAGTGTCGGCGGGCGAGTGGGGCCAACTCCCGCGCTCCGCCTTGTCAGTCGTCTTCTTCAAGCAGCAACAGCGCACTCAGCGTCTGGCGCTTCCTGATCAGACGATGCTCGCTACCCGTCACCAACACCTCCGCCGCCTGGGTACGGCTGTTGTAGTTGGAAGACATGGAGGCGCCGTACCGTCAGCCTGATCAAACCTTTGCACCGCCCGGCTTCCAGGCTGGTCAGCCTGTTTGAGGAAGCCTTGCGGGAAGAGGCTGCGGCAATTGAAGCCCGATTGGCGGCGATCAGTGCTCATTCAAGGGTGAACTTGTAGACTCCAGGCATTGATGCTCTTACCAAGTACAAGGACGTATGAACCTGCTCGACGATATGCTGACCGAAGTGATTGTTCGCGCCATCTGCTTTCCCGTCGGCTGGCCCGTCGTGAAGTTGCTGACGCGAGGTAAATACCCAGCCAAGGGCTCATGGTTCGCCGATACACCGCAAGCTCAATGGACTACTGCTGTGGGACTTGCGGCCCTGGTTATCGCCATGATGGCGGCACTGAAACAGTTTGCATTGCCATAACAATGCCTCCCATGGTGCAAACTCGCGAAGCTTCAGAGCAGCTTTGCCGACACTTTCACTGCAACCAGTCCCACAACCCAGGCGACAACGGTCAACTTGATCAGGGTCAGATAACCTTCCCCGGTGAAAATTCTCAAACTGATGAAGTAAACCAGCGCACTGAGCAATATCCAGAGCAGACTCGTCTGCTGACGAGCCTCTGGCAGCAATAGATTCAGTCCTTCGCCCAGGCTCGTGACAATCAGGGCTTGAACGAAACCAAGGGAGATATTCATGAGGTGCGCGGCCAACCACAACGTAGCGGCAGTCACAGCGATTGATAGAAGTGCACCGATGAGCATAGGGCCTATTCCTTTAGACACCTGAGTGGCAGCCAGAATATTCTGGCTACGTCTTAGGTAAGTGTGATCCATGGACATTGATTTATCAGAGCCGACACCATCAGCATGGCGTGTAGCCATCAGTGGCGATCATCGGCGCGAAACCTTAACTGCTTTTCAACGCAAACTCCATGGGATAAACAGACTATCAATTGAGGAGGCCTGCTCAGGCTCACCATGTAGCCATGTAGCCGTCGCTCAACCCCTGAGTCGCTTTAAAACTTACGACATATTGCTTCACGCCCCCCAGACACTGAAAAAACCCATCATAAACGGTGAGGTAGTAACCATGGCTCAAACCACATCGGCCTGAGCCCTTGGTGCGGCGCAAAAATCAGAGATGGAAAGCCTGCCGGCCAACCAGCAACCATTTGCCATGCTGCTTCTGCCAGACCTGGAAGTTCTCGATCTCAGTGGGAATCAACTCGCTGCCCTTGATCGCCTGTCCCGAAAAGTGATGGCGGACGAACGCCACGTCACCTGACAGGGTGATGGTCTGGTTCTGCATCTCCAGCGTCTTGAACGCGCTTTTCCCTGTTTCGATATCGCCGATAAAGTCCTTCTTGCCCTGTACCTTCCCACTGGAATGCCCGTAGGTCAGGTTCTCGGAGGTCAGGGCTTTCAACTCAGGGATATCCCTGGTCAACATGGCCTGGGTCAGGTGATCCACTGCGGCGGCAACCTCCTTCTCTCCCGTCGAAGGGGCTGCGGCTACGTAGCCACTGAAGAGGCACAGGAAACCAATAAGCAGCTTGATTCTTGTCATGGGGTATTTCCTTGTTGTTATGGGCACGTGGGCGGTTTTCGCTACCGACGATATCGTCAGTCATCGTACAACACAACGGGCTTTTGCCGGGCAGACCGACGGACGAAGTGCTTGATGAATCCACCACTCCGGCCTAGCTTCGTGACACGTGCCGTTGAACGCCTGGCCGTACCGCCAACCTACGCAAAAGGATTAACCCATGCCTTTAGTCAGAATCGATGTGGCCGCCGACACCGCGCCTGAAACCATTGCCACCATCAGCGATGTGGTTTACCAGGCCATGGTCCATACCGCCAATGTGCCTGAACACGACAAGTTTCAGATCATCAACCGCCATGCCAGGGATGAGTTGGTCTATCCCGCTGACGGCTACCTCGGTATTACCTATACACCGAACATCGTGTTTATCCAGGTCACCTGGAATGCCGGACGAACGGTTGCGGTCAAGAAGGCGTTCTACAGGGCGATCGCCGAGGGGATTCATACCCGGACCGGGCTGCGTAAAGAGGACGTGTGGATCAACCTGATCGATGTAAAACGCGAGGACTGGTCGTTCGGCAACGGCGAGATGCAATACGCGCCAACGGAATGAGATGACATTTTAAATATTGGGGTGGCGCGCTCAATACGACGCCCCATTGACGGCTACACTACAAGGCAAGGCCGCCTATCATTCGTTCAGTTGATAGTAACCATCAAGGAATGCAAGTTCAGTTTTTCTGTCAAAGGAGGAGGATAGCGTCATGCCGAACCGACTTCAGAAGGAAAACGCGCGATGAGAATTTCTACCTTGCTGGCTCTTGTCGCCGTATTGACCGGCGGCTTCGTCGCTACCGTCCCAGCCTACGCGGCGGACGATCAATCCTGCCATTTCCTGCCGGTGGCCGACAGTGCCGCCAGCCTCAAGCACGCCCAATCGGTGGGGGTGCTTTACAGTGAAAACACAGTCAGCACCCTCCAGTACCTTGAGCGCTACCATAGCGTTGCGCTGAGCGGTGCGAAGAATGCGGCACTGGACCCGCGTATCAGCGACGCCTTCGTCAACAGCTCAGATCCGAAGCTGGCCATCGACTGGCTCATGGGCTCGCTGCAGAAACAGTTCAGCTCGGTGACCGTCTACGACAACCTCGACGCGCTGGTAAAGGCCCGTCCTGACGTGGTGGTGATGCTCGACACCTACAGCCGTCTGGTGACCAAACGCAACAGCCAGTTCGAAGCGCGTTTCGTCGCCACGTTCTACGACTCGAACCTGCAGTACATCGGCAAGGCCGAAGGCTTCGGTGGCAAGGAACTGCCTTCGGTCTGGGTCCATGGCAAGGCCGCGCCGGAGATTGCCGCGCAAATCAACCAGCAACGCGATTTGCAGGTCAACGCCCTGAAGCAATTCGATGCCTCGCTCAAAGCCTTGGTGACCACCGGTGAAACCGATCGGGTCGCCACCAACTGATTCCATACATCGCCAGGGGAAGCCACGCTTCCCCTGCTCTTTTCTACTCGCCAGCAATCAATATCCCGCCACTATTGGCGTCAATACAAGTGCCTTCGAACACGACACGATTAAACATTAAGATTCGCATTTAAGAACATAAGCAATATGCAGACGAAACAAATTTTCAATCGCCCTGATTATTTAAATAGCCTGTGTATCCCCTTCAACTTTTGAGTATGCTTTATCCCTTGAACTCGTCTATTTCAAGGCGAACGCCAATGATTGCCAATGACCTCAGAACCCACACCTGGTTAGTCGACTAGCCTGGTGCGCCGCGGGCTGAGAGTCATTTGCAAATAAGGGAAGAAGTTTCTAATGAACGATGAACAGTTCTCCGACGAACACGAGGACGAACGCTACAGTCCTGCCGAACGTGCGGCAGCGGCGTCCCGTTGTACCTGGGTCAGTGTCGGGGTCAACCTGGCGTTGTCCTGCATTCAGATCATCGTCGGTATCCTGTCGAAATCCCAAGGCCTGATCGCCGACGGTATTCATTCCCTGTCGGATTTGATTGCCGACTTTGTGGTGTTGTTCGCCGGCCATAAAAGCAAGCAGGACGCCGACGAAGGCCATCCCTATGGACACCTGCGCTTTGAAACCGCCGCCTCGATGATCCTCGGCCTGCTGCTGCTGGCCGTGGGCATCGGCATGATCGGTTCGGCCGTGCTCAAGCTGCAAACCCCGGAATCCATCCAGAAAGTACACATCACCGCGCTATGGGTGGCGGGCGCCGCGCTGGTGACCAAGGAACTGCTGTTTCGCTACATGCTCGCCGTGGCGAAGAAGGTGAAGTCGAGCCTGTTGATTGCCAATGCCTGGCATGCACGCTCGGATGCGGCCTCGTCACTGGTGGTCGGTGTCGGGATTGTCGGCAACCTGGCGGGCTACCCGATTCTTGATCCGATTGCCGCACTGGTGGTCGGCGGCATGATTGCCAGGATGGGCTGGTCGTTCGGCTGGAATGCCTTGAACGACCTGATGGACAGCGCCGCCGATGAAGAAGAGGTGGCGTCCATCCGCACTACGCTCCTGGAAACCCCCGGCATCAAGGGCGTGCACGATGTACGCACACGCAAGATGGGCGACATGCTCGCGGTCGATGCACATATCGAAGTCGAGGCTTCTATTTCCGTTGAAGAAGGGCATGCGATTGCCGTGGCCGCGCGTGAAAATGTCATGCTGCGCCATCGGGTCCTGAACCTGATGACGCACATTGACCCCTGGCATCGGCCGGACCTGGACCATCTCGACCCGTCCAGATCCGGAGCCTGAAACCAGGGCTCTTCCACGGGCCTTTTAACGGCTGTTCTTCAGACTCCTGCGCGCCGCATGCCGCTCCAGCGCCAGTTCGATCAAGCGGCTCACCAGCTCGCTATAGCTCATCCCTGCCGCCTGCCAGAGCTTGGGGTACATGCTGATGCGGGTAAAGCCGGGCAACGAGTTGACCTCGTTGATCAGCACTTCGCCGCCAGTGGTAAGAAACACATCGACCCGCGCCAACCCGGCGCAGCCCAGCACCTGGAACGCCTCGATGGCCTGTGCGCGAATGCGCTCGCTGTCCTCTTCGCTGATCGCCGCCGGCACCACCACTTCGGCGGCCTGCTCATCAATGTATTTACTGTCGTAGGAGTAGAAGCCGCTGCGCACGACGATCTCGCCGCAACCGCTGGCAATCGGTTGGTCGTTGCCGAGGATCGCGCATTCGATCTCCCGCCCGCTGACCGCCGATTCGATCAAGACCTTTTCGTCAAAGCTCAGCGCCAGGGCCAAGGCGGCCTGATATTCCTCGGCGGTCTCCACCTTGCTCACGCCCACCGACGAGCCCTGGTTCGCCGGTTTGATGAACAGCGGCAGGCCCAGCTTCGCCTGTGCGGCCTCGAAGCCAAGCCGCGCGGCGGTGGCCCGGTTCACGCTGATAAAGGGGGTCACCGCCAGCCCGGCATCGCGCAACAGGCGCTTGCTCACGTCCTTGTCCATGCACACCGCCGAGCCGAGCACGTCGGAGCCGACAAAGGGCAGGTCGGTCATGCGCAGCAAGCCTTGCAGGCAACCGTCTTCGCCGAGGGTGCCGTGGACGATGGGGAAGATCACATCGACCTGCTCCAGCAGCGCCTGGCTGCTGGTGTCCACCAACTGCTGGCTGGACTTGCCGGGCACCACGGCCAGTTCGCGATTGGATTGGTTCAAGGCGATAAGCGCCGGGTTTTCGGCGTTGATCAGGTAGTTGGAGCTGTCGTTGAGGTGCCAGTGGCCCTGCTTGTCGATACCGATCAGGATCGGCTCGAAACGCTCGCGGTCCAGTGCATCGACCACATTACGCGCCGATTGCAGCGACACCTCATGCTCCGCCCCCAGCCCACCGAAAATAATCCCGACTCGCAACTTGCCCATCTTCCGACCTCGTGTCCAAATCTGTGTTTCAGGGAGATTCCCTTTGTGCGCAGACTATTCGCAAGGCGGGGATTTGGCACCCCCCTGATGGGTAATTTCTTGAACACGGCCCCTTGCAGGAGCCGGCTTGCCGGCTCCTGCAAGACTTATTGTTCGTCGCGCCAGTTCACATTCACTGTCTGGCTGGCCTCGCCATTCAGGACAACACTCTGCCGGTTCTCGCGACCATTACGATGGCTGACAACCTCGTACTTGCCTGCGGGCAACTTCACGTACAGCATCGGCCCGACCTGGGTCAGCGACAGTACCGACTCCCCGCCAGCCTTGTTGATCGTGATGTCCGCATCGGGCACATACTCGCCCTTGGGGCCCACAGTCGCAACAATGTGCAGGTTGTAACCACGGGTTTGCTGTAATGCCTGGCTCTCATCCTGGCCGATGCCTCCCACCAGGTAAGACACGCCGTTCTGGGTTTGAGGCGATAACTGCACCGCCTCCTGATTGATCGGTTCACTCTCACCTGCCGCCCGAACCGTCGGCGACACGCCCAACAGCACAAGGCCCGGCAAGGTACAGAGCAAAAGAGCACGAATGGAGATCATGACGAATACTCCCTGGCTCCGATGGAGCCCGAGTCTCATCCTTCAGGCGGGGCTAGCGCCTGATTTCATTCGACAGGCAGCGGCGGATCCCTGGATGGCGAGCGAGCTGCGCGGATGAGCGGGGGTTGGTTTCACTTCGCAGCGAATGCTGCCTTTAAGTCTAGTACCCGCCGACCAACGACTTAGATCAATTTCAAACCGGGTCGAGATCGGATAGGACTAGCTGTTTCCAGTCGTCCTTATGAAAACGCCCGATGGCTGGCATCGGGCGTGGGTCAGGCAGGGCAGCGGCTCAAGCGGCGTTCAGCACACTCAGGTCCAGGCGCCCTTCGCGCAACGGCGGGCACCAGTAATAGCCGCCGGTAATCGGCCGGCTGAAGCGATACAAGCCGTCGACGATGCCATCGTCCAGGCCGCTCATGCGCCGCAGTTGCGCCTCGAACGCCTCTAAGGAATGGCCGAACGCCAGGAACATCAGGCCCGCACCCTGCTCGTTAGCCCAGGGCATCGAACGACGCACCACGAAGGCCTCCGGGGCAAAGCTCTCCTGGGCGGTACGTTTGACGTGGGCGGACTCCGGTGCGTCGTCCAGCTCTTCATTGTCGCTCTTGCGCCGCCCCATGATGTTGTCCTGCTCATGGGCGGGCAGCGCGGCGAAACCATCCAGGTCATGCTGCCACTGCTGGATCGCGGCAAAGCTGCCACCGTCCGCGGCGATCCCCGCCGCCACCGCGGCCTCGTCCACCGGGTTCTCGGTGCCGTCTTCATAACCGGTCAGGTCGTGGCCGCTCTTGTGGCGGAAGGCCTCGGTCATCTGCACCAACTTCAGGGCCGGCGCCAGCGCCTGCTCCAGCGCACGACTGCGCAGCAGCAAATCGCCACGATCTTCACCCTGTAACCAGCACCACAGGGCATGCTGGGTCGACGGATTATCCACCCCTACGCCGGTGATAACGGGAAAGGCCCGCAACCCTTGGACATGACCACCCAGCGCCTGCACCAACGACTCGCCAAAACCGACCACGGTATGCTTTACGTCCACCAGCCGGGTGAGATTGTCGAGTGCGGCCGGCAATGCTTCGGCGGATTCAAGGGCGAAAAACAGGTGGCGTGCCTGCAAGGGCACAGGCTTGGCAAGGATGCCGGGCTGGTAGTGACTCATGGGAGCTCCTTTGGCAAAGCACGGAGTTTACCTTTGTTGCGCTCGCTACGCTTGCGACTGAAGCGACGGCGCCCTCAGAGCTTCTGTGTCATATAACGACCGCGCCCGGTTTTCTTGGCCTGGTACATGACCCGATCAGCGGCCAGCAGCAACGCATCGGCGGAACTCTCGCCGTTGCCCAGGGCGATACCGATCGAGACCCCCACCTGGCAAACCGTGCCGGCAATCAGAAAGGGCGCACTCAGCGCCGCGATGCATTTGGTGGCCACGGTACTCACGGTGTCTTCGGCATCGGTCCCGAGATCGCTCAACAGGATCACGAACTCATCACCACCAATACGCGCCAGGGTATCGTTCTGCCGTACCACCGCGCCAAAGCGCTTCGCCACCTGACGCAAGACCTCGTCACCGGCCTCGTGCCCGAGGGTGTCATTGATTCGTTTGAAGCCATCAAGGTCCATGAACAACAAGCCGACCTGCGTGCCTTTGCGCTGGGCCTGGGCCAACACCTGACGCAAGCGGCCAGAGAGGTGATGGCGGTTGGGCAAGCCCGTCAGGGTGTCGTGATGGGCGATCTTTTCGAGCTCCGCCTGCTTCTCGTTGAGCTTGAGCAACAGGCGATTGAACGCCGAGATCAAGTGACCGACTTCATCGTTACGCACCACCGGCAGGGGCGCATGGGGCAGTTCGTCTCGGGTCATGCAGTCCGCCTGGGCAGCGGCATGGAACAACGGACGAAAGAAAAAATACAGCACGATGGAACAGATAATGCCGAACAGAAAAATCGAGGCGATGGCCCCCCTGATCAGGAAACGCTGGGTTCGCTCAACGGTTGAAAAGGCCTCGTGGCCAGGCAGGCTGGCCACAATGAACCAACCCGTGCTGGGTACGGAGACCATGGCGCGGAGTTCTTCCTTGCCCTCGGCGTTGAGCGTGATCCCGGTACCGCGAAAACCCGCCATGGCCTGGTCCATCAGGGCATCGAGGCCCGGCCGCGATACCGGCTTGAAACCGATCCCCTGCGTGGAAGATTCGATCTGCAGGCGACTTTCCGGAAAAACCAGCTGGAACTCGCCCGTTGTCGTTCCCCCGCGGCTCTGCAGCAAGGAATCAAGAAACCCGGGGGCGGCGAGCGACATCATGCCAACGATGGCGCCCTGCACCTCACCCGCCGCATTCCTGATCGGCGCGGAGATCGGCAGCATCGGTTCCGCCTTCGACCGGCCCTCGATCGGCCGGCCGATAAAGGGCTTACCGGCCAACCCGGCCTGAACATAATCACGATCCGCATAATCGCTATCGGGAGAAGCCTCTTGATTGGGGTCGCCCGCTACCCGCTTGCCACGGGCGTCGACGATAAAGAGATCGGTCGAGATCAGGGCCTGGTAGGGAGATCGGTCCTTCAGCCAGCCGCGCAGTTGTTCAGGCTGCGCCAACAAGTCGAGGGGCACGCTGGCTGCAAGGCGCTCGATCAAGAGCCTGCGCCGAACAATCTTGCTGTCGACATCGTGCGCGACATAAGTCGCCAACGCCAGTTGCTGGCCCTCCACGACGGCGCTCAGGTCCTCGCGCAGGAAGTGGGTCAATACGTAATAGCGCACGATAGCGCCAGACACGACAATGCACAGCGCCAACACCAGCAATCGGGTCAACACGCTGTTGTAGATTCGGGCGAAGGTCAAAACGGCATGATGTTTTTTTGACATTATCGAAGTGTAACCGACGACATTACACTTTTCGCTATTTTCCCCAACGCTGCACGCACGCCATAGCAAAGCCTTGCGTAGGCAGAATCGCGCTTAGCCCATATGCACTGAACATCACTTATCAGGAGCTGGACCATGTCAGACACCAGAAACGCCTCATTTGATGCCATCGCCCGGGAACTCGGCTACAGCTTCGACGGTGAAATGAAGATCGGCGGCAACTACGTACCGGCGGTGCGGAACGATCTTGAAGTCTATGTCAGCGGGCAGATTCCGCGCGTCGATAGTACCGTGATGGTGACGGGCCGAGTGGGCGCCGAAACCACACTGGAGCGGGCGCGGCACGGGGCGCAGATCAGCACCATGCGGGCCCTGGCGATTTTGCGCCAGCTGCTCGACGGCGACCTCGGACGGATCAGGAAAGTCCTGCGCATCAATGTGTACGTGCAGAGCGCGGCGGACTTCACTCAACAGAGTGAAGTCGCCGACGGGGCGTCCGAGGTACTGTATTCGGTATTCGGCGAGGCCGGAGTGCATACACGTACCTCGGTCGGGGTGTACCAACTGCCGAAAAACGCCTCGGTCGAGGTGGATATGGTAGTGGCGCTCAACTAGACAACTGGTTGGCGAACTGCCCGACCGCATTGACCACCTTCTGCGCGCCGTCCTGGATCTCGACGATCACCGTGCCCGCCTCTGCCGCCAGCGCAAGACCTTCCTCGGCCTGGGTCTTGCCGCTGTTCATCAGCGACACCGCGTCCCGCGCCATGTCCTGGTTCTGCCGGACCACACCGACGATCTCGTCCGTAGCCTGGCTGGTACGCGAGGCCAACTGCCGCACTTCGTCGGCCACCACCGCAAACCCACGACCCTGCTCACCCGCGCGCGCCGCCTCGATGGCCGCGTTGAGCGCCAGCAGGTTGGTCTGCTCGGCAATGCCGCTGATGGTCTTGACGATGGTGCCGATCACCTGGGACTGCGCATTCAAGGCTTCGATGCCGTCGCTGGCGGTTTGCATGTGCGCGGCCAGGTCACGCATCACTTCCACCGCCTGGGTCACCACGGTGGTCCCGCGCTGGGCGGTGCTGTCGGTCTGCAACGAAGTGCTGTAGGCAATGTTCGCCGCCTCGGCCACCGCCTTCTCCTGATTCACCTGGGCGGTGATCACGGTGGCGAACTTGACCACTTTGTAGAGCTTTTCGTTGGCATCGAGGACCGGGTTATAGGACGCCTCCAGCCAGACCTCGCGACCATGGCTGTCGACCCGCTTGAAGCGACCGGCGACGAACTCACCGGCATTCAGGCGCTTCCAGAACGCCTGGTATTCGGCGCTGCTGGATTCAGCCGGCTCGCAGAAGACACGGTGATGCTTGCCCTGGATCTGCGGCAGGCTGTAACCCATGGCATTGAGGAAGCGGTCGTTGGCGGTGAGCACTTCACCGGCCAGGTTGAACTCGATCACCGCGGTGGAACGCAACAGCGCACCGATCAGATTTTCGTGCTCGCGGGACGATTCGATGGTGCGGGTCAGATCGTTGGAATAAATCGAAAAATGGCGGATACGTCCCAGGGAATCACGAATCGGCTGCAGGATCGAACGCAGCCAGGCTTCCTGGCCATTACCGCGCAGCAAGCGCACCGCACCGCTGAAATGCTCGCCCCGGGTCAAGGCATTCTTGAAACGCTGCTGAAAGTCAGAATGCTTGAGATAGTCCGGCACGAACTCATCCAGGCTACGCCCCACCAGCGACGTGCTCGGGTAGAGCATTTCCTGGATGAAATTCTGGTTGGCCGATTCGATGCGACCGTCGGGGTCCAGGGTCAGCACGAGCATTTCCTGCTCCAGGCTATCCTTGACTTGCTGGACGCTGGAGAGTTCTTCGCGAAGAGCCGAGAGCTCCTGCTTCAAGCCTTTGTTAAACATGGGTGGCACCGATGGGCAAATGAAAGCGCGGGTAATCAGTCATTGGCATCGGCTAGGGCAGTTTTTTCTGAAGGCGGATTCCGGGTTATTTCCAGCGAGCGGCCAGCGAACAATTCGACTGAATTTTTTCCGCCCCCCGGGATCACTTTAGAACGACAAGGACGTATCCCCAGGAGGATTCCCAGGTTTATGAGCACGGCAAAGCTTTTCGTTATCGACTACACCCTTAATGGCACGCCCAAGTCTTTCGTGATTCGCTTGGAGCACATGGACAATGCCGAGGCCTGGCACTGGGCCAGTTGTGATGCCGGCGTGGGCCGCATCGGCAAGTTCGGTCGCGAACGGGTGAAGAAAACCAGCAAACCCATGGCCGAGAAATTCGGCATCGACGCGGTGAGCTGGCGCCAGGCCTGAAACATTCCCGCTGCGTGGCCGGGGGCCGTTTGTTGCCCCTGGCCGCGCCCTTATTCCGGCTTGAGCAATGCCTCATAGTCCGGACTGATTTCCGCCAGGATCATCAAGGCCGCCGCCCCCAGCGCCACCGCGTCGTGCCCGGCGGTGCCGAGTTGCAGACGTGGGTACTCGCGGTCGCGACGACTGCTGATGGAACGGCTCAACGGTTCCAGCCCCTCCACCAGCCGATTCATGATCGCGGGCGGCAGGAAACCACTGATCAGGATGGTCTGCGGATCGAGTAGAGACTCGAGGATATTGATCGCCTGGCGCAAGGCCGGCACCGCCTCGTCGAGCCAGGCCTGGACACCAGCGGCAAAGCGCGGCTCGCTCATGTCCCAGGTGCTGATGTCCTGGTCGGCACGCTGGCCCAGGTGCTCGAGCAAGGCGGCGATGGAGATGTAGCGCTCCAGGCAACCGTGGTTGCCGCAATGACAGACCTTGCCGCCGGGCACCACAGTCATGTGGCCGATTTCCCCGGCGTTGTGCCAGTGCCCGGAATACAAGCGGTTACCCAGGTACAAGCCGGCCCCCAGGCCACTGCCGATAAACAGGTGGACGAAGTGCTGCAGGTCGCTGGCAATGCCGTGCAGGCGCTCGCCCATGGTCGCCGCCGTGGCATCGTTTTCCAGCAGCACCGGCAGGCCGACGGCCTGTTGCAGGCGCAGGGCAATATCAGGCTCGTCCCAACCGGACATCGCGGTCGGCCCCACCGCGGTCATGCCCTCGACACTGAACGGTCCCGGCAGAGCCACGCCGACGCCGAGGAAGCGTCCGTGGGGCAGTTGCCCGCGAAACGCCGTTACCGTCTCGAGAATCAGCGGCAAAGCCTCTTCGAAGCTGGGGTAGTTCACCGTCAGGGTGACTTGGGCGCGGGTGTTGCCCAACAGGTCGAGCATCACGCCGATGATCGAGTGCTGCGCCACGTGAAAGCCGAGGGAAAAGCCACCCTCCGGATTGATCGACAACGGCACCGGCGGCTGGCCACGACCGATTTTCTCGGCCGCGTGCACCAGCAGCATCCCCTCCTCTTGCAACTCGGCGACGATATTCGACACCGTCTGCGCCGTCAGCGAGGTCAGTCGCGTCAGGTCGGCACGGGTCAGGCGTCCGCCCAGGCGAATGGCTTCGAGGATCACCCGGCGGTTGTGCAGGCGAGCGTGTTCAGCGTTGGTGCCGGTGGTCACCGTGCGGGTGTTCTGGAGACTTTTCATCGGCGAATGATCGGCGCTGCCAATTAATTAAATCAAGTTGAATTAATACTCGTGACGTGCTTTTCTATTCGTCAGGTCGCCGCTGTCCCAGGCGCCCGCAACCCATAACAATAACGATACCGAGTCGCTGCAAGGCGTCGCCGGCACGCAGCACCTTCGCTACCTGCCGCCACCTTCGGTTACTCGCGCAAGAGGACGTCACAGCATGAGCATCTCCAATCCCCCCGGGCAGAGCTCGTCCGGCAGCAAACGCAAGATCGGTCTGTTTCCCGCCACGGCCATCAACATGAGCCAGATGTGCGGCGTCGGCCCGTTCATCACCATTCCCACCATGATCGTCATCATGGGCGGCCCGCAGGCTTACCTGGGCTGGATCCTCGGCGCGCTGCTGGCCCTGTGCGACGGCCTGGTCTGGGCCGAGCTCGGCGCTTCGCTGCCCGGCGCCGGTGGTACCTACGTCTACCTGCGCGAAGCCTTCGGCAAACGCACCGGCAAGCTGTTGCCGTTCCTGTTCGTGTGGACCGCAATGCTGTTTATCCCGCTGATCATGTCCACCGGGATCATCGGCTTCGTGCAGTACCTGACCTGGTTCTGGCCGGACATGAGCCAGACCACCGGCAACCTCATCGGCCTGGTGCTGATCTGGCTGATCATCGTGCTGCTCTGGCGCAAGATCGAATCCATCGCCCGCCTGAGCATCGTGCTCTGGGTGATCATGCTGGCGAGTATCGCGGCGCTGATCGCCGCGGCCTTTTCGCACTTCCATCCGGAACTGGCTTTCAGCTTTCCCGAGGGCGCCTTCAACCTCGGCGACAGCAGTTTCTGGCTCGGCATGGCCGGTGGCCTGACCATCGGCATCTACGACTACCTGGGCTACAACACCTCGGCCTACCTGGCCGGGGAAGTCGAACAACCGGGCCGGGTGATCCCCAAGTCGATCGTCTGGTCGGTGCTCGGCATGCTGGTGATCTACCTGTTGATGCAGGTCGGCGTGCTCGGGGTGGTGGACTGGCACCGCATGCTCGACCAGAAGTCGGCGGCCTACAACTCCGTAGCCTCGGTGCTGCTCAGTGAAACCTGGGGCGATACCGCCGCGGCCGTGGTCACCGTGCTGATCCTGATCACCGCCGTGGCCTCGGTGTTCGCCGGCCTGCTGGGTGGTTCGCGGGTGCCGTTCGAGGCGGCGAAGGACAAGGTGTTCTTCAACGCCTTCAGCGTCACCCACCCCAAGCACGACTTCCCGGTCTACGGCATCCTGAGCATGGGCGTGCTGACCTCCGTCGGCTTCATGATCGGGCGCCTGACCGACCTCACCACCCTGATCCAGTTGCTGACCACGGTGATGATCCTGGTGCAGTCGGTGGCGCAGATCATTTCGCTGTTCGTGCTGCGCAAGACCAAGCCGCACCTGAGCCGTCCCTACACCATGTGGCTGTACCCGGTGCCAGCAGTGATCGCCCTGCTCGGCTGGGTCTACATTTACCTGGCGTCCAACCACAACGCTCCTGGCGCCTACCCGATCCAGTGGTCGCTGGTGTGGGTCGCGGCCGGTTGCGTGGCCTACCTGTTCTGGGCGCGGGTGCAACAACTCTGGCCCTTCAACAAGACAAGCGATACCCACGATGCACGAGCCGTTGAATAACCCGGACGCCACGGCGTCCACCCAAGGTGTGCTGCTGGCGATCGACGTCGGCGGCACCAAGACCCAGATCGCCTGCTACGACCCGGTCAGCCAGCACCTGAGCACCCGCAGGCTGACCACCCATGCCGACGGCGCCCGTGGCGTACCGGCCTTCGAGCGCATCCTCGCGGCGGCACGCGCCTGTGTCGGCGATTTTGGTACCTCACGGGTGGCCAGCGTGGCCGCGGTGTTCCCCGGGGTCGTGCGTGGTCGCAACCTGTTGATGGCACCGAACACGCCGGGGTTCGAAGAACTCGACCTGCCGTCGTTGCTGGGCGAAGGCCTGGACACCCAAGCCGTGATGCTCGACAACGACGTCAAGGCCGGCGCGCTGGCCGAGGCCCGCTGGGGAGCGCTGGCGGGCATCGACAACGCCATCTACCTCAACCTGGGCACCGGCCTGGCGGCGGCGGCCATCGCCAATGGCCGTTTGATTCGCGGGCAGAACGGCGCGGCCATGGAAATCGGCTACATGCTGGAGCCCTTTCTCGACCCGATGTACCCCGAGCTGTGGCGGACCCACGCACAAGGTGCCGCGCCACTGGAAGAGTTTTTCTCGGGCGCCGCGCTGACCCGCCTGGCCACGGAAATGCTCGGGCCGGGCCACCGCGCCCTGGACCTGTTTGCCAGCCGCGACCTGACGGTTCGCCAGGTGCTGGAACGGCGTATCGCCGGCATGGCGGTGCAGGTCAGCAATCTTGCCGTGGCCCTCGACGTCGAGCGCATCGCCATCGGCGGCGGGCTGTTTCACCAGGCCTCGACCCTGGCACCGGCACTGAAACAACTGATCGGCCAGGTGGTGCCCTTCCCTCCGGAGATTGTCGCCGCCCACTTTACCCATGACGCGCCGCTGTGGGGCGCCTTGAGCATGGCCATGGACGCCGCCGGCCTGAGCTTCATTCCCGGCGATCTTCTTTGCGTACCCGACGGCCCACGGGGCTGACGGACATCCAGGTATTTACGTTATGTCACTGATGCTCCAGGAAACCCTGTCGATACCCGCCGTCGTGCAACGCATGCTCGACGATGACCGCGCCATCGTCGCCCTCGGCGAGCAACTGGCCGCCGCGCCGCCGGAGCTGATCATCAGCGTCGCCCGTGGCAGCTCCGATCACGCGGCCGCTTACTTCGGCTATGCCATGATGAGCCAGGTGGGGATTCCCTGGCTGTCGATTCCGCTGTCACTGGTAAGCCTGCAACAGCCGCCGCTGCGCCTGAAACACTGCTGGGTAGCCGCCCTGTCGCAATCGGGCAAGAGCCCGGACCTGATCGCCAGCGTGAACTACCTGAAACAACTGGGGGCCCGCGTGGCCGCGTTCGTCAACACCGCCGAGTCGCCATTGGCCGCCGCCAGCGATGCCGAGGTACTGCTCCCGGCCGGGCTGGAACAGAGCGTGGCCGCAACCAAAAGCTATGTCGCCATGTTGATGGCCGGGGTGCAGACCGTGGCGGCGCTGAGCGCCAGGCTGGGGCAGGACAATGGCCTCGGTGTCGCCCTGCAAGGCTTGCCCGCCGTCCTGGCGCGGGCGGTCGACGAGGACTGGTCGCTGGCCCTTGAGGTTTTGCGCCCGGTCGACAAGATGGTGGTGATCGGACGCGGCCCGGCGCTGCCCATCGCCCAGGAAGCGGCGCTGAAACTCAAGGAAACCTCGGGGATCCAGGCCGAAGCCTTTTCCAGTGCCGAGGTCCGCCACGGACCGATGGAAATCATCGAGGCCGGTTATCCGGTCCTGCTCTTCGCCCCGTCCGGGCCCGAGCAGGCCGGCACCCTGGCGTTCGCCGAGGACATGCGCCAGCGCGGCGCCCGGGTCTTGCTGGTGGCGCCACGAGGAACGCCCGGCGCCAACCTGGTCAGCGTGCCGACGGCCCACCCGTTGCTGGAGCCATTCACCATGATCCAGGGGTTTTACCTGATGGCCGCCAGACTGGCCGAGTTGCGTGGCCGCAATCCCGATCAGCCACGCTTCCTCAAGAAGGTGACCGAGACGCGCTGACTGCGCAAAGCCGCCAGGGACGGACGCGGCTCAACAGCCGCGAACGCTCGAAGCCTCGGCCGTCGCAGAGGCACGCGGCCCGAAGTACAACGCGATCAGCACACCGACGCCGCCCATCACCGCGCAATAACCGACGCAGACCCAAGGACTCCAGGGCATCAGGCCGATCAGCAACAGCGGCGTGGTGCTGGCCCAGAGTGCGTAGGCGATATTGTAGGTAAAGGAAATACCGGAGACCCGGATGCGCGCCGGGAACAATCCCACCATCACTGAAGGCACCGCCCCTACAACACCACAGGCCAGGCCCGCCAGGGCATAGGCCAGGCCAACCCATTCAGCGCCATGGATCAGGCAGCTATAGAGCAGCGCGATGCCCAACGGCAGCAAGGCGCTGTAGAACAGCACCGCGCGCCAGGCACCGATCCGGTCCACCAGCCGGCCGGCCAGGACACAGCCAATGTTCAGGAACACGATCCCCAGGCTGCTGAGGGCGAATGTATGGCTGGCGCTCATGCCGAAGACCTTCTGCATCACGGTCGGCGTGACCACCACCAGCACCACCACCGCCGAGGTCAGGACACAGGTCAGCAGCATCGCCGGCAGGATCGCCCGACGGTGAGTGCGCAGGACCGCCTGCAACGGCACCTCCTCGCCTTCTTCACGACGCGCCTGCAAGGCCATGAACACCGGGGTTTCGCTGAGCCAGCGACGCAGCCAGACACCAATCACGCCGAACACCCCACCCAGCAGGAACGGAAAGCGCCAGGCGAAATCGAGGATTTCGCCGGGGCTGTAGATCCGCGCCAGGGCGGTCGCGGTCAAGGCGCCCAGCAGATAACCGAAGGTCAACCCGGCCTGCAAAACCCCCAGGGCATAACCGCGGTGCCCGGCTGGCGCGTGCTCGGCAACAAAGACCCAGGCACTCGGCACCTCGCCGCCCACCGCCGCGCCTTGCAACACCCGCAGCAATAACAGCAGCAGTGGCGCCCAGTAACCGATCTGGGCATAGGTCGGCATGATCCCGATCAGCAGGCACGGCAGGGCCATCATCAGGATGCTCAGGCTGAAGACCCGCTTGCGCCCCAGGCGGTCGGCGAAGTGCGCCATCAGGATGCCGCCCAGCGGGCGAGCCAGATAACCGGTGACGAAAATTCCGAAGCTTTGCAGCAAGCGCAACCATTCGGGCATTTGCGGGGGGAAGAACAACTCGCTGAGGGTCAGCGCGAAGAACATGAAAATAATGAAATCGTAGATTTCCAGCGCACCGCCCAACGCCGCCAGGCCCAGGGTCTTGTAGTCAGCCTGAGAGAAACGCCCGGCGCGAGAATAGTGATTGGCCTTCATGAAGGGACCCTGAACAGACTTTCTGGAAAACTCGCGACTGAAACCGTACGGCCCTACACAGCCCCTAAAGGGGCATCTCGATCCCAATCGCACGATTACATAGCGCTAGCAATGGTCCATCGAATCACCGAAAGGGACAAGCTGACAATGCATCTGGGTTGGTTTTCAGCCCGAACCTGTACATTGAATTTTCGCGACTTTAACCAATAATCGGGCTTGCTCCTACCCATGAGACAGAACACAACATGGAACAAACCGAGCACCATCATGGCATTTTTTCTCACCCGAAACTTGAGGCCCCTTCTGGTGCAGGAGGTGAGTTCGAGCATGAGCATTTTCGCGCAAGAATTCCTGTCGAAGATTTCAAACTTCAACAGCTTGACCCGTGATCTGCGCAAGTGCGGTATCGAGATCAAATATCTGGGGCTTCTCGATAACAAAATCGTTATCGAACAGAACAGTGCTCATCAATTACACCACGAATTCGGTAATGAACTGCGTGGCATGAACTACCGCACCGAGGGGCGAATTACCCGCAACACCTTGATGGTTCGTGGTGTTGATGTTTCATGGCTCACCCTGGTGAAGGAGCAGGATCAATGAACCCGTCCTAATCACTGCAATCGCCGTGATACGCGATGCAGTCGAACATGAAGATCCCACCACGAAACTGCCCGTTCCAACTGGCGCGGGCAAGTGCCTTTCAGGAGAAACGCCTTGCCTGCATTGTGTATCCATTGGTGCTCGCCGCTCGACAACGGCCAGCAAAAAGCGACCAAGCAGCACAACACCAACGCGCTTGATTTCACCAGCATCGTCGACTTTGCCCAGGAAGCGGATGAACTCGGGATCGACTCCTTGCTAATGAGCATCAGTTATCACATGCCCGACCCGCCGCGGATGATCGGCGCTATGCATGGTGGGCAGCTATCAGGAAGTCGCCGAATACTTGCTGGAGTACAAAAAAGTCGGCATCAGCGAGTTCATCTTCTCTGGCTGGCAGACCCGTGAAGAGATGCGCGGGTTCTGTCGCCATGTATTGCCACGGCTGCGCAAGCTTGAAAACGCACTGGAAAATCAGCATGCGTGATTCCCCACGCTGACCGCCTTGGCATTGCTGGCTGTAACCCCAGACGCCCCGGAAAACCGAGCCTTCAATCACAAGAGGAAGACACCGATGAGCATCCATGCCCGTACCCAACGATTGACAGTTCCCCAACTGGTCGCCATGAAAGGTCAACAGAAAATCGTCTCGCTGACGGCGTACTCCAGTTCGATAGCCAAGCTGATCGACCCTATCGTCGATTTCATTCTGGTCGGTGATTCCACCGCGATGGTCGGCTACGGTCGTGCCTCGACGCTCAGTATGCAACTTGAAGAAATCATCGGGCACACCCGGGCAGTGGTCGACAGCACACGATTGTCCTGCGTCATCGCCGATATGCCGTTCGGCAGCTATCAGGAGTCCAACGAGCAAGCCTTTCGCAACTGCGCCCAGGTCCTGGCACGTACCGGTTGCGATGCGGTCAAGCTGGAAGCGAACAAAGCCCTGGCAGGCACCGTCGAGTTTCTTGTAGCACGTGGTATTCCGGTGATGGCCCATGTCGGGCTGATGCCACAATTCGTGAATATCATGGGCGGCTTCAAAGCCCAGGGCCTGAGCCCTGAAACCGCCGCGGCGATTACCCTTGACGCCCAGGCCAATCTGGAAGCCGGGGCCTTCAGCCTGCTACTCGAAGGCGTGGCCGAAGGTGTCGCTCGCCAGATTACCCTGGACTCGAAGATGCCCACCATCGGTATAGGGGCGTCGCCGGCGTGCGACGGCCAAGTGCTGGTGACAGAGGACCTGTTGGGCCTGGGTGGCGAGCACGCGCCTCGCTTCGTCAAGCAGTATGCCGACGTCGGTACCGTGATTCGTGACGCCTACGAGCGCTTTGCCGACGAAGTCCGCCACGGCCAATTCCCTGAACCACGGCATTGCTACGGTATCTGATCCTCGTCGGCAATCGCCTGGACCAGGACCTTCAGGGCGTGGGTAATGTCCTTGCTCCAATCGATGGTGTAGCTCAGTCGCAAGTAGTGCCTCCAGGCACCTTGCAGGCTGAAAATTTCACCTGGAGCAATCACGATACGCCTGGCCAGCAGACGCTCGAAAACCCGTCGCATGTCCACTGGCCGTGCAGCTTCGAGCCAGAAGGTCGCGCCACCGTCCGGCACCATCATCCGCAATTGGCCATCGCCGTGTTCGTGAAGCAAGCCCTGCAGGCGTTTCATCCGGTCCAGCAGCATGGCACGCAAGACTACCAGATGCTGGTCGATACGCCGGGAACTGAAGAGTTTGGCTATAGCTTTCTGACGAATCGGCGACAGGCGAAACGCCCTATCCAGAAATAGCCGGTGCAGCGCAGGGCCGTGCCGGCGACACAGCAGATAGCCATAAGGAGCCTCCGAACCGATGATTTTATCGAAGGTGGAGAACACCAACAGTTTCTCCGGGTCGGCAAAATCGCGGTAACGCGTCGGCTGCGCAGAAAAACAGAACTCGCCATAACTGTCGTTCTCGAACAGCCAGATATCCCGCTCCGCCAACCAGCGACAGATCTGTTGCTTGTCCTGTGCCGGCATCAGCATGCCCTGAGGGATATTCACCGTCGAAGACAGCACCGCCAGCCCCACCGGCTCGCACCTGAGCAGATCCTGCAAAGCAACGAGATTGAATCGCCCATCGTTACCCAGGGGTACCTCGATAACGCGGATCCTGGCGGCTTGCAACTGGCGCAGGATCGCCCAGGAGCAAGGTGACTCAACCAACGCCACACTCCCGCTCAAATTCAGGGCTTCGAGTGACAGCTCCAACACGCTGCGCAGGTCCGAGCCGACATACACGTGCTCAGCCTGCCAGTAGCAGTGGGCTGAACGGGTGTAGCGATCAGCAATCACACTGCGCAACTCCGGTTCTCCGAAGGGCTGATAAAGCGGAGCGTGGGTACGCGGATATTGCCGCGCCAGTTCGCGCTCAATCATCAGCAGCGGCCCCTCCAAGGACAGCAACATCGCCGGGGCATCGCTGCTCAGGGCTAGCATTCCCGGCTGCCGGGCATTGGCGAACACATTGTCGAGCAGGTTGGGCGATCCTTCACTCAGCGGGGGAGCCGGCATAGCCTTGGCGAAATAGCCGAGTTTCGGCCTGGCATAGATCCTGCCCTCGTCCTCTAGCAACGAATAGGCATATTTGGTCGTCGACACCGATACATTCAGGCGCAAGGCCAACTGTCGCAAGGAGGGGAGTTTCTGCTCGCTCGTGGAGTTACCGGTCTCGATCAACTCGACGAGGTAGCGATAAACCGCCTGGTAGGAGAAGGAAGACTCCTTGTTCATGTCCATATTCACTTGCGTTCATTCCCGTGAGCCCCTGTCAGGGACATCAGAGTATGCAAGACCGAGCTCGGATAAAAGAGAATCGGAAAATGCCATGAGATTGATTTATCGTGGGCATCTGCCTACACGTGGCGTTTCACACTCATCGCTTGTAGCTCCCCAATAAAATCAAGAACAAGAGGACCTCTCCATGGCCGCTGCTATAGAAACCAGCCGCTACGCCCGCTTTGCCCTGCTCTGCTCGAACTGGGCCGAACGCTGGTTTCCCGACTCCTGGGTGTTTGCCGCACTGGCGGTGATCGTCGTCGCCCTGGCCACCCTGGCCATCGGTGCCAAGCCGAGCGAAGCCGCGATGGCCTTCGGCGACGGCTTCTGGAGCCTGATCCCCTTCACCATGCAGATGGCCTTCGTGGTGATCGGCGGTTATGTGGTGGCCAGTTCGCCACCGGCGGTGAAGCTGATCGACCGCCTGGCCCGGATCCCGAAGAACGGCCGTTCGGCGGTGGCCTGGGTCGCCCTGATTTCCATGGTCGCCTCGCTGCTGAACTGGGGGCTGTCCCTGGTCTTCGGCGGCTTGCTGGTCCGCGCCCTGGCGCGCCGCACCGATCTGCGCATGGACTACCGCGCCGCCGGTGCCGCCGCCTACCTGGGCCTGGGCGCCGTCTGGGCCCTGGGGCTGTCGTCGTCCGCCGCCCAGCTGCAGGCCAACCCGGCCAGCCTGCCACCGTCGATCCTGTCGATCACCGGGGTGATTCCTTTCACCCAGACCATCTTTCTCTGGCAGTCCGGCGTGCTCTTGCTGGCGCTGATCGTGGTCTCGCTGGTGATCGCCTACGCCACCGCACCGGGCCCCGACTCGGCCCGGGACGCCAAGGCCTGCGGCGTCGATCCGAGCTTCAACCTGCCACCGCTGAGCCAGCGCTCGCGCCCCGGCGAATGGCTGGAATACAGCCCGCTGCTGATCATTCTGCTGGCCTTGCTGGCCGCCGGCTGGCTGTTCCATGAGTTCTCGACCAAACCGGCGATCAGTGCCATTTCCGGGCTGAACACCTACAACTTCCTGTTCCTGATGGCCGGTGCCCTGCTGCATTGGCGCCCGCGCAGTTTTCTCGACGCCGTGGCCCGTGCCGTGCCGACCACCACCGGCGTGCTGATCCAGTTCCCGCTGTACGGTTCCATCGCGGCGCTGATGACCACGGTCAAGGGCGGCGACGCGCTGACCCTGGCCCACCACATCTCGACCTTCTTTACCCAGATCGCTTCGCACGATACCTACGCGTTGCTGATGGGGGTGTACTCGGCGGTGCTCGGCTTCTTCATTCCCTCCGGTGGCGGCAAATGGATCATAGAGGCGCCCTATGTGATGCAGGTGGCCAATGACCTGAAATACCACCTGGGCTGGGCAGTCCAGATCTACAACGCGGCCGAGGCGCTGCCGAACCTGATCAACCCCTTCTACATGCTGCCGCTGCTGGGCGTGCTGGGATTGAAGGCGCGGGACCTGATCGGCTTCTCCTTCGTACAACTACTGGTGCACGCACCGTTGGTACTGTTCCTGCTGTGGGCGCTGGGGACCACCCTGGCCTACAACGCACCCGTCATGCCATAGCGATTGCTACAAACTACAAGCCGCTGCAAGAGCGCAGTTATCCGCGCTCTTGTGGCTCGCCGCCCCCCAGTAAAGTAACAAGTAAGTGACAATTTCAAAAACGACGACGCTAATTGCAACAATGCTGAATTGATGCTGAATAAGTACGCAAGAACGCAAATTCCGCGAGTCAGTGATCCGCGTCATGTATTACGCTGTCCGGACAAACCGGCACGATCGTACCATCACGTTTTTTTCCGAGCGTGCCCCGCCCCACCCGTCGTGCTTCAAGGTGGATGAATCATGGACCAATGGAAAGAAGAGCAATTGCGGCTTCTGGGTTCGGCGCAAGACGAGCAGGAATTGTTCGAGCTCTTGCCCGGTCTGGTCAGGCAACTAGGCTACCCCTATTACCGCTATATCAGACTGAACCCCGGTGCCTCCCCCTGGATAAAGAACAACTATCCCGAGGAGTGGAACCAGTACTATCAGGACCACAACCTCTACGAGATCGACCCGGTGCTGACCCGTGCCCGGCATTCCCATATGCCTGTGCTCTGGTCGCCGGAAATTTTTGCCAAGGCCCCAGCGTTCTGGACCCAAAAACAATCGTTTGGCATGCGTCATGGCTGGTCACAGACGGTACAGCATGTTCAGGGCCACCAGAGCATTCTGTGCGTCGCCCGCCCCAAGGGCGAAATCGATCGCCGCGAGTTCTACCAAAAAGCCGGGCATATTCTGTGGCTGTGCAATGTCCTGCATTCAGCAGCCATCCGCGACCTGTCCAGCACGCCCACGTATCTGCTGTCTCCTCGGGAAGTCGAGGTATTGAAGTGGTCGGGCGAAGGCAAGACAGCACCGGAAATCGCCCGGTTGCTTGAGCTCAACGTGCGCACGGTGAACTTCCATATCGCCAACGCGATCACCAAGACCGGCACCACCAACAAAGTCGCGGCGATGGTCGCGGCGATTCAGTCCGGGGACCTGTAAGGCCCCCGGCAAAATTCCGTCACGCAATCCCTGCCCCATCCCCCTCGACAATTGGCATACTGCCCGGCGGCAGAATGGATCTGTCGTTGTTCCGTCATATTGCATTGCTAAGTTTCGATGCGAAATATTTTGATACGTCAAACCCAGCCAGCAGGAACCCAGGATGAGTGACGAGAAAGACCTCGACCAGTCGCAAGCGCCCGAAAACGATAACCCCACCGACACCAGTCGTCGCCGCTTTCTCGGTGGCGTGGCGGTGCTGGGCGTTGGCGCGACGCTGACCGCCTGCGGTTCCCCGAGCGAACCCGGCAAGCCGGACACCCGCGAGCTGTCGGGGGCCGAGCTGGACAAGGCGCTGCACGACCAGGTGAAAACCGTGGTGGTGATCTACGCCGAGAACCGCAGCTTCAATAACCTGTTCGCCGACTTTCCCGGCCTCGAGAAACCCTTGTCAGCCCTTGCGGCGGCGGACTACCAGCAACGCGACCGTGATGGCAGCCTGCTGCAGACCCTGCCGCCGGCCTGGGGCGGTGTGCTGCAGATCGGCCCGCAAAGCGTTGACGGCGTGACCTACCCCGCGGAAACCCAGTTCCAGCAGAACCTGCCCAACGCTCCGTACGCCCTCAAGGGCCCGAACGGCGAGGACCTGCCCCTGAGCCTGGTCACCCGCGACCTGTGGCACGTGTTCTACCAGAACCAGATGCAGATCAACGGCGGCAAGAACGACCAGTTCGTCGCCTGGGCTGACTCCGGCGGCCTGACCATGGGTCACTACGCCCAGAACCGTTACTCGTTGCGCCTGTGGGACGTGGCGAAGGAGTTCGTGCTCTGCGACAACTTCTTCCAGGGTGCCTTCGGTGGTTCGTTCCTCAACCACCAATACCTGATCAGCGCGACCGTGCCCTTCTACCCGGACGCCGCCAACTCGGTGGCCAAACCGCAGATCGCCACGCTGCAGAGTGACGACCCGCTCGGCACGCGCCTCAAACCCCTGGAGAAATCCCCGGCCAGCGCCATGACCGGCGCGCCGCAGTTCGGCCCCAGTGCGTTGACTCCAGATGGCTACGCGGTGAACACCATGGCCCCGCCTTACTGGCCGACCTGGATCCGCGACCCCGATCATCCGGACTATGCCAAGCCGGGCTTGCCCACGGTACTGGTGCCCCAGGGCCACGAACACATCGGCGACAAGTTGTCGAAGAAGAACGTCGACTGGGCCTGGTACGCCGGTGCCTGGCAGGTCACCCTGGACCAGTTCAAGGACTCGGCCGGCATTCCGAAGATCCCGAATTTCCAGTACCACCACCAGCCGTTCAACTACTTCAAGCAGCAGGGTCCGGAAAACCCTGGCGAGCGTGCCAAGCGCCTGCGCGATGGTGGACTGGGTGAGGACCCGAGCAGCAACAAGTTCCTCGCCGATGCCCAGGCCGGCAAGTTGCCAGCGGTGACCTTCTACAAGCCCCAGGGCAACCTGAACATGCACGCCGGTTACGCCGACGTGGCGTCCGGCGACCGGCATATCGACCGTATCCTGAAAGTACTGCAAGAAAGCCCGCAATGGAAAAACATGGTGGTGATCGTCACCGTCGATGAAAACGGCGGCTGGTGGGACCACGTGGCGCCACCGCAAGGCGATCGCTGGGGGCCGGGCACACGGGTTCCGGCCCTGGTGGTCTCGCCTTTCGCCCGCAAGGGCACGGTGGATCACACGGTGTATGACACCGCCTCGATCCTGCGCTTGATCACCCGGGTATTCCAGCTGGAGAAGCTCGACGGTCTCAAGCAGCGTGATGACGCAATGGTCGCCCGCGGCCAGAAGCCGATGGGCGATCTGACCAACGCGCTACGATTTACCGTCTGAGACAGGCACGCGGAGGAGCCAGTAGCTGGCTCCTCTTCTCGCCCCCCGTAGAAGCCTGCTTCTGCAGGTTCGCTCATGTATCGGCGCCGACCAAATAATAGCCCAGAGCCACTATCCGCTTTACCCCCTCCGTACTCCGGTAATATCCTTGCCCGCTAGTATTCTGTTTCAGAATTTTGCCGAGCGAAAAGGGAGTTCGTCGTAATGATCGTAGGGATTGACCTGGGGACCACCAACAGCCTCGTTGCCGTCTGGCGCGGGGAAACCAGCGAGTTGGTACCCAATGCCCTCGGCCAGTTCCTGACCCCCAGCGTGGTCGGCCTGGACGATGAAGGCCGGGTACTGGTCGGCCAGGCGGCGAAAGAACGGCTGCACACCCACTCCCAGACCACCACGTCACTGTTCAAGCGCCATATGGGCAGCGCCCAGGAAGTACGCCTGGGCGATCGCCTTTTCCGTCCGGAGGAACTCTCCGCCCTGGTGCTCAAGAGCCTCAAGGAAGACGTCGAACGTGCCTACGGTGAAACCGTGCACGAAGCCGTGATCAGCGTCCCGGCCTACTTCAGCGATGCCCAGCGCAAAGCCACCCGGATCGCCGGTGAGTTGGCGGGACTGAAAGTCGAAAAACTGATCAACGAACCCACCGCCGCCGCTCTCGCCTATGGCCTGCACCAACGCGACAAGGAAACCTCGTTCCTGGTCTTCGACCTCGGCGGCGGCACGTTCGACGTGTCGATCCTTGAGCTCTTCGACGGTGTCATGGAAGTCCGCGCCAGCGCGGGTGACAACTTCCTCGGCGGTGAGGATTTCGATAGCGTATTGCTCGAATACTTTGTCGACAGTCAACGCGGGGCCGCGGACTTCCCGGCCCCGGCCAGCGTCAGCCAGGTACTGCGGCGCGAAGCCGAACGTGTGCGCAAGGCGCTGGGCCAGGATGCCAGCGCCGAGTTCAGCCTGCGTGTCGACGGCCGGCAGTGGAGCCGGACCGTTACCCAACAGCAATTGGCCGAACTCTACGCTCCGCTGCTGGAACGTCTGCGCGGCCCGATCGAACGGGCCCTGCGCGATGCACGGATTCGGGTCAACGACCTGGACGAAATCCTGCTGGTGGGGGGCACCACACGCATGCCGCTGGTGCGCAAGCTGGCCGCCGGCCTTTTCGGACGCTTCCCCTCCATCAGCCTCAACCCGGACGAAGTCGTGGCCCACGGTGCCGCCATTCAAGCCGCACTGAAAGCACGCTCCGCCGCACTCGAAGAAGTGGTGCTGACCGATGTCTGCTCCTACACCCTTGGGATCGAAACCTCCCATCAGTTCGGCCAACAGATCGACAGCGGACACTACCTGCCCATCATCGAGCGCAACAGCATCGTGCCGGTCAGCCGGGTCAAGACCGTGTATACCCTGCAAGACAACCAGGCCGTGGTGCTGCTGAAAATCTACCAGGGAGAAAGCCGCCTGGTACGCGACAACGTCTTTCTGGGACAGCTGGAAATGCCGGTGCCCAAGCGCAAGGCCGGCGAGGTCTCGCTGGATGTGCGCTTCACCTACGACAACAACGGTCTGCTCGAAGCCCAGGTCAATATTCCGCTGACCGGCGAACAGCACTCGCTGATCATCGAGAACAACCCCGGGGTGCTGTCACCGGAAGAGATCCAACAGCGCTTGCAGGCCCTGACCTTGCTCAAGGTGCACCCACGCGATCAGCAGGTGAACACGGTGCTGAGCGCACGCCTGGAACGTCTTTACCAGGAAAGCCTGGGCGAGTTGCGCGAACGTATCGGCCAATGGGCCGGGCAGTTCCAGCAAGTGCTCGAGGGACAGGACGAACGACGCATTCGCGAGATCCGTCAGGAACTGATCGAACAGCTGGATAAACTGGACAACGGTATCTGGCACTGACAGGAGTCGCGACATGAATTGCTGGACGCTCTTGCAACTGCCGGAAGACGCCGATGAACGCAGCATCAAGCGCAGCTACGCGCGACTGCTGAAAAGCAATCGCCCGGATGAAGACGCCGAGGGTTTTCAACGCCTGCGCGAAGCCTATGAGCATGCGCTCGAGATTGCTCGCTGGCGGGACGATGACTCGCCAGAAGAAGCGCCTCCCCTGCCCATGGCCGTCCTGACAGCCGACGCGATGGAACACGCCCAAACGTATGAATGGTCCTGGCCCGCGGATATTCAACCGCTGAACACGCGCCCCGCTGCGCCAGTCCGCGATGATCCGGTCCCGTCCCTCCTGGCCGACCTCACCGAACAGAACTTGCCGGAGCGTTGGCAGCAGGCACGACAACAGCAATGCGCCGACGCGTTTCAACAGGCGCTGTTGAACCTGTGCTTCGAACAACCGGGGCTGCGTCGTTCAATTGCCGCTTGGGCCGTTCAGCAGTTGGAATGGTTGACGCCCTGGCAAACCGTGCGCATGACACCCTGGCAAGCTGAAGCCTTGTCCAGTGGATTGCTGCAGGAATATCGGCAGGCACTGCAGGACCTGCTGGAGGCCGGGCAGGAACGGCCATTCCTCCAGCAGTTGAAACATTACTCGCAACAGCCCTGGATGAAGATTTTCGACCGAAGCCAGGAATGGCAACGGATCGTGCTGCAGTTGTTGAACGATACCCAATGGAGCGTGCCGTTATTCGACCGGGTCTGCCAGGCGTTCGGCTGGGACAACCGGGTAGGCATTACCCCAGAACCACTATGGGTCTGGCAATCGCTGAACAGGCGCTGCGAACGGGAAGCCTTCCATGAGGAGCTGCAAGCCAGGGCCTTGAAGCATCTCTACAGGGCGCCCGCGCAAAAAGCAGCCTACCTACTTCTGACCCCGCTCTCTCTCCGGCAACAGGACCGCGAATTCAAGGAATTTACCAATAGCCATTGGCAGGCCTGCCAGGACCTTGCAGACCAACTCACCCACAGGTACCCGGAACTTATCGAGCGCCTGCCCAATCCCGACGTTTTTTTCTGGCGCAAGTTCCTACCCCGCGCCGTCCCCCCCTCCAGTTGGAGATGGCTATGGGCCGGCTGCTCGCTGGCGGTGACACTGTCGACGATTCCCGCCTGGCAGACCTGGCTAGCCAAGGGCACGCTATGGACCAATTTGCTGACTTCGCTGCTGACCGGTTTAGTCCCGGTGATTATCGGTACCTACGCGATGCGCCTTTGGCAACCGATGTGCTGGAGGCTGATGGCGATCGATTTATGGCTGAGCGAATACCTGCTGCCCAAACGCATCAACCCGAACCGATATTGGCTGGTCATTCGTCACGGCGTGCCACAGGCAGTCATCGCACTGCTGTTTCTGGCCTGGTCCGGCGGACTGGGCATGGCGACATTCATCGGCATCGGTGCAATCGGCCTCTTCGACAGCAAGCGCCAGGGCGGCGAGCGCCCCGAATCGATCTGGCGACACCCCTGGCAGGCCATCCTGCACTTCACCCACTGGAGCCCCCTGCAACTGGGATTCTTCCTGCTGATGTTGTGCATCACGATCACATGTTTGCTGGTGGTCCCTGGCTATCCACTGACCGCGGACAGCAGGCGATGAAGTCCGGGGGAACGCCTACGCTTGGTCAGGGATATCAAGTACAAGAAAAATCACAGTTTCCCCATAACGGGAAAATACCACCTGCAGCAGTATGAGCAGTCACCTCACCCAATGGTCAACGCTGAAAAGGATCTGAGCATGTCAAAACTCGCTGTATTGACGAGTACCTTAGCCGCACTCACCCTGAGCACCCTTGCCCACGCCGATGTCGAAATGAAACTGGGTAGCCGGGAACGCGTCACCCAGCTTTTCGCCTATCCCAACAACTGCAACGTCATCTGCTTTCGCAACTGGACCCTGGAACAGACCGCCGAGCACTACCTGAACCAGAGCGTGCAGCGCGACGGCTACACCAACGCCAAGGTGACGGTGAAAGCCGAAGCCGGCCAACTCTATGCCCACTTCAGCGGCGTGCCGAACGGTTATGACAAACCGCTGGCGCAACTGCTCAATGCTGGCGAACTGGCCTACAAAGGCGCCTCGAAACTGAATGCCGACAATAAATGGGCCTACAACTGGTACCTGTTCCTGCCGCTGGGCCTGGCCCTGGACAACCGCAAGAGTGTCGAACTGCTGCACTTCCCGCCGGATTACTCGTTGACCCAGGCCCAGGACTACCTGGAGTCGGCCACCACCGACCGCTGGGCCGAGCTCCTGACCGACAACGGTATTCCCAAGGAGCAGACACCGGGTTACCAGACCATCATCGACATCGCCCCGATTGCCGCGCCGTCCAACGCCGGCAGTACCCTGGAAACCGTCTACAGCTACTTCACCGACTACCAGACCACCATGGTCAAGGAAGTCAGTGTCACGTCCAAGGGCACGGCGTTGCCGATGGTGGCCTTCGGTGCACCGGTGCGCAACTGGATCAAGCAGCAATATGGCGCGGACGTCGGTGTGCTACAGCTGGGCCTCATCCGCCCGGCAGCGGGGACGATAGTGCCGGTGCTGGGCTCCAATCACCCGAGCTATATCTGGTACGCAGCGGACCCGGCCAGCTATGGCGGCGATCAGGCGAAGGCCGATGCGGCGGGCTTGAAGGTGATGGGACAGGACTTGAGTGCCGCCTGCTGGCAGGCCGGCATGGGCCAGAAACCGGGCAGCGATCCGGCGGCGCAGCTGAAAAGCTGTACTGATAACTGGCAGGTGACCAACACCCAGAAAACCTGCGTGCTGTTCTATGAGTCGATACGCAAGCTGTCGCCAGCCGATGCCGAGAAGCAATGCTCGACCACGGCGATCAAGACGCAGCTCAACGAACTGAAGAAACCGGCGCCGGCACCAGTGACGGCGATGCCGGTCATCTGACCGCGTAAGGTTCAAGGGCCTATTCGCGGGCAAGCCCTGCTCCTACAGGTTTGTGTCGTACACAAAATCGGTGACCGACAGAGGACTGTAGGAGCAGGGCTTGCCCGCGAAGACGTCAGCTCAAACGACGCAAGCCTTAAGAACCTCCGCCTACAAAGCTCGCGGTATCAGCAGGACTTCAGAGCGCATCCACCGGCCGCAACCGGTACTGCGGCGGCAACTGCTCGATGCCGCTGATGGTGGCGTTCAGACTCTTCCAGCGCCCATCCTTGATCCCGTAGATGCAGCCATGGATCGACAGGCTCTGCCCACGGTGCCAGGCGTTCTGCACAATGGTGGTATGCCCGACGTTGGCCACCTGCTGGATCACGTTCAACTCGCACAAGCGGTCGACCCGCTCTTCCTCGGTCGGCAACTGCGCCAGCACTTCGCGGTTCTCGTAGTACAGGTCGCGAATCGACCGCAGCCAGCCATCGATCAGGCCCAACTGGCGATCCTGCATCGAAGCCCGCACACCGCCGCAACCGTAGTGGCCGGTAACCAGGATATGCTTGACCTTGAGCACATCCACCGCGTACTGGATCACCGACAGGCAATTGAGATCGGTGTGCAGTACCACGTTGGCCACGTTACGGTGCACGAACAGGTCGCCCGGCAGCATGCCGACGATCTCGTTGGCCGGAACCCGCGCATCGGAGCAGCCGATCCAGAGGAATTCCGGGGTCTGCTGGCGCGCGAGCTTGGCGAAAAACTCCGGGTCTTCTTCCTTGATCGCAGCAGCCCAGCGCTCGTTGTTATCAATCAGATCCTGTAGTTCGTTCATGCTCTGCCGCCTCAAGATAGTCCGAAGTTATGACACCCGACCCCGGCTCGGGGTCACGTGGAAAATCTTCAGTCAACCAACGTACACGCCATCACCACCGCGTCTTCGCGTCCACCCACCGCCGGGTAGTAATCGCGACGGCGTCCGACCTCATTGAAACCATAACGCTCATACAGGCGGAAGGCCGCCCGATTGCTGTCGCGCACTTCAAGGAAACATTCCCGGGCCTCGGCCGCATGGGCCCGCGACATCAGGTGTTCGAGCAGGCGCAAACCCAGGCCACGGCCCTGGCTCTCCGGCTTGACCGTGATATTGAGCAGGTGCGCCTCATCGAGAATGATCTGCACCACGCCATGCCCGACCTGCTGGCTGCCTTCGAACATCAACCAGATCTGGTACTTGCCCAGGCCATCGAGGAAAATCCCGCGGGTCCAGGGATGGCTGAACGCCGCGTATTCGATCTTCAGGACCGCATCCAGGTCCGCCTCGGTCATCGGGCGAAAACTTACCGCATCACTCATCGTTACTTTTCCATCGCGCCATCAGCCGGCGCATGGCTTGCCAGACATCAGCCTTGCGCTGTGGCTCATCCATCAATAATTCCAGACCGGGCAACGCCCAGGCCGCTCCCAGGCCTTCGACCTGCAGTTCACGGTTATACGATTCGGCATCGGCTTCACCGGCAAAACGCACCGCCGGCAGGCCGATCAGCCACAGGCAGGCGCACTCGCCCTCTTCCCGCCGGGCCTGGACAAAGCCCTGGACAAAGTCCCGCGCCGCATCCGGGCCCTGGTCGAGGTTGCCGCGTACCAGCAGCGGCCAGCGCACCGGCTCGCCGACAATCTGCGGGCTGTCCGGCAGCCCGGCGGCGCGCAACATGTCCTTGAGCAACAGGTAGGCCGGGTCGCGACTCTGGAACGCCTCGCCTGTGGGTAACTCCACCAGCACCAGGCAACGCCCGGCGCGCAACAATTGCAGGGCGAAACGCGGCGGTGGGACCTGAACCGCCTTGACCGGGGCCGGTGCCTCTTCAACAGCGACCGCCGGCTTGCTTTCGGCGCGCTGGATCGGCGAGGGCCGTGGCACTTCGATCTTTGGCCGCTCGACGGGCCTGGCCACCGGTTCAGCGGCCTTGCTCGCCTCAGGCACGGGAGCCTGGACCTCGACCAATGGCTCCGGCTCGACAAACAACTCCGGCCGCGACGGCGCGGCGAACGGCAGTTCGGTGCGGGGTAGCCAGTGGACCACCTGCATGGCGGTCAGATAAGCGCGGCGGCGGGACTCGATAAGCAAAGGTCGGCCATCTGTGGATAAGTTGAAGCAGGGATTCTACCGCCCTTCGGCGAAGATCGCCCGCAGTTGATCGCAAGAACGCCAAGCCTCTGATCAGCTGGGGATAAATCAGGCGCGGCATGCAGTACAATCGCTCCTTTTAATTTGCCAACCAGCCGGCCTCTCCCATGATCGAACCCAAGCGCGTCTTGCGCGCCCTCGCCGAGCACTGGGCCCTTCTGGAGCCTCTGTGCGAACACTTCGACCAAGGCACCCTGAGCCTCGGTGAACTGCGCCAGCAACTGGCTGCCCAGCAGCTGGACAGCACGCCCCAGGACATCACCAGCCTGCTGGACGTGTGGATTCGCCTCGATATCCTGGTGCCCGTGGCGAAAAGCCCGAACCGTTTCGAGCTCAATGCCCAGATCCACGACTTCCTCGCCTACCTGCGCCGCGAACACCGCCTGGGCCTGTGCCTGGAGATCGAAGCCTACCTGCGCCACCTCGAGCGCCTGGCCGGTTACATCCAGGATGCCTTCGATATCCGCGACGGCAACGACCTGGCCCGCCAGCTGCGCCTGCTCGACATGCGTGTGCGCGATGTACTGAAAAAGCTCGCCAACGACGAACAGGCCCTGGTGGCCGTTGCCGAACGGGCCAAGACCAGCGACCGGCAGATCCCGCTGCGCCAGCGTTACGCCGAGGTCCTGGCGACCTGGGACGAATACGTCGAGCCGATGATCCAGCTGGTGAACGCCGACGGCGCCTTCGAACAGGGCGTGCGCAAGGTCGAGAACGTGCTGTTGCGCATGCTCAGCGAACAGCAACGTCTTGGCCACCTGGTGGACGACGACATGCTGCTGCGCACCCATGCGCGGATCCTGGAAATGCAGACCAGCGCCCAGTTGACCCTGCGCCATGCCCGCGAACTGCTGCTGCCGCTGCGTGAAGAAGCCCGCCGGCACAACGCCGTGACCCGTGGCGCGGCCCTGGCCCTGTCGGTGATCCGCCGCAAAGGGCTGGACGCCGTGCCGCAAGCGGCGATGCCGATGTTCACCCGCCCGCAAAGCACCTTTCTCGGCAGCTCCGGCCAGGTCGAGGCCTATGTCTACGCCCTGGCCCGCTTCGAAGCCAAGCCGTCGCGTTTCCCCAAGGCGCACAAGTCGTCCAAGGGCGGCGAGTCGCCACGGGCGCCGCGCACGGTCAAGGAAATGCTCGAACGCTGCAGCGACGCCCTGCCGATGCCGGACCTGATGAGCTGGCTGCTGGAGCAGGAACCGGACGGTGCCACCGACGAATTGCTCTACTGGTTCTCGCGCCTGTCGCGGGAAAAACGTTTCCAGCGCGAGCGCCTCGAACGCCGCGACTACCACACCCAGGAGCACCAGGTCAGCCTGCGCTCCTTCGCCCTGCTCTCGCGTGTCGAAGAAGCCGGCGAAAATTCCGCGAGCACAGCCCATGCATCTTGATCTTTCCGAACTGTCCCAGCTGGCGCCGATCTTTCGCGAGCTGTTCAAGGGTTACCACATCAGCCGCCGCGACCCGGAGCTGTACGCCCAACTGTCCAACTGCCAGGACCAGTACCGCACCCTGTTCAAGGCCCTGGGCTTCGAGCTGGTCTGCGACACCCGCGGTTTCTACTACTTCGTCCCGGACAATGCCGCCGCCCAGGTGAACAAGACCGCCCAGCGCCTGGCGCTGTTCACCTTCATCCTGGTGGAACACCTCGCCGACCAGGGCCGCGACCCGGTGGCCGTGCTCGATGGCGGCAGCCTCGGTCGTGACGAACTGCCGTCGCTGCTGGAGAAATACCGCGACCTGTTCGTCCAGGCCGAAGTCACCACCCAGGAAGAGCTGGAAGAGAAGATCATGCGCCGCATGACCCAGCTCGGCTTCGCCCTCGAAGAACCCGGCCTGTTCCGCTTCCTGCCACCGATGCACCGCTTCCTCGACGTCTGCCTGTCGGTCCAGCAGGACCGCGACATGGCCGCCAGCCTGCACAGCGTGCTGCCGTTGCCGACGCCGGTGCTGGTGGATGACGACAGCGACGAAAAATTGCTGGAAACCGATGACCCGCTGGACCTCAGCGAATTCGTCGAGCCCACCGAAGAAAGTGAAGAAGACGCGCTGGCCCGGGCCATTGCCGCCGAGCAACAGGAGATGGACGCATGAGCCAGGAACGCTACGGTATTCGCCGCTTCGCCCTGCTGAACACCGCCGGCTACAGCCTCGGCCTGTTTCCCCTGGAACATCCGCTGTCGGTGTACGGCGCGAACAACCTGGGTAAATCGGCCTCGATCAACGCCTTGCAGTTCCCGATCCTGGCACGCATGTCGGACATGAGCTTCGGCAAGTACAGCCTGGAACAGTCGCGGCGCTTCTACTTCGCCACCGACACCAGCTACATCCTCGTCGAAGTCGCCCTGCCCCACGGCCCCCATGTGATCGGCGTGGTCGGACGCGGCCCGGGCGGCGGTTTCGGCCACCAGTTCTTCGCCTACGCCGGACGCCTGGACCTGGCCCACTACCAGAAAGACGACACCTGCCTGCGCCAGAAGGAACTGTTCAACAACCTTGAACGCAACGGCCTGAAAGCCTACGAACTCAAGCCCGATGAACTGCGTCGGCTGCTGGTCGGCGGTCATACTTCGATTCCGCTGGACCTGACGCTGATCCCGCTGCGCTCCACCAGCGAACAGAGCCTGAAGACCTTCCGCGCGCTGTTCATCAACCTGCTGCACATGCGCGAGATCACCGCCGCCAAGCTCAAGCAACTGTTCCTCGATGCCTTCGAACACAGCCTGCGCTCCGGCAGCGTCGACTATATCGCCGCCTGCGAGGAAGCCTTCCGCGACGTGCGGCGCATGGAGCAGGACTACAACGCCATGGTGGCCGCCGGCCCCCTGGTCGAGGCGCTGGCCTCGGGGGTACGCCAGCGCGATGTGCTACGCGGCAAGCTGCACCGTATTTCGCCGCTGCTGGACTCGTTGCTCGGTACCTGGTCGGACTATGCCGGTGCACGCAAGGAAGAGCTGGTCATCCAGTCCGAGCATTACCGTAATGAACAGGACGCCTTGCAGAACGACCAGCGCAGCAGCACCCAGGAGCTGATGCGCCTGGAGCGGGAAATCAGCGACCTGCAACGCTGGCTCGGCGAACTGTCGGTACTCAAGAATCGCTTCGCCCTGGTCAACGATGTGAAGGTGCTGGAGCAGCAACTGCTGGCGGCCAAGGATGCCCACGACGAACTGGCCGGCGCCCTGGCCCAGTCCCGGCAGTTCAGCGCCGAGGACCTGGAAGAACGTCTGCGCGACCTGGAAAAACGCCTGAAGTCGGTGAAACAGCAACTCGATCACGCCGACAACAACAGCTATGCCCGGCTGCGCGAAGAGTTCTCGCAACAGGATGTCGAGCGCCTGATGCGCCTGTTCAATAGCGCCCTGTTCAGCCTGCCCCTGGGCGAGCACGGCATTGCCCTGGACGAGGAAGGCGAGTGGGTCAAGTCCATGGAACTGATCCTCGACGGCTTCAAGGGCGAGCGTTTCGAAGTGCCGGGCCTGTCCATCGACCTGTCCCATATCGAGCCGCCGGCGCTGCAAGCTCTGGCCGATCGTGCTGCATTGCGTGACCAGAAAGAGCGCCTGGAGAAAGAGCTCAAGCAGCTGAAAACCCAGCAGGCCGTCGCCGCCGACCGGGCCGCGAGCAAGACCCAGACCGAAGCGCTGTACCAGCAGGTGCTGGATGCGCAGAAAGCCCTGGAAGACTTCCGTCGCGCCCAGACCCTGAGCGCCGAGGAAGGCGACAAGCTGGAACAGTTGGCCCAACTGGAAGGCGCGCAGGATGAACTGAAGCGCTCCAGCGATGCCTTCACCGAACGCGTCCAGCAGCTGTCGGCCAAGCTGCAACTGGTGGGCCGGCAGATCGGCGATATGGAAGCCAAGCAGCGCACCCTCGACGACGCCCTGCGCCGTCGCCAGCTGCTGCCGGCCGACCTGCCGTTCGGCACGCCGTTCATGGATCCGATAGATGACTCCATGGACAACCTGCTGCCGCTGCTCAACGACTACCAGGACAGCTGGCAGGGCTTGCAGCGGGCCGATGGGCAGATCGATGCGCTCTACGCCCAGGTGCGTCTCAAGGGCGTGGCCAAGTTCGACAGCGAGGACGACATCGAGCGCCGCCTGCAACTGCTGATCAACGCCTATGACCACCGCACCGACGAAGCCCTGACCCTGGGCAAGGCGCGCCGTGCGGCGGTGACCGATATCGCCCGGACCCTGCGTAATATCCGCAGCGACTACGACAGCCTGGAACACCAGCTGGCGCTGTTCAACCGCGAGATCAACAAGCGCCAGGTCTCCAACCTGCAGAGCTTCCGTATCGTGCTGGCGCCAAACAAGGACGCGCTCAAGCATATCGACCAGATCATCCACAGTGCCGGCCAGTACGAGGAAGGCGAAACCCTGTCGGTCTTCGACCTGAGCCAGAGTGCCGATCAGGACAACAAGAACGAAGAGGCCAAGGAATACCTGGCGCGGCTGGTGGCGGCAAACCACAACCAGCTGGGCTTGAAGGACCTGTTCGAGCTGGCGTTCGAGATCACCAAGGTCAACGGCCAGCCGGTGATCCACACCGATATCGACGGCGCGGCGTCCAACGGGACGACCATGACCATCAAGGCGCTGACCAACATGTACCTGTTGCTGCACCTGATGGACCGCGACCAGGCCGGGCGCGTGCGTCTGCCGTACTACCTCGACGAGGCCGCGGACATCGACGAACGCAACCAGGCGGCGTTGCTGGAGACCAGCCTGCAACTGGGCTTCGTGCCGATCCTGGCGAGCGTGAAGCCGCAGGTGTCGGCGCACGTAGCCATCGACCTTGAAGGCGGCAGCGGACCGAACGGGATCTATATCGACGAAGCGGACTGGAAGTACATCCGCCGGCACGATGAAGTCCGGGCAACGGTGCCGAGCGAAGCGGCGGAACCGGAGCTGGACGAGGTCTGACTTCAGAAGCTGGAAAGCAAAAGGCCGCGATCATTGATCGCGGCCTTTTCATTTTGGCGGGAGAAATACTGTCGCCCCCTGTAGGAGCCAGCTTGCTGGCGATGAGGCCAGTGAGCCTTGCATCGCCTGACCAGCCGTCATCGCCAGCAAGCCCTACAAAGGCGATGCTATTTACCGAGGCTGATCTTCGGTGCCCAGGTCAGCCACTCATCCTCGAACTTGTCAAACAGCGGGAAGGTCTGCAACGGCCGCGCCGCCGCGCCCATGCGCTCGCCATCCGGCGTGGCAAAGGCAATCCCGCCCTGGATCAGCGTCTCCAGCGACTCGGTCCGCACCGTCGCGCCTTTGAACAAGCCGAAGTCGACACCAAACCCGCTGGTGTTCCAGAACCGGCTGCCGGTGTGCACCAGCGATGCATAACGGGGCTCGATCAGGATATGGATCAACACCCGGTCGGCGGTCGCTCCCAGCTCATACCCGGTCACCTTGCCCACCGTCACCTCGCGGTAGGTCACCGGCACGCCTTCCTTCAGCGAACCACGTCGCGCGGCGCTCAGGGTCAGGCTCAACCCGGCTTGCGGCACCGCCGCATCCGGCGGTTCCTTGAGCGCGACAAAATCCTTCTGCACCCCGAGTTTCTTCGTTGCCGGCTGCACTTCGAGGTACTGCCCGGTAACCAGGGTTTCCAGGTTGGCGGTCTTGATCAGGCCCAACTCCGGTTTCACCACCCAGAACTGGCTGCCAACCCGAGCGATACGCTCCGGCACTTCGGTAATCCGCGCCGACAGCAACACCGATTGCAGGTCATCGCTCAGGTCGACACTTTCGATCTTGCCCACATCCAGGCCTTTGAAGCGGATCGGCGTGCCACTGCGCAGGCCGTCGGCGCGATCGACCCGAATGGTGATCAGGGTGCCTTGCTGCTGCGCCTCGTCATGGTTGGGGAACAGGCGGAAGCGCGGAATGCGTTTTTGCAACGGGGCTTTGTCCAGTGGGGTCTCGAAGGCGATACCACCGGCCATCAGGCTTTGCAGGGACTCACTCTTCACCTGGATGCCACCGGTCAGGCCACCGCTGAGGGTGATGCCACTGGCGTTCCAGAAACGGCTCGAAGCGTTGACCAGGTTTTCATATTCCTTCTCGATATGGACGCCGATAATCACTTGCTTGCGCGTGCGGGAGAACTGGTAGCTCTGTACCGAACCGACTTTCACCTGGCGGTAGAGCACCGGGCTGCCGACATCCAGGGAACCCAGGTTGTCGGTAAAGAGCACCATGTGCAGCCCCGGGGAGCGCAGATCCAGTGGCGGCGCCTTGGCCCGGGCCTCGAACTCACGCTGCGGGTGACCGCCTTTGTCGCCGGGGCGAATGGCGATGTAGTTGCCTTTGACCAGGGCCTCGATCCCGGTGATACCGGCCAGGGAAATCGACGGCTTGACCACCCAGAACTGGGTACCGTCCACCAGGTAATCCTCGGCCAGCGGATCGAGGGTCAACTCGGCGTTGGCGCTGGTCAGGTCGGGGTCGATCTTCAGGGTTTTCAGGCTGCCGACCTGGATACCTTTGTACATCACCGGCGTACGCCCGGCCTGCAACCCCTCGAAGTCGCTGAGTTTCACCTTGACGCGGATCCCGGCCTGGGCGGCGTCGAAATCCTCATAAAGGCGGAACGGCAGGCTCGGGTCGGTGGGCGGGCTGTCCTTGCGATTCTCCGGCGTGGCGAAGGCGATACCGCCGGCGACGATGCTCGCCAGGGACTCGCTGCGCACCTTCACACCCGACAGGTTGGCGTCGATGCTAATGCCGCTGGCGTTCCAGAAACGCGTGTGTTTACGCACCAGGTTGGCGTAGGTCGGCTCGATAAAGACCTTGAGCTCGACCATGTTCTGGTCCGCCGAGAGTGCATAACTCTTGATCTGGCCGACCTGGATCTGCTTGTAGAACACCGGGCTGCCACGGTTCAGGGAACCCAGGCGGTCGGCCCTGATGGTGATATGCAGGCCCGGCTTGAGGTCCGACAGCGGCGGCTCCTGGTTCAACGCCTTGAACCTGCGCTCCGGTTCGCCATCCCCGGGGCTGACCGCGATGTAGTTGCCGGACACCAGGGTGTCCAGGCCGGTGATCCCCGCCAGGGTCACGCTCGGCTTGACCAGCCAGAAGCGGGTATTGGTGCGCAGGGACGACTCGACATCCTTGTTCATCTCGATGGTGGCGACGACCCCCTTGGTGGAGCCTTCGACATCCAGGCTCAGGCCCTTGACCTTGCCGATGGGCATGCCCTTGTAGACGATCTCGGTCTTGTTGGCCTGGATGCCCTCGCCGCTTTCGAAGCGCACCTGGATTTCAATGCCGGTCTGGTTATAGGCACGCCAGCCGAGCCAGCCGCCGATGATCAGGGCAATCAGCGGCAGGACCCAGACGGCCGACCAGTTCGAGGCCGGACGGGTTTTGGCTTTTGGCAAATCACTCATGGTCGTCGTCCGACTCCGTGTTGTCCCAGATGAGTCGGGGATCGAAGGTTACTGCGGCAAGCATCGTCAAGATCACCACACTGGCAAAGGCTATCGCGCCGAGATTGGCTTCGACGCTGGCAATTCTTCCAAAGTTCACGACCGCCACCAGAATGGCGATCACAAAGATATCCAACATTGACCAGCGGCCAATGAACTCGATAAAGCGGTACATGATGATCCGCTGCCGGGCCGACAGCGGCTGGTGGCGCTGCACCGAGAACAAGAGCAGGGCGATGCCCACCAGTTTGAACGTCGGTACCAGAATACTGGCGACAAAAACCACGGCGGCAATGGGAAACATACCGTGCTGCACCAGGGTGATGACACCGGACATGATGGTACTGGGATCGCCCTTGCCCAGGGAACTGACGGTCATGATCGGCAACATATTGGCCGGGATATAGAGAATCGCCGAGGTCAGCAGCAAGGCCCAGGTACGCATCAGGCTGTTGGGGCGCCGTGGGTGCACAGCCGCGCCGCAGCGGGTACAGACCTGCTCGTCGCTGTCCTCTTCCTGGCGGTTCAACTCGTGGCATTCCGTACAGATCAGGATGCCTGCATCAATCGCCCGCATGTTCGTCCTCTCCCGATAACGCCTGCCAGATCTGGTGGGGCGACATGACCACCTCCAGCATTACTTGGACCAACAGCAAACCGACAAAGCAGGCCAGGCCCAATCCGAGGCTCAGCTCCGCCAGGTCGGCGAGTTTGACAATCGCCACCAGCACGCCCATGAGATAGACCTCAAGCATGCCCCAATCGCGCAGGTGGTGGTAAATGCGGTACAGCAACAAGCCATAGCTGCGCCCGATATCCCAGCGAATGCTCAACAGCACGGCCAACTGGCAGAGCAGCTTGAGCAAAGGGATACCCATGCTGCACAGGAACACCACCACGGCGATGCCGGACATGCCGGTATGGTACAGGCCCAGTACGCCGCTCCAGACCGTATCGTCGGAAGTCCGGCCCAGAAGATTGAGCTGCATGATGGGTAAAAAGTTCGCCGGGATGTACAACAGCAGTGCGGCGAGCACCAGGGCCAGGCTACGCTCGACGACATTGTGCCGATGGGCGTAGAGCTCGTAGCCGCAGCGTGGGCACTGGGCTTTTTCGCCAAGGCCGAGCTGGGGCTTGCGCATCAGCAGGTCGCACTCGTGACAGGCCACCAGCGTGTCCAGGGGAAGTTCCGACACCTTTGAAGGGTCAACCGGATCCGGCATAAATGGGCTCAGGTTCTGTAAAAGACGGGGGCTATTCTAGTGTTCCGGCTCAAAAATAACCTTGTCAATTTGTCAGGAAACGGTCTGCATTCTCGTATGCTCCCGGCTTGCCGGCGATGAGGCCCGC